>NZ_JBSWYV010000014.1:0-104288 GCF_056161285.1 Thalassospira sp. ABL2_045 | reverse complement strand
ACGGATCCGGGAGCCTGCGTATACGCAGGCTCCCAAATGAAAAGAGGCACGAACATCATACCAAATGTTCGTGCCTCTCAATGTATAAGGGGGTGACATAACATCCACCCCCTTTTTTAAACGCGTCCGATGTAGATCGATCGGAAGCACTACACTTAAAATTCGGTATTTAAGAAGCCATAAGCGCAACACCCGCAGCCGCAATTACGCCGCCACCGACGCGGACAGCGACAGGTGCGACTTTCTCGGCCATCTTTTTAACCGCAAGACCAAGCCCAAGGCCGACTGCGTGCAAAATGGCCGTGGCGATCGCAAAGCCAACGCCATATTCAATGCCACTGGCATCAACCGGCATTTCGGTGCCGTGCGCATGACCGTGGAAAACCGCCAGCACACCAACCAAAGCCATCGCAGCGCCCGTCGGTATATGTTTTCCAAGTGCGATAACCAATCCCAGAACAATCACCGAGCCAACAATGCCCAGCTCAACAAACGGCATGGCAACGCCCGCAACGCCAAAGGCTCCGCCGACGACCATCATTGCCACGAAGGAAACCGGCAGAAGCCAGACCGCCTTGCCACCCTGCTGAGAGGCCAGAATACCAACCGCAATCATGGCCAGCAAATGATCCAGACCGCCCATCGGATGGCCAAAACCCGATGCAAATCCGGAAACCGTCCCGGCCCCGGTATGTGCCAGTGCAGGCGTCGCGATCAGAACCGAAAGTGCAAATGCGTAAAGCGGTGAATTTCTCATTCCCGTATCCCCTGAATGAAACAGATCAAAATAGTATGACGTTTTTTATTTTATTCATAACGCCATCAAAAAGCAACGACCATGCCTTAGGAAATTCGTTACCTTGCCTTGCTATACAGGTCGATCATCTGACAACCGACCAACACGCCTTTGGGGAGCGCACCATGCAGAAAACCAGCCTTGTCATTCTTGTGACCGGGATTGTTGCCTTGGGCATGTGGGGCATTGGTGACTATATGGCGCATCAGGGCGAAGAATATGGTGATGTCACCAGCGGTCAATCGATTGCCGAACAGACCTGCTTGCGCTGCCACACCAAGTTCGAAGGCGATCCCCTTCCCGACCCGAACATAACAACCGCACCGGCCCTTGCCAGCTTCGGGCAACGCTGGCCGCTCGAAAACCTTGAAGAAGCACTGGCCGAGGGCATTACGGTCTCGCATGACAACATGACCATGCCGGAGTTTTCCTTTACCCCGGAAACCATCGCCGATCTGTTGAGCTATATGGAAAAACTCACGCAGGAAGCGAATGCAAAAACCAATTAGTAAACCTTTGCGCATCTCAGCCCCTTAACAATCCCGATCCGCTTGCCATATGAAACATATCCCCTGTTTTTTCGGCACCGGAGACGGCCTTGTTTCACCGGCTTATTATTGCGGCCCTGACATTGCTTTTGTTGCCTTTGAGCACAAAGGCGCAGGAACCGATCGTGATCGCGACCAACATCTATCCGCCCTATATCAACGAGGATGTTGAAAACAGCTTCCTGCCAGAACTGTTTGCGGAAATCGCGGCCAAGATGGGGGTAAAATTCCGCTTTGACATCATGCCCTGGCGCCGTTGCGAACAGGAAGTCGAAAACCATAATGCCTGGGGTGCCATCCCTTACCTTAAAACAGATGTTCGCGAACGGAGTTTCGCCTTCTCAGACACAATATACCTGGCTGACTCCCATTTCTTTGCCTACGACGCTGCTGGTGTCAAACCGCGATATAACTATTCAGACCTAACCGACCTTCAAGGTCTTCGAATTGGCGGAGTTCATGGCTATTATTATGAAAGCTGGTTTGAAGAAGCCGGCCTTGATGTCGATTTCGCCCATTCCGAAGAACAGAATTTAAGACGCCTCAAAGCCGGACGGATCGATCTATTTCCCGGGGCAACCACGCTGGGGTGGTATCAGATCCGTCAACTGTTCCCGCCCGAAGAGGCTGCGAACTTCTATACGCTTGAGAACCCGCTGATTGACGGCGCGGGCCTGCATCTGATGACATCAAAAACCTATCCCGATACCGACGCATTGCTGAAACGTTTCAACACCGCGATGGCAGAGGTCAAATCATCAGGTACCTACGCCCAACTTGTCGAGAAACACGGGTTAATGTTGCGGTTTTAGGGTCACTTCTTCTCGGATTGCAGGACATCCTCGTCCAGAACATGCAACCGCTGCCATGACCGATAACGCCACCGAAGAAACATCGCACTCGCCTTGGTCAGTTCTTCAAGGATCAGCGCATACCAGAGCCCCTTGACTCCATATTCGAGATGGCTGGCAAATAGCCATGATAGCGGGATGGCAATAGCAAAGGTGATCGACAGGTTTATGATCACCGGCCGATTGACATCACCGACCGCCTTGAGCGAGTTGAACAAGATCAGATTGATCACCTGAAACGGTGCGAGCAGGATATGCAGCATCAGGATTTCCTGTGATGCACTGATAATGGCCGCATCCTGGGTCAGAAGGCCGAGTAATGGATTGGCAAAAACCCAGATCAGGACGGAAATCCCCATGATCACCGCAGCCGTTCCAAGTGCGGTGTTTAGTCCGCGGCGATAGGCAAGGTGGTTGTCTTCGGCCCCCTTGTCATAGCCAACCAGCACCTCATTTCCATAGGAAATGACAAGTGTAATCATCGCCATCAACTGGGTCAGAGTCAGGGAGTAGGAACGGGTCAACACTGCCGCGACACCAAGGCCAGCAATCAGGGAGACGACAAAAAGCTGATAAAGCTGATAGCCCAATGCTTCGCTGACACTGGGATAGGACAGTTTGAAAATACGCTTGGTTTGCTGCCAAAGCCCCGGCGGAATATGGAAAACCGACAAGCCGAGCTTCCATTTCAAGAGCCAGATCAGAAGCGCAACTTTCAAGGTCCTGATGACAAGCGTTGCCAAGGCCGCACCATATATCCCCAATTCAGGAAATATCCACGCTCCATAGATCAGGGCATATTCCAACGCCAGATAAACAACGTTGCCGACCAGTCCGAACCAAAGAATTTCCATGGTTCGGCCAAAACCGCGCAAAGCGGCAATGGCAGTATTGATGAACCCATAGAAAATCATGCCAATTGAAATGCTGTAGACATAGATCAGGACGTCACCGAGAATTTCCGGCGGCGTATTGATCCAGTCAGCATAAAAAACAGCCCCGCCAGACAGCACAGCAGCGATGATCATGCCCAATACAATACTGGCAATAAAGCCGATCTGAGCAATCATGCGGGCATCTTCGATCTGATTGCGACCAAGATATTGCGATATCAGGATCAAGGCCCCGATCGACATCAATCCCGAAAGGTCATAGCCAACGCCCAGGATTTGGTTGGCCATGCTGACCGAGGCGGCGAGGTCATCAGAATTGTTCGACAACAACATCGTATCGATAAAGCTAACACCAATGGCCATAACCCCGAACAGGAACAGTGGAAGACAAAGCTGAAACAGGTTCTTGCGTTCAAATTTCTCTGTCATCGTTATCTCTAATGATCAAAATTTTCGACATGGATCTGATCGGCCAAAACGCCGTTCCTCAGAAGCCAGACCTGAACATTGGAAATGAAGTCATCCGAACCGCACAGATAGATCGGCGCCCCCTGCGGCGCGCGTGATACGGCTTTGCCCAGTTCATCAAACAGGGTCTCTCGTCGGGTCAGCGCTACCTGGTCCCTGAATTGCGCCCAAAAATCCCGATACAGATACCCGCGCCCGGCATAGATCAGTGACCAGTTGTGCTTTCCACGATATTCAAGGTCGCTGATCAACGCGCGGATCGGCGTGATCCCGATCCCGCCGGCAATAAACAATACCGGTTGCGCCGGCCCGCCAATATCGCCCTCAGAATCAAGACAGAACGTTCCCCTGACCTTAAACAGATTGACCCGGTCGCCCCGTGACGCACTGGCAAATTTGCGTTTGAAGTGCGATCCCGAGGAAACGTTCATACTGATGATTGTCTGGTCTTCGTGCGGGGCATTGGCAAATGACATATGCCGAACATGATTATGATCGCGGATCGCCTTGGGCGGAATGACATGAGCATACTGCCCGGCGACAAAATCGGGTTTTTCATCCCCTTTCAGGACAAAGGAAAAAACATCGCCATACTCATGGACGATGTCCGTAATCCTGAAGCCGTGCATTTCCATGCCGGGATTGCCCCGCCAATGCAGAACACGAAAATAGACCGGACGCAAAATTGCCTTGAGCCATTCAGGCATGAACCCAACCCCAAAAAGCCGGGACAGGAAACCTGCCCCGGCATATCATCAACAACCTGAGAAATCAGAAACTTGCATTCAGTTGAATGCCAAAGGTACGACCATCACCGATACTCGCACGTGTACCTGTCGAATTGACGCTGGAGATATAGTCCTTGTCGAACATGTTTTCGACATAAGCAGTCAGGCTAAAGCCTGAAAACGCGTAACCAGCCCGCGCGTTCGCCAGGAAGAACGAAGAAACATTCTGGTCCTCATCATTGGTCAGAGACGAGTTGGAATAGTAGCTTCCGGTATAGTTGGCATCAGAAGATACAAAGAAGCCGGACTGATGTTTATAGGTCACACCAACGGATGCGGTCAGTGCCGGTGCTTCGGGGAAGTCATTGCCTTCACAACTGCTGCTTGCACAAGATGATGCGTCAAGCTGACCAAGCTCCGTCTTCAAAAAACCAAGTGCGCCATACCCGCTCAGCCCGTTGCCAAAATCAGCACGGCCTTCAAGCTCCGCCCCAAAGGAATAAGAACCATCTGCGTTATAGGAATTCAGGACATTATTATCAGAAATCGTGATCTGCTGATTCTGATACCGGTTATAGAACAGGTTTGCGCCCCAACTGACATTGTCAATCGACTGGTCTCGCCAGGAAAGCTCTGTCGTCCAGACATATTCCGGCTTGACTTCACGGACATCGGTGTTGGTTTCCTCGACCACCTGGCTGAAGCCCTGACGATAGCCACGTGACAGGGTCAACCCGACTGTCTGGTTTTCGGTCACATCATAAGCCACGCCCGCAGTCGGCAAGAACGCGACATAGCTGTTTTCAACATCCATATCCTTGGTAAAGGTGATGTCAAATCCATTCGTGTTAACGGCACCGGTTACATCCCGGTCAATGAAGTTCGCGACTTTGTCCTTTTGAACACGCGCACCGCCGATCAAGGTAAATCCGTTCCCAATCTTGTAACGAAGGTTCGCATAAGCCGCACTGGTTTGAACTTCGTTGCGGGCTTGCGCCTCAACATTTGTAGCAAAGGTCGGCAATTCAATACTGGAAAGCGATGAATTGTCCTTGTGGGCATAGTACAGACCAAAGACGCCGCTCAGTTTTTCGTCCCCGTCAAGAACCAGCCGCAAATCCTGTTCGAAATTGTCGTCTTCACGATTGTCATCTCGTATGAAATACCCATTCCCCGGCGCAGTTTCGATCGTCATATCGGTATCCTGTTTGCTGGTTACCGATGTCAGGGTCAGGTCATCGCTCAGATCGTAATCTACTTTTGCACTGTAGTTATTGACGTTGTTTTTACGCAATTCTTCGGTTGACTGGGTACCGGAATCAAACGTGCGATCAAAGAACGGATTAAGTACAGCAGAGACCGCTGGCTGATCATAAACATCGTTCGCCATCAGGGTGATGGTCAGTTCTTCAATTGCTTCTGGCTCAATCAGAAGCTTACCACGCATAGAGCGATATTTGTCATCGTTCAGCACATTGTCTACGCCTTTGGCCTGGGTAATGTCCTTTTCTTGCTCGCGGGCTTCTGCTGCCAGTCGAAAAGCAACCTGATCACCAATTGGCCCGGAAATCATGGCTGCACCGTCAGTACGATCCTGCGTGCCTAAAACACCTTGCGCAGCGCCCTCCCAATGGAAAGTCGGGTCGTTGCTTTCCATAACAATCGCACCGGCCATCGCGTTCGGGCCATGCACAGTTGATTGCGGACCACGCAACACCTCGATTTGCTGCATATCCCATGTTCCGCGTGAACCACGGCGCAACGCTTCGGACGATTGGGCAACGCCATCAATGATTACCGCGATAGTCGGCGCAGCGTTTTCCGGCTCTGACACACCATCAGCACTCACGCCTCGGATCTGCATCCCCTTATTCCCACCGCTGTGGAAATAACGGACGTTGGCCATAGTGTTGTAAACGTCGGCCGCTTCATCAAGCTTATAAGTCTGGATATCTTCGCCTGTCGCAACCCCGACGCTTGCTTGTGTCTCCAGATAGCTACGCTGGATCTTCTCACCGGTAATCACGATGGACGGCAATAAGGTCGTGCCGTTGTCACCTGCTGCCCGAACGATCACGATGCCATTTTCGCTTTTGGTCCAGGAAAGTCCGGTACCACTTAGCAAAATCTCAAGAGCCGCATCCACTGACATCGCCCCGGAAACGCCTGCGGTTTGAAGCCCGTCAAGCAATGACGGATTGACCGAGATCTGCGTACCAGCCTGCAAACCGAAAAGATTGATCGCGTTTGACAAGGCCTGAGGCGGAACATCAAAGCTTTTTTCGGACTGGACCTGCGCGACTTCGACCTGCTGTGCATCCGCTGGCTGAACCAAAACCATCAACGCAGCAACTGCAACAGATGCCTTGAACGCAGGAACGCCAAAACGTGCTCCCCCCCGGACGCGCGTCATATTCGTCATCATCATAATCCCCCATTTGAAACAGGCAAACTAATTGCGGATAGCAATCAGTCGCATTAACTTCTGTTTCAATGACGCCGCCAATTGCGGGAATGTTCAAACTTTTTTGAAAAAAGTTTCAGAAAAATGCTGAACCCTTGAAAAGGCTCAGTTTTCGCTAAGGATCGTGACCCATGGCGTGACGTGCCGAACTTGCACCCCGTGCGATTGCCCGATGATGTCCAAGGCACGTTCAGGCTTAGACACATCAAACACCCCGGAAATCTCCATACCGGCCAAATGGTCGCCATGCACAAAGACATAGCCGGTGTAGTAATCCGATATTTGCGCGACAAGATCACCAAGGCGATCATTATGAGCAACGATCATGCCACGACGCCAGGCAGAGATCGCTTCTAACGGCACTGTGCCTTTTTGCAATTCATGCCCCGCTGTCAAAACAACCTGATCACCGACTGTCAGATTGGCCTGATAAGTGGTATTCGTGTCGGTGACTTCCACCCGACCTTCGGCGACCGAAACCGCATCAGTATTGGCATTTGTGCTGACCTCAAACGCCGTTCCCAAAACCCTTACAGACGAGTTACGCGAATCAACGATAAAAGGCACATCCGGGTTCGGGGTAACGTCAAAAAAGGCCCTGCCAGTGTGCAAAATCACCTGACGAACATCATCAGTGTAAGCGACTTCAAGTTGGCTATCGGGGGCCAGATCAATACGGGTTTCGTCGCGAAGCGTGATTGTGCGGGTTTCGGCTGTACCGGTCTCATAGAAATGCTCTGAACCGGTTTCTGACACCCCGCCAAGGATCACCACCAACAATAAGGCAGCCAATCCACTTAAGGCGACCACATAACGACGTGACCGGATAGCGCGCCCGAAACCACCTATCCGAGCGGTAGTTTGATGCATACGTCCCGAATGATGCTCTGTCGCATGCATTCTTGATTTTCGATGGGAAGTCAGGCCTTTGTCCGGGGTCCTATTTTGCTTCACGTCACCCAGCATAGCCCCCAGCCGGTTGACTTCCTGCCAGGCAGTGACATTTTCCGGATCGCTTAGCAACCAAGACTCAAATTTTTGCTGCAATACAAGATCATCTGGCTGTTCGCGCAAGGCGATCAGCCAGTCGGAAGCATCTCTTGGCTCTCCGAACTCTTCAAGAATGTCGATCATTGATCCGACTTGTCCCATTGCCGCGCAAAATCTCTCTCTGGTTTACTGACGCTGTTATCCGCATGAATGTTCAAACTAATTTTGTTTTCCTGCTGGCCGCATTCGAAGTTTGCAGTGTTCGACCCCATTTTTGATCAGACTATGCGCCTGCCCTAGTGATACACCAAGGGTTTGGGAAATCTCGCGCAGGTTCTTTTCTTCCTGCCAATACAGCACAAGCGCCTGGCGCGTTTTGATGGGAAGTTCGTCGATAATGGTTTGCAAGCGTTCAAATTCAAGTCGCGCAATGGCGGTTTGTTCCGGCCCTGGTGTCTTATCGTCTTCGGGATCAAACGCCTCGGCATCGGTTCCGACCATAACCAGGTTGTCGCGCTTGATACGGCGCAACGCATCCAGTGACAAGCTCCGCACAATCGTTCTGAGGTAAGCGACCGGCTCGTCAAGATGGTGGGAGTTTGCTGCGCGCAAAAACTTCATCCACGCTTCCTGCAAGACATCCTCGGCAAGTGGCCAATCACCGACAATAGAACGGGAAAACCGTGTCAGGTCCTCCTTGTTCTCATCATAGATTGTCAATAATTCGGCCTGGGTCAGCATACGTGTCCTGAACGATATCGATGGCATCAACTCCGCGTTATATTAATACCGATAGTCATTATCAATTGCAAAATATGACCGTCATCTATGATACCCCAACAAAAAAAGGCCATGACAGGGGTGCAGCCCTGTCATGGCCTTTATAACACCAGTCCCGCGAACACCGCACAATCGTCCGCAGGCTCCGGTGCTATTTCGCTATGCTGTTATGTCAATTTGGCGAAAACCTTTTGCCATTCCGGCTTGGGCGTGATGCCAAATATATCGTCAAGTGTCTGGGTAATATCGTCGACCGACAGGGTGTGTCGTTCTTCCTCGCCACTGACCAGACGAATGGACAGATGGTTGTTGCGCAGTGTAAAGCGGGCAAATACGGCGGATCTGGCAGCGATCAGGGCGGTTTTAAAGCCGCCTTCGGGATGGTGCGCGGCATACCAGTTCATGACATCAAAATCGATATCCGCCACCGGCGCGAAATCGATCTCCTGCACCGGTTTCCAGACACCATCGCGTTCAAGCTCAAGGCGGTAGCCATGCGCGAGCGTGATCACGCGATAGCTATCATGGGCTGTGACCTGTGGCGTAGTGGTGCCGAGTAAAAGCGGCGCTGTTGGCACACACCCTCCCAGCCCGACATCAGCCAGCCAGGCCTCGCCATCAATTGTCACCCGGTTGACCATATGACAGCGCGGACGTGGCAATTCATCGGCGCCATAACCCCACAAAACCCGACCGGCCAGGGCTTCGACCTCAAACCCCAGACTGCGCAGAACCCGGCCAAACAGGGAATTATGCTCAAAGCAGTATCCGCCGCGGTCTTCATGAATGAGTTTGCGGTCAATATCGGCTGGCGCAAGGCTGATGGGTTTGCCCAGCAACACGTCAATCGCCTCAAACGGGATGCTGGCCGGATGCAGGGCATGCAGCGCCTGAAGCACATCAAGGGTGGCCGTGCGCGGGCCCTCATAGCCGATCCGGTCGAAATAGGCATCAAGATCGACTTCGGGCTCCGGCGCGCGGATCGGCTTTGCCCAACTGGCATTGATGCGGCCCTGAAGACCATGGCGGTCATTGGCGACCAGCACTTCGTCGGCGATTGGTTGCGGGCTGTTCATCACAGGGCTCCATCCGTTTCAAAGACGTTTTTGTTCCTCTGAAGCGCGACGATAGAACCTCAACCTATGTTAAGGTCAAAAAGAAAATCACCACAAAGATGAAATCGAATAATCTGCGAATAAATCCGCAAAATGCGGACCATATAATACTCGAATTACCTTGTTCCCCACCCATAGAAGCAACAATTCACCTTTTACACGCACGATATAGAGCTTTTGCACGACAGGTTGCTCCGCACTGTGATATTTGAGACTCTTGAAACGTTAAAACAGATGGTCGCCATGGATCTAAATAGGGTCCCCTCGCAAGGCTGACCTTTGGGAACGTCGCTTTATCCACACAGAACGGATCGCAAAAGATCCGCTTGTCAGACAGGAAAGTTACCATGCGCACTGTTTATGTGAACGGCGAGTTTTTGCCGGAAACCGAAGCAAAGATTTCGATTTTTGACCGATCCTTCCTGTTCGCCGACGGCGTGTATGAGGTGACCTCGGTCCTTGATGGCAAGCTGATTGACTTTATGGGTCATATGAAGCGCCTGGAACGCTCGCTCAAGGAACTGAAATTCGATTTCAAACCCGATATCGACCAGCTTCTTGAAGCGCACCGCGAACTGGTGAAGGTCAATGACATCACCGAAGGCCTGATTTATCTGCAGGTTTCGCGTGGTTCGGCCGGTGATCGTGATTTCGCGATTTCGAAAACCACCCCGCCGACCATCGTGATGTTCACCCAAAGCAAATCCCTGATCAACTCGCCCCTGGCTGAACGCGGTCAGAAGATCATGACCTTCCCCGATATCCGCTGGCGCCGCTCGGACATCAAAACCGTGCAGCTGCTTTATGCGTCGCTTCTGAAAACCGACGTCGCTGCACAGGGCAAGGATGATGCCTGGATGGTGCTGGATGGGTTCATCACCGAAGGGTCGAGCAACAACGCCTATATCGTCACCAAGGACGGCACGATTGTCACCCGCGAACTGTCGACCGACATCCTGCATGGCATTACCCGCGCATCGGTTCTGAAATGCGCCGAAGAACTGCAGCTCAAGGTCGAAGAACGCCACTTCACCGTGGAGGAAGCCCAGAACGCGGCTGAAGCCTTCTCGACCTCGGCATCCGCCTTTGTCTGCCCGGTGGTCGAAATCGACGACAAGCCGATTGGCGAAGGCGTACCGGGCCCGGTCGCCAAACGCCTGCGCGAGATCTATATCGAAGCCAACCGCAAGATGGCGCTCTGATCTGCCGTTAAATGATCCGTATGATCGTCTCCTCAATGTCGATCAAACTGCGAAACGCCGCCCGTTTTCGGGCGGCGTTTTTGCATTTGGTCATGCATTAACAAGTTGGGCTATTTTAGGCAGCAGTCCTTTGATCCCCGTTGACAGGCAAAGAGCCCAGATCAATCACGTGATCGGCAATCTTGTTTGCCAGGACATGATCGTGGGTCACCAGCATCAAGGCCAGATTGCGGTCGCGCACCTGTGCGACCAGAAGGTCGATCACCCGTTTCTGACTGACCGGATCAAGGCGCGATGTTGCTTCATCGGCAAATAGCATTGCAGGTTCAAGCAACAAGGCCCGCGCAATGGCAAAGCGTTGCAGCTCCCCGCCGGAAATCGCATCGGGACGACGGGCCAGCAATCCGGGCTCAAGCCCCAGCCCCTCAAGCATCCGGTTGATCGACGCACCATCAATGCCATGACATTTACGCAAGTCGGCAAAGGCATCGCCAAGCGTTTGATGGGGAATGAAGGCAGCTGGCGGATCCTGATAGATTTTCTGGTATTTGAAGGAAGGCAGATTTCCCGGTCTTTCGACCGTACCGAAATCGGCCTTGATCAATCCTAGCAGGATATTGCCGAGCGTACTTTTCCCACAGCCACTTGGCCCCAGCGCAACCGTGATCTCGCCAGATCGCAATGTCAGGTCAAGCTCTTTGAAAAGCGCCTTCTCGCCAAAGGACTTGCCAAGCCTGCGGGCTGCAATCACCGGCTTTCCGGGCTCATGCGTGTTTTGCGAAGACGCATCCCACTGACTGGGCAGGGCCGCGACAAGCGACTTGGTGTATGGGTCACTTGGTGCATGAAGCACGCTATCGGCCTTGCCCAATTCCACGAGCACACCATTGCGCATGACGCCGATCATGCCCGTGGTCTGCATGGCAAGTTCAAGGTCATGGGTAATCACCATCACCGTACGGCCAAGCGATACTTCATGATTGATCATCCCGGCGACAACGTCACAAAGGGCACGGTCAAGCCCCTTGGTCGGTTCATCCGCCAGAAGCACCATGCTTCCCGCCGCATGCGCCATGGCAATTGACGCACGCTGCGCCATGCCGCCAGACAGCTCGAACGGAAATGATCTGGCCGCGTGATCAAGCCCCACCGATTGCAAATCCTTCATCGCACGGGTCTTGGCGTCATTCCATGACACCCGATGCAAGGCCGGATAAATCTCGGCGACTTGCGATCGGATATTCATCGTCGGATCAAGCGATCGCGACGGTTCCTGCGGCAGCAGCGAGAATTTCCGCCCCCACAATGCCCGGCGTTCTGCGGCTGACAATGCCAGCAGGTTTTCACCATCCAGCAAGATAGCCCCTTCGCAGATCAATTCATCCGGCAGGCTTCCCATCACCGCATGCATGACAAGGCTTTTGCCTGATCCGGTTTCCCCAATCAGACAGATTGGATTGCCCGAACCAAACGCAAAAGACACATCACGCACCAGAACCGTACCATCGCGGGTCTTGATGCTGAGGTTTTCCAGTCTGATTTCAGAACTCATCAGCTTTTCCTCCCGGCAAGCAACTGAAGCGATAGCACAAGCAGGAAAATCACGCCTGCAGGCATCAGAACCTGAAGCGGGGCTTCGCTGTAATAAGGCATCAGTTCGACAATCATCGCGCCAAGTTCCGGGGTCGGCGGACGAAGCCCGACATGAATGGCGCTTAATGTACTAACCGCAATGATCGCCGAGCCCATGGCAAAGGCAAACAGCGTCATCATCGGCCCCGCAAGTGCCGGCAAAACGATCCGGCCAAACACATAAAACGCCCCAAAGCCCAGCAACCGGGTGGCTTCGCAACATGGCAAGGCCAGAACACGCGCCGTTTCAATCCGTGCCACGCGGAAAAACTCCACCCACAGATAAAGCGCAAGACCAAGATAAAGTGGTCCGAACTTGCCCGGTGCAAACGCCATCAACAAAAGCACCAACAACAATCCTGGCAAAGCCAGAATAATGTCAGACAGGGCAACAAGCCCGCGCTCAACCCAACCACCCCGGCTGGCAGCAAGAATGCCAAGAGCAATGCCCGGCACAGCGGCACTCAGTGCTGTAACAAAGGCCATGACAAAGGAAAGCTGCGCCCCGTGCACCAGGCGTGCGGCCATGGATCGCCCGAAATGGTCCGTACCCAACCAGTGAGCCGGATCACCCGGCGCCACAAGCACGGCAAGATAATCCTGATAAAGCGGATCGGCCCCGATCACCAAGGGCCCGACAAAGGCAAACGCCAAAAGGGCCAGAAGGATCGCCGCACCGACAATACGCACCGGCTGCCAGAAGGCCGGCTTGGCACCATCGCGCAGTTCGACCGGCAAGTGGGTTAAAGATGCTGTTTTCATGCGGCCCTCCGACCCAGACGGGGATCAAGACGCAAACACATCAGATCGACAATGATGTTCAGGAGCACAAACAAGCCCCCCATCGCCAGCGCAGTTCCCTGCACCATCGGCACATCACGCGCAATGATGGCATGGACCAGCGCATGACCAATGCCCGGAAAGGCAAAGATGGATTCAACCACCACCACGCCTTCGACCAGATAAACCATCTGCAAACCAAGATAGGTCACCACTGGTAACGACGCGTTTCGTATGCCGTGGCGCATCACGACAGTGCGGTCTGACAGCCCCTTATAGCGGCCATGGGCAAAATACGGACTTGCCGCCACTTCGCTCATAGCGTCGCGCATCACCCTTGATGACATCGCCGCCAGACCAAGTGCCAGTGTCAGGGATGGCAGGACCATGTTGCTCCAGCCGCCAAATCCGGCGGTCGGGAACCAGCGCAATGTCACGCCAAACACCATCATGAAAACAATCGCCAGTACAAAGGGCGGCACGGCGCGCAAGGCAACCGCAACCAGAAGACTGACCCGATCAAAGATTGATGCCGGGAACAACCCGGCAATCGCCCCGACAAGCGGGCCGATCACAAGCGCCAGCACAAAGGCAAGCGCCGCCAGCCAAAGGGTATAGCCAAGTTGCAAGGCAATTTCATGGGTAACCGGTGCACCAGACACCAGCGAATGGCCAAGATCAAGACGCACAAGGTCGCCCATCCAGCTCAGGAACCTTACGATCACCGGCTGATCCAGGCCGAGCTCAAGCCGGACCATATCCGATATCGCATTATCCATCATGTCGGGACCATAGCGACCTGCGGCAATGCGCAAGGCCGGATCACCCGGCAGGAAATACATCAGCGCAAAGCTGATCGATCCGACAATCAGGACAACGGCAACCAGCTGCAACAAACGGGTTGCTATCAGTTGCTTCATTTTACCCACCGCAGGTCAGACAGGTAGTAGTTCTGCTCAAACGGGTCGACAAACAGGTTTTCAAGCTTGTCCGTTGTCGCCACAGCCAGTTCGCTCCAGACCACTGGAATGGTCGGCAACTCATATTGCAGGATCGATGTTAGCTGGTTTTGCATATCAGCGCGGACAGCACTGTCGGTCGTGCGACCAAGTGCGGCAAGAAGATCGGCGGCCTCGTCATTGTTCCAGTTCATCGCCCCCCAATCTGCGCCACCGGGACCGTAATCGGCCATCACGGTTGCCAAGGGATCAGGCACCATCGAGAAACTGCGTGTGATCAGCGCGATCTCAAGGCTGCCATCTGCATGACCCGACGGAATTTCGGTATAGCTTCCAACGGAGATTTCCAGATTGATACCCACCGCCTTCAACTGGCTTTGAAGCGCGGTCGCGATCAACGGAAGGTCCGGCCAGCTGGCATAGGTACGCAGCGTGATTGAGAAACGCGTGCCATCCTTTTCAAGAACACCGTCCGATCCTTCGACCCAGCCTGCCTCGGCCAGAAGATCGCGCGCCTTTTGCGGATCAAATTCAAAAGCCGGGATCTGTTGATTGTTCCAGCCGACAATCGATGGCGGGAACATCTGGGTTGCCGCAAGATCAACATTGCGCATGACCACAGCAGCAATCGCCTTACGGTCGATCGCAAGGCTCAGAGCCTGACGTTCGATCACGTCATCAAAGAACGGCTTTGACACATCGAATTTCAAAAGACGGGTGCGCGGAATGGTCGCGATCTCGACATTGACCGATGGATCATTATTCAACTGATTGACCGCAACCGGCAGCAAAGACAAAACCAGATCTGCATCTCCGCTTTGCGCCATCATCGCACGGGTTTCCCCACGCGAAACAGCGAGGTAGCTGACCTTTTCAATCTCTGCCTTGCCATTCCACCAGTTTTCAAAGGCACTCATCTCGACACGCAACGGCGGGATCACGTCATCCACGCGATAGGCACCAGTCCCAATGATCGCAGTAACATCGCCAGCTTCATCAAAGGATTTCGGTGCCAGAATGATGGTGCTGTAATGGGCCAGAAAGGCCGGCAACATGGAAAACGGCTCTGACAGGGTAATGACGACTTCATTACCTTCCGCCGAAATCCCCGTAATCGGTGCACGACCCAGAACACCCGGGCGATCAAACGCACGCTTGAGGTCACCTGCCACGACCTCCGCCGTCATGGCACTACCGTCATGGAACTCAACACCATCACGCAGCTCAATATGCCAGACCAGCCCGTCTTTACTGACATGGGTGTCGCTTGCCAGCATCGGCACCAGTTGACCCTGACGGTTAACGGTGAACAGAGTTTCAGCTGCCTGCATGCGGCTAAAAACGTATCCCGACTTGGCCGGATCAAGCCCGGAAATTTCAAGCGGGCTGGCAATATCAAGGATTTCATCATCAGCCGCAGCCATTACAGGCGCAGAAAATCCTGTCGTCATCGCCAGAACGAGAATTCCGGCGGATACATACAGGTTACGCAAAACCGATTGGGTCATTGTGAACTCCTCAATCACAAATGTAATGTTATAACGTAACGTTACAAATCCGATCCCGCCTTCAATGTCAATCGGTTTTGCGAAGTACTCTCAATTAAGTTTGTCATCGGCGTGAAATCGTGGGCAGATGCCGTTAAACCGATACCGCCCAGCTTCTTTTCTGGTCACATCATCGCAATTGCCCTAAAGGTGGAAATGCGCACCACCACAAAGCAGGAATCCCCATTGGCCAGCCAGACGCCTTCACGCCAGAACAACCTTGCCGGCATCATGACGATGTGTGGCGGGGTCGCAGCGCTTTGTATCAATGATGCGCTGGCCAAAAGCCTGATGGATCATTATTCCCCGTTCCAGATCATCTTCCTGCGCAACATGATCGCCCTGCCCTTTGCCTTCCTGCTCGCCCTTAAGATGGGCGGCTATCGCGGGTTGCGTTCGACCCGGGTAGGTGTGCATTTCATGCGTGGCGTCATCTGGATTGCCGCCACGGTGATGTTCTTTACGAGCATCCATCACCTAGGGCTCGCCGAGGCAACGGCATTGGCCTTTGTCGCCCCGCTTTTCATCACTGCCCTTTCGGCAATTTTCATTGCCCGGGTTGGCTGGCGGCGCTGGCTTGCCGTCAGTGTCGGTTTTCTGGGTGTTTTGGTAATTGTCCGGCCGGGGGCGGCAACGTTTGAAGTCATGTCGCTGCTGCCCATCGCCACCGCACTCGCCTATGCGCTGTTGATGTTGAGCGCACGTTTTGTCGATACGCGCGAAACCATGTGGACGCTGTTGCTGTATCTCAGCCTGACCAGCGCGATCCTGACCAGCATTCCGGTGATGTTTGTCTGGACGGCCATCCGGGCCGAGGACATTTGGCTGTTCCTCGCGATTGCTGCTTTTGGTTCGGTCGGGATCACCATGATCACCCAGGCGTTTCGGTTTGCCGAGGCGCCCACGGTGGCACCGTTTGACTACACAGCGCTGATCTGGGCCACCGCGCTTGGCTGGCTGTTCTGGGGCGAAACGCCCGATATGCTGACCTTTGTCGGCGCCGCAATCATTACCGCCAGTGGCCTGTTCGTCATCTTCCGTGAAAGCAAAGTGGCAGCGAAGAACTGATTACCTGGCAATCGAGAAGCCTGTAATGCCGTTGCGGGTCTAGATTCTGCGTGTGCATGCCGGAAAGGCAACGCAGTCATGCCCGCGAAAGCGGGGATCTTTGCCTGTTAGCGAGTATGACAATCATTGCAACAGTAATAACATCCATCAACATTATCATAGTACTTCCTGGCAGCCTGCAAAGCTCCCTTACACGTTGCATGAAGTCCAATATCTTGCCGGTTCAAGAAATCAGGAACAAACGAGCAATTACTTTCGTGAACTTCATGCTCCCCGCCTGCCTGCGCGTTTTTATTAACAAGATAATACGGCATTGCTTCCTCCATATTTCATTAGACAGGAGGAAATTAGATACCCTTGAAATAAAGATTACAAAGTCAAACCAAGCCCCCTACCCTCGATAGTTAAACCGAAGGTAGTGCGCTCACCAGCAGAAATCCCCCATCGCATAGGTGATGTGACGACCCGTGGCGGCCAGAAGCGCATCAAGCTTTTCGCGTTCCGGCAGGGTGCCGCGCGGGGCGTCGAGCTCATCGGCATGGATACCGCCGGTGACGAGGGCAACGTCAAGACCGGCATTGTTGGAGCCGGCAATATCGGTCGAAATGCTGTCACCCACGACCAACAATTTGGCATCCGGGCCCTTGTCAAACGCCTGCAGGCAGAAATCATAGGCACTTGCCAATGGCTTGCCTTCCCAGCGGACATTACCGCCCAGTTCTTCATAGCGCCCGGCAATGGCTCCGGCACAGATGATACGGTTGCCACCGCGGATCACTTCGCGGTCCGGGTTCGGACACAGCACCGGCAGGTCACGGGCCTTAAGCGCATGCAGAAGGTCCTCGTATTTCGAAACCGGATCATGATCCTCGTTCGGACCGGTGACCAGAACCCAGTCCGCATCTGCGACCTCGGTGACGATTTCGACATCCTGCTTTTCAAACATCGACATGTCACGTACCGGCCCGACCATCAGCACCTTGCGCCCCAGTTTGGCGTACCAGGGATCAGAGCGCGCGACCAGCTGGGCATAGGCGACCTCGCCCGATGCGACTGCCGGACCATACAGATCACGCGAAATGCCCATATCTTCCATACGCTTGATCACGACCGAGGACCGGCGTGGGGCGTTGGAGAGAAGGGCAACCGGAATGCCGGCTTCCTTAAGCGCCGTCATCGCGGCGATCGAGCTTGGATAGGGTGTCACCCCGTCATGCACCACGCCCCACAGATCAAGGATCACGGCATCATATTTGCCAATCACCTCGGACAGACCATTGATCATTTCATAGGAGGCGGTTTGCATTCGGGTGTTCCTGTTTAAAGATAAAAATTGCCTTGGGGGATATCGGCATGGGCGAAACCACGAACCACAGGCTCAATTTTTCTTGGCGGCCTCGGCCTCACGCGCGGCACGGGCTTCATCGACCGGAATATTCTTGCCCGAAATTTCCGGGAAGGCCGCCCCCACCGCATCCGCGACATTGGCAAAGCCATCCTTGCGCAGACGCCGTGACAGGTCTTCCTTGATGTCCGCGACCAGCTCAACTCCGTGATAGACCAGCGAGGAATAAAGCTGCACCAGCGATGCGCCATTGAGGATCTTTTCATAGGCATCCTTGCCCGATGCAATGCCGCCAACACCGATCAGCGGTACCTTGCCCTCTGTCAGGCGATAGAAATCGGCCAGAACCTTGGTCGAAGGTGCCATCAAAGGCGGGCCGGACAGACCGCCCTTTTCATCCTGATCATAGGAATTAAGCCCGACGGGCCGATCAATCGTGGTGTTGGAAACGATCATGCCATCAAGCTTGACCTTGGTCACCACGGCGGCAATGTCGGATTTGTCTTCTTCGGTCAGGTCCGGTGCGACCTTGAGCAACACCGGCACACCCTTGGCAAAGCTATTGCGCGCCTTGATCACGGCCTTAAGCAGCTTTTCAAGCGGGGCACGGCCCTGCAAAGCGCGCAGGCCCGGTGTATTGGGCGAGGAAACATTGACCACCAGATAATCGGCATAGGGACCAAGCGCCTCGACCCCCTTGGCGTAATCATCAGCGGCATCTTCGGAATATTTGTTTTTGCCAAGGTTCGCACCAAGGATGCCGCGGCGTGCACGTTTGCGCAGGCGATTGGCAACGGCCTCAGCACCCTCATTATTGAACCCCATGCGGTTGATCACCGCCCGGTCGGAATACAGCCGGAAAAGACGGGGTTTCGGGTTGCCCGGTTGCGGCAATGGCGTCACAGAGCCGATTTCAACAAAACCAAAGCCGTGCGACAGCATCTGGTTGGGCACTTCGCCGTTTTTATCAAACCCGGCAGCAAGCCCGACGGGATTGGCGAATTTGCGGCCGAAAACCTCGGTCTCGAGGATCGGGGTCGCGTCCGTCGCGTCATCATCGCGCGGCACCAGATTGTTTTTCAACGCCCAGATGGCCAGACCATGGGCGGTCTCGGCATCGATCCAGCGGACAATCGGCAAAACCAGTGACTTATACCACCCCACGCGTCACACTCCGTGCTTGTAAAGACATGTCCTTGTCTTACGCGGCTGGCGGGTTTTGAGCAAGGATCAATGCAGGCAAAGGTGGCTCAGACTTTCTCTTCCATGCGCTTGTCAAATGCTTCGCGTGCGGCTTCGACTTCGGGCATTTTTTCACGCGTCCAGTAATAGAGCGCCTTGAACGGCTCGATCAGGCTGCGGCCAAGCGGGGTGATTTCATATTCGACGGCCACGGGGGATGTCGCAATCACATTACGCGCGACAATGCCATTGCGCTCCAGCTTGCGCAGCGTCTGTGTCAGGGCCTTTTGCGTGATGCCCTCAAGCCCGCGCTTGATCGCGTTAAAGCGCAGCGGCCCGTCGGCCAGAACCGCCAAAATCATCATCGACCATTTGTCGGCGATCTGATCAAACAGTTCACGCGACGGGCATGTGGCATGAAATTTTTCGATCGAACATTCTTTCATCAGCGCGTCTTCCAATCACTTTCCAATCGCCTTCCGACAGCCTCAACCAGAGATGTGCAGTTTCCTCGAGTATACCTGGTTACCTCAAGGTGCCTGATTGACACCAAGTATATAACATATATCTAGTTGCCATCATAGACTTTCATGAACCGGAGAATTCCGTGATGACGAAAACAGATATTCTGTTTCAGCCTTTCAAGCTGAAAACACTGGAACTGCCCAACCGCATCGTGATGGCGCCCATGACCCGTAACAAGGCGCCGGACGGCATTCCGGGCCCGGCCAATGCGGAATATTATCGCAAACGCGCCGAAGGCGGTGCTGGCCTGATCCTGTCCGAGGGCACTGTGGTTGATCGCCCGGCATCGCGCAACCCGCCGCACATTCCGCTGTTCCATGGGGATGCCGCCATGGCCGGATGGAAATCGGTTGCCGATGCCGTGCATGCGGCCGGTGGTAAAATGGGCCCGCAGATCTGGCATACCGGCTCCACCCGGACCCCGGATGAGTGGGAACCGGATGCGCCGGTTGAAAGCCCGTCGGGGCTGGTCGGCCCGGATGATCCGCGCGGCAACACCATGAGTGATGCCGATATTGCGGATACCATCGCAGCCTTCGCCAAGGCCGCCCTGGATGCCAAGAATGCTGGCTTCGATACCTTTGAAATTCATGGGGCGCACGGCTATCTGATTGACCAGTTCTTCTGGTCCGGCACAAATCTGCGCACCGATCGCTTTGGCGGAAAGAC
Source organism: Thalassospira sp. ABL2_045 (assembly GCF_056161285.1). Lineage (NCBI taxonomy): Bacteria > Pseudomonadati > Pseudomonadota > Alphaproteobacteria > Rhodospirillales > Thalassospiraceae > Thalassospira > Thalassospira sp. ABL2_045. Next base: position 83,746 of record NZ_JBSWYV010000014.1, on the reverse strand, counting down.
GATCAAGGAACGTTCAACCTTTGCCCGCGAAGTGGTTGCGGCCATGCGCGCGGCCGTCGGCCCGGACTTCCCGATCATCCTGCGCGTCAGCCAATGGAAGCAGCAGGACTTCACCGCCCGCCTTGCCTACACCCCCGATGAAATGACCGATTGGCTGGCCCCGTTGGTCGAAGCTGGTGTTGATATCATCCACGCGTCGCAACGCCGTTTCTGGGAACCGGAATTCCCCGAGATTGACGGCGAAAAGGGCCTGAACTTTGCTGGTTGGGCGAAGAAACTGACCGGGGCACCGACGATTTCGGTCGGCTCTGTCGGTCTGTCATCGGACTTCATCGGTGCGTTTTCCGGCGAAGCCTCCGAGAAATCTAGCCTCGATGATTTGATCGCGCGCATGGAAAAGAACGAGTTTGATCTGATCGCGGTTGGCCGTGCGCTGATCACCGATGCCCAGTGGCCGAGCAAGGTCAAAAACGGCGCCTTTGATCAGCTTGAAGATTTCAACGCCTCTGCGTTGGCAGAACTGGTGTAGGTCCGCTGCACCATCCCCCCCCCCCCTGTTGTGCCACGCAAAAACAGCCCGCCCTTTCCCCGGCGGGCTGTTTGAATTTGGGGGCCGGAGCCATCATTTCCTGAGCCATTTTCCCGATATCTTACAGACGCGTTACTCTGCGGCACCGTGGGCGTATCCCTGTCCTGAATTCAGGTATGCCTGCAAACTGCCAACAAAGAAATGATCCCATCCTTCCTCGCAAACGTCATAGCAATGAAGGCCGGGAACAAGACCGAAATGCGTAAAATGAATGATGCATTCCCCGTCAGCTTCATCAATCCGGAACTGCAGGCTGGACCCGATCCATTCTTTTTCGATTGCTGATGGCATTCCCTCGTGAAGATGGCATGCATCTACACAACGCAAGACGACCTTGCGATAAGGGTCAAGCTCCTCCGCCTCGAAAGTCCAGAACGTTTTGCCCGGTGGGAAAGTGAATGTTGCCTGATCACCCGGCTTGACAAAATTATGATCGGGAGATGTCCACCATTTGTCATATCCGCTGGTAAGAGCCCGATACACTTCCGACGCAGAGGCTCTGACCGTAATGTCACGCTGGTAATTCTGCTCTGTCATATCTCAACCCTTTTCAAAAATATGGAACATTGACAGCTTGTGAACTCATATCTGATTTCACAAGTAGGCAGAATTTTCTGATATTGTATGATATAAAACAGTTAGTATCTTTTTTAGACTGAATATCAGGCCGACAAATGCCACCAAAAAAATATGAAAATCAAGATCTTGATCTATGCCCCATGCCCGATATTGCAAAATTGATCGGCGGAAAGTGGAAGCTGATTATTTTGCAAATTCTGATTTTCAAAGGAACGAAACGGTTCAATGAGCTTCGCAAAATGATAGATGGCATCACACAAACCATGCTGACCAACCAATTGCGTGCTTTGGAAAAGGATGGGCTGGTCAAACGAAAGGTTTATGCCGAAATCCCGCCAAAGGTTGAATACAGCGCCACGAAACGAGCCTGTGAACTCAAAGTCATGTTTCTCGCCATGCATGACTGGTGGGTTTCCGGGCAGAGAGAATAAGTCTCGATAAGCGTACTCATCGTGACACAACTTGATATCGATAAACTGAAAGAAACCCTTGCCGCGAAAAGCCCCGGCCCTTTTCATTTCCATGAAATCTTTTGGGACGACTGGGACGGGCTTTATATTGGTGACAAGGTCAAACTCGGCCACGCGTTCCTCAATGCCGTGCGCGCCGGGAAGATCCCCGGCGTGATTGATACCGGCTCCAAGAAAAGCGGCGGGCGGTTATATCTTTGGAAGCCGCGCGGCATGTAAACCGCGCGCACGGATGTTTAACGCAAATCTTCGGGCAGGATGTGAACACCGTCTTCATCAAGGCGGACGTCATCAACGCGCGTGACATGCTCAACCGACAGCACATCATACAAATGCGGAAACAGCGTGCCACCGCGCGCGGGCTCCCATTTCAGCTTGGCCTTGATCGGATCAACCGGGACATGCAGCAATTTCAAATGATCCCGCCCGGCATAATGCAGGGCAAGGGTCGCGGCCACCGTATCGCGGGTTGAGAAATGGATAAAGCCATCGGCAATATCATGCGGCGCACCGTCATACTGACCCGTACTTAACGCTTCCGCCCATTCATCCGCGCCAAGAACGCGGTAGATGATGTTATCTGTTATATTTGTCATGCACTAATAACAGGCAGAATTGGGAGTTCCAAACCTGACTCCCAAGATTTCTGCGACACTTGGTTCCTGAAATATGGATAGCAAGCCACCTTGCCCACATGAACTAAAAAGAGGTCCACAATCTCATCGTCACTATCAACAGGAACCGTGTAATGAACAGCATACGAACTGGTCATTTCAGCCGCCTTACACTCTTCATCTTCATCCACCCTGGTGGCAACAACTTCCCAGTCAAAAATAATCCAACCATCACCACTTTCTGAGATGTACCGCTTCTCCTTCACAGTATAGCCATACGTAAAATTTAGATTGCTGTTTTGTTGACCAGACCTAAATTCCGCATGATTGCACTGGAAATGACTTTCAAGAAGCAAAACCTGAAGCAAGTCGGCACTCTTTGATATCTCCTGAAAAACCTTTACCTGATCGCCATTAAGGTCTTTCAGTGAAAGCGGAGATTTTTCTTTAGATCTATTTCTTTTTGTTTTTTTTGTTTTTTCAGCCATTTACAATTGCCTCGGCAAGCTCAGCAAGCCTTACATTGTCATTAGTAGTCTTTACCTTCCATGCTGAACCTTCACGTTTCTCCGAATCAAGATTCAGATGGAATGCAGGAACAACAGTTTTCCCACACCCAGGCTTACTCTCGGAAACGCTTCTCATCTCACCTTCATCTCTAGCAGTGAGCGGAAACCAATGCTTGAAAGATGCCTTCACCTTCAAATCCTTGAGCGTCGGGGAACTTAACTCACACTCTTCCCCAACTGCCTTGAAAATCCTAGCAATCGTTTTCAGAGTAAGATTGGGTTTTCCAAGCATCTTAGAGACGGCGGCAGCAGAGACCCCGAGCTCTTCGGCCAGCGCTTTTCGGCTTACTCCTTTCACTTTAAGCAGCCAATCGATATCCGCACGCACGTTTTCTTGGAACTTCTCTTCAGCAATGATGAATGCTGCTTTTTTGGAATCCACCTCCTCAAGCGCATCGAGTTCAGCAAGAATATCGCCCATAGGATCATAATTTTTCATTTCATTCCTCACACCAACGATAATTATAGAAACTTTGACGCTCTCTCTGCAGCCAGCTGAAGGCTTGGCATCCTAGCCTTCTTCGACTGCTTGTTTTTATCAACTAGAGAGACCAAAAAAGTTTCGGTTCCGTTTATATTGGTTGTCACACCATAAAAGCGGAGCCCACCCCCTTTGAAAGCTGCAAGCCTAATGCCTTTGTCACCCACATGATGGCGACCTTCTTCATTAAACTGGCTCTTGGTCAGGTCATAGAAATTCAGCCAGCGATCAAAGGCTGTGTCCAACTTTGCAAAATCAGCAGGCTTTTTAGCCCGCCAATCCTCATAAATCTTCACTACCCTGTCCATCCCCACTATCTGTCGGCCATCTTTAGCTTTAATCAGGCCTAGTCCCACAGGTAACGACGACTGGCTTCCTTTTTTGTGTTGCAAAATTAACCTTTAAGTTAACTCACCCCGCAACTTAGTTGCTAGGTGTCACGAATGCAAGAGCCGTGTGTAGGCTAGAGGATAGATTTCTTGCTCAAGCATGAACTGTCTAATCTTGGATTGTTCAATTCAAACAATCTTAGGTAGTTTTTTCAACAACTAAGAATAACTACATAAGATTTTCTTGCACATACACCAGATCGACACGCGCACCAACAACAAGCATTCAAGGGCCTCTTTCGAGATCGCCAACACCTCGAATCGAAGATATCCATTAAAATCAGCTATATGAAGCCACTGCGTTCAGGCTAAACTCAAACAAGCAATTTCATCTGACCCTTCAGCCACGCCAAAAGCTTCGCATGGCGCTCCGTCTTGGCAAATTCTGGACTGCAAACCAGCCAATAGGCCGATTTCATCGGTACCGGCTTGCCGACGGGCTTAAGAAACCCTTGGTCAATATCGCCTTCAATCAGAAGCGTGCGACCAAGCCCGATGCCCATGCCGTTAATTGCGGCCTGCAACACCAGATCGGCGCGATCAAAGGCCAGTGCGTTGGCATCCTCGTTGATGCCCAACCCCGCCTGCCCGGCATAATAACCCCAACTGAAATCCGTGCCATCGCGCTCACCCACCGCATCCTTGAGCAAAGTGATCTCGGGCGCGCCAACCACATCCGCAAACGTCCGATCCCCGGCGCAATAGCCAGGACTTGCGACCGGCACGATCTCGGCTTTTTTCAACAATGTCGAATGCAGACCCGGATACGGCCCGGCGCCAAAGCGGATGGCGGCATCAATCGTGCCATTGCTGAAATCCACCGGCCTGTCATTGACATCCAAAGCAATCTCAAGCCCGGCGTCCTGTGCGCTCGCCAGATTGGGCAGCACCCATTTCATCGCAAGGGCCGATGCAACCGACAGGCGCACTGTGCCCGCCGTTCTGAATTTCTCCAGCCGCTCAAACGCCTGATCCCAGACATCGACGGACTCAAGGGCGGCCGCACACAGCACCCGGCCATATTCGGTCGGCGTGATCTGGCGCGTGGTGCGCTCAAACAGCGCAAAGCCAAGCGCCTCTTCCAGCTGGGTAATCCGGTGACTGACGGCGGATTGATGCACGCCAAGCTTTTCGGCTGCCTTGCTGAAACTGTTTTCGCTGGCGATGGCGGCCAACACCGGGGCCAGATGGCTCGCCCGCGCAATCAGATACTCGCGAGAACTTTCATGAGATTTCTTCATCTATATATGAGTCCAGAATCCCTGCCAAAACAATTAAAACAGCTTCAACACAGATTTTAGCAGGAATAGAGCCATGAGTACATCTCAAGAAAACACCCACACCGTCCCGGTCCAAATCGTCAATGCCTTTGTGAAAAACGGAACGGGCGGCAACCCGGCCGGTGTCGTGCTCAATGCCGATCAATATAGCGACGCGCAAAAGCTTTTGATCGCGCAGAAAGTCGGCCTGTCGGAAACCGCCTTTGTCTCGAAATCCGAGAGTTGCGGCATCAAGCTTGATTTCTTTACCCCGACCAAACGCATCGCCCATTGCGGCCATGCGACCATCGCGACCTTCTCCTACCTCGCCGAACTGGCACGCTTTGGCGATGGCGAAACATCCAAGGAAACCGTCGATGGCCCGCGCAAGATCATCCTTGATCACGGCATGGCCTATATGGAGCAACTCGCCCCGACCTACACTCCGGCCAGCAGCTGGCCTGATCACGGCGTCACGCTCTGTGATGTCCTGAAATCGCTCGCGATCACATCCGATGATCTCGATGACCGCGCCCGCCCGGTGCTGGTCAACACGGGCAACAACTTCATCGTCATCGCGGTCAAAGATCAGAAGACGCTGGCCAACATCACGCCCGATCAGGACGCCATCAACGCGATTAGCGAGAAGCTTGATCTTATCGGCTATTACATTTTCACCACCGAAACCGGTGGCGCTGACGACGCAAACATCGACGCCACCACCCGCATGTTCGCCCCGCGCTACGGCATTGCCGAGGAAGCCGCCACCGGCATGGCCGCCGGCCCACTGGCCTGCGTGCTCCATGACCTGCTGGACATGAAAAAGGACACGTTCCTGATCGCCCAGGGCGAATTCATGGCCGAACCATCGCCGAGCCAGATCAAGGTGACGCTGGACCTCAAAAACGACCGCATCACCGGCCTTCTCGCAGGTGGTCAGGGCAAGGTGATGAAGAACCTTGAGATTGCGCTGTAATCAGCACCCAAAACAAACGTTTCTGCAGGCAAGCCAAACCTGACGCCCGCAGAAACGTCGTCCCTGTGCTTCAGATGACTTTCGTGGCAAACTTGAAGCATGGATGATGATTTTGAACTCCCGCCGGGCATCGGCCCGCATAATGACCGTGAACTGGAATTGATGCTGGCCGGAACAAAACCGATGGCAATGTTCTCGGACGCCGTCCATGTCAGCGACTATTTCCCCGACGCCGATTTCGCCCCGCATGTCAAAGCGGGCCGGATCATCCGGGTTGAAGAAATCATCCCCAAAGACCCTTACCCAATGCGTTACCTGTTCTACGCTCTACCCGGCGAGGAATGGCGGGTTGATGAAGCGTTGCCCCTATGCCGCAACCTGTGTGCCGGAACCGTTAAGGATCACGACGCGGATTCCGCGCGGATGGGAGCGCTACTTGGATATTCCAATGAGGAAATTGAGGCTTTCATCCGACACACAATTGGCATGCGAGCCGCAAGCGCCAGCAAAAGTTGAGAGATCAACTAATGACAACCTTGAGCATTTATGAAGTTTACGGTTTACTTTGAAAATAAAAATTAGACAGACCTGATACTCTCTGACCTTCAACGGTGCCTAACATGCGTTCTAAAATACACCTTCTAGCCGCTTTGCTACCACTTATTTTGGCAGCATGTGCTTCACCTCAGTACAATTATGTCCCGGTCTCCACAGAGATATCTTTACCTGAAGTTGGCAGCACTACGACGGTTGGTGTAGGTGACACGATGCTGCGCCAAGGTAAATATGTAGAACGCGATGCTATTCAGGTTTCCCAGAGCATCACAGTCGGCGGATTGGGCAGCTACACGCTCGCTCCTGGGTATTACGTGAAAGTGGGCGAAGACAAAACGAGCGAGTTTTTTCTTCCCGAGCAAACTCCGGAAGGCGGTAGAGTTACTAGCGGAGCTCTAACCGACCCATTCGAAGCAATTCAAGTGATGAAAAACGACAACATCATTTGCGGGGTCTCCATCTATGGCGGAAAGGTTTGCGACAGCAACCAGCCCTTTACACGCACAAAGCGCCCAAGTTTGGAAGCCGATGGTTTCCAGCAAACTTTGATCTATAGCGGCAAAGTTGGCACCAAGATCAACATTGGTTACCGCGAATTTTCAAACAGCTACGCAAGACCTGCATTTAACAATGATGTCGAGTATGACCTAAGTGAGTCACAAATCATTGGCTACAAAGGCTCGGAGCTTGAGATACTTGATGCAACAAACCGCAACATCACTTTCAAATTAATCAGGAACTTCAATACGCCCTAATTCGGCGTATTAGAGCCCCCTAAACGCTTATCCGCACTCCGTTTCACCACACTCACGCCCAAAACGCCCAGCGCAATGCCCCAGATTGGGCTGGTATTGACGAGCGCTGCGATGATGGCGGGTGCTTGGAGTGGTGTCAGGATGATGGCGGCGGCAATTGCGCCCATGGTCATGATCCAGGTCAGCGCGACGGCATAGCCGAAGCTGGGGCGCCAACGGCGGACAAAGGCGTCTTCGCTGGCGACCTCGGCGCGGATGGTGCGGTTGACCGATTTGAGCGTCTCGGTATCGCGGGCCAGTTCGATTTCGGCCATGCGTTCGGTGTGACGGTTGGCAGCATGGATTTGTTCGGGCATAACGTCGCCCTTGGTGACCGCTTTTTCGACCTGCTTGAGGCCCTCGACCGCCGTCTTGGCAATCGGGTTGTCGATATGATCAAGCCCTGCACCCACCGCCTTCATCAAAAGCGGCAGGCCGATCTGGGCGAGCAATGCCGGGATCATGTGAACCTCCCTAACCTATGTTTTTGTAAAACAGGTGCCCCCCAATCTCGGCCACCGGCACATGGCCGCGCGCCCAGAACGGGTCGACCGCGCGGGTGTGATAGTGGGTGGCACCATCGGTCGGATCGGGATGCTCTCCCGCCACCGCGCGCTTGGCGATGCGTTTGCACAACCGGTAGGCCGGGTCGCGCGGGCTGAGTGCGAGAAGTTTTTTGCGGTTGGGATCGGCTTCGTTCCAGCAGGAAAACTGTGCCGGTTTCAGGCACACCGACTTCACGTCATTGCCCCACCAATAACGCCCGCGTCGTTTGGCAAACGCCACCCGGTTGAGGATGACGGCGGCCACCGCCTCGATCCCGGCGAGTTCTTCGCCGCGGGCTTCGCCATAAAGCGTTCGGGCAAGCACCTCGACCTCGGGCAGCGCATCGGGATCGGTGAGTGGCTGTGCTGTCAGGGTTTGGGGTTCGGTCATAGGCTCAGATCCTTTTTGCCGGGGATTGGGGGCATGTCGAGCTTGGCCTCGATCCGGAGCAAATGGCCGGTCAGACGTTTTTCGACATCCTTGAGATAGGGGATGGAGACATAGTTGCGCGCGACATCAAGCTTGAAGGCCGCCAAGGCATCGCGCAGATCGCTGGCATCGGTTTCCGCGCGCGTGCGCAGTTGTTCGACACGACCGAGAAGTTCGGATCGCATGCGCCAATGGAGCCAGAACAGGCTCGCAACAGCAGGGATTTCAACAGCCGTGATCCACCAGATCACATCGACCGTCTGGGTCGCAGGCAGGGTCATGGGGGCCTCGATTTTCGGACAAAGAAAAACCCGCAAACCGATGGCTTGCGGGTCAGGTCGACCGCACCTCCACCCGGGGCGACACCCCACGGGCTGGAGAAGCGGTCAAAGCATTCAGGAGGCGACCGGCATCAAATCTAGGCTGCCGGGCCTTTCAGCTTTTCTTCAAGGTCCTGCCAGGCCTCGCCAGAGGCGACAAGGCAGCTTGGGCCGGACGGATATGTAAACAGGATGGTCCAGGTCTGGCCATCGGGCGCTTTGAGCACCTCAATCACGCCACCATTGGACGTGACGCCAACTGCGACCGGTTCTTCGGAATATTTCGCGCTCAGGCTATCGATCACCTTGGATCGATCCCCGCAGACCGGGGATGCCGAGGCTTGGGGAATGGTAACTGCAACGGCACCTGCCACCACAGCAATCAAGCTCAGTGTTTTCAACATGGTCAGGCCTCCTGACAGTCAGGTGCGCCCACATGGACGTCTTGTTTTCCTGTACTGCGAAATGGATCAACAAATGATCTTTGGCCGTTTCCTTGTGCCGGTTTCGATACGCCGGCGACCTTGCATATCTGGCTTAAATACTCACTTTGGTATAGGAAGAAAAATTCCTTACTATTCTTTCATATAATAAACGTAGGGACCAAAGCTGAATTTTCCATGAACATTTCACAAATGTGATACAGGGCCCTGCTAACCATTTGGCATTGTGGGAAAGTTTTTTCTTCCCCAAGAGCCTGAATAGAAGCTCCGGCATGTTTTGACGTCTTGATTTTGTAGTGATTTTTAGGCGAATACGTCTCACAAGGGCCGCTCCCTGTGTGACGTTTTCAACGACAAAATCGCTCAAAATCAAGACGCCCAAAGGGTTTGAATAATTTTCCCCACTATGCTTCGACTTTCCTCTCGAAAAGGCCACCGGCATTTCCCGCGAGTAAAGCCTTGATATTGAGCAAAATTATTCAAATCAAACCGTGCCGGAGCTTCCATTCAGGCTCTGCAGATTGAAAGCCCGTTCTCACGGGTTGAAGTGGCTCTCGGCCCGGAACATCCCGCTTTTGCCCCGCCAGTCGGTCCGTCTGATCGGCATATCGACCCGTGGCAAGCGCACCGGATCATGCAAAATGCAGCCCGCCACCGCATCCAGCCCGTCATCCGGGCCATTGCCATCGGGATGCCAATCACGCATCTGGCGCAGAAACGGTGTCTGGCGAACACCTTCATGCACATGCAACAACCCCGCCCCCATCACCGCGCCAAAGGCATCCTCGATCCGGGTGGCTTTATTGGTGCTCTCATAATGTTCTACGACGCTGGCCGCCCATCCGATTGATTTCAGTTCCCGACGCAAGATATTAGGCAGGAACCGGCCAATGCCATTGGTCTCAACCCGGACGGATGGCAGGTGATGGCGCGCCATGAAGTCTGCGACCTGCGCGCAAAGCTGGCTGGCCTCATCGCGCCATGGCATATCGCCGTTTGTCGCCGGATCAGTCTGGACACTCGGATCAGATGCCCGCAGCCAGGCCATATCCTGCAGCCAGTATTCGCCCTGATCACAGATATAAACACACGCCACCACCGCCCCGTCACCGCGGAGCGACCCGAAACTCGGATCGAAATGACAGGCGCTTGCGACCATGGTGCGCCCGCCAATGCGAAGCGTCATGCGGCCATTGCCATGGGTGATCTCGGCCGCGCCGTCATAGAACCGCAGTTTGGCGGGGTCGAGGATGCCTGCCACCGGGGCCATCATTTCAAGCATCATCTGGCTTTGAAACTTGCGCTCCGGCGTGCGGGCGCGCATGGCCTTGATCGCGGCGGCGTCAAACCGTTCTGGCCAGTTTGATGTCCCGTCCTTATTGACGATGGGCAGCTCAAAGCGTGAAGAACCGGCCAGGAAGGGTGCTGCCTCGCCGACCTCGGCCCGGGCCTCCTTGGCATAGATCGAGTAATAGCTGTGCGGCGTGCCAACATAAAGCTGTGCCCCTGTCGGCCCCAGCACATAGGCGATCTCGGAGAGCTTTTCGCTCAGCTCGGATCTTTTACGGGCGGTGTCGCTGTTTTTGGGCACCTCGACATCATCGCAAATCACGATATCGGCCCGCGATCCGGTAATATTGCCGCCAATCCCCACCGCCTGCATCGACGGATCACGCAATACCGCCGTCCGCGTGACCGTAAACCGCTCGCTCCCCCAATCGATAAGCTTTTCGGGCAAGAGCGAACTCATCAACGGATGACGCTCAATCACACGCTTGACGTTACGCACCATCTTTTTCGCCAGATCCAGATCGGCGGCCAGAACGAGAATGCGCAAATCGGCATTTCGATAGAGCAACCAGGCACAAAACAGCCCGACCAGAGTTGATTTGCCGGAATTGCGAAACGCCATCAAAAGCATTTCCCGCTTGCCGTTTTCCCAGCACTCCTCCAGCCAATCGGCCATCTTGCGATGATGGATAGGCAGCGAAAGCCCCAACATCTGATCCCAGATCCAGACGAATTCGGCGAAGCGGGCAAATTGAGACATCGGAATTCCCCACTCCAACATGTCACCACCTTCATTCCCGCGCGGAGCCTGTGCCCGCGACGGCAGGTACGGGAACCCCGAACAGCAAGTTCCACAGAACCAGCCGCGCCATGGATGCCCGCCTGCGCGGGCATGACGAAACGACTAAAGGAACTTTTCCCCAACCGTCATCCCCGCGAAGGCTGGGATCTCGTGCAACACACTCCACAACCAACATCCCGCACAACCAAAAGCTGTGCTAAGCTCTCCCTATGAAACAGCCCTTCGTTTACATCCTTGCAAGTCGCCCGAATGGCACGCTTTATATCGGCGTTACCAGCGATTTGCGTCAACGCATCCACCAGCATCGAATGGGCGATGTTCCCGGCTTCACCAAGCGATACGACATCAAACGTCTCGTTCACTTTGAGCCGCATAGCACCATGCCGGATGCCATTCTGCGCGAAAAACGCATGAAGAAATGGCGGCGCGCGTGGAAAATCCATCTTATTGAAGAACACAACCCAGATTGGCGCGATCTTTTCGATCAACTGAATAGCTGAGCAGTCCTTTTCCCAGCAGCCCCCTTTTCGTCATGCCCGCACGGGCGGGCATCCGCACACGCTTGCACATAGCGGCAAGATAGATCCCCGCCTACGCGGGGATGACGAAATATGCCCCGTCGTTCCCGCGAAGGTAGGAACCTCGAACACGATCCCTACCGTTTCAATGTACTTCTCGCCTCGGCGATGAGCTGCTCGACGTTGTTTTTGTCACGTCCGTCGCCGCCCGCGTCCACTGCCCCCTCACACGCCCAGCGCAGCAGCTTGATCAGGCTTTCAAGATGACCAAGGGCCGCCTTGCAGGCCGCCTGATGGGCGGAGAATTCCTTGGCATCCATGATCCCGGCGGCCTCGCGGGCCAAGCGGTGATAGGCATCGCGCGCCATGGCGATGTCGTCGGGCAGCTCACCCAGAAGCCGGGTTTGCAGCGCCGTGATCGGGTCTGTTGATTTCTGCGCGCTCATGGGATCAAACCGTTGAAAGTTCAGACAGCCGCGCATTGGAAAGCTTTTCCGGCCAATAAGAAAGATTGCGCAAATGCCCATTCATCGCCTTTTCCGCCCCCCCAAATGATCCCAGCACAATGTTGGAAAAATTGCGCGGTATGGCAAAGCCATCGGGCGAGGACAGCACCACACCATCGAGCCCCAACGAAATCACATCATCATCCCACGCCAGCGCAATGCGATGGCGGGTATCCTTGGCAAGGGTGCCATAAAGCGACTGGGTGACGATCGGCACGCCATCCTTGCGCAGTGAAATGCGCAGCTGATCGGCAGCACTGTCATAGCCAAGATCAAGATGATCGTCATTGAGGCTTAACGCGTAAAGCTGCACGATCCGCCAGATGCCCGCCCAATCGCGCGCGGTGTGCAGATCAAACACCAATGTGCCGCGCCCTTGGGCAAACCAGTCGCCAGCATCAAGCCTTACATCATCACAGGCGCGTGCAGCCGGGATGCCGTTGCTGATGATATCGCTCGTCGGAGCAGGGCCCGCTTCAAGCTGCGCATTCCAGATCAGGACGGAGGCCGGAAGGGCGCTGATGGCCGTGCTGATTTTCGGGTAGCGCGTGCTGCCTGATGCCGGTTCCGCGATCCAGACCCGCTGCCAGGTTTCATCCACCGTGAAGCCATGTGCGGACGGCCCGTCAATGCCGCCCAGCGTGATATCGACCGTGCCGGAAACCGCCCGCATCCAGATGGCGAAGCTATAGGTTTCGCTTGCGACAAGCCCGCCGACATTCTGATAAAGCCCGTCTGCACCGGCGGCACTGCCAGGCAGGTCAAGCTGCATTGCGCTCAGGCTGCCATCCGGGGCGGCAATGGCGCTGCTGGCGACCGTTACCCCGCTGTTCTTTTCCCAAAGCGCATTGTCAAAGGCGTTGGAGTAGCGCAGCAAATTGGTCGCCGCCCCTTCGATCAGAAGGCCCAGGCGCCGACCAAGCCTGTCATGATCATAGGCCGGCTCATCCATCGTACGGGTTTCAAGCAGGCCGTTTGGGCCACGCACGAGTTTGGTACTGGCGCGTGCAAAGCTCATGCCGGCCGCAAGCGGCTGATAACGCAATCCCATTGGATGCATCTCCATTTAATTGGCTGTTGGTGGGTGGTGGCGCGCTAGCCGCCAATGCGATGGATGTGACACCAGGTCGAAAGATCATGGTCGCCGATTTCGCGCGTTTCGCTGTCGCTATGCCAAAGGCGCAGGCGCAATCCCGTCCCCGGCGTGGTGCCGATCCGGGCGATACCATTCAGCCGCAAACTGTGCGACGCGCCACTGCCCATCGCCGTGATGTCATTGCTTTGCAAATGGCTGGACCAATCCGTGCCATCAAAGCGTTCGAGTGACAATGTCGTAGAGACCGACTGGTCGGTAATGGGAAAACGTACGGCTATATCAACATGATAAAAACCGGGTGGAAGCCCCGTCACACCGTGCACGCCGCTATCATAATGACCGTGGCTATCTTCGATTACCTGATCCCATTCGATCAGAAACGCGCCGCCGGCCGGGATGGATTGGCTGGCCACGCGCGAAAGCTTGATCACCGGGCCGCTCTCATGGATAGGGGCCGCGAACCAGCGCGTGCCATCACAGATCAGATCGACCATGTCGCCGCGTGTCGGAAGCCCATAGACTGTGACTTCCGCCCCGCCATGGGTCGGGCGGATGACATTCCCTGCGGCTGTTGTGATATCAACCATCGTGCCGTCGCCGTTAAACACACGATAGCGCACGCCGTTGCGCGCGAGTGACGCCACCGGCAGGGTCAATTGCGCCCCGCTGGATAACCGAACCAGCGATCCGGTTTCGCGGATATCCATGATCCGGCTAACCGGGGCATCAATCACCGGCATGCGGCGCTCATCCTCCCACGCCAGCAGATCGCCACTGCGAAAATCAAGATTGAGCATCGCCGAGGCGTTTGATCGTTCGAACGACGCTGCGGCGGTTTCAGACCGGCTTTCGGCGGCCTCCGCCCGGTTGGCCGCATCCTGTGCCTGACTTGCCTTGGTGCCGGCTTGCGCGATTTCATCGCCGGTTGGACCATTGGAAATCCCGCTGCCATCACTGTTCCAGATCAGGGCCCGACCGGGTTCAACCCCCGGCAATTCCGCCGACACGGGTGTGTCCTGATCCGGGCCAAAACGCAGCGTACCGGAAAGGGTACGATCCACATCACCAAGGGCGGCCGTCATGAAATCAAGATCACGCTCCAGCGTATCACCACGCGGGATCGACATGGCGTCAAAGGCACTCAGCCGGCGCAAATGCAATTGCCGGGCAAGGGTAATGGTGCTGCCATTTGCCGGCGGGGTTTCAAATTGCACCACGCCACCCCCGCCCTGATCGGCCGGCGTCAGGGCGATGTGAAAGCCGGTTTCGGTTTCACTGCCATCAATGGCAACCCGGACATCACCCACGTCAAACACATCAAAATCAAACGGAAAACTCGCGCGCGCACCGTCGCCGACAAAAGCGATGGCAGCCGGGATCTGATTGGCAAAAACAGCGCCCATAGCTTCTCCCCCCTAAAAACTTCAACCCCGGAACCTCAGCCCCAGCCATCGCGTTTGGAAAACCACGCATTCAGCCGCGCGACCGTGTCATCCTCGGCGGATCGCAACAGCGACTTTTCGCGCCAGGCGGCCTGTTGATTGATGCGGCTTCGTCTGCGATTGGCCGCATCCGCGTCCAGATCGGCATCCTGACGCGCCGCCTTTTCAAACCCGGCCAGCACCGCACTGGCCGACCCCGACCCACCGGCCATCAGGCCCGATGCGCCTTGCCGGGCACGGGCGGTTGCCTGACGCCGCCGAAGGTCTTCTTCGCGTTTGGCCGCATCCTCGCGCTGGCGTGCTTCAAGTTCTGCCAGTTCGGCCTGGCGGGCGGCTTCGCCCTGATCAATCCGGCTTTGTGCGTTGCTTTGATTGGCCGCGATCCGTTGTCCGGTTTGCAGCACCGATGCCGCCATCGGCACGATTGATGTAAATCCACCCATCAGTCATTCACCCCCATTTCACTGGCCGCACCGAGCAATAAAAAAGGCCGGGGCAATGCCCCGGCGATGCGCCATAATCCGCTTTTGACTGTCCCGCCACTGCCCCGCCGCCAGCCAAGCGCACGCAGCGTGATTTCCCCGCTATAGTGCGCATCTTCTTCGCCGGGCGCCGCCGATACCGGCAACGCGACATCGCGCAATCCCCGTCCGGTATCAACGCGCAGCTGCCCGGTTTCCTGCAAGCGCAAGGTGACCGAGACCAGCCGCACAGCATTGCCGCCATGCGGGCGACTGCCATCCGATGCGGCCGGCGGCAGGGCATAAATTTCATGCGTAAAGGGCAAGCCGACCTCGACCTCAGACACCGCCCCGATGTGATCGGGCACCGTTATGGTGCCCCCGGCAACCGGCACGTCTTCGGCAAGAACGCCATCGCCCCAGACACTGACATCAAGCCCATCCAGCGGATCAAGATTGCCCCATTGTCGGCGCGGCGGATCGCCCTCGGCCACCGTCTGACGACGGTACAAATCAAAGCCACATGTCGCGTCAAACACGCCGAGGAAATAACGCCCGTCACGTTCCAGCACGACATAGACATCCCCGCCGGATACCGAAACGGATCTAAAAGCACATCCCTTAACCGATTGCGCCGACCAGGCGGTGATCGCTTCACTGCGATACAGTGTCAGGGTCGCAAGCGAGCCGTCCTTCATCACCACATGCAACAGGCGCCGATCAGGATCAAAGGCCTGATCAATCGGATCACGGATCAAATGGCGTGACAGCAAGGCCAGATCGGCCGAGCCATAGGCCTGCTCGACATCGGTAAACAGGAATTCACGAATTTCGCGCCCGCTCCGCCCGGCAAAAAGCGTTGCGCCGTCGACATTGACCAGTGGCACCGTGCGATCGCTCTGACTGCCAATCCGGGTCTGGCGCGTGACCTGCACATTGGCCGGTGTCAAAGGATCGCCCGTGACCATCCATTCCGACCCGCTGGTAAAGACCTGCAAATGACGCCCGGCGAAAATACCCGTGATCGCATTGACCTGATCGGCCAGCAGGGCAAATTCAATCGCCTCGTCATCCAGCCCCTCGCCCAGTTCGAAATTGAACAGGTCACCGGATTTTGACATCCACAAACGGTTGGGCAAATCCCGCGATCCGCCAATGATCAGCCGGTCCTGATGAAAGGTCACGCTGCGCGGCCAGCCGCGCACATCGGAAAAGGCCTGCTCGACAAAATCAACCGTCGCATTGGCATTGGGCAAGCTCTGTTTGAGCGCGATGGTCGCGGTACGGGCATCGGTCACGGTGGAGATCTCGCCCTCAATCCCCTGAATCCGCCAAAGCGTCCCGACATGGCCCGGCACAAACACATCCATACTGGCACTGAGCTGGACCGTCCCGCTGGTGCCCGACGGGGTCAGGGTTGCTGCCGGATCGACGAATTTGTAATAGGGCTGACTGGTTTTGAAATTGGTTTCGCGCCAGACCCAAAGGGTAGTTTGCCAGGTGCCATCGCTTGTGCGCGTAATCCTGACCGGCTGGGCATCAGGATGCACGACCAGAAGCGTATCGGCACTTTGCGTCCAGTTCAGAAGATCAAGCTGTTCAGCGCCAAACGTGGTTTCAAACCAGATCGTCTCAACCCCGTCTTCAAACACCAGTGCCCGGTTATCGCCAAAGGCCAGCAAATAGGTCTGCTCGGTATTGAATTCGAACTGGATCAGGCGGGCAGCACCCGGCAATTCATCGATCAATCGAATACCGGGACGCCGGCGCACCCCGCCCGAAGGCTCGATAAACACATTGCGCAGGCGGGCCGCCCCGTTGGCATAGGCGCTCAGATCCGACCGCCCCCACAATTCAGGCGCCAGTTCGCCGGTCGAAAAGGTATTTTTCTCCAGAACACGGCGTGCCATGGGCTCAGTTCCTTGCAGAAATCAGGGAAAAATCATCAATCGCCTGCGGGGTGGATTGCTGCGCATCGGCAAGCCGTGCTTCGCGCAACTGATCCTCGGCCCGCTTGAACAAATACTCCGCCCGCGTGCTGCTTTCGGTCAGCGGCAGGCAGAACTCGGCCGCCAGCCGCGCCATCAGCGCCAGATCAAACCAGGCCGGAAAACTGCCCTCGGGCAAGCGCGCGACATAGGCAAGATAGGCACTATCGCCCGCAACCTTGATCGCCTGATCGCGCAGCTCGAAAGACGCGATCTTGCCCCCCTCATTTTCCAGCGACAGCAATCGGATAAAGTCGCGCGGCAAGGCAAACAGCTTGCTGCCATCCTTCGGGGAACTTGCCTCATCCCCGTCCGCCAGACGTGACAACCAGGCCCCCCGCCCGGCAAACCGCCACGGATAGCCCGCCAGCACCCCGTCCCGCACGCTCGGATACAGCATGCGGGCAATCTCGGCCTCGGCGACGTCTTCCTCAAAAGACGAAATCGGCGCCGCCCCAACCATCACCAATGCGCGTGCACACAGCGCCACATCACTTAACGCCATCATTCCCCCCAACAAAAACGGAGCCCGGAAAACCGGGCTCCGCAAGGTTGTCGCTCGCAGCTAATCAGACCTTGATGATGTAATTCACCACCAGATACGGCTGCATATTGTTGTGCGGCTGATCGCCGCCGGTTGGCGAAACGCTGTATTGAACCTGTGCGTTGGGCTTAACCCCAACGTAAGTGTAAGCATTCATGCCATAGTAATTCTGATGCATTGATCCATATTTGTGATCATGAGACGGCATCTCATCAATCGTAAGCTGATGGGTTTCTTCACCATCAGCCGCACCAATCACACGATCCGAAAGGCCATCACCCTGCCCGGCACCAATCGGTGCCCGACCCCGCAGGTCCGGCAGCTTGAAACTGCCCGCAGCCTGCCCGACACCATAGATCGTGCCAATCGCGGTAAACAGGTCAGCATAGTCCGCCGCCAGAAGCTCCGCACCATCACAGATCATAAAGCCTTCCGGTGCCACCGAACCGGCAAACGGCAGGATGGTCGCAACCGGAACTGAGCCACCCGCAGAACTGCCACCGCCAAACAGGGTTTCAAGCGCCTGCAACAGCTGGGTGTCATCCATGCGATCCGGGGCGATGTCGGCTGCGAGAACGACATTGAGAACTTCACTTTCAACCGGGTTCAAACACTGCATATGAATTCTCCAATTCGGGTAAAAATGAACCCCGGCAAGGAAGCCCTGCCGGGGGTAGCGGATTTGATAGAACGACTTATGCAGACGTCGGATAGAACGCCTTAATTGCGTAGGTCATCGCGACGTTGCGTGGACGGGTGTTACCATTTTCTGTCCCACTGTATGGGTTATCAGTCAAAGTGTACTGGGTAGAGACCGTCGATTGGGTATCACTTGCCACCCAGTTGTCAATCGAACCGATATGGGAATCACCTAAGCCAAATTCTGTGTTTGGGTGATCCCAATAGAGATAATTCGGGTAACCACCGGTCCATTGGATATTTGTTTGGTGTTTGTGTTCCCCGACATTTCCCATCTGTGCAGATGCAAACAAACGACCGGTATCCACACCACGCCCATCATCAAAACCACGCACGAACTCGCCGCGAAGGTCCGGAAGGTTGAAGGTGGATACTTGATCACCATGCCCCCAAAGCGTCCCGATGGCGGCAAACAGATCGGCATACTCGGTGCGCGAGATAGCCGAACCATCACAAACCAGCCAGCCGGTCGGCGGGGTTGGCATGGCGAACGCCGAAACCGAACCGATTTCACTGCCAGCGATAACACCACCGCCGCCAGAGCCACCGCCAGCAATCAGCGTCTCGATGGCTTGAAGCAACTGGGTCTTGTCATCGCAGTCGGGCCAGATGCCCGCACTCTGGATAACGTTCAGAACTTCACATTCCACTGGTGTAGAACCCTGCATAAGCACTCTCCATTGTTTAGTAAAAGAAACCCCGGCAGCGAATGTCACCGGGGAGAAAAACCTTTCAGGTCTTTATCAGATGTTTTGATTTCTAAAGGGCGTCGCAGATGCCGCGTAGTCCGACAACGCCCTCCGCAAGGGGCGGAACTGCGGCAGAGCTGATGCCACGAGAACCGCAGCTTGCACCACTGTCATACGTCCAACCACCGAAGAAGCAGCGCCAATCACCAAGATAACCAAGACCACGCGGCGTACTGGAGTCCTTGCCCACATTTACAACAGAGGTGCCATGGCTAAAATTACCACCAAGGTCGAGATGATTATCCAGCCATTCCCAAAGATTACCTACCGGATCAACGACATTGAACATGGATACCGATTTCTCGACATCACCAGTGGTTGTCGGCCCGGTATTGGAGGTCGCCGACCAAGCATAGGTATTGTTGCCATCCTGGCCAGCTGGCGCACCCTCTGCATAAGTGAGGAATTCTTCAACTGTCGGAAGGCGCTTGCCCGCATTGCGCACAAGCAGGTGGAAGTCGGTACGGGCGTACACATCATCCTTGATCGGGGTTACACCATAGCGACTGACGGGTACATTTTCCGGCCAAGTGCCGGTGCCCTCGGAGTTCAGGTAGATATCGGCCCAGAACCCGCCGGGGACGATTTCGACCATGCCTGTCGGATCACAAGTTGGGCGATGTTTCAAATCCCAGACACTGTTGGGGACGATCTGCACCGTCGGCATGTATGACAAATCATATCGATTGGCGACCGGGCGCACGCGGCCGTAGTGGAACCCGCCGATTTTGCGGCTGTTGGTGGCGTCATACCCATCAGGGAAAGCGACATTCTTACTGGCAATCAATTTGGCTTCTGACGTTCCGTCATCTGCATCAACCGCAAACAGATTGATATCATCGCCGAGCGCCAAGGTGTTGAGCGAACCATCATGATGGGACGGATCAACAATCGACCAATCGGACTGGGTATCCAGAAAATAACCGTGACCATTCCCACCAATATTGACCAGACATTCGGGAATGTTCAGCGTGTTGGCGCTCGCTGCCGAAATTTGTCCGTTGATTGCAAAGTAACCCGCGAAAGCTGCGAACTGGGCAATATTGACGTCCGAACAAAATTTAACCGTTTGATCCATAAAGCGTTCCTTGTTTCGGAGAAAAGAAACCCCGGCAACATCTGTCACCGGGGCGAGGTTGAGGGAGGATAAAAAGGGTTGGATCGGATCGGCCCCGATCAGTCGGTGTTTGAGGTGCCGACCGCCGTCATGTCGCGCACATCGACGCCATTTGAACCGGAGCTTGCGACGACGAACAGGCCGCCGGACAGGGTCGCATCGCGGTTGGTGTTGGCGACGATGAAATCGCCGACGCGCAGCATGTCACGCGCATCAGCAAAATAGTCGGCGGTATCGACGTCGGCGGCGACGTCCGGGGTGATGTAGTGCCACAGCGTGAAGCCGTTGGCGTAGGCCAGAACACTGAGGTTTCTGGCTTTGAAACCTTCTGCCATTTGGGTCTCCTTGGTTCGGGAAAAGTCGGATCAGCGGGTTATTCCTGCGCTTGCAAACACACCACACCATCGCCATCAATCAGCGTTGCGCCCTGGCTCATGGAATTATTGACAAAGTGTGCCGCGTGATCGCCGTGCCAGGTAATGTCGGACTGCACCTCGGAACCGATGGCATGGCCAATTGCGGTGCGGTGATACCAGAAGCAAGACCGAATGCCGCTTGCCACCGGCAGGCCCGAATGGGGCATCCAAAGGGTACCGAGCCAGCGTTTGGCCTGTGTGCCCTTCCACGGCAGATCCTCGTCACCGATATAATCAGATCGTGAAAATTCATCGATCAGAAGCAGCTCCGACCATTGTTTCCAGCCGACAATCGCATAACGCTGACCGTCATCGGGTACATCGCGGTCGCCAAGGCTTTCGAACGCCATCATGACCTTATCAAGGGTCATGCCCTCGGTATTATCGGGCACGACATCATCGGCGCCGACCAGGGCATTAATAATCAGCTCGTCAGTCTTGCGGCCGAGCGCATAGGCCCCGGCATTGGCCAGAACCATCTTTTCATCATGGTTGATCTTGAGCTCATCAAGCGCATCTACCCAGTCGCCGGCATAGTAATCGCGCAAGTCACAACGCACCGCCTCGTGATCGACATTCATCACCGGCACCTTGCCGTGGCGGGCCTTGGTGGTCGCTGTGCCCTTGCCGACCTTCTGGAACACCGTGGTCGCGCCCTTGATCGCATTTTTCACCCGCACCGTGTTGCGCAGTTTTGATCCCATGCGTTGATAGGCCTGATGCACATCGGCCTGAAAATGGTCGATGAAGCTTTGATCAATCGTGGTTGTCATCGCCTTTTATCCCCTTGTTTCAGATATGAATTTTCCTGCATACAGGCAGCCGCCGAGGTTCAATTGCAGCATTTGCCACAATTGCCCCAAACCCGGTCATTTTCCGGTCATGGTTTGATGTTTTAAGGAAGCCGTCTCACGTTGGGACACGCACCGGATTTGCCCCGACCTGTTGCACCCGAAGGGCTTGCCTGTGCGTTACAAATAAGAAAAAGAGTGTCTGCCGTGAAGAAGTCGGTTTTGCTTGTTGTCAGCCTGATCGGGCTGGGAGTTGCGGGGTATTTCCTTTTGCCGATGACCCCGATCCCCGATTATGTCCACGCGGTCATGGACCGTGCGGATCAGCTGTTTTAGGTCAGGCTATTCCCCGGACAGGCGGGCAAAATCCGCCTGCACCTCGGCTACCAGTGTCGGATACCGATCACGCCAATAGCGCGGATCATTCATCTTGCGCCGGATTTCCGCACGCAGATTTGTCTCCCCCGCCCCGCCGTCAGTTTTGCCAAGCACGGCCTCATTGTTTTGCGCCATCATGCGATGCATGGCCCGCACGCCATCGGCACTTTGACACAGCGTTTCAAAGGCGGCTTCCGGCAGATTGGCCTTGCCCCAGCTTTCAATTTTCGGCGCGAGCTTCTTCCAGCTTTCCGCCCCGCCAAACTCGGCCGCCAGAGCAGCCCGGTCCGTTGCGCGCCGGGCCGCCTGATCGAGATCACCCAGAATCGGTGACAGTACCTCTCCCGCCAGATCATAGACCAGCTGCGCCTGGGCGTTGCTGAACCCAGCATCATGCAGGCGCTCGTTCAGATCGGCGTCAATCTCCCCCATGCCATCTGCCAAGGTGATTGCGTAGGCATCCGGCGTTTCGGGCACCAGCTCAGCCAGGGCTGTCGGATCAAGCATGGTTTCAGGCGTCTCGTTGCCGGTATCGTCTGCCTCTTGCGTTTCGGATGTTTCCGGTGTTTCCGGCACATCAGATGCCGCGACTTCCGGCGAAAGAAGGTCGGGTTCGGTGGTCATGCGAACACTCCGCTAAGTGGATCAAGCTTTGTTTGGGACATGTGGCTCGGGATCCCCGCCTTCGCGGGGATGACGGTAGACAGAACAGGTGCAAAGAACAAACGTCATCCCCGCGAAAGCGGGGACCTCGAGCAGCAAGCTCACACCTCTTTTAAGCCCTGCGCCAACCGCTTGATCTGAAGCACCAGCGCCCGTTGCCCTTCGCGCATCCAGAGCGCCGCATTGCTGGCCTCCTGGCCAAGGGCGGTGTGCAGGAAATGGCGCTCGAGATCGGCCAGAACCTGTGATCCGGCATCACTGTTAAAACAGGTTTGCCAGTGATCGCTGCCGTTTTCTGATAGCGTCTCGTTCTCGGCTTCAAACCAGTCCCATCCGTTATCGCTCATCACACCGCCTCCGCGATTTCAGGCGGTAGGCTTGGCCGCAACAGATGGTCGGGCACGCCAAACTGATCGGCAAGCCAGCGAACCATGACGGGCAGATCGACCTCGACCAATGCCTCCGGCCCAAGCGCGGCAATGCGCGACAGCCAATCAAGCGCCTGGCCTGCCTGTACCCGTTTTGGCAATTGCGCCAAGGGCGCCGCATGACGCAGCACGACAACATCGCCATCAAGCGGGATGTCGGGAAGCTCGCCCGTTTGGGTCAGGATATAAAGTGCACGCCGGATCAGCGGATACAGCAATTCCGCCTGCAACCGGCCATAGGTTGCACCCAAAAGCCTTGCGTTTTCGGACGCGCGTTCCAGCACCTCGGTCGCAGTCATGCCCGGTTGATCGGTCTGGCCCAACCGATCGGCCAGCAAGCAGCGCCGGATGCGATCGCGCAAATCAGACAGCACAAGATCCGACACATCAAAGCGCCCCGGTGCCTCAAGCGGTTTCAGCCCGGCTGATCCCACTGCCTTGGGGATGATACTGCCCGGTACCAGCCGGATGGTGGCAGGGTTCAGCACCCCGTCATCATCGGCCTGCCAGATACCGGTGACGGCGATGGAGGCATTTTTCAAAACCAACTCAACCACCTTGTTGGCGGTCTTGATATCGGGCAGCGCCTTCATCACCGGCGACCGGCCATAAATCTCGCCCGGGGCCTTCATCCAGCGAAAGGCGATATAGGGCGACACATCAAAGCGGTCGCGATAGATCAGATCACCCGTATTGGCTTCGCCGTCTTCGCGAAAAACACACAGCTCATAGCCGGTTTTGCCATCGGTTGCGGGCAGGACGGCCTCAATCACCGTGATGCGTTTGGGCGCGTCCTTGTCATCCTGATCATCGCGAACGCCCTTGGCACCCGGCCAGGTTTGCGTGATTTCATCACGGGTAAGGGCAAGCTTGCGAAACACTGCATCCATCTTGCCATCGGACCGTTCTTCAAACGCCAGATCGCGCAAGGGCACGGCGGTAAAGCGCAAAGCAGACGGGCTGTGCAGATCGGCCTTTTCAAGGCGCAAGCACGCAGTCCCGGCCGTCACCAGATCCAGAAACGCCTGATGCATTTCGACCGCAAAGTTGGAGCGATCAAAATGCCCCTGCAAAATCCGAACGGCCCGGCCAAGTTGCTCGGTCAAAACCTGCCGATCCGCATTGGCGACATTGCCACCCGACTCCAACTCAAACCAGCCGCCACCGGGCGGGGTGATTTCGGCCATCAGGCTGGCGGCAAGCTGTTCGACCGCATCGGATGCAGTCGCATCAAACACCCGATCCAGCCGCTTGCCCCCGTTTGTCTGGTGACTTGCTGCCGCATTGCGCTGTGGCAGGGCAAATTCATAGCAATCCTGCCAATGCGAAAGCCAATTGCGCCGACGTTCCATCGCCTTTTGAAAGCGGGCGCGCAGATGAGCGATATCTGCCCCATCTGTTGCCGTGTCCTCAGGTACTGCCTTTTGCGATTTCGCCATGCCTATTCCCCCAACAGGTTCTTGCCGCCACCCGCCCTGGCGATGCGATCACTCAAAAGCCCGCGATGGCTGGTGCCAATCAGGCTGGCGCGGCCATAGCGGCGGCGTTCAAGCGCCTCGGTCCGGGCCGTGCGTGCAGCATCTTCGGCACTGGTGTCATCTTCGGTTTTTGTAGTGGTTGTCGTTTGGACCGGCGGCGCAACACGTGCCGGTTTCGGCGTGGAAAACAGACTTCCCATCGGGGCCTCCGGTTTGTGACGATCAATGTGTGGTTTGAGCTTGCGGTGCGGGGGCCGATCCCGACATACAGCAACTAAAAACAGTTGCAGATTTCAGCGCAGCGCCTATACTGGGATCAGCATCAGAAGCCGGGGCGAAAATGGGACGGGTCGACAAACTGATTGCCCGCTTCAAAAGCAGGCCCAAGGATTTTAGCTGGGATGAGCTGGTCCGACTTTTGACCGCGCTTGGATATCGCGAGATCAAGACTGGAAAAAGCGGCGGCTCACGACGCAAGTTCGTCCATGACAGCGCACCGACCATTGCCCTGCACAAACCCCATCCCGGTAACATCGTGAAATCCTACGTGATTGATTACGTGCTTGAAACGCTGATCGAAGAGAAACTGATATGAGCAAGATGCTAGAATACAAAGGATACCTCGGTTCGGTCGATTTCAGCGAGGCGGACGAAGTGTTCCATGGCAAATTGGAATTCATCCGCGACCTTGTGACCTATGAGGGTACGGATGCCAAAAGCCTGAAAGCAGCCTTTAACGAGGCGGTTGACGATTATCTTGAACTTTGCACCGAAGAAGGCCGCGTCCCCGACACGCCACTTAAAGGCAGCTTCAATATCCGTCCCGGTCATGAGCTACACCGGCGCGCTATCCTTTTGGCAACACGGCGCGGGGTGAAGCTTAATAACGTCGTAACCGACGCCTTGCGCGACTATCTTGACCGCGAGGATGTTGTGGCCTGAACCAAGCCCACCCCAAACGCAAAAACGCCCGCAAGGGGTAAAAACCTGCGGGCGCATCTGTGGCGTTGATTTGTCTCTTATGTCACATTAAAAAGAACAAATCAAGAACATTTTTCAGAAAAAAACACATCCCCGATTTGATCACGCTCCAATCCCTTCTGCAGATGGCGATAAAGCTGCCAGGGGGTGAAGATCCAGATCACCGAAATACCCAGCAATCGTTTTACCAACTCGACACAGCTCATCGGGCCAAAGCGGGCCTTGCGGGGAATTGAGGCCGGATAGCGCGCCCAGATACAGTGATATCCAAGGCCGCGATAATAGGCCGCCGGATCAAAGATCGGCGAATAGCACCAGCTTTCACAGCGCACCCGATGGCTTTGCGGATCAAGGCAGATCCATTCCCCGGCCCGCACCCCGGACACCAGCACGAAGCAATGGCGAAAGCCTGGCTTGAGAACCCGCAACAGACGCTTTTCCGGTGCATCGGCAAACACTACGAGCACCGAAACCTCGCGCCCCGTTGAGGACTGGTTGGTCCAGTGGTCCATCCACGGATCGGCGGCCTCCGATACGGTTTCCCCGGCGGTTTCGCCCGGTGTGATCAGGTTTGTTACATCCCGCATGGCGACAAATCCCCACCCAGTTCGACAACACCCTCGTCATGATGAAAGCTTTCATCACGGCCGCGTTTGACGATGCCACGTGAAATCAAAACGTTTTCAAGTGCGTCCATGGCTTGGCACCACAAATCACCCTTGCCCTTTTCGCGCGGATCGCGGGCATCGGGTTCGCGTTCGACGAGGCCGAAATATTCCAGAACCTGCAAATGCCGATCGCCTAGAATACCGCCCTTTTTAAGGCGCATCACCGCGTTATAAACATCATCGGGGTCACACGGTCGGACCACCTCGCCCGCGTCGGTCACCACGCGCGCGCCTTCAATCCGCGCGGTTTGACAGCGCACGAACCAGAACCATGCCTGCGGGGCACTGGAAAAAGGGGTGATGTCGCGCGCAGAAAGTGGTTTGGGAAATAGTCGTTGTTCGGTCACGTCGCCCTCCTGCTAGGTAATACCTGTTCATTCCACCGGGCCTGCAACCGCACCTTTAGCGCGCCATCACCGCGCCAAATCCAGAAAATGGATACAGCAATCCCGCCCGCGCATTTGGCAATGCACGCCGGTGCGATGAATGGTTTGTGATGTCCCCAAGGGCGGTGTTCCGCCCGCGCAAATCAGCAGCTTTGACCGCCGCCTTGTCAGCCGACCTTAACCCGGCCCGACTTACTTCCAGATGCAATTCCGGTGTTGATATGCAAGCTATAATCCCTTTTTGTTCTCATTGTAAAGGATTAATTTCCTAATTTCTATTTCTGATTAATTTGCAGTACATTAAACAACCGAAGCTCGATTTCGGTCAGTTATTGTGAGACACTTTTATGGCTGCGTTCACTCTAAAAAGCACAGTTTCTGGGGGATTCATGAGATATTTCGCTCTGCTAGCGGTTTTGCTCTTCATAAGTTGCACTGGGCAAATCATGAAAGGCTATATTGGCCAGTCGATAACCGAACCGATCTTGGACTATGGGCCCCCCATAAACATCCTTGAGCTTAATGATGGCCGCAGGGCCTATCAGTGGAAGATTGTCGATAGTGGAGTCAAACCGGTTTCCGGCCCTACTACAACGACCTATGTTCCCTACGCGGACTCCTGCATTCACACTTTGACAGCGCGGAAGGTTGGCGACGATTACATAGTCGAAGAGCACCGACAGACTAGTGTCTTTTGTGAGTAGAAACCCGCGACGCAACAAACGCTAAGCAGGTTATGGCAAGTTTTCTTTCACCACGACCTGCATCGTGAGTTTGGCGACGTCCTCGTCGGCCGCCTGGCCGTTGCGGAGGTTTTCAAAAATCCGCAGCACGTTTTGCACAATCACGCCGGGGCTTTGGGTGATGACGACATCCATGATGTCTTCAAGCAGGAAGCGCCTTGTATCAGGGGTCAGGCCATGACCGATAAAGATGATGTCACGTCCCCGGCCACTTTCACGCAGGGCCCGCGCCACCCCGTCTGACGACCCGCCGACATTATAGATCCCGACCAGATCGTGATATTCTTCGAGAAGCGATTTGGTGTGCAGGTAGTTTTCACTGCGATCATCATGGCCTTCGCGGGCCGCCACCACGCGGATGTCAGGAAAGTCTTCCTCCATCAGCGACAGGAATCCCATTTCGCGTTCTTCATGGGCGCGATAGGTGCGGCTGGCGGCAATCATCGCAACCCGACCGCGCGCAGGCCCCATGAACCGGCCCAGCAAATAGCCCGCTGTGCGCCCGACCGCCCGGTTATCCAGCCCGACATAGGCCGCGTGCGGCACACCGGAAATGTCTGAAACTACGGTAATGATGTGTTTTCCCGCGTCCTGAAGATCGGCCACAGTTTCACGCACGAGCGGATGATCAATCGCCATGAAAGCAATGCCATCGGCCTTTTCGCCGTGTTGACGAAGCGCCTCGGACAGCAGTTGCGGATTGAAACTGTCGATGAAATAGACGCGGGCGCGGACGTTATAGCCCGTTGTTGCCTCGGCCGCGGTCTTGATGCGATCACCAAGCAGTTTGAGATACGGGTTGGTGCCCGATGGCAACAGAAACACCACGCGCATCGGTTTGGGTCGGAACACTTCGTGGGTGTCGGTTTCGGGCAGATAGCCAAGCTCGCTTGCGGCCTGAAGCACGCGTTTTGCCGTGCGTTCGCGCACACCGGGGCGCTTGTTGAGCACCCGGTCGACCGTTGCCGGAGACACCCCGGAAAGGTCGGCAATATCCTTGATGATTGGTCCGCTTGTTTTTGGCATCGCACCCTCAAAAACATCAAAACACATCATTTTATGATGTTTGATGAGGCAATATGTTTCACGTACTCTGGGATCATTCAAGGGAAAAGAACAACAACCAACGCCCGATATAGAATAAAACACACAGACCATCACGGGAGGAAACCAATGGTCATCCAGAGCAAGTTTCGCCATCTGGCGAGCACACTCGTCGCTGCTGCATCGCTTTCTGTTGTGGCGCATGCCGCTAGTGCACAGGAATATGAACTGAGCTACGGTCACATGAATTCGCCGACTTCTGTTGTCGGCATGCAGGCCGACTGGCTGGCCGAGGAAATCGCCAAAAACACCGATGGTGCGGTCAAGATCGACGTCTATCCGTCTTCCCAGCTTGGCAAGATTCAGGAACTCGCCGAAGGCGTTTCCATGGGGTCCATTGCCCTGTCGCACAACACGGCCGGTGCGCTGAGCTCGCTTTATGAAGATTTCGGCGTGCTTGATACCCCGTATCTGTATCGCGACTATGATCACCTGATGAATGTGGTTGATATCGACTCGCCCGTCATGGCCGAACTCAATCAGGGCCTGATTGAAAATACCGGCATGCGCGTGCTCTATGCGTTTTATTTCGGCACCCGTCAGCTGACCGCAAACATGGCGGTCAAAACCCCGGCTGATCTTTCCGGCGTTAAAATCCGCGCCATCCCGTCCCCGGTTTACCTGACCGCGGTCGAGGGCCTTGGTGCCGCCCCGGTTCCGGTTGACTGGTCTGAAGTGCCGACGGCGCTCGCCACCGGCATCGTTCAGGGCCAGGAAAACCCGGTCAACGTCGCCGTCGACCACAAGCTTTATGACGTTCAGTCGCACATGATGCTGACCGGCCATATTTCAGCTGCCGAAATCGTCGTGATCAACGAAGACCTGTGGCAGAGCTTCCCCGATGACATCAAGGACGGCATCACCAAGGCGGCCGAGACGGTGCGCATGAAAGCATCCCAGACCATCCTTGATAAAGAGGCCGGCGATCTTGCCAAGCTTAAAGAAGCTGGCATGACCATCATTGGTCCGGATGATGGTCTTGATGTTGCCGCTTTCCGCGCAGGCGTTGAAAAGCTGGTGCATGAGCGCTTTGACGACAAATACGGCAAATATTACGAGCAGATCTCTGCTGTGAAATAAGCAGGATCGATCGTCTTCGGGCGGTATCAGGGAACGAAACGTTCAGGGATGCCGCCCGTTTTTTCCAAGCCTTTGTTTTCAGGTATCGTGATGCCGTACAGGAACTCCCCGATATATAAGGGGCTTGACCGGATATGCCGGGTTCTGACCGCCTTTTCCATGGTGATGCTGGCTCTGATGTCAGTCCTGGTGGTTGGTCAGGTGATCTTGCGCAATTTCTTTGATCTTGGCCTGCCCTGGGCGGATGAGCTGTCGCGCATTGCCAATATTGCGCTGGTGTTTTTCGCGGTCCC
Organism: Thalassospira sp. ABL2_045; assembly: GCF_056161285.1. Taxonomy (NCBI): domain Bacteria; kingdom Pseudomonadati; phylum Pseudomonadota; class Alphaproteobacteria; order Rhodospirillales; family Thalassospiraceae; genus Thalassospira; species Thalassospira sp. ABL2_045. The sequence goes on along the minus strand of NZ_JBSWYV010000014.1, from coordinate 54,112 downwards.
GGCACTTATGCTTCATAACCGCCACATCGCGATTGATCTGCTGTTTAACGCACTGGGCACGCGGGGCAAGGCGATCCTGCGCTTTGCCAATTACACGCTGATTACCTTCTTTTCCGCCATCTTCCTGTTTGGTCTTTATAAATTTTTGATGCGTGCGGGCAAATTCACCACGCCTTCGCTTTCGATGCCCAATTATGCGGTCTATGCGCCGGTGGTGATCGCCATCGTATTGTTGCTGGCCGTTGCGCTTTATCGCCTGATTTCGCGCACCGAGACCACCACGGAATATGACTATGATGACGGCGGTAACGCGATTGCCGACGCAATTGAACAAGAAATGGCACAAAGCCAGCACCCGGAGGAGCCCCGCAAATGATGAGCGCGACCCTCCTTATCCTGTTTCTGGCCTTGATGATCATCCGCCTGCCGATTGCGGTCTGTCTTGGCTTGTCATCTGCGATTGTCATGATCCTGTTTAACCTGCCGATGACGGTCCTGGCCCAGCGCACAGTCAATGCGCTGGATTCCACCCCGCTTCTGGCCGTGCCGCTGTTTATTTTTGCCGCCAACCTGCTCAGTCTGTCGGGTGTGACCAACCATCTGTTCGAGCTTGTCCGCATGATGGTCGGCTGGATCCGGGGTGGCACCGCACAGGTCAGCGTTCTGGTCAGCCTGATCTTTTCGGGCGTGTCGGGTGCGGCCCTGGCTGATATTGGCGCCCTTGGCGCGGTTCAGATCAAGATGATGCGCAAGCAGGGCTATTCGGCCGAATTTGCATCGGGCATTACCATGGCGGCTGCCACCATCGGTCCGATCTTCCCGCCCAGCATTCCGATCATTATTTTTGCCTCGGTCGCCAATGTATCGGCAGTCAAACTCCTGATTGCCGGGATTGTGCCAGCGGTTCTGATCACCGCCCTTTTGATGCTGCAGGTGGGCGTCATGGCGCGCATCTATAAGCTGCCGCGCGATGAAGTGAAATTCAACATCGCCGCCTTTGCCCGGAAGTTCGTGATTTCCCTGCCCGCCCTTGCCGCCCCGGTCATTCTGATTGGCGGTCTGGTATCGGGCTATTTCGGTCCGACCGAAGTGGCCGGTGTCACCGTGGCCTATGCCCTTTTGATCGGCAAATTTGTCTATCGCCAGCTTGATGTCAAACGCGTCCTGACGGCTGCGCGCGACAGTGTCGATGCCACGGGCAATGTGCTGTTTATCGTCTCGACCGCGGCCCTGTTTGCCTGGGTCCTGACCATGGACCGCCTGCCCGCGACGGCGAGTGAGTTCCTGCTTGGGCTTTCAAGCGAACCGCTGGTGCTGCTGTTGATCGTCAATGTGTTGTTGCTGGTGGTCGGCATGTTCCTGGAATCCATTGCCGCCATCCTGATCATCGCCCCGATCATTACGCCTGCGATGACGGCGGCCGGTGTTGATCCGCTGCAGCTTGGCATTGTCTTTGTGCTCAATCTGATGATCGGTCTTCTGACCCCGCCGGTTGGCATGAGCCTTTATATGGTCAGCATCATCGCCAAGATGCCGCTGCACCGGGTGATCCGTGGTGCGCTTCCCTTCCTGTTACCGCTGTTTTTGTCACTGCTCGCAGTGACCTGCATACCGGCAATCTCTGTCTGGTTGCCCAACATTCTGGATTAAGTGAGGAACTATGAGCAGATTTCTTGGTGAAATTCGCCAGCTGGGTTACGTCGTGCCCGATATCGAGGCCGCCATGGAATATTGGTCGGAAACGATGGGTGTCGGCCCCTGGTACTACAACCCGAAAGTTCCGATCGAGGATTACCGTTATGACGGCCAGTCCTATGAGGTGCATAACTCCGTGGCCCTTGCCAATTCCGGCGATGTCCAGGTCGAACTGATCCAGACGCGCAACGATGCGCCGTCGATGTATCGCGACTTCCTTAAGGCGGGCAATACCGGCCTGCAACATGTCGCCTATTGGACCGAAAAGTTCGATGACGATCTGTCGCTGATGGAAAGCAAGGGCTTTAACGTCAAGATGAGCGGCAAGGTCGGCGACAATGGGCGTTTTGTCTATTTCGACAAGGAAGACCACCCGGGCACCGTGATCGAACTTTCCGAAGTTGTCGGTCCGAAAGGCCGCCTGTTCAAATCCATCTATGAAGCGTCTATCGACTGGGATGGCGCTGATCCGATCCGTCCGTTCCCGTCGCTTTCGGAAATCTGAGCCATGGACCTGATCGAAGCCCGTTACCTTATCGAAACGCCGATGAACCCGGAAAAGATCGCCGCCATCATGGCCGGTGAGCAAAGCAGCGGCACGTTTGTTCGCGTTGCCGGAGAAACCGACGAGCTGCGCGAACGGTGTGCGGCCCGCATTCTGGGCATTCGCGAACTGACCCCGGCCAGCCACCCGAGCCTTACCAGTGCCTATCTTGAGGCGCGCGGGATCAAGGGCCCCTATCGCCGGGCGGAAATCCGCATCGGCTTCCCGACCGGCAATATCGGGCGCAATCTGGCAACGCTGGCATCCACCGTGTCGGGCAATCTTTATGACCTGGGCGAGATCACCGGTCTTAAGCTGATTGATGTCACGGTGCCAAAGGCCTATCGCGATCTTTATGACTATCCGGTAGCCGGCACCCAAGGCACACGTGATCGCATGAATGTCCATGATCGCCCGTTCTTTGGCACCATTATCAAGCCGAATGTTGGCCTGCGCAGCCACGAAATCGCCGATCTGATCGATCAGCTGTGCGACGCCGGTGTTGATTTCATCAAGGACGACGAGATTTGCGCCAACCCGGAAAGTGCCCCGCTGGCGGAACGTATTCCGGCCGTCATGGATCGGGTGCGGCGTTATCGCGACAAGACCGGGCGCGATGTGATGATTGCCTTTAACATCACCGATGAAACCGATGCCATGCGCCGCCATGCCGATCTGATCGAAAAGGAAGGCGGGTCGTGCGCCATGGTCAGCATGAATTGGGCCGGTCTTTCCGCCCTTCAGACCTTGCGCAAATCAACCGACCTTGTCCTGCATGGGCATCGCAACGGCTTTGGTGCGCTGTCGCGTCATCCGCTGATCGGCATGAGCTTCCCGGCCTATCAGACGCTCTATCGTCTGACCGGGATGGATCACATGCATGTTCATGGCATGGGCGGCAAGTTCTGTGACGAGGACAGCGAAGTCGCAGCCTCCGCCGAGCTGTGCGCCAAACCGCTGGCTGAGGGCAATGGCGATGAAGACCGCGTTCTGCCGGTTTTCTCATCAGGTCAGTGGGCGGGCACGGTTCCGGCCACCCATGAGGCGGTCGGATCAGCTGATTTCATGTTCCTTGCCGGCGGCGGCATCCTTGCCCATCCGTCCGGCCCGGCGGCCGGCATCACCAGCCTGCGTCAGGCATGGGAAGCCTGCGAAGCCGGCATCAGCCTTAAAAAACATGCCAAGGACAACAAAGCCCTGGCCGAGGCGCTGTCATTTTATGGGGCGCGAGGCTGACGATGACCAAGTTCATTTTCTGTGCCGATGATTTTACCGGGGCATCCGATACCCTTGCGACAGTGGCCCGTTCCGGACTGTCTGCACGGCTGTATCTGAACGCCCCGCAATCCTCGGAACCAGAAAATGATGCTGGTCACGGGTCGCTTGGTCCCGACCTTGGTAGCCTTGATGCCTTCGGGGTTGCAACGTCCCTTCGCGCTTTGGGGGTCGAAGACGGCGTTGCAACCATTTCTCCGTTGGCTGATCACCTCAAGTCGCCCGACTGCAACCTATATCATTTCAAGGTCTGCTCGACCTTTGACAGCTCACCCACTACTGGCAATATCGCCGCCATCGCTGATCGCTATGCCATGGCGGTTGGCGCGCCATGGAAAGCCGTCATTGGCGGGCAGCCATCCCTTAGGCGCTTTTGCCTGCTGGGCAACCTGTTTGCCGGGGCGGGTGACGGCAGGATTTATCGCATTGATCGCCATCCGGTCATGGCCCAGCACCCTGTGACGCCGATGGACGAGGCCGACCTGTGCCGTCATCTGGCCAAGCAGGGCTGGGCCAATGTCGGGCTGATTGATTTCACGATTATCCGTAAGGGTCGCTCGGCTCTGGTCAATGAAATCCGCCGTCGCATTGCCGATGGGGAAACCGAAACCCTGTTTGACGTGGCCGAGGAAACCGATCTTCTGACCATTGGCGAAGCACTGCGCGAAATTACCGCAGAAATGCCGGTTCTGTGTGTCGGGGCCAGCAGCGTCGCACAGGCGATGTTCCCGTCCTTTGAGACGGCCAATGACCCCAAACCCAAACTAGGCCGACGCGAAGGCCCGGTTTTTGCCTTTGCCGGCAGCCGATCCTCGTTGACCGCCGATCAGGTGGCGCAAGCCAAGGCCTATGAAAAACGGACTGTCCGCCCGACCGATCTTCTTGCCCCCAAAACTAGCGAGAAGCTACGCGATGAATGCGTATCTGTCCTCGCCTCAAGCAAGAACCTTCTGGTCGCGCTTTCTGATGAGCGCGACCCTGATATCGCAAGCCACGATCTGGCGCGCGCCAGTGCCAACTTCATAAGCCACATCAGCACCGAAATCGCCCTTGGCTTTCTGCTGATTGCCGGTGGCGACACCTCAAGCCTTGCGGTTCAGAAACTGGGCATCGACAGCCTGTCCTTCGCGGCTGATTTCGATGCCGGTGCGCCGATCATTTGCGCCCATTCAACGCATACCAACCTTGATGGCCTGCCGATGCTCTTGAAGGGCGGGCAGATGGGCAAACCGACCCTGTTTGACAATATCGCTGCCCTGCCAGTTACCACCAAATCCTGATGCGGCGATCAAGGAATTAATTCCTTCTTTCGCAATCGTCTTGCGTCCTGCTAGGATGCGCCATGATCCGACATCAACAAATTTGGGCCGCCCTTGACCAGATTGCCAAAGACCACGGTTTGACACCGTCGGGACTGGCACGGTTGGCGCAACTGGACCCGACCACGTTCAACCGGTCCAAGCGTACCACCGCCCAGGGCAAGGCACGCTGGCCTTCGACCGAAAGCATTTCCAAGGTGCTTTCCGTCACAGATGTCAGTTTCCGTGAATTTTCCGAACTGGTCGATGGCAATGGCGCCGGGCGCATTCCCGTCATCGGCTTTGCCCAGGCTGGTAATCGCGGCTTTTTTGATGATGCCGGATATCCGGTCGGTGGATCCTGGGAAGACATCACTTTTCCCGCCCTGCACGACCCGACCGCCTATGGCTTGCGCATTTCGGGTGAGTCGATGGCGCCGGTGTTTCGCGATGGTGACTTGATCATTGTCAGCCCGGCATCAAACATCCGCCCCAAGGACCGCGTGGTGGTCAAAACCATTGACGGCGAAGTCATGGCCAAGGAACTGGTGCGGCGTGGCGCTCTGGGTGTGGAGCTGAAATCCTTCAATCCGGAATTCGAAGACCGCTTTGTTCCCGCCGATCAAATTGACTGGGTCGCACGGGTTTTGTGGTGCAGCCAATAGACTTGGTGAAATTGACCAAATCCCCACATTCGATCAATGCTCTATTCAAATCCGGTGCGCGGCGTATTACATTAATCCTCATCAATAAAAAAACCGGCTGGCACCTGATGGGAAAAGGAAGAACCGTTTGACGCTGCAGCGCCATCATATTGTGCGTTCTCTGGTGATTATCCTTGCCTATTTCGTCACGGGCTATGCCGCTATTCATCTGCCATTTTTTGGCACCAGCATCACGTTGATCTGGCCCCCGGCGGGCATCATCCTGGCCGCCCTGATCTTCTGGGGCTGGCGGTATTTCCCGGCGGTTTATATCGCCGCCTTCCTGCTTAATATCGTCATTGCCAAAACCCTGACCGCGATGGTGTTGGTGGCTGTCGGTACTACCCTTGCCGCCGTGATCCCGGCCTTTCTGATCAGCAAGTTTGTCGGACGCTATCCGTTTAGCCGCCTGCGCGACATCGTGATCTATCTGTTGATTGGCGGCCTTCTCGCCCCGGCACTTGCCGCAACATTCGGCGCGTTTATCGTCAGCGTCACCGAAATGGGCGGTTTTGGTCGCTATGAATTGCTTTGGCTGGGCTGGTTCAAGGGGGATGTGGTCGGCATTACCGTCATCGGGCCGCTCGCCCTGCGGCTCTTGAACTGGCGGATCAAGCCGCGTCCGCTGCTGCATTATGCCGAATTAGGCTTTATCGGCCTTGCCTGTGTGGTTCTGGCATCTGCCGTTCAGACCACCCCGCTCATTGCCAGACCGGAATTTCTGTTTGTCTTTGTCACCCTGCCTTGTGTGATCTGGGGAACAGTGCGCTATGGCCTGCTCGGCGCCGTGGTTACCAATGCGTTGATTGCGCTGGACATCATTGCCTTTGCCGCCCTTGGCAACGCCACCTTTATCGGGATCGAGTTACAGACCGGCTTTCGCAATCTGTTTGTCTATATCATCGTCTGTTCGGTCGGCACCCTGTTTCTGGCGGTCGGGATCGAACGGATTGCCACGGTTACCATGCGCACCCGCGATGGACGCCTGTCTGATGATGTGCATCGTCTGCGCCGCGCCCTTGCTGTTTTTATCGGCGTTGTCGGGTTCGGTGTATCGGGCGTTGCGTCCTGGTATACCTATAACCAGCTCGAAGAGGCCGACCGCTTGGCGACCGAACAATACAGACTGTCGTTCGAGGCGTACCTGCGCGAAGAATTGGGCCGCGCAACCGATGCATTGATTGCCGTGCGGACATTGTTTGACGTTCATGGCAGCGTATCGGCCAGCACCTTTGATGCGATGCTGGCCCCATGGGTCAATCGCAGGCCCGGTGTTGCCGCCCTGGAATGGGCGCCGTTTGTCGAAAAACGTGCCCGCACCCTGGTCGAGGAAACCGCAGAACTGCGCGGTGTCAGCAATTTCGCGATCCGCGAAATGGGCGATGGCACCTTGCAGCCCGCCGCACAGCGCGACAGTTACTTCCCGATTTTTTATGTCTTTCCACGCTCGGGCAATGAAAAGCGGGTCGGCTTTGACCTTGCCAGCGAACCATCGCGCAAACGCGCCATGGAAACCGCCCTTAAGACCAACAATGTCACCCTGACAGAACCGCTTAATTCCGCTCAGTCAAACGCATCGCTTGTCTCGTCGCTGGCGTTTCTCGCCGTTGAAAACCGGCGTGATCCGGGGGGACCGCCACTTGGCATTGCGGTTGGCGTTTTGCGCATTACCGACATGATCATGCGTGCGGCCCGGGTTGCGCGTATTCCACTTGATTACGAACTGCATCTGGCGGACGCCAAAACACCGGGCAAGTCGGGGCTTTTATATTCCACCCGTGATGCCCAGTACGCGCTTGATCATATCGCCGAAGAACTTACGATCCCGTTCAATCCGAATATTTCCAACTTCACCTTCGGGTATCGCGACTGGACGATTGTCTTGCATCAGCGTGTGGAAGGCTTCAATTCGCTGGTCTACTGGCAGCCTTGGGCGATTTTCGTCTTTGGCAGCACGATCAGTGTCCTGCTTCTGATTTATCTGCGTTCGCTCAACCGCACTGAAAAGCACATTGTCGATCTGGTGGCAACGCGTACAAGCGAACTCGAAGATGCCCGAATGGCTGCCGAAAGCGCAATGAACCAGGCCCAGCAGGCCGACCGCGCCAAGTCGGAATTCATCGCCCATATGAGCCACGAATTCCGCTCTCCGATGACATCCATTCTGGGCTATGCGCAACTTGCCACCGACAGTCTGGACAAGAACGCCTCGCTTGAGACATTGCGCAATTACCTCTCGACCATTCGCGGGGCCGGGCGCCATGTTCTGTCGCTGATCGGTGATATTCTGGATATCTCCAAGATCGAGGCAGGCAAACTCGTCCTCGAAGAAGCCCCGGTCGATCTGCACCAGTTGTGCGAAGAAGTGGTGTCAATGATGGTTGTCCCGGCGCGCGCGCAGGAAAACAAGCTTGAACTGACGATCGACCCGGCATTGCCCCGCCATGTCATTGGCGATCCGGTGCGCCTCAAACAGGTGCTGACCAACCTTGTCTCAAACGCCATCAAATTCACCAAATACGGCAAGGTACAGGTGTCGGCAGCCCCGCTTGAACTTGGCGACGACACGGTTTCGTTCCGCATTTCCGTACAGGATGAAGGGATCGGCATTCCGCGCAACAAGCTTGAATCGATCTTTGAGGCCTTTACCCAGGTCGACACCACCACCACGCGCCGCTATGGCGGCACCGGTCTTGGTCTGACGATCTGTCAGCGCATGGTTCAGGCCATGGGCGGAACGATCAAGGTCGAAAGTCAGGAAGGCAGCGGCAGTCTGTTCTGGTTTGACCTGACCCTGCCGCGTAGCAGCGAAGCCGCCCTGGCCGAACATGACGGTCAGGCACAAGACGCCGATAGCGGCCCCGCAGAAACAACCAAACCCTCCGATCCGGGAAGCTGGAACCTGCTGTTGGTGGAAGACATCGAAATCAACCGCATCCTTGCCCAGAAACTGCTTGAAGCGCAGGGCCATACCATCACCACCGCCGCAGATGGTCAGATTGCGCTCGATATCCTTGCTGGTACCGATTTCGATGCAGTTCTGATGGATTTGCACATGCCGGTTCTCGATGGCATCGAAGCCACCCGTCAGATCCGCAATTTCGAAGAACCGATCAAGGCGAGCATTCCGGTCCTGGCCCTGACCGCGGATATTTCAAACGACAATCTCGAAACATTCCATGAGACCGGCTTTGACGCCTATTGCACCAAGCCGCTTGATATCGACATGATCAGCTCGGAACTGGCGCGCCTGACCCATCGCAAACTGGAAAACCGCAAGGCCGAGAACGACACACCAGACACCTAGGATCTGGCGCCAGAAACGTCTTATCTTAGTGGGAAACGCCCGTCATCTCGCGCAGCTCTTCCGCCACATTCGGCCCCGCGGTCAGGATCGGCGCGCCGTCTTCCAGCGCATTAGGTACAGCGAGGTAATCATTGGCCCAGCCACCGGCTTCCTGCATTAGAAGGATACCGGCCAGACAATCCCACGGATTGATGTGCGGCTCGTAATAGCCGATCAAACGCCCGGCGGCGGCATAGGCCATCGAAAGCGCGCCCGACCCGTTGCGCATAAAGATGCCCTCGCTGTCCAGAAGTGCCGTGATAAACGGTGTGATCGCGTCACTTCTGGTGCGATGTGACATGCCAAGTCCCATCACGCCATCGCCAACGGTTTTGGCATCGCTGGCCTTGATCGGCTCACCATTAACAAACGCGCCCTCGCCACGCTTTGCGGTGAACAATTCCTTGCCGCACGGCTGATAAATCAGCGCCAAATCAATCTTGCCTTTAACGACAAGGGCGATGGAAATACACCAGCTTGGCATCTGATTGACAAAGCAGGCCGTGCCATCAATCGGGTCAATCACCCACAGGCACTCATTATCGCCCTTCTCAATGCCCATTTCCTCGCCGAGGAAACCGTCCTCGGGGAAGCTATCCCCGATCTGATCGCGAATGATCGCCTCGACATTTTTGTCGGCGATGCTGACCATATCAAGCGGGTTGTCCTTGGCCTCGACCTCAAGATCGCCGGCCGTGCCATCGAAATATTCCATTGCCCGCTTTCCGGCATGGCGGATCACATCACGGGCATGTTCAAACCGTGCGTCGAGATCAAGTTTGATGTCATCACCCATCGTGTGTTCCTTTCAAAGTGACGGTCAGCATCCCGCCATGGTGGCAGAAAACGTCTCGAAATCAATCTTCTACAGAAAAACCTATCGCATAACTGCTTGCAAGCTTTCATGACATTTCAAAGGCATCACCAAGAGAGATGTTTTCTTTGACCATCCTTGGGCAAAAACCCTATGCTATGCGCCGCTTTAAGGACCGCCCCACAGGCGCATTCCCCAACACAATCAGGAGCATAAAAATGGGTCACGCCGCCACTGATAGCACCGTCACCACCTGGACCTGGCATCAGGGTCAATGGCACGAAGGCAACCCCAACATTATGGGCCCGCAAACCCATGGTGTCTGGATGGCCTCGACCGTCTTTGACGGTGCGCGACGCATGAATGGCAAAATGCCGGATCTGTATCCGCACTGTGCCCGTGTGATCCGCTCGGCCGAACTGATGGGTATGAAACCGACCATCACGGTCGATGAAATCGTCGCCCTGGTCAAGGAAGGCGTTCAGAAATTCGACCCGGAACTGGCCCTGTATATCAAACCGATCGTCTTTGGCGGCGAAGGCTTCATCGCCCCGACGCCCGAAAGCGCGCAATTTGTTCTGTGCATTTCCGTGACTGAAATGCCCGAAGCCGTTCAGACCGGCTTTAGCGCACGCAAATCAACCTTCCGCCGCCCGTCGCCGGAAAGCGCCCCGACCGAGGCAAAGGCATCCTGCCTCTATCCCAATGTCGGCCGCGCCGTGACCGAGGCAACCGCATCGGGCTTTGATACCGGTGTGATGCTCGACCCGATTGGCAATGTGGCCGAGTTTTCCTATGCCAACCTGTTCTTTGCCAAGGACGGCACGGTCTATACCCCAGCGATCAATGGCACGTTCCTCAATGGCCTGACCCGTCAGCGCGTGATCAAACTGCTTCGCGAAGACGGCGTCGATGTCGTGGAAAAGACCTGCAAATACGAGGAACTCGAAGCGGCTGACGAAATCTTTGGCACCGGCAACTATTACAAGGTCGCCCCGTGCGTCAAACTCGATGACCGCAACCTGCAACCCGGCCCGATCACCCGCCGCGCGCAGGACCTTTACATGAGCTTTGTTGACGCCAGCGAAGATTGATCGCGCGGATCATCAAACATCACCGCACATGAAAACGGGCCGGAATTCCGGCCCGTTTTGTTTTGGGTTCTGAACATCCCTTATTCAGGCAATGGCACCATCACGTTGCTGCCGGCGCGATAGGGATATTTGGCAAAGATCGATGCCACTGCATTCCGCACCGTTTCATTTGGCGCTTCGCGCACCGCACTGGTGACACGGGCAACAGCCGTTCCTTCCCAGACCATCTGACGGGTGCGCCGATCAACCAGATCGATATTCAGCGTCCCCTCGGTATAGGTATCGACATAGCCCGGCTCGACATAGCCTGGCCAGCCAACATACATCCCGCTGCGATACCCGTAATAGCCACCCATATAGACCGGCGGCGACGAGCGGGTCTTTTCCTGGGTCTTGAGATGGAAGTTGATCAGAAGATCCGGGTTATGGATATCAAGCTGATAGCCGCGTGACACCATCGCCAGATTGATCGCATCTTCGATCCGCTGACCGGACAGGGTTTTGTATTCGGCTTCGGCATCCTTGCCGGCACTTTCGACAAAGGCGAATGTGCGGAACTGCGCGAAATCGGCCGCCGGGTCGGCATCGGTATAAACGCGCGGCCCACTCGCACAGGCCGACAATGCCAGTGCCATCGCCCCGACCAGCGCAAATTTTACTGTTCTCAGTCCGATCATTGCCCGTGTCCTTTATCGTTTGGCGCAGCCCAAAGGACTGCGGCTTTGATAATAGTATGACGTTTCATGGCTTTGATTTCATCATCAGAAAATGAACTGATCATGGCAAAACAACCAAAAGCTGCAAAAACCATGGGATCAGGTTCGCGATCAGGCACGATCCAGCGGGTTGTTTGCCAGTGCCTTGGCAAACCCGACCCCTACCAGCCCGGCAATATGGCATTGCGGTTTGAGATCAGCCTGATCGGCGACCAGTTTTCCGAAATCGCGGACAAAGCCGGTACGAGGATAATCGCGCAGGATTTGCGCGCGAACATCGCGGTGAATATTCATCACCTGCATGCCGACCACATCGACCCCGGCCCCCAAATGCAAAAGCAATCCTTCCGGGTCGCGTGAACCGGTATGACAGACGGCCGAATGCAGGGCCATGGCCTCGTGGATGATATCGGCCTTCTCGGGATCATAACCCTGTTCACCCAGCCAGCGATGGGCACACCCGGCGGCCTCGACCTCAAACGAGCCGGGCCCGTCACAGGCGGAGGACGCCAGTGAAATATCATGCAGGATGCTTGCGATATAAAGCATCTCCTGATCGAACCGCACATCGTGATAGTCGGCCAGCGCCACACCAAAGGCGAAGCTGCGCAGGCCGTGATATTGCACAAATTCCGGCTGAAGCGAGGCTGCCCAGGCCGTCACCTTTTGCGCCATGGCGCTATCGGGCACGCCCAGATGATCCAGCACAGCCCGATCGGGTCGGCCAATGCCAATCGATTGTCGCAGGGCATAGAACTTGTCGCGAATGCCAAGCAGGGCAAAATTGAAAATCAAGGCAGCCTTGGGATCACGCCCAAGGGTTTTGGTCAGCGCGCGGGGCATGGTGGCACTTTCATGATATGGGAAAACGGGTCGCAAATCCGGAAAAGTGCGGCTTAGTTCCCGCCGATCAAGGCAGCTGCTGTCTGGCGCAGATCATGGATCTCGTCATCAAGGATGGCGCGGTCATTCATCGAATGGGCCAGCACAATCGCCCCTTGCCAGCGCAGCACAATCCGGCGGCCCTCGATCGCGGCACGGTCCGCATCCAGCCCGCCTTCGCGAAGCTGATCTGCCACCCAGTCGATCAGGGCATCAAATACGCCCTGCCCGATTTTGCGCGCCGGATCAAAATCCGCATCCGCTGGCATATCAAGCATCAAACGCGCAAGCGGGCAGCCATGGCTGACACGGCGGGGCGTCATGGCATCAAGATAGTCAAAAAATACCGACAACCGATCCCCGACTGTCCCCTTGGACTTGATGCTGTCCAAAAGCGGGATGAACTCGCCCTGCATGGTCTCAAGGGCGGCCTGCGCCAGATCATGCTTTTTGGGGAAACGGTAAAACACCCCACCGGCGGGCAATCCGGCCTCGTTCGCAACCGATTGAATGGTGGCGGCATGATAACCATCGCGCCAGATCACATTCATTGCCGCGCGGGCAAGCTTTTGCCGCTTTTCTTCGGGTTTGAGCTTTTCGGCCATGAATATCACCATCTCTTAAGTAAGTTAACTCACTTAATACTGATTGCGACCATCCTGTCAATCGCCTTTTCACGGTCTTATTTCCCGATTAAGGCTATCGCGGCGTTTGAAAGCCCGTCCTTTGGCGTGTATCACTAAGCACATCGGACACACGCCACAACGGCACAAGACCAAAAACGGAGCCACCGTGAAAAACAATCAATTCACCCTTGCCGATATCCGAAATGCGGTATCGGCGGGCGTGCTCAGCGAAGAGGCCTTTGCACGGCTGGAAGGGTACCTGACCGAGCAAATCCAGGACTCCCCCGAAACAGAAAAATTCACCCTGTTTCGTGGCATGAATGACATCTTCATTGCGCTGGGCATCGCGGCACTGACCATTGGCTGGTTTGTGCTATGGGGCCTGCTTGCCAATGGTCCGGCCTTCTGGATCGCCCCACCGCTTGCCATGATGGCCTATGTTGCATTGGCGGAATATATCGCAGGCAAGCTCAAGGCGTCCCTGCCCTCGATCGCGATTATGGCCGCCCTTGGTGCGACATTGATGATCTACGCGATTGCGATTTACATGTCCTTTGCCGGACCGGCGGGGCAGCTATCGGATCTTGATACGGTCATTGATTTCGGCCAGCGGTCGATGAATGTGCTGGTCTTTGTTGCGGTGATCGGATTTGCCTTCCAGCTGGGCTTTTTCCTGCGTTATCGCCTGCCGGTCTCGTTTTCCCTGATTGCTGCTGGCATCGTCGGTGTCTTTTGGACAGCGCTTTTAGCGACCTTCGGCCCGGCGGCAGAGCCCTATATCCCCTATCTGATCACCGTCACAGGTATCTTGTTGCTCGCCCTTGCGATCTTTATCGACAGTCGCGATCCCAACCGGGTCAATGGCTGGGCGGAATGTGCGTTCTGGCTCTATGTCTTTGGCGCGCCGCTGACCATCCATTCGATTGCGGCAACGTTCGAGGCCGCCGCGCTTGCCATGATCCCGGTGATCATCATTGCCATGTTGCTCTCCCTCATCCTGGATCGCCGCTCGCCGATCATCAGCGGCCTGATCTATGTCGGCTATCTGCTGCAATCAGGGTTCGAGGGGGCGGCGATTGATCCGTCCATGACCATTGTTCTGGTCTGCTTTATCGTCGGCGGATTGGTGATGGCATTTGGTGTTGGCTGGCAACGTGCGCGGCACATCCTGCTTGCGCCATTTGAACATCATCCGCTGCGACGGTACCTGCCGCCTAGCTGATCGAAAATAGTGAGGCCAGCAACTTATGCTGGCCTCATTTTTTTTATCGATGAAGCCCAGACTTCAGCAACAGCGACAGATTGCGCGGGTTCTCCCCCACCCTGCGCCAGGCATAGGCCCACCAATCCTTGCCAAACGGCGCATAAAGCCGAAGGCGATACCCCTGCGCAACCAGTTCGCGTTGCAACGGCTGATTGACGCCATACAGCATCTCGAATTCGAACCGATCACGCGCCCAGCCATTTTGATCGGCAAGCCTTGCGATCTTAAGCACCAGTTCACGATGATGACTGCCAAAGACCGGGAAAAACCCGTTTTGCTTGGCGGACTCTGATAACATCATCCCGGCAAGGGCTAGGTAATTGGCATCAATTTCTGACCGCTCGGTAAAGGCCACACTGGCCGGCGGGGCCATTGCCCCCTTGACCAGTCGCACCATCGCACCGCGCTTGATCATTTCCGTCATGTCCGCCTTTGTCCGGTGCAGGCGGGCTTGCAGGGTCTGGGCAACCGGCACACCGGCGTCGCTTAACCGATGATGCAGCGCCAGCGTATCATCGACCATATCGAAATCTTCCATATCGATCATCAGCCGGACGGTTTGCGATGGGCCGGCCTTTGCCGCGAGATCGCGGATCTGACCGGCGATCTCATCAACATGTTTGGCCAGCACGGCTGCATCCTGCATGTAGCCCAGCTGGGACGGATCAATTGAGACATGCACATCAAGCCCGGCCTGACGCAGGCTTGGCATCACCGCACGCAACTGATCAACGGTTTCACGCACCTGCGCGATATCCGTGACATACTCGCCAAGATAAAAACTGGAAATCCCGATCCCGTTTTTTGACAGCGCCTTGGCCCGTGCGACATGCCCGACACCATCATTGGCACTGACGAACTGTGCGGCCAGTCCCGTTTTGCGGCCAACCGCCTCGCCAATCGCGCGCAGCGGCTTGGAACACGCGACCGCAATCATCGATTTCTGCCAAAAGCCCATCTCATTCAATTCCCTGCTGGTGACGCAAAGCCCCGCCATAACCGATCCGGTTGGCGAATTATTGAATGATATGACCCAAAACGCAAAACGGCCCGCCAGATGGCGAGCCGCTTGCAAGTTTTATCTGATCACGTGCTTACGCCGAAAGGTCTTCGCCCGCCAGCGCACGGTCGATCAGCGCAACGCTTTCATCAAGGCCGTAAAGCGCGATGAAGGAGCCCATGCGCGGACCCTGTTCCTGACCGAGCAGCACTTCATACAGCGCTTTGAACCAGTCGCGCAGGTTTTCATAATTGTGGTTTTTGCCCACGGTGAAAACTTCGGTCTGAATGTCGGCCGGCTCTGTGCCCGGGGCAACTTTCGACAGCGCATCGCGCAGGTCTTTAAGGGCGGCCTGCTCTGCCTCGGTCGGGGCACGGTATTTCTTCGTCGGTTTGACGAAGTCGCGGTAATAGTTGATGGCATAGCCGACCAGTTTATCAAGATACGGTGCCGTTTCCGGCGTCTCACCCGTGGCATAGCGCGAAATGAACTTCCACAGCAGGTCACGGTCATCGGTGTTACACACTGAAACCAGGTTCAGCAGGATGCCGAACGACAGCGGAATGTCACGATCCGGTGCGGTCCCGGCGTGAATGTGCCAAGCCGGGTTTTGCAGGATCTTGGTCGGGTCGGTTTCGGTTTTAAGCTTTTCGGCAAAGGTCAGATATTCATCCACGGTTTTCGGGATGACATCGAAATACAGACGCTTTGCGGTTTTCGGCTTCTGGAACATGAACAGCGACAGGCTGTCTTCCGGCGCATATTTCAGCCAGTCTTCCATCGAAAGGCCATTGCCCTTGGATTTGGAAATCTTCTGGGCGTTCTCATCAAGGAACAGCTCGTAGTTGAAGCCTTCCGGCGGAGTGCCGCCAAGTGCCTTGACGATCTTGTTGCCAAGCTCGACCGACGGAATAAGGTCCTTGCCGGCCATTTCATAATCAACGCCCAGCGCATACCAGCGCATCGCCCAGTCCGGCTTCCACTGCAGCTTGCAGTTGCCGCCCGTGACGAGCGTTTCGACAAGATCACCGGTTTCCGGATGTTCGTAAACGATGCCGCCGCTTTCCGGCTTAAGCTCGGTGACCTTGGCCATCAGGACCTTGTTGGTACCCGGCTCAACCGGCATGAACGGGCTATAGGTCGCGCGGCGTTCTTCACCCAAGGTCGGCAGCATGATTTTCTGGATCGCTTCATAGCGCTCGAGCAATCGCAGGAGTGCTTCGTCAAACATGCCCGACTTGTAGCAATCGGTCGATGATTTGAATTCATACTCAAACCCGAACCCATCCAGGAATTCGCGCAGCTTGGCATTGTTA
Source organism: Thalassospira sp. ABL2_045 (assembly GCF_056161285.1). Lineage (NCBI taxonomy): Bacteria > Pseudomonadati > Pseudomonadota > Alphaproteobacteria > Rhodospirillales > Thalassospiraceae > Thalassospira > Thalassospira sp. ABL2_045. The sequence continues at coordinate 37,538 of NZ_JBSWYV010000014.1, read as the reverse complement.
TGATGCGCAAAGCTTTCATGGGTGCCAAACGGATCGGGAACACTGGTCAGCGCCTTGCCAAGATGTTCAGCGACCATGTCCTTGTTCGGAATATTGTCCGGGACCTTGCGTAGGCCATCCATGTCATCGGAGAAGCAGAACAGCTTGGTCGGAATATCGCACATGGTCTCGAACGCACGACGGACATAGGTCGTACGTGCCACTTCGCCAAAGGTGCCAATGTGTGGCAGACCCGACGGACCATAACCGGTTTCAAAAAGGACATAGCCCTTTTCAGGCGCCTTCTGTTTATACCGCTTGACCAGCTTGCTGGCTTCCTGAAAGGCCCAGACGTTGCTGTTAAGTGCGGCATCTCGAAGATCGGCTGTCATTTTTGAAACCTTGTTTGTCAGTTGTATCGTTTAATTCTCGGGAAATATGCGTTGGGCCTAAACCCTCACACGCGATCACTCTGATCGCATGTTTGCGCGAAGCTATACCCCACTTCGGGCCAAGATCAAGCACCTGTTGCGCATGGCAGCCAAATAATCGCGGAATTGGTGGGGAAATCACCGAACTTTATTGCGGGCTTCTTGCTTGAAATACCCGATAAGCGGCTACACCTAAGTGTAGTTGAATTCCACCATTTGTATTCAAATATCCCTCCAAGGGACCCCACGCTTAAATCGCATAAATATTTCCTATGAAATACATATGGTTGAACCACAGTGCGGAATTATTATAAGTTAATACCTGTGATCAATTTCTAAGCGAAGGCAAACCCGACCGACGAACCAAGCACGAAGACTGGAGTGTGTTGATGTCGTTTGGAGAGACTGGTGAACACATCACCGCCAACGCCTTTCCGACGGGAAGTCCAGACCAAAGGTTTGAGCGCGTTGTTGAATACGCGCCAAATGCCATGATCCTGATCGGCACTGACGGGACCATGGAAATGGTCAATGCCCAGACCGAAATCATTTTCGGTTATGCCCGCAGTGAATTGCTCGGCCAACCGATCGAGATGCTTGTTCCCGACCGCTTTCGCGCCGGTCACCCCAAATTACGGGGATCCTATACAAATCATCCCAACCCGCGCCCGATGGGGGCCGGTCGGGATCTTTATGCCCTGCGCAAGGATGGCAGCGAATTCCCCGTCGAGATCGGCCTCAATCCGATTTCGGATGGGGAAAACCAGCAAATCCTTGCAGCGATCTCCGATATTTCCGAACGCAAGCACCGCGAAGAACAAATTGCCCGCTCCCTGCGTGAAAAGGAAACCCTGCTGTCTGAGGTTCACCACCGGGTGAAAAACAATCTGCAGATCATCCACAGTCTTCTCGATATGCAGACATCCTCGGTGATTGATATTCAGGCCCGCGAAGCCCTGATTGACAGTTGCAATCGCGTGCGCTCGATGGCGCAAATTCACCAGTCGCTCTATCAAAGCGAAGACATCGCCAAGGTCGATTTCGCCAATTTCTGTGAAGGGTTGATTTCATCCCTGCTGGCAACCTTCAACACCGACATTACCCGTGTTCGGGTCGAAAGCGACCTCGCCCAGGTTGAACTTGCCATTGATCAGGCGGTCCCGTGCGGCCTGATTGCCAATGAACTGATTACCAATGCGCTCAAGCACGGCTTCCCGGGTGGCAGCTCCGGGCAAATCGACGTATCGACCCGCATCAGTGACGGCGATGTTGTCACTTTGCGCGTGTCCGACAATGGGCGCGGCATGCCCGGTGGCTTTGACCCGGGACAAAGCGATGGCCTTGGCCTGCAGCTGATCGAACTTTTGGCCGCTCAGATTGGCGGCACACTTGATGTTGTTACCGAAGGTGAAACCACCTTTGTCATTACATTCACATTAGAGAAGTGATCGGGATGGAACATCCGATCCATGTCATGATTGTCGAGGATGAGCGGATCATCGCTCTGCATCTGCGCAAGCAGCTTGAAAAGCTCGGCTATAAACGCACAAGCGCCCATACACGCGGCGCAGACGCACTTGAGGCCATCGAACGTGACCCGCCCGACATCATCCTGATGGATATCCGCATTGGTGGCGATATCGATGGCATTGAAACCGCGGCCGGCATCCCGCCCAACCTGATGATCCCGGTGATTTATGTTTCGGCCCACTCCGAAGACGCGACACTGGCCCGCGCACAGAAAACCCGCCCCTATGGTTTTTTGATCAAACCGTTCTCAGATCGTGAATTGCACGCCACCATCCAGATGGCACTTGAACGCCGTGCGGCGGAACTTGCCCTTTCGGAAAGTCAGCATCGCCTGTCACTTGCCATGAATGCCGCCCAGATGAGCTGCTGGGAAATTGATGTCGGTTCACGGCAGATGCACAGCACCAGTCTTGGCAATTTCGACATGCTTCAGGAACCCGAAACCGTCACGGAAAGCTGGGATGCCTTCCTTGAACGGGTGGCGACCGAGGATCGCGATATGGTCCATAAGGCATTTGCCTATGCGGTTGCCCACGGCGAGTTTTACGACGTTGTCTTTCGCAGTCTTGATTGTGATGGCAACTATCGCTGGTTTCGGGCACGCGGCAAGTCATTTGGCGACGAGCGCAAGGGATCAAAACGTATCATCGGCATGATGCAGGACATCACCGATCAGCGCATGACCAAGGACAAACTGCGCGAAGCCATGACGGTGTTTGAAACCACCCAGGACGGCATTCTGATCCTTGACCCCGACCTGAATGTCACCAATGCCAATACCGCCTATTACCGTATTACCGGCGACAGCGAAGAAAACACGCTGGAAAAGCCGCCCTATTTCTTCTCGCCGGAGGAACATCCCGCCGAGTTCTTTCAGGAACTGTTTTCCGGCATCGGCGCGCGACGCCACTGGCACCGCGATCTGGATACGCGCAATGCCAAGGGCAACCCGATCTCGCTCGCCTTACAGGTCATCGCGGTTGAAAACGAAGACAACGAACTGACCCACTTTGTCATGATCGTCTCGGACCGCACCGCCATCCGCCAGGCCGAACAGGAATTGCACTATCTGGCCCAGTATGACGGGCTGACCAGCCTGCCCAACCGTCTGCTTGCGACGGACCGGCTGAACCGCGCCATCGAACGCTGTGAACCCAGCGGAACAATGGTGGCCTGCCTGTTTCTGGATATTGATAACTTCAAGACGATCAATGACACGCTGGGCCATGCGGCGGGTGATCAGGTCATTCTGATTGCCGCCACCCGGATCAAGGGCATTACCGAACGCACCGATACGATTTCCAGACTGGGTGGCGACGAATTCCTGATCATTCGCGAAAACATTCCCAATGAAACGGCGGCCACCAATCTGGCGCAAAAGATCATTCAGGAACTGCAACGCCCGTTCTATATCAGCGGTCATGAAATGAACATTTCGGCCAGTGTGGGCATTTCAATGTATCCGCTGCATGGCCATTCATCGCACGACCTGATCCGCCTTGCCGATACGGCAATGTATGCCGCCAAGGATCGCGGTCGGCGGACCTCTGCGCTGTATGAGCCGGAAATGACGGCCAATGCCGCCCATTACATGACCCGCTCGCTTGAACTGCGCCGCGGGCTTGAAAACGATGAATTGGCCCTGCATTACCAGCCGCAGATCGACGGGGCGAGTGGCGATATGGTCGGGGTCGAGGCGCTTTTGCGCTGGCACCACCCGACACAGGGGCTTGTCGGCCCGCATGAAATCATTCCGATTGCCGAGAAAAGCGGACTTATTCTTGAAATCGGCAGCTGGGTCATCCGCGAAGCCTGCAAACAGGCGCGTCAATGGCAGGATGAGTTTGGCGAGAAAATCCGCATATCTGTCAATGTCTCGGTGCGCCAGATGCAACAGCCAGGCTTTGCCGATACCGTTGCCCATGAACTGGCGATGGCGGGCCTTCCGGCCGATGACCTGGAAATCGAAGTCACCGAAAGCATGATCCAGGACGAAGCCAGCATGATCCAGACCCTGCATGAGTTGCGTGCGGTCGGGGTGTCGCTGGCGATTGATGATTTCGGCACGGGCTATTCCTGCCTGCGGTCGATCAAAAGCCTGCCGATCAGCCGTCTCAAGATCGACCGTGCCTTTGTCAAAGGCCTGCCCGATAACGGCGATGATGTCGCCCTGATCACAGCGATGCTGGCGATGGCCGATGCGCTGGGCCTGCAGGTTACGGCCGAAGGGGTCGAAACCAAAAAGCAGTATGCATTCCTGCGTGAAGTACCCGGCATCGAATTGCAGGGATTCCTGTTTGGCAAACCGATCCCGGCCAACGAAGTCTTTGCACCAGTTATCGGTAAAACCAGAAGATTCTAGTCCTTAGCGATTAAATCTACCTACAAGCTTCCCTTCCAACGCATTCCACTTTAGAATAAGTGCAATGCGTGCCGTGCCTGTTTGCCGGGCCAAGCCACTGAGCTGTCTGGCATATTTCCCATTTTAGAATTCGAATACGAAAGCATAGGTCGGAAGGACAGCCGAATGAACTTTTCCTCCCTGTCTCTCGGCGCGAAACTCACCCTCGTGAGTGCAGTGGCCATTGCGCTCTGCCTGATAGCAGGCATTTCCCTTCAAACCGTGCAAACCAACCAAACCACCGAGGAACTGATCGTCGGAGAAACCCGCGCCGTTGCGAACCATCACGCAGAACAGGCTGGCGGCGTTTTGAATGGCGGTATGCTGGTTGCCAAAAACCTTGCTGGCACCTTTCGTGCCGTCCGCGAAAAAGGGGGTGCGGATCGCAGTGCCTATAATGAAATTCTCAACCGCACGCTGATCGACAATCCGACCCTTGCCGGTGCTTGGTCCGGCTTCGAGCCCAATGCCCTTGACGGCAAGGATGCCGATTACAAGGACGAAGGCGAACCGTTTGGCGATGGCAGTGGCCAATACGTGACCTATTACTATAATTTCGGTGAGGGCATTACGCCCTATCACCTGACCGGCCTTGATAATCCCGAGGTCAATGAATATTACACCGCCCCGCGCGATACCAATCAGCCCTATGTCACCGATGCCATCACCTATGACATTCAGGGGCGTGACGTTGTTCTGACCTCGTTTGTTTATCCGGTGCAAGACCCAAGTGGTCAGTTTCTTGGCGTTCTGGGCGTGGATCTTGAACTCAACGCGCTTTCCGAACGGTTCTCCGAACTCACACCATTTGGCAACGGTACGGTCAACCTTGTATCGGCCCAAGGCACATGGGTGGCACACGAAGATCCGGAAATTCGCGGAACCACGCTTGATCCCGAGAACAGCACCCATGCCGCCATTCTAGACGCGATGAAAACCGGCACACCAAGCCGCATCGATGACGACAGCACCATGCACATGATTGTCCCGGTCGAAATCGCCGGATACCCCAATCAGTGGGGCGTGGTCGTCAATGTGCCACTGGCAACGGTCTATGCGCCGGCGAATAATCTGCGCAACACAACCCTGATTGGCGGCCTGATCCTGCTTGCCATTGTGATTGCCGTTGTTCTTATGTCGACCAGAAGCCTCGTGTCCCGCCCGATGACCCGTGTCGCGGGTGTCATCGATCATCTTCAGAAAGGACAGTTTGACGTCACTGTGCCCTATCTGAAACGCGAAGATGAAATCGGGGCAATTGCCAAGGCGCTTGAGGCCTTCAAAGAAGCCTCCGCTGGCATGCAGATGGCTGAACGCGAAAAGCTTGAAGCCGAACAGAAGGCCAGCGATGCGCGTAACCGCACGCGACTGCAGATGGCCAACGAATTTGAAAAGTCGGTCGGGTCCATCGTTGTCAATGTTTCTGACAGTGCGGGCAACATGGAAACCGTATCACGCCAGATGCGCCGTGCCGCCGATGAAAGCTCGGAACAGGCGGTTGTCGTTGCCGCGGCTGCGGACGAAGCAAGCGCCAATGTCCAGACCGTGGCCTCTGCCACCGAAGAACTGTCTGCCTCTATCCAGGAAATCAGTTCCCAGGTCGCGAAGTCGTCGGATATCTCCAGCACGGCTGTTGACGAAGCATCACGCGCCAATGCCATGGTCACCGGCCTTGCCGAGGCCGCAGATCGCATTGGCGAAGTCGTCAGCCTGATCAATGACATTGCCGCCCAGACCAACCTTCTGGCACTTAATGCCACGATCGAGGCGGCCCGTGCCGGTGAAGCGGGCAAGGGCTTTGCTGTTGTGGCCCAGGAAGTCAAAAACCTTGCCAATCAGACGGCCAAGGCGACCGAGGACATTGCCCAGCAGATCGGCTCCATCCAGTCCGAGACGCAAAATACAGTCGGGGCGATTGAACGGGTGACGGAAACCATTTCCAGCATCAATGAAATTGCCACGGCCATTGCCTCTGCGGTCGAGGAACAGGGCGCTGCCACCGCCGAAATTTCCGGCAATGTGCAACAGGCTGCCGCAGGCACGAACGAGGTATCTTCTTCCATCGGAATTGTGCGCAACACATCGCAGGAAACCGGTGAAGCAGCCTCCAACGTGCAGGCAGGTGCAACCCAACTTGCCGAAGAAGCCCGCAATCTTGATGAACAGGTCAAAAACTTCCTTGATCGCCTGCGGAACATCTAGGCTTCCGGGAAGTTCAAGTAACACACCACAAAGGACGGCATCTGTTTGGGTGCCGTCCTTTTGTTTGATCAACACGTCATTCAGTGATTGAATTACCCTCACCTATTACAATTTGCCCCAACAAATCGGGAAACCGTTCATGCTGCCACTTCCTGTAACAATCTGCATAACTGCCGTCTTCGTTCTGATGCTGACCGTGCTCAGCCTGATGGTTTCCGTCCGGCGCTTTCAGCTCAATACCCTCAGTGGCGATGGCGATGACAGCACCCTGCGTCGGCGCATTCGCGCGCATGGCAATTTTGTCGAGAATGCCCCGCTTTGTGTTCTTCTGGTGCTTGCCATTGAGGCGATCCTGGCGACATCTGACAGCATCTGGATTGTTGCGGCCATTCTGATCGCAAGCCGGATTTTGCATGCGATTGGTACGCTTAAACGTTCCAAAAGGATCATCGCACCGGCCATGGTCATGCAACACATCACCCTGGCAATTTGTGGCGTCTGGCTGCTGATCCAGTCCTTTGGCAACCTGAGTTCTGCAGGTATGTGATGGGTTCAGGGGATTTCGCCAGCTCCGACGTTGCAGCAAAATTCAATGCCTGCCCGGCTGCGGCCCGGCGCGCCTTGATGTCGATACGCGACTGGATCTTTGAACTGGCTGGCGAAATCGACGGGGTTGGTCCCGTAGCCGAAAGCCTTAAATGGGGGGAACCGGCCTGGCGCCCGAAATCGGGATCGGGCATTACCATCCGGGCCGACTGGAAACCCAAGACACCCGATCAGGTAATGATCTTTTTTGATTGCAAAACCGACCTGATTGATCGCACGCGCAGTCTGCTCTCAGACGACCTTGCCACCGAAGGCAACCGTGCGATCCTCCTCCCCCTTGATCGCCCCCTGCCCGAACCGGCGATCAAAACCGCCCTTGGCTGGGCGCTGACCTACCACCGCGATCGCAAGACGCCCGGCAAATAACCCCGATCAAAGCTTTTGAACAACCGCGTCAATCTGATCACGCATGGTGCGCAAATCGCGGTTCAACCGTTTGGCGGTTTCAATATCAAGGCCGGTCGCCTCAAGAATGCAGGTCGGAATTTCTTCGGCCTTGGCGCGGAGCGCCTTTCCCGCCTCGGTTAAGCTGACGCGCACAGACCGCTCATCCTTTGGATCACGCTTTCTGTTTACCAGACCAGCAGTTTCAAGACGCTTGAGCAAAGGCGTCAGTGTGCTTGATTCCAGATACATCTTTTCACCGATGTGGCGCACCGACTGATTGTCTTCCTCCCACAAAGCGACCATCACCAAATACTGTGGATATGTCAGGCCCAGACCATCCAGCAGTGACTTATAGATGCGGTTAAACGCATGACTTGCCGAGTAAACCGAGAAGCACAGGAACTTCTCGAGCTGGAGCAAATCGTCTTTGGAACCGTCATTCATCGGTCTTGTCCTGTCTGTCTGGTTGGCTGTGTGACTACAGTTTTTGCGGAACCTAGCAAAACTGCCCGGCGGCGCCAAACACCATTCATGAGAATGGCGGCATCAAGAACGGGCATCAAAAAAATCAAAGCCATATAATTTATATCGTTCGCGATTTAATCACAAGCGATTTTATTGCATGGCTGACTTTCTCAATTTTATATCGTGCACGATTTAATTGTGTGCGATTAATAATTCAACAGAACGTAACGCCGCCCATCGGACGGCCCAGTAAAGGATAAGACCCATGAGCCCATTCAAATCAAAAGTTGCCGCTGCTGCATTCGCACTTTCCGCAACATTGGCAAGCTCTGCTGCCACCGCAGATCCGGTTCTTGAACCTGCAACCCAGGACTTCATCAACGTTCTTGAAGCATCTGGTGGACCGGCCATCTACACCCTGACCCCGGCTGAAGCCCGCACTGTACTTTCTGGCGCGCAGTCTGGCGAAATCGACAAACCCGCCGTTGATATCACGGACACCGTGTTTGGCGTTGGCCCGACCGGCGCAACCAAAGTCCGCATCATTCGCCCGGCGGGCAACACTGATCGCCTTCCTGTCATTGTCTATTTTCATGGCGCTGGCTGGGTGATGGGCGATACCGGCACCCACGACCGACTGGTACGTGAACTGGCTGTGCGCGCCAATGCGGCCTTGGTGTTTGTTGATTACGAACGCTCCCCCGAGGCCCGCTATCCGATTGCGATCGAGCAGGATTATGCTGTCACCCAATACGTTGCTGATCACAGTGAACAGCTTAATGTCGATCCGACCCGTCTGGCAATCGCAGGCGACAGCGTTGGAGGCAACATGACAGCCGTGGTGTCGCTACTGGCACAAGAACGCAACGGCCCGGAAATCTCAGCCCAGGTTCTGTTTTACCCGGTAACCGACGCTGATTTCGGCAACGGATCCTACACCGAATTTGCCAATGGTCCGTGGTTGACCGAGCCCGCGATGCAATGGTTCTGGAACCAGTACCTGCCCGAAGGCGTTGATCGTACGGATCCGAAAATTACCCCGATCCATGCAAGCACCGATCAGCTTTCCGGACAGGCCCCGGCCCTTGTGATCACCGCAGAAAACGACGTCCTGCGTGACGAAGGCGAGGCATACGCCCGCAAACTCAGCCAGGCTGGCGTTGATGTCACCGTTACCCGCTACAACGGCACGATCCATGACTTTGTCATGCTCAATGCCCTTGCTGACACCCCGGCCGCCAAAGCAGCCATCGCACAGGCCGGTCAGTACCTGCACAACGCCTTGCACGGCGAGTGACACAAAACTTTCACCCTCTTTCGGGCAGGTGCTCTTGCACCTGTCCACACCCGGCGACATATCAAGGTAACGCAGCCGGGTTCTCACCAAGTCGAACCAACGTTCAAACAAAGGATGAAACCATGTCTGTTGATGTAAAATATACCGCAAGCGCTTCTGCCACCGGCGGCCGTGATGGCCGGGCGAAAACCGAAGACGGCTCGCTTGATGTCAAGCTGACGACCCCCAAGGAACTTGGCGGCGCAGGCGGTGAGGGCAATAACCCCGAACAGCTGTTTGCCATGGGCTATTCGGCCTGCTTTATCGGTGCGATGAAATTCGTCTCGTCCCAGGGCGGCCCGAAGGTGCCCGATGATGTTTCGGTTACGGCCGAAGTCGGGATCGGCCCGCGCGACGCCGGCGGCTTTGGCCTTGCCGTGACGCTGAATGTGTCGCTTCCGGGCCTTGATAAGGCCGAGGCGGAAAAACTCGTCGAGGAAGCCCACAAGATTTGCCCATACTCCAATGCAACGCGCGGCAATGTCGATGTCAAATCCGTGATCGCGTAAAGCACAAGCTCCCCCCTGCTGGTCAGCTCCCCCCAAACTGCTGACCGGCAATTTCAGGCCCGGTGTTACCCCGCACCGGGCCTTTTCTTTTATTTTGGTGCACTGGCAAGCGCAGCTGCGACCTGCAACTGTCCTTGATACAGCACGTTTCCAAGTGCCTGCTCAAAATTGTTGTCGTGTTCTTGCTCGCGCTTGACGCTATCGGCTTTCTGACCTTGTGACACAGTGCCGGTATTCTTGACCGCATCACTATCGGTCTGCGCGAGTTTTGCGACAATGGCGTCCACACCGTTAAACGCGCTTTCAAGAACAGTAACCGCATTACTCGCCGTGGCAAGCTGCTCCTTCGTCGGAGGAGACGAAAATACCACCGCTGCATCAAGCTTCTTCGCGGCCTCTTCAAAGGTGCCATAAGCAGCCTGCATCTGTTTGACTTCCTTCTCAGGACGTCCGGTAACCGTTTGGTATTGCTTCCACGCCTGCTGTGACAGGGTCTGATAAACATTGCTACTCATGATATCCTCTTTTCAACTTTGCACCTCCGCCCCGGCACGGCCTACATGTAGGCCGAAACCATCGTTCCGTTGGTCGCAAGGCTGCGCCACGCCTGAACCGACGTCGGGTTGATAAAATCATCGATCTGCAGTGGCACGGCACGCGCGAGCCCATTCGTTCCCAGATTGGCAGGGTTAGCCGCAGCATCGCCGGTCCACGCTGCACCGACACCTGCCGTGGCAGCGGCCGCTGCCGTTGGCATCTGCCAGTGATTGAAAAGTTGCGCACGAACCGCTTGTGGAAACACATTTGTCGGATCATCGACTTCAAGCGTTATTTCACCGTCATATTGCATACTGCGATATGTCCAGTTGCTGGTGCCAACCAGAACGTACCGGTCATCAAACAGGGCCAACTTCGAATGCAGATAGGTCCAGTGATCCGATACGCGCGCATGATTATTCTGCGGCGCATACATTACGGACCCCGTGGGTGTTAGATTCCAGATATCGCGAAACCAGACGCGTCTCTGCGCGCCTGTGGCATCGGTATATTGCAATCGAAAGCCGTTGACCGGATTAAAAACCGCTGTTTGGCCGGGCTGGAAACCAAGTTTCTGGACGACCGGTCCGTTGACACCCGCTGTTGGATAGGTAACCGGGGCACTCCGCAACCACGCAGACCACGTATCGACGGCATCAAAGCTCACGAAATCGGCAAGGCCGAGCTCAACAAACGTGTAAAACATCATATAGGAGAAGATCTCGAAACCTTCCTGAGTCCGGTTGCGCGGATGATTGACCATCGGAATAACCGGAATTTGCCCGGCGCCCGGCGCCCGGCGGGCCGCTAAGGCACTGACCAGCTGCGGATCGGTTAGCGCATAGTTTTCCAGATAGGCGAACTGCCCCGCCCCGGCGATCCGGGCCAACATATGTGTGCGAATATCGGTCTCAGGCGGGTTGGCTTCGATGTTGGTGGTAAACATGGACATGGTCATGCCCCCCATCACAGGGGCCGCCGGGATGATGACACCATTGGGGGCCGGTGCCGGGTTTTGTTTGTTCCAACGCCGCAGCCACTCGGCCTCAATATCGTCGACGATCACGCCTGTCACACGAAGCGCCGTGTCATGCCAGTGATTGACCGGGTCATGTTGATCAGATGAAAGATACTTCTGTGCCAGGTTCATCCCGCCAACAAATGCTTCCTTGAGAGGCCCGGTACAGGCGATAACGATTTTCTGATGCGTACTCATCCCGATATGTCGACGCCCGCCATAACTCTCCATATACATCTGGATCGGGCGATATCCGACAACCGCGCCATTGCGCTGATTAGCGTTCTGAACCCATCGGTTCATCGCCCAGTTTGACGACATTTCCGGATTGAAAGTATTCACCGCTGTCGTGCCGTACCAAGCAATCAACTGCACCGGGATGCCAAGCGTGGCAATGTCTTCAAGCATGTCGCACAAATAGCGCCCCTGCATCGCGACACCGGCAAGGGATGTGCATGCTGGCAAGAATGTATCGGGCGAAAACTGCCAAAAGGCCATCCGAACAAACTGGTTCCCGCCACCACCCGTTAGACGGATGGATTCCAGTGTCTGGTGAAGCCGCTCAAAATAGGCATCTCCATCCAGCAGGAAATCAGCACCATTAGTGCCCGCTCGCGTGACCTGCATGTCTCATCCTTCATCTGAATTTCATTCTGATTGTTTGAATGACGCACCAAAGCCAGCGACGTGAAATACTTGTGCTGGACGCTCCCGCCATTCCGGTCTATCGAAACCCCATGACCACGACATTTACCCTTCTTGTCGGGCTGTTTTTCTCGGCCCTGACATCGGCGACCATTCTGCCCGGCACGTCCGAAGCAGCGTTGGCCGCCCTGATTGCGTCTGGCGATCATGCGGTGTGGCTGTTGGTTGTTGTGGCGACAGCAGGCAACGTTCTGGGATCTGTGATCAACTGGTGGCTTGGGCTTTATATTGAGCATTTCAAAGACAAGCGCTGGTTTCCCGTCTCGGCCGCGGCGCTTGAGCGTGCCTCGCACTGGTTTGGCAAATACGGCCTATGGTCGCTGTTGCTGGCCTGGCTACCGATCATTGGCGATCCATTAACCCTGTTTGCCGGGGTGATGCGGGTGCGCTTTGTGCCCTTCATCATTCTGGTCACGATTGGCAAGGCGGCGCGCTATGTCATGATTGCCGGCGGCGCGTCTGCATTGGCCCAAGCATTCGGTCTTTAAGACCGCCAGAGCAATATCCTTCAATAATTCCCGGCGCACATCCGTCATCCTCCTTGATAACAAACACGGCACCGCCCCACGGGGTGTCGATCAATGCCGGTCAATGAGGAAACGACATACATGCTCAGCGCCACACTTAGTCTTTATCTCTCGATGGCGGCCTTTGCCTTGGCCGCCTCCATCACGCCGGGACCGGTCAATATTCTGGTGCTGAGTTCAGGGGTACAATATGGCTTTCGCCCCTCGCTTCGCCTTGTCTTTGGCGCGACGGCGGGCTTTTGCCTGTTGTTGCTGATGATCGGGCTGGGCTTGCATGAAATGCTTGAGGCCTTCCCGCAAATGACCATCGTCATTCAATGGGCCGGAGTGGCGTTTTTGCTGTTCATGGCGTGGAAGCTGGCAACGTCCAGCGGCGAGTTGGGTAAAGGCGATGCCGCATCCGGGCCCAAGGCAATCACCGGGGCCATCATGCAATGGGTTAACCCCAAGGCCTGGTTGGCATCGATTGCCGGGATGGGCGCCTATGCCGCGTCTGGTGCGCCCGCATTGATCTGGGAATTTACCGCGATCTATTTTGTGGTCTGCTTCGCCTCGGTCGCCTGCTGGGCCTATACCGGTGCGTTTTTATCGCGCTTTCTGGGCGAACCGTCGCGCATCCGCGCCTTCAACCGGGCGATGGCCGTGTTGCTGGCGGCCAGTGCGGCTTATCTGATTTTGGAATAATGTACCACATTCCATTCCCCCGCACCCCGTTCCCATAGTCGGGTTGTGGAAACTCCGGGCGGGTCTCAGTCACCCGCCTTCTTTTTTGCCGAAATCAGGCGGCCTGCGCCCGGGCATATTGCCGGGGTGTGGCCGCCATCAGACGTTTGAAAATGCGCTGGAAATGCGCCTGATCGGCAAAGCCGGTTTCAAGAGCGACATCAACGATCTTTTCGCCCTGCCGCAGCGCATGACGGGCGCGCTGCACCCGGCAATTGATCAGATAGGCATAGGGCGTCATACCAAATGCGTTTTTGAACGCGCGCACCAGATGCGACCTTGAATAGCCAACCAATCCGGCCAGCTCATCAAGTCCGATAGTCTCGGCATAATGGGCCCGGATATACGCGCCCACATCGGCCATCTTGCGATCCTGGGTCGCATTGATGACATCGGCCGCACGATCCAGCACACCGCGCCGATCAAGCTTCACATGCAGATCGCCAAAGAACGACACCATCGCCGTTTCCTTGCCAAGGATATCCACATCCGGATTGGCAAGCGTATCGGCCAGATCCAGCAACCCGTCATAAAGATGCGGATCGTGGCTCAGTGTATCGGAAAACATTGCGAACTTCCCGGCCGCATCGGCATCGAGTTCAATCTGCAAATCAAGCAGCCAGTCCGGGTCAACAAACAGCATGTCATAGACCCAGTCCGCCCCCTTGACCGGGTTGCAGCCATGAACATCCTCGGGATTAAGGATCACAACCGATCCTTCTTGGGTTTCATGGGTCTTGCCCCGGTTCCAATAGGTACTGAAGCCGCCCTTCACCGTGCCAATCGAAAAGGTATCGTGGCTGTGGCGCTCGTAACAAACCGAATGCCCATCCGCCACGCGCCGCAACTCGACAAACGGCATCGCGTCGTCGCGCCAGAAATGCTGATTGCGGGTATTGGGGGCTGCCATTGCGGTCTGTCGCCTTGTCATCGGATGTTTGCTTTATAAATTCCAAGATAGGTCAATTTCCCCGGTGGCGCCACTGTCGCTGTCTGCTTATAGTGCCCCAAATGTTCGATGATCGTTCCGAAGAGTCCCAACCGCGTTTCATGCCGCCCAACGCCCCTGTCATGGTCGTTGGATTGCGTCATGCCGTGTTTTTGTCGCCCGATGGCGAGATCGAGGAACTCCCGCACGGGGCTGCTGCCAAGCGCGCCCGGTCATCGCGCCCCATCCTGGTCCATACCCCGGCCTGTGCCCGGCGTCTGAAATCCGATCCGTTTCCGGCCCATGACCTGTTGGAGCTGTTTGCCTTTGTCCGCCCGGCGCAATTTTGTGTGCCGACCCCGCGCGGCATTGCGCTTGCGACGGGCCAGAAACCGGCAGATGACCTGATCGGTCAGGCAGAGGCCCTGGCAGAAGCCATGAAGCGCCTTTTACAGGAACTGGCTACCCTTCATCGCAACAAACGCAGCCCGGCCCTTTCGATCGCGTGGCCGATGGCGCGCGGACATTGGCCGTGGGGTGTTTCGGTTCTGGCCGCCCTTGGGGCGGATGGCGACGGCCCGCATCGTTATGCGGTGTATGAGGGTCTCAAGGTCTGGAAGAAACTGGGTGAATGGGCCGAACATGCCCCGCCGCCACCACCGGCCAACCATCCGGTTGATCCCAAGGATGCGCGCAAGCGGCTCAAGGACCTTCTGGGCGAAGGGGCGGAGGAACGCCCGCAACAGGCCGATTATGCCTCGTCCGTCTGCTCTGCCTTTGGCCCGCGCCTGCATGACGGTGCGCCCAATATTGTCCTGGCCGAGGCCGGAACGGGTACTGGCAAGACATTGGGTTACGTCGCCCCGGCATCGCTTTGGGCCCAGAAAAATGATGGTGCGGTATGGATTTCGACCTATACCCGCAACCTGCAACGCCAGATCGATCAGGAACTCGATCGCCTGTATGACGATCCCAAGGACAAATGCCTGAAAGCCGTCGTACGCAAGGGGCGGGAAAACTATTTCTGCCTGCTGAATTTCGAAGAAGCCCAAAGGCCGCTTGCCCAGCAACCGCATCAAGCCACCCCGCTGGGCCTGATTGCCCGCTGGGCATCGCACACGCGCGATGGCGATATGGTCGGCGGCGATTTCCCGGCCTGGCTGACCGAATTGCTCGGCAATCGTTTTACCGGCGCGCTGGCCGATCAGCGCGGCGAATGCATCTATGCCGCCTGCCCGCATTATTCCAAATGCTTTGTCGAAAAGACGGTGCGCCGTGCGCGTTCGGCCGAAATCGTCGTCGCCAACCATGCACTGGTGATGGTGCAGGCCGCCCTTGGCGGGCTTGATGATGCCTCCATGCCGACACGCTATGTGTTTGACGAGGGCCATCATCTTTTTGATGCCGCCGACAAGGCATTCTCATCGCATCTGACCGGAATGGAGGGGCAGGAACTCCGTCGGTGGTTGCTCGGTGCTGAGCAAAAGGGATCATCGCGTGCGCGCGGCCTCAAACAGCGGCTTGAAACATTGATTTTGGATCGTGATGAGTTGCGCGATGCCGTCAATGCGGTGATTGTCGCCGCCCAGTGCCTTCCCGAGCAAGGCTGGCTATCGCGCATTCATGATGGATCACAATATGCCAAGGGCCCGGCCGAAACCTTCCTTGCCCATGTGCGGGCGCAGGTATTGGCACGCTCATCTGATGGGGATCGCGGCTACTCGATCGAGACCGATTGCAAACCCGCCGTGACCGAGGTTCTTGCCAGTGCAGCTGATCTCGATCGCGCGTTGGAGGCCATGGAAAAACCGGCAAAGTCGCTGATCAAGATCATCGCCCATATGCTCGATGAAAAGGCTGACGAGCTTGATTCTGCTGAACGCCAGCGCCTGGATGCCGCCATTAGGTCGCTAGAACGCCGGGCCATCATGCAGGTCGGCGCATGGCGGGAAATGTTGGCATCATTGGTCGAGGAAACACCAAAAACCTTTGTCGACTGGTTTGCGATTGAACGCCAGTTTGGCCGTGATTTCGATGTCGGCATGCATCGTCATTACCTTGACCCGACCATCCCGCTAACCACGTCGCTTGCCCCCACCGCACATGGCATGGTGGTGACATCCGCCACCCTTCGCGATGGCACGGGGGATGAAGATTTCGACTGGGCCGTGGCCCAGGACCGCACGGGGGCCGCGCACATGCCGCTGCCCGCGATCCGGGCGGCGATGAAAAGTCCGTATAACTACGCCGAGCAAACCCGCGTTTTCATCGTCAATGATCTGGGCCGCGACAACCCGGACCATATCGCGGCGGCCTATCGCGAGCTGTTTTTGGCATCGGGTGGCGGTGCGCTTGGACTGTTTACCGCGATTACACGATTGCGGGCCACATATGAACGCCTGACCGGGCCGATGGATGACGCAGGTTTGCAGCTTCTGGCTCAGCATATCGATGGCATGGATGTCTCAACACTGATCGACATTTTCAGGGTCGAACGCGATGCCTGCTTGCTTGGCACCGATGCCGTCCGTGATGGCGTGGATGTGCCGGGCGATAGTCTGCGCTTGATCGTCTTTGACCGCGTGCCCTGGCCCCGCCCCGACATCCTGCACCGTGCGCGCAAGTCCGCGTTTCATGGTGCGCGCTATGACGACATGCTCACCCGTTTGCGGATGAAGCAGGCCTTTGGCCGCCTGGTGCGGCGCGCCGAAGATCGCGGGGTGTTTGTATTGCTTGATAACCGCATGCCATCAAGGCTTCTGGGCGCCTTCCCCGAAGACGTCGATGTGCAGCGTGTCGGGTTGCGTGAAGCGATTGAACAAACGCGAAGCTTCCTTGGCAACGACAAGGATAGCGAAGGTTAAGCGGTTTCTTTTTTGTCGACTGTGACGGCGGAAGGACGGACCATGCATGTCATGCTGATGACCTATGGGACGCGCGGCGACATACAGCCCTTTGTCGCGCTTGGTCGTGGGCTGCTCGAAAAGGGGCACCGAGTGACCGTTGCCGCGCCCGAACGTTTTGCCGGCTTTGTCACGGATCATGGTCTTGGGTTCACCGCCCTCAGTGATGCGCTAATTGCGCTGATGGATGATGAGCACTTTGCCCGCGCGTCAGATCCGAAGGCGTCAGCCTTTCAGAAGCTGAGATCATTATTTGCCATTGGCATAAAGGCACGCAGTCTTCAGGACACGCTGCTTGATGACATATTCCGGGCCATTGATCAGGGCAAACCCGACGTCATCGTTTTTCATCCCAAAACCTTTGGTGCGCTCCCGATTGGCATGCATTTCGCCATCCCGGTCGTGATGGCGCAACTGATCCCGTCCTTCATCCCGACCGGTGATTACCCGCATATGGGGGTGCCCGATCTCGAACTGCCAAATCGATTTGGCCGATGCTATAACCGTCTGACCGGAAAACTTGTCTACAGGCTTTTGAACGCAATGCTGCGTCGGCAATTTTGCCGCTGGGCCGCACGGCGTCAGAACGGGATCAATGCCAAATCCCTGGACATTGTTAAGTCCTGCCAATCGGGTGCGCTTCGCATCGTCCATGCCTTTAGCAACGCGGTCATCACGCGCCCGACTGACTGGCCGGAAAATGCCAGTGTCACTGGATACTGGTTCCTTGATACAGCCCCGCAAGCAAGCCTTCCCGACCCGGCATTGCAAAGCTTTGTCGAACGTCACAAAAAGCTGATCTATATCGGCTTCGGGTCAATGCGTGGCAATGATCCGACCGCAATGGCACAGATGATTGCCACCGCCGTTTCGCAAGCCGGTGAGGAGAATGTCGCTGCCATTGTTGCAACCGGCTGGGGGGCGATGGATGACATTGATTGGCCGTCCAATATCCTTGCGGTGCAAGAGGTCCCCCATGACTGGCTGTTCCCCAAGATCGATATCGTCATTCATCATGGCGGGGCTGGCACCTCTGCAGCAGCCATGCGCGCCGGTCGGCCATCCATCGTCATTCCGTTTTTCGGCGATCAGCCCTTTTGGGCAAAACGTCTTCATAATCTGGGCGTCGCACCCCATTCGATAAAGCCCGCGAAACTGAGCGCTGAACTGCTGACTGAGCAGATCAAAACCGTTCTTGAAACGCCATCCTATCGCGACAAAGCCGAACACCTGGCAAAACAGATTGCCGCAGAAGACGGTATCGCAAATGCGATTGCCGAAATCACGCAAGCAGTTAAGGAAACCGACCTTCCCAAGACTGGAAGCCTTTGACACCTTTCGGCAAAGCGCATAAAGAACATCAAGACAAACCTTGATGGACCGCGACACGTGCAGCACAAACGCCAGATCAGTCTGATAATCAGACAGGGCCTTTCGGCACTGGTGGCTGTGTTTTTCCTCGCCAATACCATCATGTTCGGCTTCATGCATATCCCGATGGCAAAGGCCAACGGCGCATCGCTTGCCTCTGTGATGGATGGTGTGGTGCGCATTCCAATCGTGATTTGCACCGGATCGACGTTCAAAACCATTCTGGTGCGTGCCGACGGTCTTCCCGATGAGCCGTCGCAAAATAGCGATCCGCAAACCGGCTATGAATGTGCGCTTTGTGGTTTGGGCAATTATGCCTTTGGCATGCCGGTCACTCCGGAACTTCCCCAACTCGAAGCCATCGCGCTTAGCAATGCGGTTAGCGCCCTGCACATTACCGCGCGCAAGCATGTTTTCTGCGCCATTGCGCCATCGCCGCGCGCACCGCCCGCTGTTTCCTGATCCATTCTTAGGCAGCTTTAAGAAAACGCAACCGGTGTGACCGCCTTCGCGGTTCATGGCGTTTTCCTGTCTGCTTTTTCTGAAATTCCTTGTGCTTTACCGCGTCGAAAACCTTTCGCGCGCCCGCACGCTTATGGACAAGAAACATGACTGAAAATTCCAAAATCCCTGCATCAAAGGGGAACACAAGCCTCTATCGGGCTGTCTGGCGCTGGCACTTTTATGCCGGTCTTTTGATCCTGCCCTTCATGATCCTGATGTCGATCACCGGGGCGGCCTATATCTATCGTGATGAAATTGATGACTGGTATCACGCCGACCTCAAATTCGTTGAAGTCTCCGCATCCTCTGCCCTTCCCATGAGCACCCAGATCGAAGCAGCCCTGCGTGCGGTTCCGGGTCATGCTACCAAGGTACTGCCCCCGTCCAGCCCCAATCGCAGCAGTGAAATCGTGATCGCGGCCGATGCCGGTGGCCGCGAAGCGGTCTATGTCGATCCCTATAACGGCGAGGTTTTGGGGCATATGCCCGATCGCACCACGATCATGTGGGTCGTGCGGCGCATTCACAGTCTGGCGGAATTTGGCACCATCCCCAATTACATCATTGAAATTGCCTCGGGCTGGGCGATCCTTCTGGTTCTGACCGGGATGTATTTGTGGTGGCCGCGCGGCAAGCAGAAAGGCGGGGTTGTGACGCTTCGCGAAACACCCAAACGTCGCATCTGGTGGCGTGATGCCCACGCGGTGACCGGTATCTTTATCGGGGTTTTCATTATCTTCATGGCGGCAACCGGCATGTTCTGGTCGGTGTTTTGGGGCAAATATGCCAATCAGTTTGCCAATGGCACCCCCAATGGTTATCCGTCCGGGGTTCGCGTCGATGTGCCGCTTTCGACCATTCCGATGATTGATGCCTTCGGCGACGTGAGTTGGACCAACGAAAACATTCCGCTACCGCAATCTGTTGATGGCGGCCATGACACCATGGCCGATCCCATGCCGATTGGAGTCGACAAGGCCATCGCCACCTTTGACGGCATGGGACTAACGCCGGGCTATGCACTTTCACTGCCGCGCGGTGAAAGCGGCGTTTACAGTGCGTCGATCTATCCAGATGATCTGTCCCTGCAACGGGTCATCCATCTTGATCAATATTCCGGCCGGGCGCTGATCGACATGGGCTATGACGATTACGGCCCGTTTGGCAAGATCATGGAATTTGGCATCAATGTTCACATGGGTCAGGAATTTGGCATCGCCAATCAGATTATCCTGCTGGTGATCTGTGCCCTGGTCATTTTCATGTCGATCTCGGCAGGCGTGATGTGGTGGAAACGCCGCCCATCGGGCGCACTTGGCGTCCCACCCATGCCGCGTGACAGAAGCAGGATTGCCGTCGTCACCGCCATCCTTGCGATTGGCGGCATCATCTACCCGACCGTGGGGGCATCGATGATCGTCATCTGGCTGCTGGATTATATGCTGGTCGCCCGCCCACAGCGTAAACTGCGCGCAGCCTAACGCCATCAAACAAGACGCGGCCCGATTTACATCGGGCCGCGTTCTTAAACCTTCAGACCTCAATCATCGTGAATATCAGCATCGATATCATGCTGAAGCGCCAGCCTGAGCGCATTGAGGATCGCAATCACATCAATGCCCTCCTGCAAAAGCGCGCCTGCGACCGGCGTGATATAGCCTGCGGCGGCAAAACCCATAGCAAGTATGGACAGCACCATGCCGCCAATCACACTTTGCAGAAGGATACGTCGCATCGCCATGCTGATATGCAGCAGCTCATCCACCGTCACCAAGGATGCCTCCGGGATCACCACGCCGGCAGCATCCGCGGTCACCGCACTTTCCTTGCCAAAGGCGATACCAACCGTGGCAACGGCCAGTGCCGGGGCATCATTGATGCCATCCCCCATGAAAAGGGTTGGGGCCTTGGCGGTTTCGGCCCGCACGATTGCGACTTTCTGTTCCGGGCTTTGCGATGCCAGACTTTCGGAAATGCCAAGCAGTTCGGAAAGGTAGCTGACCTCGCTTTCGCGATCGCCCGAAAGCAACATCACCTTGTTGAAATGATGGATTTCGCCGAGATGGCCGACGAAGCTCTCGCCCTCGGCGCGCGGGGTATCGCGAAAGCGGAAGGTTGCGCCGTATTTGCCATCAACCAGCACCACGCATTCAAGCCCCGCCGCCGTTTCGGGCAAAAGCCGCGCAATTTCGGGATCGGATTTCATCAGCTTGTTGCGATGGGTAACAGCCACTTCATGACCATCGGCCTGCCCGCTTAGCCCCTGCCCCGGCTTTTCCGAGGCGTGATTGACCTCATCTAGCGGCAGTTTTTTCGCACGTGCCGTCGCCAACACCGCCGAGGCCAGCGGATGCTTGGAATAGCGCTCCAGACTGGCCGCCAGCCGCAAGACAAGATCGCCACTAAAATCCGGTCCGGGCAGGACATCGACTAGCTCCGGTCGGCCATAGGTCAGCGTCCCGGTCTTATCAAAGATCGCCGTCTGACAAGTCGGCAACCGTTCCAGCACGGTCGGATCACGCACGACAATGCCACGCCGGGCGGCAATGGAAATCGCACTCATCACCGTGATCGGAATGGCAATCAGAAGCGGACAGGGGGTTGCCACCACCAGAACAGCCAGAAACCGTGATGAATCGCCGCTGAGATAGCCGACCAATATCGCAAACAAAAGGGCCGCCGGGGCAAACCACGCCCCGATCTGATCGCCAAGGCGGCGGATGCGCGGGCGTTTTTGTTCGGCCTCGGCCATGACATCCATGATCTGGGCATAGCGGGAATCGCGTGCGCGCTTTTCCGCGCGAATGATCAGGACCGCCTCGCCATTGATCGCGCCCGACAGCACATTGGTTCCCGGTGCCTTGGCCACCACATAGGGCTCCCCGGTAAGGTAGCTTTCATCCATGCTGCCATGACCATCAACGACAGTCCCATCAACCGGGGCGGTTTCATGGGGAAAGACCGCAATCAGATCACCAATCTCGACCTCATCAAGGGCAATGTCGGTTACTTCGCCGTCCGCCGATTTTCGATGCGCGACACTGGGCATGCGGCTGGCCAGCGCATTAAGCGCCGAGGACGCCTTGCGCATGGCAAAGCTTTCCAAAACCTGCCCACCGGTCAGCATCAGAATGATCAGGCTGGCAGCCAGATATTCCGCCAACACCACGCCAGTAACAAACGAAATGGCGGCCAGAAAATCCGCCCCCATTTCACGACGCAGAAGCTTGATAGCAAGCTGCCCCAAAATGGGCAGCCCGCCGAACACAAACAGGATGAAAAGCGGCAGGTCGGCTGTGCGCTGGCCAAAAAGCATCTCTGGCCCGGCAAACATCAGAACGAAATGGGCCGCCATGGCCAGCAGGGTGATAATCAGAATGGAACGGTTGAGGGCCGGGGACGACAGGGCATCGTCCCACCGGTCCAGAACGCCCGTCTCAACACCAACCGGTGCCGCCTTTGCCATGCCTTATCCCTCAAATGCGCGCATTTTTAAGGGCGCGCGACCTTGCCCATCGCCATGGACACCATCAGGTAACTGAACCCCGATGATAGCAGGTTGATGCCAAGCAACAAACCGATTGCCCATGTTGCCGAACTTGGCAATTCGGCGAAGATCAGGATACCGGCCAGAACCGAAATCCCGCCAGAAACCACCATCCATTTCCAGCCGGGAAACTGTTTAAGCCAAAGTGCCATCATGGTTTCAAAAAGCCCGTGCAGGACAAAGGCAATCGCCAACAAAACGGTCAGCGTCACAATGCCGCCGGTCGGCATGAAGGCAAGCCAACCACCAATCAGCGCAAAGACGGCGCCTTGAATAACATCAAGGCTGCGGCGTGTCGGCGTATCGGCATTCCAGGCGCCGTAAAAATGGCCAAGCGCCCCGATCAGAAACAGCCAGCCAATCACGGTCTTGAACGCAATCGTCGTCACAAAGGGAAAAGCCACCGCCAAAATACCCAAGATCAGCATCACCACACCGACCGTGCGCAGGCGTTTACGCCCCTTTTCTAAAAGGCCACGCATTTCCGGCGTTCCGTCATTTACGATCAAGGTCATGGTAAGGTGCTCCTGACTGCTGTGGGGCGCCGCAATATCAATTTGAAATTGCGACGAATCATAGCCCATCTAACGCATCTGACATAGAACAAGTTCCCTATTCACAGGCCCTTGCCGCCGCGACGAAGCGGTCCGCAACTGCGCGAACCGCCGGGCGCTGATCATAGGTGGGCTGCACCAAAAAGGTCCCAAGCGGGCTTCGAACCGGCACAAAAGGCAACATGATCAGGTCGTGCTTTGCAATTGCACTGCGCGAAAAGGGCAAGCGCGCCAGGATCACGCCAAGCCCGGCATCCGCCGCAGACAACCCGACACTGTAATCTTCAAATCGGCGGTCAGATGGCTTGGGCCGATACTTAACGCCGTGCTCAGCCAACCAATGGCGCCATCCCGTCGCATCGCTGTCATTAAGCAGTGGCAGGCCTGCAATCTCCTTCGCATCAAGGGTTTCAGGGGGCCGCCCGGCCAGAAATTTCGGTGAAATCAGCGGCACAAGATCATCGGAAAACAGCAAGCTTGTTTTGGTACCCTGCCAGTGCCCCTTGCCGCAGCGAATGGCGATGTCGGTCTGCTTGCCATCGAAATCCGCCAACCGCTCAGTAATTTCAAGCTCAAGCCGCACATTCAGATCCCGCTCGATATCCGGCACAAAGTCAAGCAACCAGATCCGGGCATAGGATGGCAGAAGGCTGATCTTGACAACATCCGGTCCACGGCGTTGCCGCCATGGCTGTGCCCCCTGTGACAAAAGATCAATCGCCGCCTGGGCTTCGCGCAAAAACCGTTGGCCATCGGGTGTCGGACGCACGCCACGGCCATAGCGTTCAAACAAATCATAACCAAGCCACTGTTCGACCTGTGCGACATGGCGGCTGATCACGCTATGCGTCACGCCCATTTCGTTGGCCGCGGCCGAAAAGGACCCGTTGCGCGCCGCTGCCATCACGGCCGGCAACAATGCAAGGGGTGGCAAGGAAAGATCATTGCTGTGCATCATATGCACATCTGATCCCCAAGCCATGTTCTATGTCAACATCTATGAACCGACTATCAACAAGGCAGGAGATAGATCGATTCACATCAAACGGGGATAAGCCGATGTTTTCACGCGCCACTCTGGGCCTTGCCTGCGCCCTTGTCACTGTATTGTCCTGGGCTGCGGCGTTCCCGCTGATCGGAGTTGCACTTGCAGGGCTTGATCCCCTGTCGCTTGCCGCCCTGCGCTTTGCGCTGGCGGCTTGTCCGGCTGTCATCTGGCTTGTGCTCAAACGTCCTGGAATGCCCAAACTGATTGACCTTGCCCGGCTGGGTCTGGGCGGTGCGCTTGGCATCAGCATCTATAACTGGCTGCTTAATACCGGGCAGCAAACCGTCTCGCCCGGCGCGGCAAGTTTTATCATCAATACATTGCCGATCTGGACGGCAATGCTTGCGACCGTACTCCTGCGCGATCGGTTCGGGATTGGCGCCTGGATTGCCACAGCGGTGAGTTTTTCCGGCGTGGTGCTGATCGCGCTTGGTCAGCCGGGCCCGATGACATTTGGCAATGGCAGCTCGCTGATCCTGTTGGCATCCATCCTGTCGGCGACCTATTTCGTTCTGGTTCGGGGGCTGATTGCCCGTTATGGCCCGGCCAACTGCACCTGCTGGACGCTGATAACCGGCGCACTTTGGTTAACCCCCTGGCTGCCGGGTGGCTTGGCGCAAATCAATGTGGCACCGGTTTCCGTCATATCCGCTGTAATGTTCCTTGGACTCATTTCCGCATCCCTTGGCTATGCAACATGGAGCTATGCGATTGGCCATTTTGGCCCGGCGTCCGCGGCAAACTTTTTGTATCTCGTCCCCCCGATTACCGTGATGCTGGCTTGGGTGCTTAGCGGGATTGAACCCGATATCCTGACCTTGATCGGTGGCATTGTGGCGATCACCGGTGTTGTCATGTTGCGCATTTCGATGGCCAGAACCCCCCGCAAGGCAACCGCCTGATCAAGGATGCGGCGGGTTTGCTCACCACATCGGAACGATTATAAAAAAATGGTGATAACTGGTTCACTATCGCAGGCTTTGACAGTGCGCTTTCAAGGGTTTATTCCAATTCACAAGCTTTCCAATCGGGATGGAAACACGTGTATTTCACGCCGTTAAACTGCCTGGCTGCCAGACGCACGCTGTCGCTTTGTGTGGCGTGGCTGTTGCTGGTCAACGCGCTGTTTTTCGGCTTCATGCATGCGCCTGTCGCCCTTGAAGCAGTGCCGACGGCCGACGCGCAAGTTTCCCAGACCTATGTCCCGCTGATTATCTGTACCGCGAATGGCATCAAAACCATTTCGGTCCCAGCCGACCTTACCGAAGATCGCACCGCCAATCCGCACAGCTCGGATGCCTTTGACGGGTTCCAGTGTGCGAGTTGCGGTCTTGGCAACCATGCAGCCGGCATGCCGGTCGAACCGGAATTACCACTGGTTCATCGCGTACGGCTATCGAACAAGGTCACCGCCCTTCATATCACCGCACGTCTGCATGACTTCTGCCCGATTGCAGCGTCACCGCGTGCGCCGCCCGTTGCCATCTGATCGGGTTATGATCGTGGCCCTTCGCAGATCATTACGGGCTTGATGGCCCTGTAACGTCACAACTGTATCTGCAGCATGTCGGCATTCCCCCGATCTGAACCCTTTTTCCCGCCGAAAACCGGCATATTCCGGGCATAGCCCGGTTCACAGACTGGTGTCGATACGCGACGGCTTTGCCGCGTATCCGTAAATTTGCCAATGGGAGATCCCCATGAACAAAGACGACGCCTTGCACCTCTTGGAAAAACTTGCCGAACCCTGCGTTTTGACATTGCCATCTGATGCCAGCATCGGCCACCACGCCGAGGACCACACATATGTTTACATTGTGCAATCCGGACTGGCGTTACGCTGCAAATACACCGAACAGGGCGAAAGACAGGTCTGTCGCGTCTATCGCCCGGGTGATGCGATCGGCCTTGAAATGCTGGCCGTGACCGACCCGACGCTGGTGATTGAAACCATCGCACCCTCGGTCATCAAGCGCATCCCGATCCAGCGGGTGCGCCTTGCCCAGCAAAACGATGCCCGCGCACAAGCCGCCGTGATGTCGCTTCTGGCAAGCGAGGTCATGGATGGGCAGCAGCTCAAGATCAGTTTTGGCACCGGATCGGCCATGCGCCGGATTTGCCGGTTCCTGTTGTGGTCGGCCCACAACGATCTGGTGTCGCTGCCCAACCGTGAAAAGCTTGGTAATATCGTGGCCACCACGACCGAAACGGCCAGTCGCATGATCGCCAATCTGAAACGCGAAGGCGCGATTGAACGCAACCCGCGCATGCCATCGACAATGCGTATTGACCGCGACAAGCTGTGCAAGGTCGCAGGCGACCCGCAACAGCAATCCGCGGCCTGAAAACCACAACCCCCATGAAACGACAAAACGCACCGGGCAATGTTCCGGTGCGTTTTTTGTTGGGCTGCGTTTCGCGCAGGATCAGATCAGGTCGGGCTCAAGGCTGGGCGACGGGAAACCGTGCCGGCGAGCTCAGATTGGCTTTGAGCAGGTTTTCCATATCCGTCGCGCTGATCGGTTGACTGAAATAGAAGCCCTGGACCTCGTCCACGCCTTCGGATGCGATATGTTCAAGCTGGGTTTCGGTTTCGATGCCTTCGACATTGACCGCCATGCCAAATGAACGCGCGAGGAACACCACCGCCCGCACGATGGCGGCATTGCCATCTGAACTGTCGATATCAATGATAAATGATCGGTCGATCTTGATCTTGTCGACCGGGAAACGTTTGAGATAAGCGAGCGATGAATAACCCGTGCCAAAATCATCAATCGCAATCCGGATGCCCTGATTACGCAGGATGCCCAGCGTGATGGCCGCTTCACGCGGGTTATCCATCACCGCACCCTCGGTAACTTCGAACTGCAGCTGATGGGGATCAAGCTCGGTACGGGACAGGGTTTCGCCGACACTTTCAATCAGGTCCTCATGACGGGCAAGTTCAAGCGGCGACAGATTGACCGAAATGGTCAGCGCGCCGTAACCAGCATCGCGCCATGCCTTGGTCTGTTCGCAGGCACGGTTTAAAACCCATTTGCCGATATCGGCAATGATGCCCATGCGTTCGGCCACCGGTATGAAATCAACCGGGCTGACCTGCCCGCGCGACGGATTGAACCAGCGCACCAGGGCTTCCATGCCGATGATGCGATGCCCGCCAATATCAATGATCGGCTGATAGAACAGCTCCAGCTCATCATTTTCAATCGCATGGCTGAGGTCACGTTCCATTGCCTTGCGTTCCTGAACCTCGACCTGGAGTTTCGGTTCAAAGAAGTGATAGCGATTGCGTCCCTCCGCCTTGGAGCAATAAAGCGCTAGGTCGGCATTGCGCAGCAGATCCTTCTCATCGCGACCATCCTGCGGATACATGCAAATACCCACAGACGTCGATGCCTGGACTTCATTGCCATCAAGCATGAAACGTTCCGAGACGCGTTCAATCAATCGCTGGGCGACAAAGGTCACTTCCTCGATCGAGCCCGGCTCTTGGATCAGAACGGCAAATTCATCCCCGCCCAGACGTGCGACCACATCCTCGTTGCGCAGACAGACGCGCATGCGTTCACCCACACCCTGTAAGAGTAGGTCGCCAATCGGATGCCCGAGCGTGTCATTGATGTCCTTGAAGTTATCAAGATCAAACATCATCAAAACGAAATGGCAGCGTTCGCGCTTGCTTTGCTCAACCGCTGCCGCAAGCCGTTCCTGGAACAGGGTTCGGTTGGGAAGCCCCGTCAGCCCGTCATGATGGGCCAGGAACTGAATGCGGGCTTCGCTACGTTTGCGGTCGGTAATGTCTGTGATCGATCCCTCGATCAGGGACGGGCGTCCCTGATCATCGCGGATCAGGCGGGCATTTTCCTCAACCCAGATGATCTTGCCATCGACACGGCGCATTTCGGTTTCAAACCCGTGCACCGAACCATCACGCAACAGCCGCCCGGTAATGCGATACCGGCTGACCGGGTTCAGATAATGCAAGGTCGCATCCTGTTCCTGCGCAAACAGGTCATCAACCGCGTCATATCCAAGGATCGAGACATAAGCCGGGTTGGCCGACAGCATCGGGCCGAGTGGCAGGCTCTGATAAAGTCCCTCGGCCGAGTTTTCGAAAATGCCGCGGAATTTTTCTTCGGCATGGCGCAGCGCGCGTTCGACCGACAGCTTTTCGGTCACGTCCTGGCCAATACAGATCACACCGGCAACATCGCCATCCTCGCCGAAATGCGCGCGCGCATTCCATTGCAACAGGCGCACTTCCCCGTCGCGGCGCTTGAACGAAAACACCTCGTCCTTGATGATTTCTCCCGACAGCAGGCGACGCACCGCCATGCGCACCCGTGCACGCTCATCCTCGACCAGAAGGAAATCAAAGAAGTTCTGCCCGGCCGCTTCCATCCAGGAATAGCCAAACGTCCATTCGCATTCGCGGTTATATTCAAGAATGCGTCCCTCGGCATCGAGGAACATGATCACGCTGCCAGCCGTTTGCACCAGCGCGCGATAGCGTTCCTGACGACGGCGCAGGTCATATTCGGCCTGCCGGTTCTTGGTGATGTCGGTGATGGTGACGCTGTAGCCCAGCAATCCACCGCCCTCGCCCCGGATTTCGGTGGCATTGACCCGCACCCAAAGCTGACTGCCATCGGCCCGGCGCATCTCGATATCGCGCGCATGCACGCCCTTGCCCGATGCAAGATCACGCCTGAGCTGAACGCGATCACTGTCATTGGCATAAAACGTTTCGGGATGGCGGAAATAGGCCTGGGTCAGTTCGCGCACGGAATCGTAATTGAACAACGATGCCGTTTCGGCGTTCACACTGGTGATATTGCCGTCGGAACTCAGCTCGATAATACCATGAACGGCATGTTCAAGGGCGCGGCGATAGCTTTCCTCGCGCGTGCGTTCTTGGCCGAACAACACCAGACAACCAGCGATATCAAGCGAGATATACTGCCACTGGAAGAAGCGCTGCCCGTAATGCACGGTACGGGTATGGTCGGTATCAAATTGCGGGCCATTTTCACTGACCAGTGCGCGCTGATCACTGGGATGGGTCAGATCAAGGGGCGATGAAAGCCCCATTTCAATGGTAAGCTGCTCGGCCGCACAGTTGGCCGCGCGCAGTTGGCCATTCGGCTCCACCAGCAACACCGGTTGCGGCGATATCAGTGACCCGATCCCCGAAGAAACATTCGCCGGAACGGCTGAGAAACGGATATAGGACCGATGACCGATCTTCAGTTTCCAGCCAAACATGACCTGCGGCTTGTCTTGATAGCCGCAAGCAACATGCTGATAGCCGCCATTTTCCGCAAAATATTGGGTGAGTTCTGTGATTGGTTCGGCAAGCGGACCTGCCTGATCAAGCGCAATCCATTCTTCAGCCGGGATTTCACCATTGCACGCATCGCGTAAGGCCGCATTTACCAGTAAACGCCCTTCGTCTGGATCATACGCTCCAGACGGCAAACACAGGTGGCTTATCAACGCCGTCAACGTACCGACGGAATTGATTGCGTTGATGTCTCCCATAGCGGCTTTATTCGTCATGTTTGTTGTCGCTGCGCGACCATAACTGCTACCCCATGCAGTGCAAAGCCAAATTTTCCCCGACCAGAGCCAATAACCCCAATCATTTCGCTTGTATTCTTATCGCGGCTTCATTTTTGTTCTGACGATCGCGCACCCCTCGTTTTTCGCGGTTTATATACCCCGCACGACCGATGACAACAGAATGCCAACGATTTCACTACGTATTCCTTAAAATCGCCATGAAAACCCTGAAATTTCATCGCTTAACTGTTGCCCATGGATGGTTATCAGCATACCATCCTCTTGCTCGGTGGTTTTCACACTGCCCGGACAAGATCGTCAAATGTCTGGATAAACAGCGTTCAGGGAACCATTCTCGATAAGGAGTAACCAACGTGATTTCGCATCAGGACGCCTTGATCTACACAATGGTTATGGTATCGGCCGCTGATAACGATATTACCGACGCCGAACTTTCCGCAATGGGCCGCCGGGTCCGTTATCTCCCGATTTTTGCCGGATTTGACAATGATGGCGTGACCAGCGTTGCCCGCGATTGTGCAAAGCTGCTTGGCGAAGAAGATGGCATGGACCGCGCGCTGGATCTGATCCGCGATGCCCTGCCGCGCAAATTGCGCGAAACCGCCTATGTTTTTGCCTGTGAAATTGTCCTTTCCGACAGCGAAATCAGTCAGGAAGAACTCCGCATTCTCGAATTGCTGCGCCACCGGCTTGATCTTGACCGGCTGGTTGGATCGGCGATCGAACGCGCCATGGCGGCACGCTATGTCCGGCCCGGTGATTTCTGATTTTTGGATATGACGGGGCGCCTTGATTGCGACACCTGATTGACGATACGGACTTTACTCAGCATTCCGACAGTTGTTCGGCCTGTTTAATCGAAATTGTGGAACCCAAAGCGCATGGTGGGCGTTACGCCCTGAAATCGCTGCTTTCAGGACCTTCGCAATGTGATATGGCCTAGCCACGAAATTTTGCCGGTTGCGCACAATCCTGTGCGGGCCGGTTTTGCGTCGCCGACCAAGATTTTGATACCGCCAAACAAAGGGACTGCTGTCATGACCGCTCTTTCCGGGGAAAATATTGCCTTTATCGGACTTGGTTTGATGGGGCGTCCGATGGCGCTTAATCTTGAAAAGGCCGGTGCGGTTCTGACCGTCAACACCCGCAATCCCGAAACGCTCAATGCTTTTGAAGACCTTGGCATCGCCACCGCCGGCACCCCGGCCGATGCCGTGGCCGAGGCCGATATCGTCATCATCTGTGTCGCCAATACTGTCGCCCTTGAAAACGTGCTTCTGGGCGAAGACGGCATCATTGATGGCATGGAAGAAGGCACGATTGTGATTGACATGGGCACCACCTCGGTCGAGGCGACCCGTCGTTTTGCCGATGCGGTTGATGAGGCGGGCGGCACATGGATTGACGCCCCGGTTTCCGGCGGCACGCACGGGGCAGAAACCGGCACCCTGTCGATCATGGTCGGGGCGAATCAGGAAGACTTTGAGCGTGTTCACCGCATCTTTGATGTGCTGGGGGCACGCGTCACCCATGTTGGCGATGTCAGTTCGGGTCAGATTGCCAAGGCCGCTAATCAGATGATTGTCGGCATCACCATCGGCGCGGTTGCCGAAGCCTTCTCCATGGCTGATGAGGCCAATGTTGATCTCGAAAAGCTGCGTTCGGCGCTCACCGGTGGTTTTGCCGATTCCGCCATTTTGCAAAAGCACGGCGAACGCATGATCGAACGCAATTTCGTCCCGGGCGGCAAGGTGGTCACTCAGCGCAAGGACTTGTTCCAGGCGCTTGAATTTTCCGAAAGCGAGCTCGGTGTCGAGCTGCCCATCACCCGCCTTGCCATGGAACTTTATGACGAACTGATCGAAATGGGCGATGGCAATCTTGATCATTCCGCCTTGATCAAGGTCTATGAAGAAGATTGATCGCCTTTGATTGGGCTCTGATCAACCGGGCTTGTGACTGCCGATCCGATACATATACAGGCGGTCCGGCCCGGTTTTCATCGGCACCTCGCCAAAGGCCTGCCAGCCCGGAATGGCAAAGGCGCGTGAAATCACGATACCGCCATTTGCCATCCGCTCGGCCAGAACGTCTCCCACATCTTCCATCACCCGTGGATCCAAGAAACACACAACAACGTCACCCGGATCACGATCAAGGGTACGAAAATCCGCCCGGATGAAATCCATATTGGGTTTGGCGGCCAGAACGCTGCGCATGCGGCTGATGGCATAGGGGATCGGGGACAGCTCAACACCGGTAACTTTGACATCCGGCCGCGCACGCGCAATTGCCAAGGCAAGATCGCCCCACCCCGATCCGAAATCCGTCACCTCCTTGGTGTCGCTCGGGATATAGGCGATGATTTCGTCCGCCGCCTTGGCCGATGAAGGCATCGGCACCGCCCGCAGGCGGATTGCATAAACCGCAATCAACGCCAAAATAATTCCGACAAGGGCCAGTACGGATAAATCGGTCATCAGTCATCCAATTGTGTTACGGTCCGCGCCGGGCAGTGGTGCCACAGGCTTGCGCAGACCGCAAGTGACGGCATACATCCCGAATGACACCATTTTCAAAAGATCGAAGTCATGAGCCACGAAGAAATCGACAGCCGCGTTACCGAGCTTGAAACACAGCTTGCCCATATGGAAACCATCGTCAGCGACCTGTCTGACATGATCAAATCCCAGTGGGATCGCATTGATGTGCTGGAACGTCAGAACAAATTAATGACGTCTGATATTAAACGCATGATCGATTTCCTGCGTACAGCACCGGAAGACGACGCACCGCCGCCGCATTATTGATCGCGGGCCGGGTCTGTCGTTTTCCGCCGCCATTCCGCGCAATTGCGAGACCGATGTGACCAACTTTTATCTCGACATTCCCACCTTTGACGATTTCGGCAAAGTCCTTGATGGCAGCGTCTATCATGGCCTGCCCGATGACTGGTGGGTGGGCACGTCTGATGTCATCGGATCGACCAAGGCGGTTGAGGCCGGCCGCTACAAGGACGTCAATATGGTCGGGGCGTCGGTCATTTGCGCGGTCAGCAACGCGCTTGGCCATTCGGATTATCCGTTTCTGTTTGGCGGCGACGGGGCAAGCTTTGCCTGCGCGCCAGACCGGATCGATGCCGTGCGCGATGCCATGGCCGCCACCGCCACCTGGGCGGTTGAAACGCTGGGCCTTGAACTCCGCGTCGGTCTGGTCCGGATTTCTGATATCCGCGCGGCAAACCACGATGTCCGCGTTGCCCGCTACGCGGTATCCGATCCGGTATCCTATGCCATGTTCGCCGGTGGCGGCATGCAATGGGCCGAAGACCAGATGAAACAGGGCAACAACCTGATTGACCCGGCTCCGCCCGGCAGTCGCCCGGACCTGACCGGGCTGTCCTGTCGCTGGTCACCGATCCGGGCTGATGGCGCGGATGTGATCCTGTCAATCATTGTGGCCCCGCGCGATGACCGCGCCCGGTTTGATGCCACGGTCAGCGGGCTTTTTGCCATCCTCGATGACAGCCCGCGCAAAAGCAGCCCGATCCCGGCAAGCGGTCCCGATGTCGCTTTCCCGCCACCCGGTCTGCATCTTGAAGCCGAGGCGACCAAACATAACGAAGGCGGCTATATCAAGGCCTGGCTCAAGGCGCTTTATATCGCCCTGATTGCGGCCATCCTGATGAAAACCGGCTGGAAACTGGGCGCGTTTGATCCAAGGCGTTACCGCGATTACACCGGCTATAACACCGACTTTCGCAAATTTGGCGACGGGCTGTGGATGACGGTGAATTGCAGCAAGGCGCGCGCCGAAGAAGTCGAAGCCCATCTGCACGCAGCAGAACTGGACGGTGCGGTTCATTTCGGCACCCATCGCCAACGCAGCGCCATCATGACCTGCATCGTACCCTCCATCACCAGCGATGCCCATTTCCATTTTCTGGATGGCGGCGAAGGTGGCTACACGGCGGCGGCAACGGCGTTCAAGGCAAAACGAAAAGGCGCACAAGCCACCGCCAATGCATAGAATGCATCGACTACCTAAAAATAATAGATTTCTTGCATGACCGATCGGTTTGCCGGACAATCGCCTGATCCCGGAATGATCAGGACAGCCCCATGGACACCCGCGAGCTTGAAACCCTTATCGCCGTTGCCGACGCGCAATCCTTTCACGGTGCGGCGGATCATCTTGGCCTGACCCAACCCGCCGTGACCCGCCGGATCCAGCGCCTTGAAGAACGCATTGGCAAAAGCCTGTTTGATCGCACAACCAAACCATTGCAACCCACCATCGCGGGGCACCGGGCGCTGACCGAGGCGCGAGACCTTTTGCGTCGGCTTGATGGGTTCAGTGATTCCGTTGCCGGCAACGCCAAACGCCATGGCCCGTTCCGGCTGGGCCTTAGTCACGGGGCGGCACCGCTTCTGGCCGCCAACGAACTGCGCGCCCTGCATCAGGCTTTCCCGGATATGTCGCTGTCGGTCAAAATGGGCTGGTCGGTGGAACTCCTTCCGCTTCTGCGCCGGGGCGAAATTGATGCCATGCTGTCGTTGGAAGGGCCAAACAGCAGTGTTGGCGGGATGCATAGCCGCGATCTTCCGGCAAGTCTGTCGGCGCAAAAACTGCTTGATGATGAAATCGTTGCCATCGGCCCCAACACGGATCACCTCCACCCGAAAGATATCGCCGAGCTCGCCCAAAATCCGCTCATCCTGATGCCCGAAGGTTGCATGTTCCGTGCCCTTGGCAATGCATGGGCACATCGAAACGGTGTTGAATTCACCTCGGTTCTGGAAGTTTCCGCTCTTGAATTGCAGATAGAAATGATCGCGGCCGGGGCGGGCTACGGCATCATGGCGCGACGCTTTTGTCTGCACAGTCCAGCCCGTGACCGGATCAAGGTTCTTGATATTCCCGGCATGAACTGGGGCATGGCCATCACGCTGATCCGGCCCGCCTCAAGCTCTGATCTTGATGACATTATCGACAAGGTTGGCGAACTCGTGATTGCGGCGGATAAAATATCCAACATTGATCATGCACAAGTGTTATCAGCATCATAATCGGAATGAATTGGACGCATGCCACCAACGCGTTCAATATCGCCACCAATAAAACAAATAGCCTGCCGGAGAAATGTCATCATGAGCCCCACTCAAAGCCCTGCCCGCATGGCGCTGTTACGTGCCACCAAATGGTTCCCGTGGCTGGTCCTGCTTTCAGGTTGCCTTGTTCTGTCACTCAATCTTGGGGTGCGCCAGTCGCTTGGCCTGTTTATCCCCGATATGCTCAATGACACCGGCTGGAACGCGGCCACCTTTGGTCTGGCCTTTGCCATTCAGAACCTGATGTGGGGCATTTCCGCCCCGATTGCTGGCGCGCTTGCCGACCGTTTTGGCACCACCCGCACCCTGATTGGCGGGGCGGTTCTGTATGGCCTTGGCCTTTATATGATGGGCACGTCGCAATCACCCGGTGAGTTGCATTTCACCGCAGGCTTCCTGATCGGTACCGGGGTCGGCGCAACAAGCTTCCCGATTGTTCTGGCCGCCATCAGTCGGGTATTCAGCGCGGAAAAGCGAAGCTTCGCACTGGGTCTCGCATCGGCCGGGGGATCGGTTGGGCAGTTGGTGATGGCACCAACCACGCAGGCACTGAACAGTTCGCTTGGCTATGTCGCCGCACTGGTGATCCTTGCGGGTATTTCGATGCTGATCGTCCCGGCCGCTTTTGCCATGACCGGCAAGGCCGAAGGCAATAGCCCGACCGCCACCCCCGACCTTGGTCCGCAAGGCCTGATGGCCGCATTTCACGAAGCCCGCAAACATCGCGGCTTTGTGTTGCTCAATGCCGGGTTCTTTGTCTGCGGTTTCCATATCGCGGTGATTGCCACCCACTTGCCGACCTTTACCGAGCTTTGCGGCCTGCCGCGTTCGGTTGCCGCCGAAGGTCTGGCCTTGATCGGCCTGTTTAACATTATCGGCACCCTTACGTCGGGTTGGGCCGGCGGCAAATGGCGCAAGAAATACGGCCTGTCGTTTATTTACGGCATGCGCGCTGTCGTCCTTCTGATCTTTATCTTTGCGCCGAAAACATCAGAAACCATCTTGCTGTTCTCGGCCACCATGGGCGCGCTTTGGCTGTCGACCGTGCCGCTGACCAGTGGCCTGATCGCACAGGTCTTTGGCCCGCGCTATATGGCCACCCTGTTTGGCATCGTCATGCTCAGCCATCAGATCGGTGCGTTCTTTGGCGCCTGGATGGGCGGGATTGTTTATGACATGACCGGTAATTTCGATGCCGTCTGGTGGGTTTCGGTTGCACTTGGTGTCTTTGCCGCCCTGGTCCATATGCCGATTGATGACCGGGAGTTACGCAGTACGGCAAAGGCTGCCTGATCAGGTTCGGTTTTGATCGATCATGATCGGTGAACGCAGCGACAAGTTTTGCTTGTCGCTGCGTTTTGTATCCGTAAGACATGTCTGTGATTGTGAAAATAATTTGATCTTTTAATGAACGAATCCCGAGTTCATCTGTTGTCAGGGATGAAGTTCCAAGACATTGTTAAATATTACTTTTAGAACAAAGGAAGCGCCCAGATGTCGTCAGCGGACAAACTGCGTTCTCAAATCCTGTCGCACTATCCCGAGGCTGGTGCACGGGCAAAGGCAAAAGAGCTTGAAAAGCTTGATATCCATTGCAAGAAATTCATCTCGCTTTCGCCCTTTTGCATTCTGTCAACAGCGACACCAGATGCAGCGCCGGACTTAAGTCCGCGCGGGGGACTACCGGGCTTTGTCTATATCCAAGACGACAACACCCTTATCCTGCCTGACCGTCCCGGCAACAACCGCTTGGACAATCTGGGAAACCTTGCCGAAAACCCGCAAATTGCCCTGCTTTTCATGATCCCCGGCGTCAATGAAACCCTGCGCATCCGTGGAACGGCAGAGCTGGTGACTGCCCCTGAAATTTGCGCGCGCTTCGCCGAAAATGATATCGCGCCACGTTCTGTCCTGAGCATCACGGTAACATGTGCGTTTCTGCATTGCGCCAAGGCGTTCATGCGATCCGCGCTGTGGTCAGCCGACGCCATTATTGACCGTTCAGAACTCCCGACCATGGGGCAAATGCTCAGGGACCAGATGAACACTGATGGACCAACCGAAACCCAATCGGAAATGGAAGCCCGTTATCGTCAAAGTCTTTAGCCTCTGCCGCAATCACACCGCCCTGCCAGCCGCGTTTTCATTGCATCTTTTCGAACATCGATAGTTGCGCTAAAACGCAGTCCATGGACAGACCGATTTACATCACTCCCAAAGGGCTCAATGCCCTTAAATCCGAACTAGACCTCCTTTGGAAAAAGGAACGGCGGAAACCGTGGCCATGTCCATTGGGCAGCCCGCAATGAGGACCGTTCGGAAAACGGGGATTAAATCTATGGCAAAATGCCTGCGCGAAATTGACCGGCGCGTAAGATACCTGCGTAAGCGGATTGAGTATCCCATGGTTGTTCGCATCGAAGAACAAATTGATCATGCGCCCATCTTCTTTGGTGCGTAGATGAGTGGTATTGTCTATGACGTAACTGGTAATTTCGATACCGTTCAGTGGATCGGTCGCGCTTGGCGTCTCTTCCGCCCTTATACATTGAGAGGCACGAACATTTGGTATGATGTTCGTGCCTCTTTTCATTTGGGAGCCTGCGTATACGCAGGCTCCCGGATCC
>NZ_JBSWYV010000013.1:0-111072 GCF_056161285.1 Thalassospira sp. ABL2_045 | reverse complement strand
CACGGATCCGGGAGCCTGCGTATACGCAGGCTCCCAAATGAAAAGAGGCACGAACATCATACCAAATGTTCGTGCCTCTCAATGTATAAGGGCGCCAACTGGCGCCCTTTTTCATGATCTGGTCGTGGGCCTTCAGGCCAGCGCGCTTTCCAGCGGCAAATGATCATAACCCAGCGCATCGGCAACGGCCTTATAGGTGATCTTGCCATCATGGACGTTAAGTCCCGCAGCCAGATGCGGATCATCCTGACAGGCTTTTTTCCAGCCCTTGTCGGCAAGTGCTAACGCAAAGGGCAGGGTGGCGTTATTGAGCGCAAAGGTCGATGTGCGTGCGACGGCACCGGGCATATTGGCAACACAATAATGCACGACGTCATCGACGATATAGGTCGGATCGGCATGGGTGGTTGCCTTGGACGTTTCAAAACAACCGCCCTGATCAATGGCGACATCGACAATCACCGATCCCGGTTTCATGCGTGACAGCTGCTCTTTCTTGATCAGTTTGGGGGCAGCAGCACCTGGCACAAGCACCGCCCCAACCACCATGTCGGCCTCAAGCACAAGCGCCTCGGTATCATCGATGGTGGCGTATTGCGTCTTGATGCGCGGGCCATAAAGATCATCCAGATAAGTCAGGCGTTTGACGTTCTTATCAAGAATGATCACGTCTGCGCCCATGCCTGCGGCAATGCGTGCGGCATTGGTGCCGACAACACCGCCGCCAATCACAACGACCTTGGCCGGTGCCACACCGGGCACACCGCCCAGCAACATGCCCCGTCCGCCATTGGCTTTCTGAAGAGCTGCAGCCCCGACCTGTGGCGCCATGCGACCGGCTACTTCCGACATCGGCGCCAGAAGCGGCAGGCCACCGGATCGATCCGTCACGGTTTCATAGGCAATCGCGGTGACGCCCGACTTGATCAGACCAGCCGTCTGGTCCGGGTCGGGGGCCAGATGCAAATAGGTAAACAGCAACTGACCGGGGCGGAGTTGCTCATACTCGACTTTCTGCGGTTCCTTGACCTTGATGACCATTTCTGCACTGGCAAAGATGTCAGACGCCGCACCGGCAATCGTCGCACCGGCGGCGACGTAATCCTCATCGGCAAAGCCGACACCGGCACCCGCCATGGTTTCAACCTGAACCGCATGGCCATGGGCAACAAGTTCGCGGACCGAGCTTGGCGTCAGGCCGACGCGATATTCGTGGTTTTTGATCTCTTTTGGAACACCAATCAGCATGTCGTTTTCTCCCGACGAAAATGGTGGCAATCGGGGGAACTCCACGGCGTTTCCGGGGATTCCCGGGCGGTTAGAGCGTGCTACCGCCTCTTTTGTTATTATTCTTGA
Source organism: Thalassospira sp. ABL2_045 (assembly GCF_056161285.1). NCBI lineage: Bacteria > Pseudomonadati > Pseudomonadota > Alphaproteobacteria > Rhodospirillales > Thalassospiraceae > Thalassospira > Thalassospira sp. ABL2_045. The sequence continues at coordinate 109,716 of NZ_JBSWYV010000013.1, read as the reverse complement.
ATGATACCCTAAAAATTGGGCAATTAATCTTCAATTCAAGGGGGGTTTGATGGTATCATTGCTAGATAATTCAACAGAAAGACGATGACGTCGGAGGATTGTTCGAATGGAGATGGACGAACGAGATCGGATGATTCTGCGGTTGCTGCAGAAAGACGGTCGCATCAGCAATGCGGAACTCGCTGAAAAGGTAAACCTTTCGGCCTCTGCCTGCCTGCGGCGTGTGCGGCTTCTCGAAGAAGCCGGTTTCATTGATCACTACACCATGCTTCTCAATCCGGCACGGATCGGAAAGCCGGGCAACGCATTCGTCAATATCGCAATCACCCGCCAGACCCGCGAGGCACTTGAAACCTTTGAAAAGGAAATTCAAAAGGTGCCCGAAGTTGTCGAATGTTATTTGCTGGCCGGGCAAAGCGACTATCTCGTCCATGTCGTCTATAGCGACACGGCCGATTACGAGCGCATCCACAGCGAAGTGCTGACCCAGCTTCCCGGTGTTGAACGGGTTCAGACCGTCATCACACTGCGCGAAGTCAAACGCACCACCGAATTGCCGGTTTAAATCGGGTAGTTCAAATCGGGCAGCCTGTTTATTTCACGATACGGAACTGTGCCGGGCGCACCATACTGATTGGCGCCGGGGCATTATCCCTTTGGGGGTGATGGGGTGCGAATCGGGTGGAAAACTGTACGAAATCGGGGAATTTGTTCAGAATGCCATCTGTGGATTGATAGTATGTGACCGATATTCATCTATTTCCGTAGGTGTTTGGTCGGAAAAACGCATGAATTTTCAATGGTTCATGAATTTTATCCATTTATTCCAAACCCGCAGTTTGACTTTTAGGTGAATTAAAATGCAATAATATGTGCGGGGAAAATACGTTGGGGGAAGCTAACCAAATGGAACAAGACAATCTTGTTCGTGCTCGTAGTCACGAGCAGAAACTAAAACGCCGTGCAGACATTCTGGATGCCGCCCGCAAGCTCTACATGGAAGGTGATGGCACATTACCATCGGCCGCTGAAGTTGCGCGCAAGGCCAATCTCGCCAAAGGCACGCTGTATCTTTATTTCTCAAGCAAGGAAGCATTGTTCCTTGAGGTGCTGCGCCACTTCCAGAAAGAGTGGTTTGAGAATAATCTCGATGTCATTGATCAGGAAGCGCTGCGTCGGCCAGAAGAACGGGATTCAACCCGTGTCGCCCGTCAGTTCGTTCAATTTCTGGTCAAGAACGACAAGTTTTTGCATCTGGCCTCACTGGCACAAGGTGTTCTGGAATCCGGCTCCGACGATGAAATGGTCGTCAATCAACGCCGCTTCCTTGCATCCATGGTAAAACGGACTGCCGATGCCCTGGCCGAGCTTTATGAAATCACGCCCGATGATGCCAGCAAGCTGATGCGGTCGTCCTATGCGCTGGTTCTGGGACTGTGGCAGATGTCGCAACTGCCAGACCGGGTCAAAAAGCTGATGGAACAGAACGCGCTTAACAATCTGATCATTGATTTCGAAGAAGCCGCCGAGGAAGCCGTTGTGTCCTATTGGCAGGTTTCCGCACCGGGCATGCATTGCCGCGAAATGATGCGCCAGGCCATCGAACAGGACGTCTGATCAGACAAGACCATGTTTAAAAGAAAAGCAGCGCCGGATGATGTGTCCTGCGCTGCTTTTTTGTTTGATCGATGTGTGGTTTACCGGGGATCAGGCATCCACGCCTGATGACGCCCGGCTGCGCATCCGCTCGGACCTAAGGATCATCAGGCTGGCGATGATGATCATCACCGACACGGCCAGAATGATCAGGGTCGCAAGCGCATTGATCTCGGGCGAGACACCCAGACGCACCGACGAGAACACCTTCATCGGCAGGGTGGTGGAGCCCGGACCGGCGACAAAGCTTGCAATCACCAGATCATCAAGCGACAGCGTAAAGGACAGCAACCACCCGGCCAGCAGGGCCGGCAGGATCATCGGAAGCGTGATGACAAAGAAAATCTTGGCGGGCTTGGCACCCAGATCCATTGCCGCTTCCTCGACCGAAGTATCCATGCCTGACAGGCGCGATTGCACGACAACCGCAACATAGGCCGCACAGAAGGTCGTATGTGCAATCGTAATCGTCGAAAGACCACGGCCCGCAGGCCAGCCAATCATTTGTTCAAGTGTCACAAACAGTAGCAGCAAGGACAGACCGGTAATGACTTCGGGCATCACCAGCGGGGCGGCAATCATCCCTGAAAACAGGGTACGTCCCTTGAACCGGCCAAAACGTGACATCACGAGACCGGCCGGTGTGCCCAAGGCAAGGGCAAGTGTGGCCGACATAACCCCGATCCGCAGGCTGTTCCACGCGGCATCGATCATGCCGTCATTGGAAAACAGCGACACATACCACTTGGTCGAAAAGCCCGCCCAGACCGTCACCAGCTTGCCCTCGTTAAAGGAATAGATGATGACAAGCAGGATCGGCACATACAAAAAGGCAAAGCCGAATACCAGCGCCGAAATCAGGAAGGTTGAACGTTTGTTGCTCATTGCTGGCCTTCCTCCTGCTTGGTCTGGATATGCTGGAACCACATGATCGGCACGACAAGGAAGATCAGCATCGCAATCGCCACAGCCGATGCGATCGGCCAGTCACGGTTGGCAAAGAACTCGTTCCACAATGTTCGACCAATCATGAGCGTGTTCGGACCACCGAGAAGCTCCGGAATGACGAACTCGCCAACGGCTGGAATAAACACCAAAAGCGATCCGGCCAGAATGCCCGGCATCGAAAGCGGCAAGGTGATCTTGGCGAACGCCTGCCAGGGCTTGCAGCCCAGATCAAGGGCGGCTTCCACCAGACTGACATCCATTTTTTCCAGCGTCGAATACAGCGGCAGGATCATGAAGGGCAGGTAGGTGTAAACAATCCCGACATAAACCGCGAATTCGGTCTGACGCATGATCAGCGGCTCGGAAATAATCCCGGTCCACAGCAGGAATGCGTTGATCAATCCTTCACGGTCCAGAATACCGATCCAGGCATAAACACGGATCAGAAAGCTGGTCCAGAACGGCAGGATCACAAGCATCAAAAGCACACTGCGCATCGATCCTTGGGCACGCGCAATGCCATAGGCCATCGGATAGCCGATCAGAAGTGTGATGATGGTTGAAATCGCCGCAATCCGGATCGAATTGAGATAGGCCGTGGCATACAGACTGTCAGATAAAAGGAACAGGTAGTTCCCGAAATTCAATGTGATCGTGATGCCTTCTTCGATCCAGGCAAACAGCGGCGTATAGGGCGGCTGCGCATATTCGGCCATGGAAAAGCTGATCTTGAGAACGATCAGGAACGGCACAAGGAAGAACAAAAACAGCCAGAAATACGGAATGCCGATCACCAGCACCCGGCCATGTTTGATCATCCAGCGATCAAATTTTTGTTTTAAGCTTAGCTTGTCACTGCTCATTTGTTCAGAACCGAAGCAGCCCCGGCCTCCCACGATACCCAAACCGTGTCTTCCCACGTATAGCGGGGCTCGATCTGGCGGGTCGAGTTCGGCTCGGTCACCTTGATGCGTTTGCCGCCCTCAAGGCGCACGTGATAGGTCGAAATACCGCCAAGATAGCCGATCTCTTCAACCTTGCCTGACACGCAATTGTATTTGGCGTCCGTTGGGGCTTCCTTGGTGATGCGCAGGCGCTCGGGGCGAAGGGCTGCCCAGAATGTCATGCCCTGATGGCCCTGAACGGCATGATCAATATAGATGTCGCAGCCGGCTTCTTCGGATTTGATGACGGCATATTTTTCATCGTCATCAATCAGGACACCTTCAAGCAGGTTGACCTGACCAAGGAAGTTCGCGGTGTAGCGGCTGTTGGGATATTCATAAAGCTCAAACGGGGTGCCGGTCTGGTTGATTACCCCTTCATTCATCACGGCAATGCGCGATGCCATGGTCATGGCTTCTTCCTGGTCATGGGTCACCATGACAAAGGTGGTGCCGACCTTTTCCTGGATATTTACCAGCTCGAACTGGGTCTGTTCGCGCAGTTTTTTGTCCAGCGCGCCCAGCGGCTCATCAAGCAACAGTACCTTTGGCCGTTTGACCAGCGACCGTGCAAGCGCAACACGCTGGCGCTGACCACCCGAAAGCTGATGGGGCTTTCGTTTGGCAAATTTGCTCATTTGCACAAGGCCGAGCATCTCGGCCACCAGTTCCTTGGTCTCGCTGCGCGATACACCATCCTGCACAAGGCCGAATGCCACATTCTGCTCGACACTCATATGCGGGAACAGGGCATAGGACTGGAACATCATGTTGGTCGGGCGTTCATAGGCCGGAACACCCGCCATATCGACACCATCGATATAAATCTTGCCCGATGTCGGTTCTTCGAACCCGGCGAGCATACGCAAAAGTGTCGTTTTGCCGCAGCCCGATCCGCCCAGAAGGGCAAACAATTCATGACGGTAAATATCAAGGGAAACATCGTCGACGGCATAGAAGTCGCCGAATTTCTTGGTCACATTCTCAAAGCGGATATAGGGAACCGCGTCCGGATTGTTCCAAGGTTGCGTCTTGTGCACATCCTCGTGCACATGCTCCAAAACCGCCTCTGACACCAGCATTCTCCCCTTGTTCAATGTCAAGATGAACCGATTAAATCAGACGTCAGCCCCTGATGACCTGGTGCGCAATCGTTTGATGTTGCGGCACTGCTGAAGAAGGTCGGTTCTTCCTGATAGCAGGATGAAGCAATTCTGCAATCTGTAAAGAGGGGTGTGCGATATTTTGAACAACAATCGCCATTTGATGCCTAAATTGGCAGGAAAACGGCATGTGGTGTTCAGAAAATGTGCAATCTGGCGCGGATTCGCCGGTGCTGAAATGGCGTGATTTGCAGCTGCTTGATGCCGTTGAGCACGAGTCACTGGCGGGCAGACGCGAGTAGCAAAAGGGCGCGAACTATGTCGCGCCCTTCGCAAAGATCAGGGATCACAATCCGTTAGGATTGCTTACTGACCGGTTTTAAGCTTCGTCCACATACGGGTACGGGTCCGCAGAAGGCGACCGCCCGGCTCAACTTTGGACTTCAGGCGTTCTTTGACTTCCTGCGGCGGGTAGATGCCCTCGTCTTCGAGAAGGAACGGGTCTACCAGTTCCATCGCAGCAAGGTTCGGGGTCGCATAAGCAACATAGTTTGCGATTTCAGCTTCGACGTCCGGACGCAGCACATAGTCGATGAACTTGTGTGCCAGTTCCGGGTTCGGTGCATCTTCCGGGATCATCATCGCATCGAACCAGATCAGCGTGCCTTCTTTCGGAATGACATACTTGATCTCGTTGCCGTTGCCGGCTTCTTCTGCGCGAAGGGCTGCCATGCCGACATCGCCCGACCAGCCAACAGAAATACAGGTGTTTCCGTTTGCAAGGTCATTGATGTATTGCGAGCTATGGAAATAGGTCACATGCGGGCGGATCTTCTCAAGCTGCGCAAAGGCGCTTTCGATCGATTCCTTGGTCGGCTCGCCGTCCGGCACATTGCCGAGATAGAAGTTCACAAGCGGAACAATCTCGCCCGGATCATCCAGAAGCGACAGGCCGCAAGACGACAGCTTTTCGGCATATTCCGGATCAAAGATCATCGCCCAGCTATCGACCGGTGCGTCGTCACCCAGAACTTCCTTGATCTTGGCAACGTTATAGCCAAAGCCGTTGGTGCCCCAGAAATACGGAACCGCATAGGTGTTTTCCGGATCATACTTGGCCTGCTGCTCAAGAATGATCGGGTCCAGGTTGCCATAGTTCGACAGTTTGGATTTGTCGATCGGCTGGAAAAGCTTGGCCTTGATCAGGCGTTCGGCATCGGCAAGGGTCGGAACCACAATGTCATAGCCGGAATTGCCCGCCAGAAGCTTGGCTTCGACAAGCTGGTTGCTGTCGTAAACGTCATAGTTGACCTTGACGCCGAATTCCTTTTCGAAGTTCGCAACCGTTTCCTCGCCGATATAATCCGACCAGTTATAGATGTTGAGAACTTCCTGTGCCGATGCGCTGGTTGCAAAACCGGCAATGGCAGTTGCAAGCACAGCAAGGCTTGATGTTTTAAGAAGAGATTTCATTTCGCTGAGCCTCCCATGTGGCAGCGTTTGAAAGTTTACGGTTCTGTTGTTTGGTCTCCCAGAACCCGGAGATAATTCCAATATCCTTCGAATGCTTCAGGATATTGTCAAATACAAGATGGAAAAATGTGCATTTTTCGCATCAAGTAGAAATTTGTGCATTTAACATGCAACATTCTTGCGCCGGGCGACAATACCCGGCGCAAAATTCAAAATCGGAGTCTTACACGTTCAGCAGCAGGTGCTCACGCTCCCACGCGCTGATGACGGTCTGATAGGCATCCCATTCTGCTTCCTTGACGGCCAGAACCGCTGCGGCGAATTCCTCGCCCAGAAGCTCCTTGAGCGGCTTGCAGCGATGGAATTTCGCAAGCGCCTCGTGGATGTGACGGGGCAGGGAATGCGCACGATCATAACCCGATCCTTCGATCGGGGCGGTGGCGTCGACTTCTTCGAGAATCCCCAAAAGACCACAGGCCAATGATGCTGCAACCGCCAGATACGGGTTGGCATCGGCCCCCGGCAGGCGGTTTTCAACCCGGCGTGCGGCGGGCGGGCCGTTTGGCTGGCGCAGACCGACCGTGCGGTTATCAAGCGACCAATGCATGTTGATCGGCGCATCCGACCAAGGCTGCAGACGGCGATAACTGTTCATGTTGGGCGCCAGAAGCGGCATGGCGGCGGGCAGATAACGCTGCAGACCACCGATATAGTTCAGGAACAGTTTGGAGTTTTCCCCGTCTGCATCAGCAAACAGGTTCTTGCCGGTTTCAAGGTCCAGCAGACTCTGGTGAATATGCATCGAGCTGCCCGGCAGGTTGCCCATCGGCTTGGCCATGAACGTGCCATAGACACCATGCTTGAGTGCCGTTTCACGCAGCGTGCGTTTGAACAGGAAGGCCTGATCGGCCAGCTCTAGCGGGTCGCCATGGTTGAAGTTCATTTCAAGCTGGGCCGGACCCGATTCGTGGCTCATGGTATCGGCATCGATATTCATGGCCTCGCAATAGTCATACAGGTCCTCGATCAGCGGATCGAACTCGTTGATCGCATCAATGCCAAAGGCGTTCGATGCGCGTTCCGGACGGCCCGAACGGCCAATCGGCGGCTCCAGCGGGTTATCGGGATCGGTGTTCTTTGCCACCAGATAAAATTCAAGTTCCGGCGCAATCACGGGCTTCATGCCGCGTTCTTCAAAAGCCTTGAGAACACGCTTCAGCACGCCGCGCGGGGACGTTGAAACTTCTTCGCCGGAAAAATGGAAACAGTCGCAGATGATCTGGGCCGTTGGCTCCTCGTACCAGGGCACAACGCGCACGGTGTCCGGGTCGGGCACCATGGCCACGTCCTTCTCGGCCGGGTCAAGGAATGCATCGGTTTCCTCCGGGTAGCCGCCGGTCACCGTCAGGCAGAAAATTGCTTCGGGGATGGCAAGGCTTTTGGCCTCCAGACCCTTCAGAAACTTCTGTGTCGGAAGAACCTTGCCGCGGGCAACGCCGGACATGTCCGGAACAATGCATTCGACTTCTTCGATTTTTCGCTCGGATAGCCACGTCTTGAGATCGGTGCTCATGTGTAGTCGGGCGCTTTCACGCCAGTCCTTCAAAATTGCATTTTCTTGCGTTTTTCGGGCCATTCCCGAACAAATTCACAAGAAAGGATGTTGGTCTTCGAAGACTATTGTATTTAATTTCGTCGTTGTCGTGTTTTTTAGAATTATAGGCGAAGTTTTGGTGTGATCGTCGAAGATATCGTTTCATATCTCTGGAACGATCCTACCAGATTGCGCTATAGTCACGCCACAATATTAAGAGCAGCGTTTGGATGCTGGTCAAGGAGGTATTATGAAAATCGCACATCCGTATCTTATGTTTCTTGGTGACGCGCCGGACGAACTGGCCGCAAAAACCGCTATCGGTATCAAGCAGTGGCGCCCGGAATGGTGCGTCGGTCAGCTGAGCCTGCCGGACTGCAAGGCCGACCTCGGCCTGCCGGAAATGTCGATTGCCGAAGCAAAGGCCGCAGGCGTTAAAACCCTGGTACTCGGCGTTGCCAACCGTGGCGGCATCATCGGCCCGGCATGGATGGAAACCCTGCTGGCTGCAATCGATGCCGGCATGGACATCGCCAACGGTCTGCACACCCGTCTTTCGACCATTCCGGAACTGGTCGATGCGGCCAAGGCCAAAGGTGTCAGCCTGTTTGACGTTCGTCACTTCGACGGGAAAGTGCCGGTCGGTAATGGTGAAAAACGCTCGGGCAAGCGCGTTCTGGCAGTCGGTACCGACTGCTCGGTTGGTAAAATGTACACCGCCCTTGCGATCGACGCCGAATTCAAAAACCGCGGCATCAAGTCCGATTTCCGCGCAACCGGCCAGACCGGTATCTTCATCGCCGGCGAAGGCATCTCGGTTGACGCCGTGATTTCCGACTTCATCTCGGGCGCCGTTGAAACCATTGCACCGGCCAATGACGCCGATCACTGGGACGTCATGGAAGGGCAGGGCAGCCTGTTCCACGCATCGTTTGCTGGTGTGTCCATGGGCCTGATCCATGGTTCGCAGCCCGATGCACTTGTGGTTTGCCACGAACCGACCCGTACGCACATGCGCGGTCTGCCGGGTTACAAGCTGCCGGATCTCAAGACTTGCCTTGAAGTCAACCTGCAGCACGCCAAACTGACCAACCCGAATTGCAAGGTTGTTGGTTTTGCCGTCAACACCAAGGCGCTTCACGATGCCGCTGCGACCAAGCTTCTGGCCGACATCGAAGCCGAATTCGGTCTTCCGGCTGTTGACCCGGTTCGTACCGGTGTTGCCCCGCTGGTCGACAAGCTCCAGGAGATCTAAGTTGCCAAAACTCACTGTGATTTCCGAAGTCTTCCCCCTCGCACAGGTTTTCAAAATCTCGCGCGGGGCCCGGACCGAGGCACATGTGGTCAAGGTGAGCTTGAGCGACGGCACCCATACCGGGTATGGGGAATGCGTTCCCTATGCCCGGTATAATGAAACGGTCGAAGGTGTCATTGCCGACATCGAAGCACAGGCTGACGCCCTTGACCGTGGCATGACCCGCAAGGAACTTCAGGATGCCATGAAGGCCGGTGCTGCGCGTAACGCCGTTGACTGTGCCTATTGGGACCTTGAAGCCAAACGTATGGGCCGTCGTGTGTGGGAATTGATCGGGCATAAGGCCCCGGAAGGATTGATCACGGCCGAAACGCTGTCGATCGACACCCCGGACAATATGCGCGAAGCTGCCCGCAAGATCGCCCATGCGCCGCTGCTCAAGGTCAAGCTCAATGGCGAAAACGTTGTTGAGTCGGTCCGTGCGGTGCGCGAAGGCTCTCCCAAGGCGCGCATCATTGTCGATGCCAACGAAGCCTGGTCACTTGATCTGCTCGAAGATATCGGCGCCGAACTTGATGGTTTGGGTGTTGAAATGATCGAACAGCCGCTGCCTGCCGGGCAGGATGATGGCCTGATCGATATTGATTGCCCGGTGCTGCTCTGTGCCGATGAGTCTGTTCATACATTGGCCGACATTCCGCGTCTGGCAAATCTCTATGACATGATCAACATCAAGCTCGACAAGACCGGTGGTCTGACCGGCGCGCTCGAACTGGCAGAGGCCGCATCAAAGTCCGGCATGCAACTGATGACCGGCTGCATGGTCGGAACGTCTCTTGCCATGGCGCCTGCAATGATTACCGGTGCCATGTCGCGCATTGTCGATCTCGACGGTCCGATCTGGATGGCCAAGGACCGTGATCATGCCCTGACGTTCAAGAATGGCGTCATGGGGCTGCCTGATCGCGAACTTTGGGGCTGATCGGGATAGGGGCGACCACGCATCTATACCACTGCATAATCACCCTGTGATTGGGGTGAATTTGAACGGCGCACCGTAAATCCGGTGCGCCGTTTCAGTTTCCGGCATTCGGACTCACGTGCAGGATGGTTCGGCCCGCGGTAGAATATCCCGACCAAAATTTTTTTTGCTGCCATCTGTGGTGGATTTTGTGTTAACTTTTTGTTTACGAATCAATGTCTTGTAGTGGGTTCTTGCTGTCTTACAGCTCTATTTCAGCCCTCATGTTACATCGCGTCACCCTAATGTATAGTTGTGTCTTCGGCCAATTAAAGGAACCATGGACCAGCTATAAAAAGGGCCGAAACTGGTCTATTTAAATCTGGTTGGAGCGGTTCGCGTGGTTTCAAGCCCTCTTGGAAATGGCAGCCCGTCTCAAAGGACGTTTCACTGCTGCTATCGGGATTTTCTCTATACCCCACGGCATGCAGAACTCATGCATCTGCGGCGCAAGGAATCGATTCTACTCTCCGCCCGTTTTGCCGCCCTTTTTGTTCTTGTTATGATGCTCGTCGTTCCGTTCTGGGATGGGGCTTTTACCTCTGAAATGTGGTCGTCGCAGACCTTTGTTCTGCGTCTTCTGGTGGCCGGTGTTGCGCTTGCCGTGATCACAAATCGTGCGGTCAGTGCCCGCTGGCGCCGACATTTCCCGTATCTGCCAATGCTGATGCTGATCGTTGCGGCCAGTCTTCTGTGTGTGTTTGCCGCCTACGATCCGTTGGCATCTGATCGGATGCACAGCACGCACAGTTTCCTTCTCATCGGATTGGTGATGATGATCGCCATCATGCCGATCACTCTGGTCGAGGCGGGGCTACTGGCCTTGCCGTTTCTGGTGTTGCTGGCGATTGGCGCGCAAAGCGGCCTTGCGACCGGGTTTGTGCCTTTTGAGATGCTTTTGGCGTTCTTGCTTCCCCTCGCACTCGTTTCCGCCCTGGTCCAGCTTTACCGTACCATTGCCGCCGCCCACGAAGTCGCGATTGATCCTTTGACCGGGTGCTACACCCGTGCCTTTGGCATGGAAATGATCCGGGTCAGTTTCGATGGGGCCCAACGTAAAAGCGTGCCTTACACAGTGGCCTTTATCGATCTTGATGATTTCAAGCAGATCAATGACCGCTATGGTCATGACTATGGTGACCGCATTCTGGGCGAAGTCGGCAAAAACCTGATCCATCGCTTCCGCCGCTCGGATCTTGTTGTCCGCTGGGGTGGGGAGGAATTCCTGGTCCTGCTGCCTGAACTCGATGCCGCGTGCGCTGCTGAGGTGCTTGACCGTGTCATGGCGCCCGGTTTGGCGCAGCTTGAAAACGGGCAGGTGCAAAAAGCAAGCGTCGGTCTGTCCGAGCGCGTCAAAGACGCCATTGCCTTGCCCCACAACCTGATCAATCTCGCTGATCAGCGCATGTATGACGCCAAAAAAAGCCGGGACCGCGATGATGACGTAGCACAGGCCTATTCCGGGCGCCGCAACACGGTCAGCGCCATGGCAAGCCCCTCGGCGGCCAATGCGCCCTCTGTCGATCAAAGCATCAACTAACACCTGATCTCGGCTGGCGTCCTCAGTCTTCCTGTCTGAACTCTCCTCACTCAAGCTAACCTCATCATATCGGTACTGGGGAGCGCCATCCTCGTGTGCGCGTGCCATGTCGTGTGGCTGCGGCTGCGCAATTGTCCGGCGCGTCGGGCCAATGGAGGACGAACGAACGGCTTTTGGCATCGGGCAGGGGCTGGTTAATCGGCCCTGTCGGGGGCAAAATCCGGAATCCGGCAGAAAAAGGAGACTAAAATCGATTCAAATCTGTTCGGATTCGCGCCGATTCTCCGCTCCATTTCGAACATTCTGTTTTCTTCAATGGTCAAAAAATAGCCGGGAGATGTGAAAATTGCGGGCGTTTGACGGTCAATGCCTCAAAATAATGCTCAAAAAAGAAGCAGTAATATTTCTGACAAAAAAATAGTCAAAAATCTGTTGCGTCCTCCCCGGCAAATCAGTAATCTCCATTTGTGCGCTGCGGTAGGACGCAGTGCATTCCGGCGAGCGACTTGTCGCTCGTTTCTTGGACGTTTCCTCCCTAGACTTGGGCCGCTGTCACAGGCGGCCTTCTTTTTTGCCTGATTTCAGCCAATTACATAAAAGCAAAGCATATGTTCAACCCCTGAGCATATGGTGTGTTTTGGAATTGGTTAAATGGTGCGGCGCAAATCAACTCTCGGTAAGTCTGGTGGTCAGGCACAAAAAAGGCGCTGCATGATAATGTCATGACAACGCCTTTGGAAATCTCTTGGGGCGGTTTGAAGCCTATTTCTCGCGCGTGGGATTGCCGTCAGGGGTGTCGCTGTCCCCGTCGCCCAGACCGCGCTGCATGATCACGCTATCGACCCAGCGGCCCATTTTAAAGCCGGCCGACTGAAGCGTTCCCGCCACCCGAAAGCCCAGCCGCGCATGCAGGCCGATGGACGCGACATTGGCGCTGTCGCCAATCACCGCGATCAGTTGACGATAGCCAAGGGCGGTGACCCGTTTGATCAGTTCCGAAAGCAACGCACTGCCCACACCTTTGCCGACGACTTCGGGGGCGATGTAAATCGTGTCCTCGACCGTAAAGCGATAGGCCGGCCGCGTGCGATAGGCCCCGGCATAGGCAAATCCCTCAACCCGGCCATCAACATCGGCCACCAGATAGGGCAGGCCGCGTTCGCGCACATGTTGCCAGCGCGATGTCAGTTCGGCGATTTCCGGGGCGCGCTCTTCAAACGATGCCAGACCGTGCAAAACATGGTGGCCGTAAATCTCGGTGATGCGCTCAAAATCTTCGGGTTCGGCATCACGGATGATCAGGTCGCTCAACACGTCGCTGTTCTCAATTGTATCGGCCATTAGAACGGGGTCCCGTCGAGATCATGGAAGCGAGATATCAGATCGGTCATCTGGTCGCGCAGGACGTCAAATCCACGATGCGGGCTGATTGTTGCTTCATCCATATAAAGCGCGCGCGAAAGCTCGATCTGAAGGCTGTGCACATGTTCTCGCGGGCGACCGTAATGGCGTGTGCAATAACCCCCGGCATATGGATCATTGTGCGACGGGCAGAACCCCATATCGCGGAAACAATCTTCCACAAACCGCGTCAATGACGGGTGGCAGGAACTTCCATAGCAATCGCCAAGCACCAGATCAACGCGGTTTTTTGCGCTATCACACGAATCTCCGGGCATCGAATGGCAGTCAATAAGAATGCAGTAGCCAAAATTCGCCCGCGTCTGATCAATCAGTTTCTGCAAGGCGCCGTGATAGGGCCGGTAATAGGTATCAATCCGTGAAAGCGCTTCTTCGGCGGGCAGGCGGGTCTTGTAGATCTCGACCCCGCCGCTGACCACACGTGGCACCGATCCCAGCCCCGAAAGGGCGCGCATCGAATTGATGTCGTCATCCTCGGGCAGGTCGCCATCAAACATGCGCGGATCAAGCTCCATCGCTGCCCGGTTCACATCAACATAGGCCCGCGGAAACGTCGCGCACAGCAAAGGCGCGCCAAGCTTGGGGGCGGCATTGAATAATTGATCGACAAAGGCATCCTCGGAGGCGCGCAGCTCAAACGCACCAATCCGCGCCCGCTCAATCAGGTCTTGCGGATACTGGCGCCCGGAATGCGGGGAGGCAAACACCACCGGCAGGGTTTGCCGGGGCGGCAGGACAACAGTGGCGGGGCCGGTTGTGGTAATTTCCGAAGGCAACTGGTTCATTGTCTTTCGTAAAGTCCATCCCATACGACGCGGCACCAGCCTTGACTAGCGTCCTGCGATTCATTCGCACCTTAGAGCTTTTTACATATGGATTGCACCGATTTTGTTGTCGGTCGGCAAACTGTTTTGCAAGCCCCATGCTCGCAGCACGTTCCAGCCCATATGAAAAAGGTTCCAGCCTCTAGCATATGGGAATTGCCACGGAATTGATGAACATTTTTTGTCAAAAAACCATTTCTGGGGTTGCGCCAAGGTCCGCCTTGGGCTAAATACCGCCTCGCCGACGCAAACGGCACAGATCATGGTTTTCGGTTACGAAGCCCTGGTCTTCTGAAAGATGGATTTGCGGGCCTATAGCTCAGTTGGTTAGAGCGTTCGCTTGACATGCGAGAGGTCACAAGTTCGAGTCTTGTTAGGCCCACCATCTTTCCCACCCATAGGGGCCTATAGCTCAGTTGGTTAGAGCGTTCGCTTGACATGCGAGAGGTCACAAGTTCGAGTCTTGTTAGGCCCACCATTCCCACCCCGCCGGGTTCCCGCGCGGGGTTTTGTGTATCTGGATCATGCCTTACCGCATCTGCGCGATACTCTTTCTGAACCGCATGGCGCTAAAGGCAAAGAAGCCAACGCCAATCGCAAACACCAGCAGGAATTCCGGCCAGACAACGTCAATGCCAGCGCCGCGAAACAGGATGGCCTGCGCGTATTTGACGAAATGTGTTGCGGGGGAGAACTGCATGATGTTTTGAAGTTCCTCGGGCATGCTTTCAAGCGGCGTGCTGCCCCCAGAAAGTAGGCGCAGTGGCAACACCACCAGAATGAACAACAGGCCAAATTGCGGCATGGAGCGCGTCATGGTGGCCAGGAAAATGCCCAAGGCCGTGGCAAAGAACAGATAGATCACCACCCCGCCCATGAACAAAAGCTTCGATCCGGCAATCGGCACGCCAAGCACCAGCTGGACGACAAAAATCATCGACAGCATGCAGGCCATCAGGATCACAAGCCCATTGGCCCAGACTTTCGCCAGCATGATCTCATAGGGGTTAAGCGGCATCACCAGCAAATGCTCAATCGTACCATGTTCGCGCTCGCGAATAAGGGCGGCACCCGACAGGATGATCGACAGCATGGTGATCGCATTGATGATCTCCATCGTGCTGGTAAACCATTCGCTGCGGACATTCTGGTTATAGGCATAGCGCGTAATGATGGTGGCGGCTTCACTTTGGTTCTGCCCGGCCCAGGCCGACTTGCCACCAAGCCAGGTTGAGACCTCCTGTGCGATGATATTGCTGATATAGCCTTGACCAATGCCCGCCTGCATCATCGCGGTGGCATCGATGTTAAGCTGCACTTCCGGATCGCGCCCGGACACCACATCGGCCTCAAATTGCGGCGGGATTACCAGCACAAAGGTAAATTCACCGCTATTCATTGCCGCATCGATATCGCGCTCGTTAATGCGCACCGGCTCCTGAAAATACGGCGGCAGAAACGCGTCCGAAATCCGAAGCGACAGGGCGGAGCCATCCTGATCGGCAATCGCGATCGAGCCGCGCCGCAAGTCATGGGAAAAGCCGGTCGCCGAGTTATAAATCGCAAAGGAAAACGCCCAGACGATGAGTGCAATCAGCACCATGTCGCGTCTGAGGCTGAAAAGCTCCTTGATGCCAAGGCGATAGATATTACTGATCCGTCTGCCAAGCATGTCCTTACACCTCCTGCTTTTTCAAAAGCAGCATCGAAAGCACGGTCAATGCCGGGAAGAAGATCAGAAGGCTGATCAGTTCGGGGTAAAGCTCCGCAAAGCCAAGCGCCTTGGTGAAGGTGCCAACACTGATCGACATGAAATGCGATGTCGGAATGGCCTTTGACATCAGCGCCGATACCCCTTCGAGCGAGGAAACCGGCTGCATCATCCCCGAAAACATCACAGACGGCACCATGGTCGCGATCGCCGTGCCAAACAGGGCGGCGATCTGCGTGTTGGTAAAGGACGAAATCAAAAGTCCGAGGCCGGTGGTGGCGGTGACAAACAGGGTCGCCCCGATCAGCAGTGTCAGCCCATTGCCCAGCAACGGCACCTCAAACCAGAACAGCGCCATCGCGCTCATCAGGAAAAAGTTGATCAGGCCCAGCACCACATAGGGCAATTGCTTGCCCCACAAAAACTCAAGCTTGGATACCGGCGTCACATAAAGGTTGGTGATCGATCCCAGTTCCTTTTCGCGCACCACGCCCACCGCCATCAGCACGGCGGGGATAAATACCAGCAACAGCGCAATCACCGACGGCACCATGGCATAGATGCTTTTGAAATCCTGATTATAGCGATAGCGCGTTTCAATCCTGAGCGGCTGGCCGGTATCGGAACTGCCAACATCGCGTTTAAGATGCTCGCTGAGATACCGCTGGTGAATGCCTTCGACATAGCCATGGATGGTCTCGGCGCGAAATGGCATGGAGCCATCAATAAACGCGCCGATTTCCGGGCTGGCGTCCCGGCCGACATCGCGCCCGAAGCCCGGCGGAATTTCAATCGCCAGCGTGATGTCACCCGACAACATCCGGGCTTCAAGATCATCAATACTGGTCAGCGGTGCTTGCGCCTCGAAATAACGCGATCCCGACAGGTTCTCGGTATAGGTCCGGCTTTCCGCACTCTGATCGCGGTCCAAAACCGCATAGGTCAGGTTTTCCACATCAAACGTAATGCCCCAACCAAACACCGGCATCAGGATCGCCGTGCCGATCAGGGCAAACATCAACCGGATCGGATCGCGGACCAGTTCCATGGTTTCACGCAGGGAATAGGCCCACAAACGCCGGAAACTGAACAGCGACGCATGCGCCGGTTTCCAGCTGGCCTGATCGCCGTTGTTTGAGTTCAGCGCATCTTCCGGGGCAGGGGCGGGTGTGGATTGTTCATCCGCGCCGTCGGCTTCCTCAAGGTGGCTGATAAAGGCCTCTTCCAGCGTATCACAGCCACGCCCCTTGGTAATCGCGTCTGGTGTATCGCTGATCAAAACCTTGCCCGCATGCATGAGCGAGATGCGATCACAGCGCTCCGCCTCGTTCATGAAGTGGGTGGAGATGAAAATGGTTACGCCCTGATCGCGCGAAAGCTCGATCAGCAGCTCCCAGAACCCGTCACGTGCCACCGGATCAACGCCCGATGTCGGTTCATCCAGAATAAGGATTTCCGGGCTGTGAATGATGGCAACCGCCAGCGACAAACGCTGGCGCACCCCAAGCGGCAACCGTTCACTCAGATCATCAAGATAGGTGCCAAGACCGAACCGCTCGGAAAGCTCGTCGATCCTTGGTTTGATCTTGTCTTTCGCGATGTGAAACAGATGCGCATGTAGCTCAAGGTTCTGCATCACGGTCAGCTCGGAATAGAGCGAAAAGGCCTGGCTCATATAGCCCACCCGATTGCGCAGCGCGATATCCGTGCCATCAACCGGCTTGCCAAAAAGCTCTGCGGTACCTTCTGACGCATTCAAAAGCCCGGTCAGCATCTTCATGGTCGTGGTCTTGCCACAACCGTTGGAGCCGAGAAATCCGAAAATCTCGCCTTTTTCAATCCGGAAGCTGACATCATCAACGGCGGTAAAATCACCGAACTTCTTGGTCAGATGTTCGGCCACAATCGCTGGCGTGTCGCCGTGAATGGTGCGTTCCGGGATATTGAGTTCATGATGATCTTTGCGCTGTTCTTCGGGCAGAAGGGCGATGAAAGCAGCCTCAAGCGTTTCCGATCCGGTGCGCTCAAGAATTTCATCGGCCGTACCGGTCGCCAATACCTTGCCGTCATTCATCGCAATCAACCGGTCAAAGCGCGCGGCTTCATCCATATAGGCCGTCGCCACCAGAACGGTCATCGCGTTTTGCGTCTGGCGGATCGCATCGATCAGTTGCCAGAATTGCTGACGCGACAGCGGATCCACACCGGTGGTCGGTTCATCCAAAATCAGAATATCCGGGTCATGGATCAGCGCGCAACAAAGCCCAAGCTTCTGCTTCATCCCGCCCGAAAGCTTGCCCGCCGGGCGCTCGGTAAAGGGATCAAGCCCGGTCGCCTCAACCAGCCGTGCGATGCGTTCATCGCGCTCATGCTTGCCCTGACCAAACAGGCGGCCGAAAAACGCAAGGTTCTCACGCACTGTCAGATCCATATAAAGGTTCTTGCCAAGCCCCTGGGGCATATAGGCAATGCGCGGCAGGATCGCGTTGCGGTGCTTGGCATCCGTCATCGATCCGCCCAGCGTTTCCACCGTTCCATCCTGCACTTTGCGTGCGCCCGATATCAGGGCCAGCGCACTTGATTTCCCAACCCCGTCCGGGCCGATAAACCCGACCGTCTGGCCCACCGGGATTTCAAGGCTGATGCCATCAAGGGCTGCGACCTTGCCATACCGGTGCGAGACGCCTTCAAGCCTTACGGCGATCTGATTACTGCTGCTGTCGGTGTTGTCCACCATGGTGGGGCGCTCTATTGCGCGGTCTGACGCAGGGTCGCGTCATCGGGCACATTCGGGGTGAATTCATCTGGCCAGTTATGATGATCCGCCAGCATGACATAGGCCTCACCCGGCAGGCCGGTTTTCACCCGTCTCAGATGTTCGGACAACAGTGCCTGATCAATGCGGATCTTGACCCGAAACATCAGTTTGTCGCGCTCGGACCGTGTTTCGACTTCGCGCGGGGTGAATTGCGCATCATCGGCAACGAACGATACCTTGGCCGGGATCACAACACTTGGCGCGGCATCAAGGATGATGCGTGCTTCGTTGCCGACAAAGGCCAGACCCGCCTGACGGGTCGGCAGGAACACATTCATATAAACATCGGTCAGATCGATCATCGTGATCACCGGACCACCACCGGCCAGAACCTCACCCGGTTCGGCAAGGCGGTATTGCACCCGGCCGTCGCGCGGGGCTTTGAGGACCGAATCATCAATCTGTACTTCAATGCCTTCAAGCTCGGCCGAGGCGGCGGCGACATTCAGCCGCGAACTTGTCAGCCGCGCCTTGGCCGCGGTGAGCGCCGCCTTGGCAATGTCGCGATCTGCACGGCGCTGATCGACTTCCTGTTGGGAAATGTTATTGTTTTTCACAAGCTCTTCGGCGCGCGAAAGCTGCTGCTCGGCCAGGGAAAGCTCGCTTTCGCGCTGCACGATCTGGGCTTCGGCCTCCGCAATGCCCTGTTCGGCGGCTGCGACCTCTGCACGGGCGCGCGCACGGCTTGCCATCAGCTCGGCGGTATCCATGCGCGCCAGGACCTGCCCGCGGGTGACCTGATCACCTTCTTCGACCAGAACTTCTTCGACCCGTCCGGCATATTTGGTCGCAACCCGGACTTCCTCGGCTTCAATCCGCCCGTTGCCCGATGCGATGAATTCAGGGAGTTCGGATTGCTGTGCCTGCCAATAGGCATAACCACCCCCGGCAGCAGCGACGATCACCACAAGCACGATCAACACAGCACGCAAGCTTTTCATTCCATTCTCCGGTATCGGGGCGGACCAAGGCGGGGCATTGGCAGGCCGGGTTGATGATTTCAACGAGTATTGCTCTCCTGCTTTTGCAACGCAACACTCTCTGGAATGATCCTAGGTGATTGTTTTGGTGTAGGCTTTGATGTTGCGCAATCAATTGCGAAACCAACGCACTGTTTCATGCGTTATGGAATGTGATGCCGCATGACCCGCCTCATAGGGCCTATGAAGCCCCCTCATGAATATCGGTCACTTTGACGGCGATTGTTGCTGGCGTTTCGGCTATATTGCGCCGCGGTTTGTGTGTTTCCAAAGGATTGTTTTTTCGGTGCTTCTGTTTCACGTCTTTGTTGGTCTGGCCTGTTTGTATGTGTTGGTGCGCCATGTGCGCCATCTGGCCTGGCCGCGCTGGGCGAAGATTGCTTTTGGGGTGTTGCTGGTCGTTGGCGCGCAACATCACCTTTATGCCCGTTTTGCCTTTGGCAGCATGTTCGTGCCGGAATTCCCGCAACCGGTTGTGGTGGCGGTCAATGTCGCCTTTGGCGTGATCTTCTTCCTGCTGTGGTTCCAGCTGGCCTATGACCTGATCGGCTTGCTGTTGCGCTGGGTGATCCTGCGCCGCAAGGTGCATGGCCCGGTCGTTCTGCGCACCATCATGTCCTTTGCCGCCATCGCACTTGCCTGCTTTGGTGTCGCGCAGTCGATGCGCGTGCCTGACGTCAAGGAAATGGATGTCACCATCCGGGATCTCCCCGACGGGTTTGAAGGCTATCGTCTGGTCCAGCTTACCGATCTTCACATCAGCAAGCTTTATGAACGCCCCTGGGTGGCAGAGGTCGTGGCAAAAACCAATGCGCTTGAGCCCGACCTGATTGTCATCACTGGCGATTTGATCGATGGCGAATTGCCGCTGCGTTATGACGATGTGCAACCGCTGCATGAGCTTAAGGCACCCGATGGCGTCATCACCATTCCGGGCAACCATGAATATTATTTCGGCTATGAAAACTGGATGAGCCACTATGGCGGGCTCAATATGCTGACCCTTGAGAACGACCATATCGTTCTTGAACGCGGGCGCGATCAGCTCACCATTGCCGGGGTCACCGACCTGCGTGCGGACCGCACCAACCGGCCCGAACCCGATGTCGCCAAGGCGCTTGAAGGCCGCCCGGAAAACGCGCCTGTCATCCTGCTCGACCATCAACCAAAAATGGCCCGCGATGCCGCACCACTCGGTGTTGATCTGCAGCTTTCCGGTCATACCCATGGCGGCATGGTGGCGGTTTTTGACAATATCGTCGCACTGGTGAATGGCGGCTTTGTCTCAGGCATGTATGACATCGGCGACATGCAGCTTTACGTCAATAACGGCACCGCCCAATGGCCGGGCTTCGCCATCCGCGTCGGCGTCCCCGCCGAACTCACCGTGATTACGCTCCGCAAGGGCTAAGGGCAAAGCGCTAATCGCAAAGACCCAGCCCAAAAGCCAATATCGCAAAACAAAACGGCGTCCCGAGAAATCAGGACGCCGTTTTTATTTGCGCCGTTTGGGGTAGGGGACGATGATCGAGGCCGGAACGCCCACCGAAATATTAGATACACCCAAAGAAGAACGCACAAGGAACTTCCTCCACGCCGTTCTCGCCCATTAAAATAAAAGACAAATCAATCGGAGGATGCCTTCAATGGCAGATCAACGTACCCTTGATATGGACTATGTCCACAGCCAGTTTCCAGCCCTCGCCAACGGCTGGACCTTCTTTGACAATGCCGGCGGTTCACAAATCCTGTCCAAGGCTTTGGATCGCATCAATGCCTTCCTGATCGAACGCAATGTGCAGATCGGTGGCTCCTACGAAGTCTCGCAAAAGGCCGCTGAGGCCCTTATGGATGCGCGCAAGGCTGCCGCTCACTGGGTCAATGCAAGCCGCCCCGAAGAAATCATCTTTGGGGCCTCCACCACGGTATTGCTGCAAAATCTTGCGCGCGCCATGCGCAGCCAGTTCAAACCGGGTGACGAGATTGTCGTCACCATCGGCGATCACGAAAGCAATATCGGCCCGTGGGTCGCGCTTGAGGAATTCGGCGTAAACATCCGCTTCTGGGAACCGGATGTCAAAACCGGTCGTTTAAGCTTGGATGGCCTCAAGGCCGCGATGAGCGATCGCACCAAGCTGGTCTGTGTAACGCATGTTTCCAACATCATTGGCGAGATCAATCCGATCCGCGAATTCGCCGATTATGCCCACGCCAATGGTGCCAAAATTTGCGTTGATGCGGTGGCCTATGCGCCGCACCGCGCGGTCGATGTGAAGGCGTTTGACGCCGACTATTATGTCTTTAGCCTCTATAAGACCTACGGCCCGCATGGCGCGATGATGTATGGCAAGTATGACCTGCTGCTAGAGCTTGATACGCTGTACCATTATTTCTACGGCAAGGACAAAGTCCCCGGAAAGCTTGAGGCTGGCAACCCCAGCTATGAAATGGCCTATTCGGTTTGCGGCATTGTCGATTACCTGACGGAACTGGGTGAACGGGCAGGGGGGACGGGTGCGGTGCGCGATAAAATCGTCGCCGCCTATGACGCCATCGCCAATCAGGAAAATGCGCTCACCGAACGGTTGCTGAGCTACCTGCGCGCACGCAATGACTGTGTTGTCATCGGGCAGGATACCAACCGCGACGGCACGCGCATTCCCACCATTGCGTTCCGCTTTGATAACCGCAATGCCGAGGAGGTCTGCAAGATCATTGACCGTGAAAAGATCGCCATTCGCTTTGGCGATTTCCATTCCCGGCGTCTGGTCGAATATATGGGCCTGTCTGATAATGCTGGCGTTTTGCGTGTCTCGATGGTGCACTACAACACAGTTGAACAGGTGGACCGTCTGACCGCGGCGTTTGACCGCCTGCTTGATACAGCCGATCAATAAGGGGCAGGGGCCACATCATGCAATTTGACCGCATCATCAAAAACGGCACCATCGTCACCGCCAGCGACACCTATGTTGCGGATCTTGGCATCAAGGATGGCAAGATTGCCGCCATCGCCAATGCCCTTGATGGTGCGGATGATATCGTTGATGCCACCGGGCTTTATGTCATGCCCGGCGGCATCGACAGCCACGTCCATATTGATCAGCCATCCGGTGATGGCATCGTCATGGCCGATAACTTCGAAAGCGGCACGCGATCGGCCGCCATTGGCGGCAATACCTCGATCCTGGCATTCTGCATGCAGGAAAAGGGCGACAGCCTGCGTCATTCGCTTGATGTCTATCACGCCAAGGCCGATGGTAATTGCCACATCGATGTGGCCTTCCATCTGATCGTCACCGACCCGACGCCGTCGGTTCTGGGTCAGGAACTCCCGGCCCTGGTCGAGGATGGCTATACCTCGTTCAAGGTTTTCATGACCTATGAAAACCTGCGTCTGCGCGATGATGAAATCCTCGATACCCTTGATGCCGCGCGCAATACCGGCGCACTGGTGCTGGTTCATTGCGAGAACGAAGACGCCATTCGCTTCCTGATCGGGCAGCACGAGGCCGCCGGCGAATTCTCCGCCAAATCCCACGCCACAACCCGGCCCATCGCGGCCGAACGCGAAGCCACCCATCGCGCACTGTCACTGGCCGAAATCGTCGACACCCCGATTGTCATCGTCCATGTCTCCAACCAGCAGGCGATGGAAGAAATCGAACGTGCGCGCGTGCGCGGGTCCAAGGTCGTCGGCGAAACCTGCCCGCAATATCTCATGCTGACGGCTGATGACCTTGATCAGGACGAACTCGAAGGGGCAAAATTTGTCTGCTCCCCACCGCCGCGCGACAAGGAAAGTCAGGACGCCTGTTGGGATGGTCTGGAACGCGGTGTGTTTGACCTGTTCTCATCCGATCATTGCCCGTTCCGCTTTAACGACCCGGAAGGCAAGCTCAATGAAAAGGGCAAGAAAAGCTTCCGCTGGATCCCCAATGGCATCCCCGGCGTCGCAACCCGCCTGCCAATCCTGTTTTCCGAAGGTGTGCAAAAGGGGCGCATCGACCTCAACCGCTTCGTTGCACTCACGGCCACCAACCACGCCAAACTTTACGGCATGTACCCGCAAAAGGGCACCATCGCCATTGGCTCGGACGCCGACCTGGCCCTTTGGGACCCCAACAAAAACGTCACCATCACCAACGACATCCTGCAACAGGGCTGCGACTACAGCCCCTATGAAGGCTTGGAGGTCAAAGGCTGGCCCGTCCACACTATCGTCCGCGGCAAAACCGTGGTCAAGGACGGCGAAGTTACCGGCCAAAAGGGCGACGGCAAATACTTGGCCCGGCAGAAATCAAATTTGGTGACGTGAAAGCCGGTCTGATCAGATTGGCAAAACCGGCCACTACCACCACCCCTGACCGTCATTCCCGCGCAGGCGGGAATCTCCAACCACACGCATCAAAACCAAAAGGTAGAGCCGCAAATCGGCGCTGCCTTTTGGCGTTTCTTGTCTTCTGCAAAACAAATTTGAGTGCTGTGACCGCGAGGTTTTGGGCTCGGCTAAGCTACGTAGCTTTCAGTTCCTCTCTTTTGGTCCCGAGTTTTAATAAATTGCGCGAATGAACAACTAGACCTCTTACAAGAAATTTGAGTTTCTACTTTAACTAGTTCTTGTATAGGCAGTCCGCCAAATATTATACGTGTTGGTGGGTGTTGAATTAAAGGGGTTGCAGTTGGCTATTGGGTTCTCAATTTTATCTAAGGCTGTCGACGTATATAAATTTGTGACCGATTGCCAGGAAGCGGCTGATACCGAGAGGTTGGCGCTAGGTTTTTTGCCAGAAGCTGCGTACCAACAAGCAGCAGAGCAGGGAAAGCTATTTGTAGCTGTTTCTTCAGGTGGTGCTTACCTTGGCCATTTGATGTTTGGCGGCGTTTTTCCTTACGTAAGGGTTATGCAAACCTATTGCGTCGCGGAATGTCGCCATCTGGGTGTAGGCAAATCCCTAATCAGTACTCTTGTGTCTTGGGCGGAAACCGGAGGGTATCTGAGTATTACCGCCCGGGTGGCATCTGACCTTGTTGCCGCAAACAAGTTTTATGAGAACACAGGTTTCGAAACGGTTCGATCAGAAAGAGGTGGGAAGGTCCGCAACCGCACCATTTTGACGAAAGTTCTGGACCTCGATACTCCCAATTTGTTCGATCTAATGGGAGATCAACGCCAAGCTTCGGTTCCAAGCCTTGGGTTGAAAAGCGCTTTTTCGGGAGCAACGCCTCTTTATGCGATAGACTTGAATGTTCTTTTCGATTTTAGCAAAGGGCGACCTCGCGAGAAGGAGGCAAAGGCAGTTCTTAAAGCTGCTCTAAATCATGAGTTTCAAGCAGCTTTGACTGATGAGTTTCCGAAAGAGCTCTTGCGGACAAGCTATAATCCCGATGACGATACTATGCTGAAGCTATGTGCCCTATTCTCTGAAATTCCAGACGTAAGGGATAAAGACGAGCTAAGGAAACTTAAAGGTCTTCAGAATGACCTTGCCAGATTGGTTTTTCCGGATCGTGCGCGGTCGGCAACTTTAACTAAGCAAGATGTTTCCGACCTTAGGCATTTGTCATTGTGCATTATTCACGCTGCTAATGGTTTCATCACTAGTGAGAAGGCAATTCTGAGAGCGCGAGACCGTCTGCTGGAAAACTATCAGTTGGACGTCTTGAGCGTCAGCGATTTTGCTGAAAGCCCCGACGACGAATTTAATCGGGGACTAGAGTTTCGCTCAGACGAAATCACCAATGTCGAAATCTCTATCGTTGATGCTAAGGCTGTGTCCAAGGCGGAAGTAGAAGGATTCTTTGATATCGTATTGTTAAGTGAAGGTCTTCGATCCGCCTTGCTAAAAGGTTGGACAGGACTGACAGGAGCGCATTGTCAGGCTGTTAAAGAAGGTAATAAGCTTGTCGCAATGATGACTTGGAAAGCTGAGCGGCGCGGGCCATCTGCCACATCAGTGAAATTAGTTGCCAGCGAAACTTCCGGAAATACAAAAGCTGTCGTTGATGGCCTACTTGGAAAACTTTGTGAGAACTTATCTAAGCATGCGCCGGCAATTCTTGAGCTGGAAATACCTGTAGGGCATGCGAAAACACGTGAAGTCGCTCTCTCACTGGGATTTCGCCCCGACGATGAAGATAAAACCTCTAGAACAGTTTTCCATAAAATTTCATACGGCAAGGTCATTACAAGTAATCTCTGGTCTCAGTTCAGGGCCGACTTAATTGCTCTCGCCAAAATAAAGTTGCCTGAGCAGCCACCGAAGTATGAAAGCGCCAGTCAAGTAATTGAGTATCGTGACGCAGAGGATAACCTCAATCAGTTGTCTCTCGCTGAATTTGAGACGCTGTTGTCACCTTTAATTCTTCTTTTGCCGCATCGCGATGGATTGATTGTACCAATCCGAAGATATTATGCGGACGACCTGCTTGGGACTTCTGATCAGCTCTCTTTGTTGGGGGATCACTCCGCTTCGATTCACAGTTCACGCGTTTATTACAGTAGGCCGAATAAAACTATACAGCCCAATAGTGTGATTATTTTTTATGAGTCGTCTGCCGGAAATGGGCGAAGCAGTGCAGTCGCAATTGCAAATGCAACACAGGTGCGAGAGCTGACATCCGCACAGATTGCAGTTGAAACCAACCGATTTGGTGTAGTGCGGCATTCGGAACTTAAGAACATTGGCAAAAGTCCGCGCAAGCTAACTTTGCTTTGTAGCAGTATAGTGAAATTTAACGATATCGTGTCATACAGCAAACTGTGTAAGCTCGGATGCAACAATGGTGCGCGGTTTGTTACCGCAACACGTATTAGTCATAACGAGCTACTTAAAGTGGTTGCTGCAGGGGGATTGAATGGCGCGAACGGATAACATTCTTATCTCAGTCGAAGACCGATATGTTCGCCGAATGCTTCGCGGAGAAAAGAAAGTAGAGTTGCGCCGTAAAGCTCTCAACCTTGTGCCAGGCACGCACGTCTGGATATACAGCAAACTTCCAAAAGGCGAAGTTTGCGCACTTGGTGTAGTGGACCGGGTCGCTGAGGCGAGTCCAGATGGCATCTGGGAAGAATTTTCTGACGTCAGCGGCGTTAGCGAATTTGAATTTAAAGAATATTTTTCTGGCGCGACCAAGGGCTATGCAATTGTGTTCGAGGACGTGTTTCCTCTAGGGAGAGGCCTATCGTTGTCGTCAATTCGCTCCAAGGTGGGAGCTTTCCAACCGCCACAGTTTTTTAAACGATTGAATGCGAGCGGTCCGGAGTTGTCATACTTTCAAACAGCTTTGGCTCCAGAGTACGCTTAACGTCGAAAACCTAACTTATCGCTTCTTTCCCCTCTAAACCCAATTCTCCAGACGCAAGCCCTCCACCCGCTCAAACTCGCGCATGTTGTTTGTGACAAGGATCAGTCCATGACTGCGTGCGTGCCCTGCGATCATCATGTCATAGGGGCCGATGACGGTGCCTTTGGCTTCAAGGGAACTTCGGATTTCGCCGTAATGGCCTGCCGCATTGGTGTCGAAATCAAGCACGGTCAGGCGGGCGGCGAATTCCTCGATGGTGCGCAGGTTGCTTTCCGGTTTGGCGGATTTCATCGCGCCATAAATCAGTTCGGCCATGGTGACCGATGAAATTGCCAAAGCCCCGCTATGGGTGGTGAATTTCTCCCGGCAGGACGGTGGGCGGTTCTTGATCACATAGATGCAGATATTGGTGTCCAGCATAAAGCGCAGCATTACAGCGCTTCCCGTTCCTGCATGGCGGGCTGATTGCGGTCTTCCATGAAGTCATCACTGACGGTGTGACTGTCAAAGAACGTTTCCCACAAGTGATCGGTCGGCACAATTACCCGGGTCACCCCGACCGAAATCACCTCAACCGTTTTCGTGCCTTCGGGAAAGGCAGCATCCTTGGGCAGGCGAACAGCCTGCGTTTTGTTGTTTAGAAATACGGACGCCTGGGTCATGGATGCCTCCATAAGCGGTAAGCTTCCAGGCATTGTGCACTTTGAATATGTATATGTCAAATGTATATACATGCACTTATTTGTAGAGAATCTTACCAAGGTGCGTTTTTGAGTTGAAGTGGCCCGACATCCGAAATTAAAGTGCAATCATTGTGGGTGTTTCACTCATAGCGTGTTGTGCTGGAGCATTAAATGAAGTCTGTAATCTACGCCGTGCTCACGACTTTTCGTGGCCTTGTTTTCTTCCTCTGCAAATTGCTGTCGTTTCTGTTCATTCTCGGAGCAATTTTTGGTGGTGTTATGGGCGGGATATCCGATAGGCCGTTCCCTTGGGCACCATTCCTGTTGTCGATTGCCTTTGCGGTATTCTTCCAGTCCATCCTGATCTTCTACAACAGGATTGTTATATGGGCTTCAAACGGCACAGTTATTGTTTCTGAGTAATAGTTTGACGTTATTGGTAAGTAATATGGATGGGGACCGGATGATCGTCCGGTCCCTGCGAGTCAAGCGAAGCAGGCCGTCCGGGTGCTAAACTGCGCGATTAAGAAGACGAACCGACAACCAGATCAAACACCACCAACCCGGCCACGCCACCCTCAAGCAGCCCAACCAACTGCCCACCCAAGGCTTTGTGCTCAGGATGTTCCAGATAGGCATCACGTGCCGGGGCATCGTCAAAATAAATTGAAAATCCGTGGCGGAAGCCTTGTTCCAGGCCCTCCGGGCTGACCGAAACGCCGCCATCAAAGTCGCGCATACCGGGGATGTGGTTTTGAAGGTCTGCTAGCTTGGCAAACAGGCTGTCGATTTCGGCCGTTGTGACCTCGGCCTTGAATTTGGTCAGAACGATGTGACGGATCATGGTTTTCCCAAACTTACATCACCAGCGCATCAATGCTGGTATCAAGGGCGCGGGCAAGTTTGCGAAAGGCATCAAGCGAGCCTTTCTTCTTGCCGCTTTCGATTTCGGAAATATATCCCGGCGCAACGCCGGATTTTTCCGAAAGCGCACGCTGGGTCATGCCGCGATAATCGCGCCATACCGTGAGTGGATGATCGATTTCCATGAAAATGCGCCGCGCATATTCGGCGGGCAGGCTATGGTCGCTGCGCGCATCCTTGGCGGCGATGATATCGCGCAAATCCTCGATCATGTCTTCAAGCGCCTGATACTGTTCAACAGGCACGAATTTGGTTGATGTTGACTCAGTCATAAGCTTCTTTCCGATGGCGCACGCGTTGAACAACCATGATTGTGACCTGGCCGTTCTCGATACTGAAAATCACCCGATAGTTTCCGACCCGAAGCCGGAAATATTCAGAACCCTGCAAGCGCTTGACATTGTTGCGCAAGGATTCCGGGGCCTTGGCATAGGCTTCAATCTTGACGTCGATCTGGCGACGAACCTTTACGGGCAGGGATCGTATATCCCGGATCGCCTTTGGTTCGTAGCGGACCTGCACGTGCATTCTCCTGTTGCTCGAGTAAATGTTCTCATAATGAGAACGTTGGAGCAAGAAAAGAATTCTCGTTATGAGAACATGGGGTGAGGGCACGTCATTCCGGGCAAGCGCAGCGACGACCCGGAATCCAGCTGTTGTTATGGCGCTTATGGATCCCCGCCTACGCGGGGATGACGGTTGGCGTTAATGGCTTGCTCAGTCTTAAGCCAAAAGTTTGGCAAGATACTCCACCGGATGCAGCGGCTTGACCCCTTCATAGCGGCCCACCTGACAGCGGCAGGAATAGCCGGTCACCAGCATGTTTTGTGGGCCCGTGGCATCCACCTTCTTTTTCCAACTCAGGTCATAGAGCTCACGGGAGGTTTCCTGGTGGCGGGTTTCGTGGCCGTAGACGCCAGCCATGCCGCAGCAGCCGGTTTTTTTCGTCGTGAGCTTGAGCCCGAACGCGTCAAAGATTTTCTGCCATTTCACGCCGACATCCGGCAGGGACGTCTTTTCCGTGCAATGGGGGAACAGGCTTGCCGGGGCATCGGTCGTGCCCATGTTAACGCCGTTATCAATTTTCGGCGGGGTGAGGCGGCCGTGCTCGATCTCGGCCGCCAGCCATTCATGGAACAGATGTACGCGATAATCCGGGCGATTGCTTAGTCGCTGGGCGTATTCCTGCCGGTAGGTCAGGGTCACGCTGGCCTCAATCCCGATCATGGACACACCGGATTTGGCGATTTTGCCCAGCACAATGTCATTTTGCTTCGCCTGATAATCAAAGCGTTTGAGGAACCCCTTCACATGCATCGCCTTGCCATTCGGGCGGTAGGGCGGCACGAAAACGCGGTAACCAAGGCGCTGCAAAAGATCGACATGGGCGAGCATCACGTTGGTGTCGTAATGCGTGGTAAAGCAATCCTGCACAAGGATCACCGACTTGGTCTTTTCATCCGCCGAAAGCGCATCCAGCTCCGACTGCTTGAACTTGCCGATGCCGCGTTGACGCAGGCCGGATTTAAGGCTCTGGCGATGCAGTTTTGGCAAATCGGTAAGCCCGATGAAGCGTCTGAAAATCCAGGGCATCGGCGGGATGGATTGTAGCGCGTTAAACAGGCCCGGTGCGGTTGCCAGAAGCGGCGCCATGCTTTCAAGCGCGGCAATCACATGGTCCTTGATCGGGCGTTTGTAGCGCGTGTGATAGGCCTGAAGAAACCGGGATTTCATTTCCGGGATATCGACCTTGACCGGGCATTGCCCAGCACACGCCTTGCACGACAGGCAACCGGCCATCGCCTCATAGACGTCATGGGAAAAATCCCGGCCATTGATGACAGCCAGATCCTTGTTCATCGGATCGGTGCCGACGGAAAGCTGGCGGATCCATTCGCGGATCATCCCGGCCCGGCCCTTGGGCGAATGCACACGTGATCGTGTGACCTTATAGGACGGGCACATGGCATCCATCAGATCCCAGTTAAAGCACGCCCCGTTGCCGTTGCACCGCGTCGCGTTCAGGTATTCACCCCGCAAAGCATCCTCGATCTGGCGGTCAAACTGGCCGCGCATGGGCGCCTCGTCAATCGCCGTGATCGGCGTGTTTTTGGAATAGGGCGATGCGATCTTGCCGGGGTTAAGTTGCCCTTCGGGATCGAACGCCTCCTTGATGCGGCGCAGAACGTCATAAAGCTCCGGCCCGAAATAGACCGGGCTATATTCGCCCCGGAACCCCTTGCCATGCTCGCCCCAGATCAGGCCGTTATAGCGTTTGGTGAGGTCCGCCACCGCGTCGGAAACACGGCGGATGCGGGCCTCGTCCTCTTCATCCATCATGTCAAGCAGCGGGCGGACGTGCAGGCAGCCGACATCGACATGGCCAAACATGCCGTAATCAAGCCCCTCGGCGTCCAGCAGTGCGCGGAATTCGGCAATGAAATCGGCCAGGTTTTCCGGCGGCACGGCGGTATCTTCGACAAACGGGGTGGCGCGGCGTTTGCCCTCAAGGTTACCCAGCAAGCCCACCGATTTCGCGCGGATCGACCAGATGGCGGCAATCTGCCCCGGGTCGGTCGCCTGCACAAAGCCGATGGGGGCAAAGTCTTCAGTCGGGTTGGCCTCAAGGTAGGATTTGAGTTCCGCCTGCTTGGCCGCGACTTCGGCCTCGCTCTCGCCAACGAACTCGACGACGTTAAAGCCGCGTGTCGGCGTGTTGCTGTTTTCCGTGCCGAGAAGCTTTCCCAGCATGTGCCAGCTTTCATCCTGCCGGGCCAGTTTCATGACCTTGTCATCGATGCTTTCAATCGCGACCGGATCGAACTGCACCAGCGTTTTGACGTGACGAAGGGCACTGTCAAAGCTGTCATAACGCACCACCGTGACCGCCTTGTGCTTGGGCAGCGGAATGACGCGGAAGGTTATTTCCTTGACCATGCCAAGGCTGCCCTCGGCCCCGGCAATCAGGAAGGACAGGTTCATGTCCCCGGTATCGCCGACCGCTTCCTTAAGGTTATAGCCGGTCAGTCCCCGGTTCATTTCCGGGAAGGTCGATTTGATCTGATCGCGACGGGGGGCGATTTCGTCATGGACCTTTTTATAAAGCTGCCCCACACGATCCGCGCGGGTCATGGTGTCTTGGGCCTCCGTCGCGGTCATCGCGCGGGTGTTAAAATCCGTGCCATCGATCAGGACTGTCGTCATGTCATGGATGTAATGGCTGGTCTTGCCATAAATCCGCGATCCTTTGCCGGAGCTATCCGATCCGATCATGCCACCCACCGTGGCGCGGCTTGCAGTCGACACAGCCGGCGGGAAGAAATAGCCATGCGGCTTTAGCCAAGCATTCAACTGATCCAACACCACACCCGGCTCGACATGCACAAGCCCGCGCTCGGCATCAAAGCCCAGGATATTGTTGAGGTGTTTGGAGGTATCAATAATGATGGTGTTGTTAAGCGACTGGCCATTGGTGCCGGTCCCGCCACCCCGCGGGGTGATTTTGACCTCGGAAAATTTCTCCCGCCCCGCCAGTTCCATCACCACATTGATGTCATCACGGGTTTTGGGCTGCAGGACGGCGGTTGGCATCACCTGATAAACGCTGTTGTCGGTGGCATGGATCAGGCGGGTCGGGAAATCGGCATGGATTTCACCGCTAAACTTGCCCTCGGCCTCCAGCGTTTTGAGAAACCCCAGCGTCAAACTGTCCAGCGACCGATCCGGGGTCAGGGCCGGCAATTTCGTGATCACGCTCTTGTTCGACGCATTCGTAACCGGGGTGGTTGCCGGGGCAGGGACAGACATCAGGCTCTCTCAATACTCGTATGATAATATCATATGCCTTTTGGGCGGGGTCTTCGGTGCGGGCCGGACCCCGAAATGGCATGCCGCCCATTTGACCTGATCGCGATTGAATAGACAAATCGAAAATTCCGAAAGATTATTCAAAATAAGTGAATAATAGAAGCACCGGGCAGGGTGCTCTGGGCAGCCGGTCAAAAAGTCGCCTGATGGGTGGTTTTTATTCCTCATACAAATTGTTTTGGCTGGAAATTCCGGACGCAAATTTTGCGGCGGGCAGGGGGTGCAGTTTGCCGCAAAACGGAGATCCGCTTGAGCCCGTTTTCGGGCGTCAAATCTCAGTTCGTCACTGCCGGTCTTTGCCTGCAATTCTTGCATCAGGCACGGTATCCAGGTGGTGGGTGCTTTGGGCTTGCTTCTTTCCGGGGAACGGGGAGCGCAATCTGGGGCGTCGGTCGGGGTAATCGGCTTGGGCGTCGCGCTTCAGTATGCGTGAGGTGGATTACTGGGGGCGGGCTGTTCGGGTGCCGAAGTTCGGCATTTTGTGGCGTCGACGGGTTACAATGCCCAGAATAGGGCGGGTTTCGGCGTTTTGCTGTGCCCGAGAAAAGTCGGGAATGTGCGGGATTTGCTGTGTGCCGCACATTCCCTGTGCCTGAGCCTGTCGGGTGGTGGCAAGTCAGGCAGGTGTTTGCTCGTGCCCTTTAAACTGGGCGTTTTGTCGCTGTGCGCGCCGCGTTTACGCGGTTTTGCGGTGGTTGGCGGCGTCTTCGGCCTTGATTGCTTCGTCATGCATCAGCGACAGGATGGTGCGCTTATACTCCATGAATTCCGGGCTGGTCAGGGCATCGATGTGGCGGGGGCGCGGTATGCTGATATCAAGCGATTGCTTGATCAGGCCGGGGCGGGCGGACATGACATGGACTTCGTCGCCGAGGAAGATGGCCTCGTCAATGTCATGGGTGATGAACAGCACCGTCTTGCGCCGGCTCTGCCAGACGTCAAGCAGGAGTTCCTGCATCATCTGACGGGTCTGGCTGTCAAGCGCGCCAAACGGTTCATCCATCAACAGAATGCGCGGATCATTGGCAAGTGCCCGGGCGAGCGCCACGCGCTGGCGCATGCCGCCTGAAAGTTCCTTGGGGTAGGATTTCTCAAACCCGTCAAGGTGAACGGCCTTGATCAGATCATCGGCGATGTCTTCGCACTCCGATTTCGAAAGACCTTTGAGTTTCGGACCGAACATGACGTTTTCACGCACGGTCAGCCAAGGAAACAGCGTGTAGCTTTGAAACACCATGCCGCGATCGGCCGACGGGCCATTGATCGGCTCGCCATCGAGTTCAAGGCGACCCGATGTCGGGGTTTCAAGTCCGGCAACAAGGCGGAGCAGGGTGGATTTGCCACAGCCCGACGGGCCGACAATGACGGAAAAGGTATCGTTGGCAACATCAAGCGAGACGTCATCAAGGGCCAGAACCGCTGGTTTGCCCTTGGGTTCGAACCGTACCGTGATGTCACGAAGTGAAAGCATGCTCATGACTGTATCGCCCCTTAAAAATCGGCAGACCAGGGCAGCAAGCGCCGGCGTGCCCATTTAAAGAAGAAGTCGGTGATCAGGCCCAGAATGCCGATGGTAAAGACACCGAGCAAAATCACATCGGTAAACAGCCCGCGCATGGCATTGAGGATCATATAGCCAAGGCCGGTATCGGCCGCGACCAGTTCGGCCACCACAAGATAGGTCCAGGCCCAGCCCATGGTCACCCGCAGGTTATCCATCACACCGGGCATGCAGGCCGGCACCAGCACACGCGTCACGACACGGCGGCGATCCGCGCCCAGAGTATAGGCGCAATCAATCAGATCCTTGGAAATCCGGGCCGAAACATCGGAAATCAGGATGAGCTGTTGGAAAAAGGTACCAAGGAAAATCACCATGATCTTCTGTTCGATCCCGATGCCGATCCACAGGATCAGAAGCGGGATCAGAGCGGAAACCGGGATGTAGCGCATGAAGCCCGTAATCGGCTCAATCAGCGCCTGAACAGCGCGGAAGCTGCCCATCAGGATGCCGATCGGAACGGCAAAAACGGAGGCGAGGATAAAGCCCGACAGGATGACAACAAGGCTTGCCCACATATGTTCAAACAGCGACATATTGGCAATGCGCTTGATGCCGGCTTCCACCACCTCATGCGGGGCGGCAAGGAAGTCCTTGGGCGTGATCCCGCCATAGGTGAGCAAGCACCACAGGGCCAGGACAACAACAACCGAAATCAGTGAAAGGGTGACATAGGTCGACCTTTCGATATCGGTCTTGGGTGAAAAAAGCGATCTGGTCCACATGATGCTTGCTCTTTAAGTCTTTGTATTATGCGTTGCGTTACTTGACGATGTCGGACGCCAGCATGCTTGCCGGATCGAGATCAAGCGAGAACAGACCGCCTTCCTTGCCAAGGGTCATGGCGTTTTCGATGGTGCCAACAATGCCGTCTTCGTTGGCCGGATCCATGAAGGACTTGTTCATGGCTGCATCATAAAACGCGATGCCCGCACGGGTTTCGGCAAAGACCGCCGGATCTTCAAGCCAGCCGCCAACACCCTTTGCCATGATGGCATCGGCTGCTTCTTCGTTGGCCTGCTGCCAGGCAATCGCCTTGGCCCATGCACGATACAGTGCTTCCATTTCAGGACGACGGGATTCAAGGGTTTCCTCGGTCGTGACCGCGATGTCGGTGATCAGGCCCGGTGCCTTGGAGCTGTCGATCAGAAGATGACCATGTTCGGTGTCCTTGCCGCGCGTCAGCCACGGCTCCCAGGTTACAGCGGCATCAACGCGCTTGGCGACAAAGGCCGCACCGGCGTCACCGGCCGACATGTTCATGGAATTGACGTCATCAAGGCTCATGCCTGCTTCCTTGAGAAGGACACTCAGGAAGAACTGCGAAACAGACCCCTCGGTATAGGCAACGTTTTTGCCCTTGAGATCTGCCATGCTGGTGATATCGGCATTGGCAACAATGCCGTCGCCGCCGCGTGAATCATCAAGCGCAAACAGATAGGTCAGCGGATGGTCTTCGGTGTAGAAGCCCAGCACCGTATCAATCGTGGTCACGGCAACATCAATCCGGCCAGCCGCGAGGGCCGGCATGCGGGTTTTGACATCTTCCATCACGACAAGATCAACATCAAGGCCTTCTTCTTCAAAGAAGCCTTCTTCTTGCGCGATATAAAGCGGGCCATAGCCGACCCAGGTTGAATGGGCGATGGTGAGTTCCTCGGCCGAGGCGGCCGTGGAAAGAGAGAAGGCGGTTGCCAGTGCCGCACCCGACAGGCAGATTTTGGAAAGTACGCTTTTCATCAATAGTGTCTCCGGTGTGAGATGCTCTCTGATATGGCTTTAGTCTTTTGGTTTTCTGGTC
Source organism: Thalassospira sp. ABL2_045 (assembly GCF_056161285.1). Classification (NCBI taxonomy): domain Bacteria; kingdom Pseudomonadati; phylum Pseudomonadota; class Alphaproteobacteria; order Rhodospirillales; family Thalassospiraceae; genus Thalassospira; species Thalassospira sp. ABL2_045. Next base: position 74,283 of record NZ_JBSWYV010000013.1, on the reverse strand, counting down.
TTTTTCGGTTGCCTCAGCCCGATTTTCGGTTCGGGTTACTGGTGGCTTTTGACCCGGCCAGCACGCACAGCAATTCATACATGAGCGAGATGCCAAGCCAGGCTGTTCCTCCCGAAGGATCAAAGGGTGGGGAAACCTCGACAAGGTCGGCCCCGACAAGGTTAAGTCCGCTCAAGGAACGGATCATTTTCTGGGCTTCGCGGCTGGAAAAGCCGCCGATTTCCGGTGTGCCGGTCCCCGGTGCAAAGGCCGGGTCAACCGCATCAATGTCAAAGCTGACATAGGTTTTATCCATGCCGACAATGTCACGCGCCTCGGCCATAACCTGATCAAGGCCGCGATCAAGGACCTCTTCCATGCGGATGATGCGCACACCCTGTTCAAGGCCCCATTCGACATCTTCGCCGTCATACATCGTGCCGCGAATGCCGATCTGAACCACGCGGTTCGGATCAAGGTAGCCTTCCTCGATCGCGCGGCGGAACGGGGTGCCGTGGGTGTATTTGAAACCGTTGAAATAGCTGTCAAACAAATCGGTATGGGCATCGAAATGCACCATGCCAATCGGACCATCAGCCGCCAGCGCCTTGATGATCGGGTAGGACAACAAATGATCGCCGCCAGCACTGAGCGGGCTGATGCCCATTTCTTTCAGTTTGGCGATAAAGCCGGTGACGCTTTCCAGCGTATCCATGATGTCGGCCGGATTGACCGGCGCATCGCCGAGATCGGCGACATTGCGGTCTTCAAACGGGTTCTGGCCGGTGGCGGGGTGTTTCGGGCGGATCATGGTCGACAGATCGCGCAACTGGCGCGGACCGTGACGAGCGCCTGGACGGTTGGTGGTCCCACCGTCCCATGGCACGCCAAGGAGTGCGATATCGACCTCTGCGCAGGCAGCATCCGATATTGAAATTTGCGGGGCGCGCATGAAGCTTGCGACACCGGCATAGCGCGGCAAGGTCATGGCCGAGGGCGGAACAAAGGAAATGCCCGATGCAGTATCCGGCTTGTCGGTGGTGGTGCTCATGTGGTCGTCCCTCAAGGCGGTGGCGCGATAGCGTGGTGGCGCTGGTGACGCGGTGGCGCAATAGAATGGTTCAAAGCTCTTGCAAACTGTGCCCAGAGATTGCCATGACGGGACGCGTTCAATAATATGAAACTTTCAAACTAAACGTCTGATTTTTTCAACCTATTACTTTCGCAAAGGTTTGCGCCCGATGTCTGTCAATCTGCCACCGCTGAGTGATGTGGATTTCCGCCAGTTGCGGATTTTTCGCACCATTGTTGAAAGCAATGGCTTTACCGCCGCCCAGGATGACCTTGGCATTTCAAGATCGACCATCAGTACACAGATGTCAGCCCTTGAAACCCGGTTGGGGGTGAAGCTTTGTCGGCGCGGGCGGTCTGGCTTTTCACTGACCGAACATGGGCAAAAGATCTATAGCGAGGTGATCAAACTGTTTGCCGCCGCCGACTCATTTCGGGCCGAGGTGGGGGCGATCCGCGGCAATATGGTGGGGGAACTTCGCATTGGCGTGATTGATGCCATGGTCGAAAACCCCAATTGCAAGCTCGATCGCGCGATTGCGCTGTTTCACGAACGGGCACCGGGCGTGCATCCGACCTTTGTGGTTGTCTCGCCCAACCAGATTGAAAATGCGTTATTGAGTCGGCAGATGGAAATCGCCGTCATGCCCAACCAGCCGATGAATGCCGCGATCCAGATGCAGCAGCTTTTTCACGAAGAACAGACGATGTATTGCGGCAAGGATCATCCCCTTTTTGAAGCCGCCCATTCAAAAATGCCGATCGAGGAACTGGCCGAACAGAAATACGCACGGCGCGGCTATTCGGTCGCACTCGCCTTTCAGTCCCTGTTCAAACATCCGCCAAGTGCGACGGCCTATGACATGGAAGGGCTGGCCTATCTGATCCGAAGTGGCAAGTTCGTAAGCTTCCTGCCAACCCATTTCGCCCGACAATGGGTCGAGCGCGGCGAGATGCGCGCCCTTCGTCCCGATCTGCTCAGCTTCAAGATCGGAATGTGTGTCGCCAACTTCCCGCAATCGGTGATGTCGCGCATGGCACGCGTGTTCCGCGAATGCCTGATCGAGGTCCATCCGACGGTGACCGCAATCAAAACCGTGCCGCCGACGCTGGATAAGAAATGAGTTAGGGTCGGAAACGGACTTTCAAGAATACCCTGCTTCGCGCTGATGACGGATGACCAGAATGGTCACTTTATCCCCGTCAATCCGGTATCGTGCGACATAGCCGCTGTCACCAAAATCAATCAGCCATTCCCGAAATTCTTCAGGAAGGTCATCAACCAGACGGCCAAGATTGGGGTGCGCGCCAAGTACCTTCAGTCCTTGACGGATGGCTTCCCCGGCACGGCGCGCGGCATCAGGATTCTTTGTGCGCAGAAACTCACGGAGCCGTTGCAGGTCCCGAATGGCTGCCGGTGCGAACCTTACTTGTGACATTCAGGTGCTGGCAATTCATCGTCCGTTCCCCAGCTTTCCAGCCAACGGTCGACCTCTTCAGCGGTTGCGTGAAGGCCTGTTTCCTGGAACTCTTCCCATGCCTGCTCCGTGTCACGCTTCAGCGCCTCACGCTTTTCCTCGCGTTCGACATATTGCGAAATCGCTTCGCGCATGATCCAGTGCGATGTACGTTGCCGGGCTTCGGCAAGATGCCGAACGCGGCCTTTCATGTCATCATCGAGCTTGATGGACGTTGCAGATGCCATGTGAGCCTCTGAGCCAAAAGGTAATACCTTGTGCTACCGTAGCGTTTTCGGGCCGTTTTGTCTAGGTTCAGTCCCGCCAGGTTGCCCCTCTGCTATGAGAAAAGGGGACTGTATCCGGTTTTTGACAACGGCAATCAAAACCGTGCTTTCGCAGAGATGAGTTAGAGGCGGAAACGGTTGCGCAAACCCAAGCCGATCAGGAACAGGAAGATGAAGCTTAGAACGCCTTGGCCTATCATTATGGAGTCGAGGAGCAGGCTTGGGTTGTTGCAGTAAAGAGCTTCTATTGCGTCCTCTCGTAAGCCATAGGACTGCGGCAGGAAGGGGAGGCTGTTGCCAACCGCTAAAGTACTGGCGTGTTCCCAGATATCTCTTGGCGAGAGTACCGTCGCGGTTGCAAGTATCTTGTAGGATATAGCGCTACCGATAGAAATTGCCAAAAGTGAGATAAAGGGCCTTAGAATGCTTTGGCCGTAGTTGCTTAAACCGCTAAAGGCGATATCTAAGATTGACCCAAGTTTGGAAGTTTCACGCCACCTTCGGGCTCTGTTCTCATCAGCAGAAAACCGTAAAGCCGCCTGATGGTCTTTGTTTGTTTCAGCAATCTCTTTGAGACGCCGTAATCTGACTGAATCTAAGGTTTTCTCAGACTTCTTCAGTGTTTTTAGCGGCCAATAGTTGGTCAATCCAGAGCGCTGAAGGTTTGTTTTTAGCTCTCCTAGCTCGACTTGATGGGATGCATGGGTTCCGCGTAGGTCAGGAATTATGTCAAGTTTACCTGATAAGAAGATCGGCCCTGCAAACGATGCCCCCATCAAATCGAAAAGCTTAAAGTCATTGCTATCTTTTGGTATTTTAAAAATGGCTTGGTTTTTGACTGAGATATGTTGAGCGCTAAATTTAGCGCCTAACAATATACGGGGAGAAAAAAATAAGTCCGCAAATTGGGCCCAAGAGAGAGCGATGTTACTTCTGTTGATTTTAGTATCAATAAAATTTACTGGGCTGTTCCGAAAATTACTTCGGAAAAAGTCGATCGAGCTATTATTAAATGTAGCGTTCAGTAAACTGAAAACACCAGAATCGATGGAGGCATTTGCGAACGAGAAACGACAATTGTTAAAAGTGGTGTTGCTGAAATTTATGTCGCAATCCCCAAATTCCGCCGTGTAAAAATTTAGTCCTGCAGAATCAAGCTTTGTGTTCCCAAAGTTAACAATCCCGCCTCTAAAGCGTGTTCCCGAAAAGTTTATTTCACCTTCACCGAATATTGATCCAAAAAAGTTAGTTTCGCCCTCACCGAAATCAGCCTTTGAAAAATCAACATCTCCTCGCCCGAAATTGGCTAGAGAAAAAAACACATGACCATTTCCGAAATTAAACCCGGAGAACGAGAGTTTCCCACTAGAGTCTCGCTCACGTGAGAAGTCTACGTCAGCAAAACTAATAACGTAGTCTGAGTGGGAATTGATCCAGTCATTCCATGCATTTCGACCTTGGCGCCAAAGCTTTATAGCGGCATCGCCATCTAAAATATTCTGCTCCTCGTTGCGCATTCTCTGAATTCGTTCTTTGTGATAAAAACGGGAGATATAAACTCAGAATGCCCTTAAAAGTAGTTTTTGGCGAGATAAAAACTGAATAGCTTTGGTTCACTCCCCGATTGGACGTTATGGTTTGACCGGGCAGGGGAATTAACCGAAACGGATCATCAAGACCATGCTGTCATCGCTGAATATCCGTCATATGCGCGTGTTTGTCGCAGTTGCCGATCAGGGGAATTTTACGGCTGCGGCCGGGGTTCTGGGGCTTGGGGTTCCGGCGGTTACCGCGACCATTCGCCAGTTTGAGGATGTGACGGGGGCAGCCCTTTTTGATCGCACAACGCGTCAGGTGGCGCTGACCCAAACCGGGGAGCGGTTTTTGCCGATTGCCAGGCGGTTACTGGCCGATTTTGAAGAGGCGCTTGGTGATCTGGATGCGCTGTCAAAGGGTGTTGGCGGCAAGATCACGATTGCCGCGGCACCCTCGGTCCTGACGCGTATTTTGCCGACCGTGATTTCCGAATTTGTTGCCGCCCATCCCGATGCACGCATTCGTCTGGATGAACGCAATGCCGGTGAAGTGCATGAGGCGGTGGCCAATAATGCCGCCGATTTCGGCATTGCCGGGGAATGGCAGGCGCTGCCGGATATTGCCTTTCGCCCGCTGTTTTCCGACCGGTTTGGCGTGCTGTGCCGGGCCGATCATGCATTTGCCCAAAAGTCGGTTTTGCGTTGGTCGGATTTGACCGGGCAAAAACTTGTCGGGTTGGGGCCGGAATCCGGCACCGGGGCGCTGATGGCGCAGCCCGGTGTGACCAGCGATCTGTCATCGGACACCATGCCGGTTCTAAGTCCTGCGGTGCGCGATGCGGTGGCGGCAGGCATTCCGGCCGCAAAATCGGTTTTGGCGCGGGCGCAAAAGGCGATGCGGGCCGAGGAAAGGGTGCTGAAATCGCTTGATCCGAACGGCAGTAAAGAAGCCAAGAAAGACAGCGATATCGCGCTGGGCGCGACCGGCCCGATCCTGCCGCGCCCGATTGTCGAAACATCCAACACCATCACACTGGCCGCCATGGTCGCCGAGGGCGTGGGGATTACGGTTTTGCCGGAACTGGCAGCAAAGGTTTCGGATATGGCGGCCCCCGAAAAGCTGGTCTTCGTGCCACTCACCACCCCGGAACGCCATCGCCATATCGGCGTGATTACCCGCAAAAGCAAAAGCCTTTCGCCGATTGCGCGCCTGTTCCTTGATCAGGTCATCGTACTCGCCCCCAAACAGGACCTTCCGGCCAGTTTGACGTGGTATTGAGGCGGTTTCGTCGTCAACGGATTTAATAGCGTCAATCATCCATGATTGATTTCAGTGATATTTATTCAATCAATGATATGTTTCTGATATAACGGTACCCTACCTTTGGGAAGGTTTCGGGGGACGTTGTTATGTTTGAGCATCCGGTCATCGATGTCGCGTTGGGGCTGATCTTTTTCTATGTGACCTTGAGTTTGGTGGCCTCGGCCGCACAGGAGTGGGTTGCGAGTTGGGTTGGGTTGAGGTCTACCAACCTCGAGCAGGGGATCAAGCGGTTGTTGGGGGACAAATACGCCAAGGCGGTTTATGCCCATCCGCTGATCAAGAACCTTTCGCGGTCGGGACAGCTTCCGTCCTATATCGAACCAAAGACATTGAGTGCCGTGTTGCTTGAGGTTCTGGCGAAGAACGAGGGCGATAAGTCCTTTGTTTCCCTGAAAGCCGATGAAGTCCGAGAGCTGATTGCCAAGCTGCCGCAAGGGGCGGGTGGGGATGTAGCCGATAAGAAGGACGATGATGATCTTGCCGCGGTTTTGACGGCCTTGCTAACCGATGGTGAGAAGGCGGCCATTGAGTTGCAGGAGAAACTGGCGAGCTGGTTTGACGAAGGGATGGTCCGGATTTCGGGCTGGTACAAGCGCAAGGTCAAGCTGTTCATTCTGATCATTTCCGGGGTTGTCGTCGTGGCGACAAATGCCAGCACCATTCATGTTGCCGAGGCGCTTTGGACGAATGAAGCACTGCGCACCCAGATTGCTGCGCAGGCGGAGGTGGCGGCAAAGATGGAGGATGTGAGCGCGCTTGAACCGAAGAACATCGATGCACTGAAGTCATTTCCGATTGGATGGAAAGAAGCGACTTTCGAACAGAACATGTCTGCGCTTTTCACCGGCACGGAGTTTCTGAAATCGATCATTGGTTGGCTGATTACGGTTGCGGCGATCAGTCTTGGCGCGCCGTTCTGGTTTGATTTGCTGGGTAAGGTGGCGAACCTGAAGGGCACCGGCGGCAAGGCGCCGGAGAAGCCGAAAACGACGGGCGGCGCGGCGACTTGATTTTCCGCGCGTGATTTCATCACTGGCAGAGCGGGCTGTTTGCGACATATCATGGCCAGGGTTCAGACACTCGAAGCCTGACATGATGACCCGGTCGCAGGAGATGGCATGAGCACGGATACGAAGAACGCGTCAAAGCCCCGCAAGAAGATCAATCTGGCCCTGCAGGGCGGGGGATCGCACGGGGCGTTTACCTGGGGCGTTCTGGATCGTTTGCTTGAGGATGAAGAGATCGAGCTTGAGGCGATTTCGGGCACGTCTGCCGGGGCGATGAATGCGGCTGTGGTGACATCGGGCTTTTGCAAGGGCGGGCATAAGGGGGCGCGCGAGGATCTTGAGGCGTTCTGGTCGGCGGTTTCCGAAGCCGCGCGGTTCAGCCCGCTGCAGCGATCCCCGATTGATGTCCTGTTTGGCAACTGGTCGCTTGGCAGTTCGCCGATGTATCAGTGGCTTGATATGTCCGCCAAGATGTTTTCGCCCTTTGATTTGAACCCGGTGGGGGATAATCCGCTGGCGGGGCTGTTGGGGGATGTGGTTGATTTCGATCTTTTGAACAAAAGCCCGACCAAGCTTTTTATCACCGCAACCAATGTGGAAACCGGGCAGGCAAGGGTGTTTCGCAACCCTGATATCAGCCTTGATGTGCTCCTCGCCTCTGCCTGTTTGCCCAATATCTATAAGACCGTCGAGATTGATGGCGTGCCTTATTGGGATGGCGGATATTCCGGCAATCCGAGCCTCGGTCCGCTGGTGCGGGAATGTTCGGCCAATGACACGGTTCTGGTGCAGATCAACCCGGTCAAGCGGCCGGGGATCCCGAAAACCTCGCACGAGATCTCAAGTCGGCTGAACGAGATTTCGTTTAACAGCAGCCTGGTGAAGGAGCTGCGCATGATGTCGGTGATCCGCAAGGACATGCCGCCCCATCAGTGCGAGGCCAGCAGTTGGGGCACCATGCGGATGCATCTGATCGCCAGCGACGTGATGCTGGAACTTGATCACACGACCAAGATGAATGCGGAATGGGACTTCATGACCATGCTGCGCGACAAGGGGCGCGAGGCGGCGGGGCATTTCCTTGATGCCCATCGCGGCGATATCGGCACCCGCCCGACGCTCGATCTTGAGCAGTTTGCGCCGGATTACGTTTAGCGCATTAATCCGCGCGCTTGCCAAAACGCAGGCCATCGATCATCAGATCAAGCATGCGATAGGTATGCTGCATGCCTTCATTCTGTTCGGGGTCGTCAGTGTTGCCGCCGGATTGGCTTCCTGCACTTGCGAGGTTGCCAATTGCGCGCAGCAGATCAAAGGCGTCGATGTCTGATCGTGCTTCGCCCGCCTTGGCCGCGGCAGCCAGCAGGCTTTCAAGGGCCGGTTCAAAGTTGCTGCGGAAGTAATCGGGCAGCGCATCAAAGGCCGGATCGCCCGAATGAAGCGAGGACGCCAATCCCTTTTTCGTCACGATGAATTGGCAATAGCGCCTTAGCCAACGCGACAGGGCCTCCCCCGGTGGATAGTCCGCGGCAAGTGTTTTGGCATCCGCAGCACAGGCATCGACTTCGCGTTTGAAGACGGCAACCACAAGATCACTTCGTTTGGGAAAACGGCGATAGAGCGTGCCAACACCCACCCCGGCAGTTTTGGCAATTTCACGCACCGGCGCATCGACGCCCGATTTGGCAAAAACCGTCTTGGCAGCCTCAAGCACGGCGTCTTCATTGCGGGCGGCATCGGCGCGGATGCGTTTTTTTGTGCCGGTAGTTTCTTCCTGCATCTCTTTGTTTTTCCACACTTAACCCGGTCAACGCGGCGCAGACGGACTCCGGGCGCTGATATTCATGCTTGATAAACGGAACAGTGTTCCGTATTTAAAACAGCAACAGGAACGTTGTTCCGTTTGTTGGTTTATAGGCGAAATCAGCCGTTTCGCCAAGCAAAACAAGGATGTTTGCCATGAATAACCTGATTACAAGTGCGCGTCATATTCCGGTTCAGGATGCGGTTACAGCGGTATCAATCTGTCCGGTCACCTTGCCCATGGCGGACCGACCGCAGCCGATTGAAATGCGGATTACGGCACCGGCCGAGGGGACCAGGCTCCCGGTCATCCTGCTGTCGCACGGGCACGGGCCGTCGCTTTATATTCCGTCGATGAACGGCTATGGCCCGCTCGCACAGTTTTATGCCGAGCAGGGCTTTGTCGTGATCCAGCCAACGCATGGCAATTCGAAGGTTGCCGGGTTTGGCGCGGATGCGCCGGGGGCGCCGTTTTTCTGGCGCTCGCGGGTGGCGGACTTCAAACATATCCTTGATCATCTCGCCGAGATCGAGGCGGGCCAGCCGATCCTTGCCGGGCGTCTGGACCATGATCGGATTGCAGCGGTGGGGCATTCGCTGGGCGGGCATACTGTTGGCATGTTGCTGGGGACACGCCTGAGCGATACGGCGGATCCGGCGGTGCAGGAGGTGAACCTGATGGAGCCGCGGATCAAGGTTGGGGTTTTGTTGGCCGCACCGGGCAATGGCGGCGAAAGTCTGAGCGCGCATGCCCGTGCAAACTATACAATCATGAACCCCGATTTTTCCCACATGACCACACGTACCCTTGTCGTCGCAGGCGATGCGGATGACAACCCGCATCTGACCACGCGCGGGGCGGCATGGCATACCGATCCGTTTTATTGCAGTCCGGGCAGTGACTTTTTGCTCACCCTTAGGGGCGGTAAACACGGGCTTGGCGGCATTGCCGGTTATGATGCCAAGGAAACTGATGACGAAGATCCCGACCGCCTTGCCGTGACCCAGCGGATGACAGCGGCCTATTTGCGCAGTGCGCTTGAGGGCGATGATCTGGTGTGGGCAAGGGCGTGTGATGCGCTGGCGGCCCAGTGTGCGGATCTGGCGTATGTGACGGGCAAGTAGGGTACCTGCGTTGCCGGGCATGGTGGTCAGTGATGGTTCGCGTTGGTCAATGGCGGGCGGTGCAGATTGCGGTTGCCGTCAATCCGGCGTACCCTGTCGATCGTTGCCAACAAGGTTCCTGACCATCATGCCCCAAAGCGAGTTTGAGAAAATGCAGTCCGGTGATTGGTATTCCTGCCTTGATCCGGAAATAACCGTGATGCGCCATCGCGCGCTTGAAGCCTGTCATGAGCATAGCGTGCTGTATCCGGCGGAACGCGGCAATATCGGCCCGAAGCTCCGCGCGTTGTTTGCGGAGTGTGCGGATGATGTGCGGATCGAGGCGCGGTTTCATTGTGCCTATGGCATCAATATTCATCTGGCCGAGGATGTGTTTTTGAATGTCGGCTGCGTGATTTTGGATACAGCCCCGGTCAAGATCGGCAAACATTCGATGCTGGGCCCGAATGTGCAGATCTACTGTGCCGACCATCATCGCGATCCGGAACTGCGCAAGCAGCATCTTGAAATCGCCAAGCCGGTGACGATTGGCGACAATGTCTGGATCGGTGGCGGGGCGATCATTCTGCCCGGCATTACCATTGGCGATGAAGCGATCATTGGCGCCGGATCGGTTGTGACGCGTGACGTTGCTGCCGGGGCGACAGATGTCGGGAACCCGGCCAAGCCGGTTGGGCGTTAGGAACATCATCTCCCCAAAAAAGAGGCAACCGGCCAGGGGTGGACGCGGTTGCCGTGGAGTTCATCGCGAGCTCCAAGTTGGGACAAACCTTTTCAGGATGTCACAGGGTAAGTGTTGAGCGGGAATGCTCGTTCAGGCGATATCGTCGGTCGCCGGGCGGCGTTTGCGGCCAGTGACCATGGCACGCACCAGATTTTCATGATGGCGCAGGCTGGCCAGGATGACGCCGCCGACATGCAGCAGTACGAGGAACAGCAGGCCGTTTGCCAGTGCCTCGTGGGTTTCCTCGATCCATTCCGAGCCCCAGAACACGGTAGTGGTGTACATCCAGCCTGTCAGCGCACAGCCGGCCATGGCGAGGATGAGGGCAATGATCATGGCGGCCCCGGCCGGATTGTGGCCGACATAACGGTGTTCGGTGCCGCGCAGGATATCGCCAAGATATTTAAGCGTTGCCCGGGGGCTTTTGATGAACTGGGTAAAGCGGGCATAACGCGTGCCGATCAGACCCCAGACGAGGCGCACCGCAATCAGACAGCCGGCAGCATATCCCGCCCATTCATGCAGGTTGTCCCATTCATCGGCCGTGATCCAGGCGATGACGAAACTTGCCGCCAGTCCCCAGTGAAACAGGCGAACAAACGGGTCCCATACTTTGACAGACATGATGCGTGCTCCTGTTGGTGCGGGTTTTGTCGGGTAAACAGGTTCGGGGAGGCGGTCCTGAGCAAGGGCACACGTGCAGGCAGGCACGGGGCCAGGGGACAGCATTGCTCAGAGCCGCGCTCAGCCGAAAGGAAGATCAGTCTTCTTCCTTGACGAGTTCGAAAGTGGCCGGGTTGAAATAGGCCTCAACCTTCTTGCCGTCCGGCTTGATGGCGTAAACCTCAAAACAGCCTTCATCTTCCTTGATCTTGCGGATGTCCCAGCCGTCCGCAGTCAGCTTTTCCTTCAGCGCATCCATGCTCTGCCATTCGGCTTTCGGCGCGTTGCAGTAATCATCACTGGCCTGTGCGATATTGGTGCTGAGGCCAAGGGAGGTGGTGGCGAGCAGGGCGGCGGCAAAACTGCCAAGGGCGGCTTTCTTCAAAACAGTGTTTTTCATGGCGTGGTTCCTTCGTAAGATAGGGGGAATGTCATGATCGACCCGGACTATGACGCGGTTTCCTGACAGCAAACTGAAACGCGATATCGCCCGTGTTCAGCTTGCTGTCAGGAAGGGCCGATAGCCAGGTTCGATTGTGCGAAGCATGGGGATGAGGTCGGGGTGCGTATTCTTCTGGTCGAAGATGAAGTGATGTTGGCAGACGCGGTGCGCGATCATTTGCTGGCCGCGGGCGAGGCGGTGGATCACAGCGCAAGCGTGGTCGATGCCGAGATCATGCTGCGCGGGACCAATTATGATGTGTTGCTGCTTGATCTGAACCTGCCTGATGGCAAGGGGCTTGATCTGCTGCGCGATTTGCGCCGCCGGGGATCGGCGACACCGTGCATTATCCTGACCGCACAGGATCAGATTTCAGACCGGATCGCGGGGCTGAATGCCGGGGCGGATGATTACCTTGTGAAGCCGTTTGATCTGAATGAGCTTTCCGCGCGCCTGGCGGCGGTATCGCGGCGCTATAGCGGCAATCCCAATCCATTTGTCGAACTGGATGGCGGGGTCGAGGTCGACCTTGCCGGGCGGTCGGTGTTGCGCGACGGGGCGCAGGTTGATTTGACCTCGCGCGAATGGGCGCTGTTTGATCAGATGGTCAAACGGCCGGGCCAGACATTATCCAAACGCCAGCTTGAAGAAGCGCTGTATGAATTTGGGGCGGAGATCGAAAGCAACACGGTCGAGGTTTATGTCAGCCGCCTGCGCCGCAAGCTTGGCCGCGACGTGATCAAGACCGTGCGCGGTGTCGGCTATCGGGTTGAGGGATAATGAAGATCAGGGCGCAAAACAGTCTGCAATATATTCTGACAAAACGCCTGACGGTGATTGTTGCACTGTTCTGGGTGATTGGCGCGGCGTTTGCGGCCTATACCGCACGCCATGAGATGGAGGAGGGGGCGGATACCGCCCTTATTGAAACATCACGGCGGGCATCGACGCTTGTGATTGATTATCTTGAAAACCACAGGGGCGATGGCGGGATCGTTGTGCTGCCCGAGCCGGGATTTGACGTCGAGCTGGGCGATGACGACGACAGCGACTATGACGAGGATTTCGACGATTTCGATGACTTCATGCAATATCAGCTGCGCAACGCGGATGGCGCGGTTTTGCTGCGCTCCCAAAATGCACCGGACAAACCGTTTGATGCGCCGCTCAGACCCGGTTTTAGCAATGGCGATGACGTCCGAGTCTATACCAGCCTGACCGGCAATGGTGACATGTTCATGCAGGTGGCCGAGCCGACCGAACACCGCAATGAAGCGATCATTGAAACGGTGGTGTCGCAATTTACCCCGCTGATCTTTTTGATCCCTGTGACCATTCTGGCGGTGGTCTATAGTGTCACCCGCGCGCTTGGCCCGGTGCGGCAAGTACGCAACGAGATCGAGGCACGCGGGGAGGGCAACCTGACCCCGATTACGCAGGACGACCCGATCGAGGAAATCAACACCATCGTCACAGCCGTCAACCGGCTGATGGCCAAGCTTGAGGCAGCCTTAAGTGTCGAGCGCAGCTTTACCGCCAATAGCGCGCATGAGCTGCGCACGCCGATTGCCGTGGCACTGGCGCAAACACAGCGACTGGTGCTGGAGCTGCCCGAAGGTCATGAAAGCCGTAAACGCGCGGTTCAGACCGAAGAGGCGCTTAAACGCCTGTCGCGGTTGTCCGAAAAGCTTTTGCAGCTGGCGCGCGCGGAATCGAGCGGTGGCTTTAGCCCGACCGGACATAATCAGGAGCTTGGCCCGACGCTTGGCCTTGTGATCGAGGATCTGAAACGGGCCGGGATGCACGGGGCCGAGATCCGCTTTGATGCTGATAATCTGGCGACTCTCTTAGCCAATATCGACCATGACGCCTTTGCCATTTGCATGCGTAACCTGATTGAGAATGCCCTGAAATATGGTGGCGATGACCAGTCGGTCGATATCACCGTGGTGGACGGGCATACCGTGCAGGTGTCAAACGGCGGTGCGGCCATCAGCCCGGCAGAACTCAGCCAACTGACCACCCGGTTCAAACGATCCAGCAGCAAGGCCGACGGATCAGGCCTAGGCCTTGCGATTGTCGAGGCGATTGCACGCAACACCAAGGCCGAACTCAAGCTTTATTCACCACGACCGAACCATACGGACGGCTTCATGGCCGAGCTTTGTTTGCATCAGAGTTAGGCATCGACGCCACCGCCGTGCATAGAACGTAAAATAGCATTCCCTAAACACGCGCCCAAAAGGCAGCTGGTGAATGATGGGGCCGGATTGGGCGCGGTTGAATATTTGCGTTCGGTGAGAAATCTTACCGATTTATGTTTTGAAATCGAAACGTCATAAATGGCGGTTTTCCGCCATTGTAAACGTTTCAAATGTTCATCAAACTGAAACGTAAGCGTTATCGAACTGACTTCTTCGTTGGGTATGGTTTGTCCCGTCGAAGGAGTTTTGTTGCAGATGACATCCAAGCCCACCATGCGCACTGTGGCCGGAAAGGCCGGCGTTTCAATCGCAACCGTATCACGGGTGATCAACAGCCCCGATGAGGTGCCGGTTGAGACAGTCGAGCGCGTGCGGGCGGCGATGGCGTATTTGAAATATCGGCCGAACATGAATGGTCGACGGCTCAAAATGTCGGAAACGCGGTCGGTCGGGGTTCTGGTGCCGACCATGGCCAACCCGGTCTTTGCAACATCGGTGCAGGGGATCGAACAGGCCGCCCATGAAGATGGCATGACCGTGCTTTTGACATCGTCGGAATATGATCCCGAACGCGAACTTGGCGCGGTTTCGACTTTGCTTAATAACCGGGTGGACGGGTTGATCCTGACATTGGCCAATGCCGATGATAACCGGGTGACTGATCTGTTGATCAGCGAAAACATCCCGTTCGTTTTGCTGTTTAACCAGCCGACCCGAACGGATGTCGCATCGATCAGTGTCGATAACGCCAAGTCGGCTTATGACATCACAAAATCCATGATCGTACAGGGCCATCGCAATCTGGCGATGGTGGCGGGCCGGTTTGAAAGTTCTGACCGTTCGCGTCAGCGCTATGACGGTTTTTGTCAGGCGCTTCGTGACGCTGCGTCAGAGGGCATTAACGATATCGCCGCGCCGCGCCTTTGTCAGGTCGGATTTGGCGAGACCAACCTTGATGACATTCTTGAAAGTTTTCTGACCGGGCCAAATGCGGTGACCGGTCTTGTCTGTTCGACCGACATGCTGGCGATTGCGGCAATCAGCGCATGCCGCACCCACGGGCTTTCGGTGCCCGGGGCTGTGTCGGTCGGGGGAATTGATGGAATTGCGGTGGGTGGGCTGATCACACCGAAACTGTGTTCGGCCGTTCAACCCACCCAGAAGATGGGCCAGCAGGCGCTTGCATTCCTGCTGGGCCTGATACGGGGGCAAACGAAACCGCAAAGTTTGCTTTTGCCCCATCAACTTAGCAAGGGTGAGTCGATCGGACCTGCCCGGCGTCAGTCATCACCCCGATTATAGGGAGATCAAAAGTGCGTTTCAAACAACTTGTCATGGGTGTGAGCCTTGCGGTTGCCGCCACGGCGGCCCAGCCTGCCTTCGCTGATGAAGCAGCCATCTGCTATAACTGCCCGCCTGAATGGGCCGATTGGGGCGGACAGCTCAAGAATATCTCGAACGATCTGGGCATTGATGTCCCGCAGGATAACAAGAACTCGGGCCAGACCCTGTCACAGCTTCTGGCTGAAAAAGAAAACCCGGTTGCCGATGTTGCCTATTACGGGGTGTCGTTTGGCATCAAGGCCAATGAAGCCGGCGTGGTTCAGAACTACAAGCCGACCAACTTTGACGCCATCCCAGATGGTCTGAAAGATCCGAACGGTGCATGGTTTGCCATCCATTCCGGCACGATTGGCCTGTTTGTCAATGTTGATGCCCTTGACGGTGCGCCGGTTCCGCAGAGCTGGAACGACCTTTTGAAGCCGGAGTATGCCGGTATGGTTGGTTATCTTGATCCGTCGAGCGCCTTTGTCGGTTATGCCGGTGCGGTTGCGATCAACCGTGCCATGGGTGGTTCGCTCGATGATTTCACCCCGGGTATCGAGTTCTTCAAGAAGCTGAAGGAAAACGATCCGATCGTTCCGAAGCAGACTGCCTATGCCCGTGTTCTGTCGGGCGAAATTCCGATCCTGCTTGATTACGATTTCAACGCCTATCGCGCTAAATACAAAGACAGCGCCAATGTTGAATTCGTGATCCCGTCCGAGGGCACGGTGACCGTGCCGTACGTCATGAGCCTGGTTGCCAACAACCCGCATGGCGAGAACGGCAAGAAGGTTCTGGATTACGTGATGTCAGACAAAGGCCAGGCCCATTGGGCAAATGCCTTCCTGCGTCCGATCATCCCGAGCGCAATGTCGGAAGAAGCGTCGTCGAAATTCCTGCCGGATGCCGACTATGCCCGTTCCCAGCCGGTTGATTACGCCAAAATGGCCACGGTGCAGACCGGTTTCTCTGACCGCTATCTTTCCGAGGTACGTTAAGGTGTCGATTGACATTGATCTGAAGGAGGGGCGTTCGCGCCCTTCCTTGCTGTCATCCTTTATGACCCCGCGTGCTGCGGCGGCGAGCCCGGCGATCCTGTCGATCCTTTTGATCCCGGGGTTGGTGATTGTTGCGGCCTTCTTTTTGATCCCGCTGGCGCGCGTTGCCTTTGAAGTTGGCAACGGACCGGAAGGCTGGGCGACCTATTTTCTGATCCTGACCAACGGGCGCTATCTTGAAAGCCTGATCCAGACATTGGTGATGTCGGCCGGCGTTACGGTGATGGCGCTGATCCTGTGTGCGATTGTCGGGCTGTTTTTGGTGCGCAACAGATTTGCCGGACGCAGCATTCTGATCGGGACATTGACCTTGCCACTGTCGTTTCCGGGCACGGTGGTTGGTTTCATGGTGATCATGCTGGCCGGGCGGCAGGGTGTGATTGGTGGACTGACCGATGCGGCGTTTGGGTCGAAGCTTGTCTTTGCCTATGACATTGCCGGGCTTTTTATCGGTTATCTGTATTTTTCGATCCCGCGGGTGATTTTGGCAGTGATGGCCTCTGCCGAGAAGCTTGATCTGCAGCTTGAAGAAGCTGCGCGATCCCTTGGGGCGTCGCGGTTTCGTGTGATTTGTGATGTGATTTTGCCCGGCCTCATGCCCGGCCTGATTTCATCGGGGGCGATTTGTTTTGCGACCGCGATGGGCGCGTTTGGTACGGCCTTTACGCTGGCGACCGATATCGATGTGTTGCCGATGGTGATCTATACCGAGTTTACCCGTAACGCCAATATCCCGGTGGCCGCAGCGCTTAGCATCGTTCTGGGCCTGATTACCTGGGCCTGCCTGGCTGCGGTGCGCAGCTTTACCGGCGAGGGCAAGAGCCTGCCGGTGCGTGGAGGGGCATGATATGCGACGCACAGGTGTCTTTTACGCACAGCTTGGCCTGACCATTTTGCTGTGTCTTTTTATCGTCGTGCCGATTGTGATGTCCGCGCTTGCCGGGGTGACCGTCAATGTGTTTCAGGGACTTTCATCGGGCCTAACGCTGCGCTGGATATTCGAGGTCTGGGACCTTTATGCATCAAGCATCTTCTTGTCATTGTGGCTGGCGATTGCGTGCCTGTTTGTGACCCTGATTGCAGGCGTGCCGTTGGCGTATGTTTTGGTGCGCAAGCCCGGCCGGGCCACCCGGCTGTTTGAAGAATTGCTGACCCTTCCGGTGGCCATCCCCGGCCTGGCATTGGCGTTGGCACTTTTGATTACCTATGGCGGGGTCAGTGGATATCGATCCAGTTGGCTTTTCATCCTGACCGGGCATGTGCTGTTTACCCTGCCATTCATGGTGCGGTCTGTTGCAGCCGTGATGTCGGCGATGGATATGAAAACCCTTGAAGAAGGTGCGGCCAGCCTTGGTGCCGGGTTCTGGCGACGGTTCTGTACCGTGATTGTACCCAATGCCAAGCCGGGCATTCTGGCCGGGGCATTGATGGTGGTGACACTGTCGGTCGGGGAGTTCAACCTGACCTGGATGTTGCATACGCCATTGACCAAGACGCTGCCGGTCGGGCTTGCGGATTCCTATGCCTCCATGCGTCTTGAGATCGGTAGTGCCTATACCCTGATTTTCTTTGTACTGATCATGCCGTTGCTGATTGCCATGCAAGTACTGGCAAACCGCGGCAGCAAGCCCGCACGTGCGACGGCGAAGGATAAATAATGACCATTTCCCAGAACAAGGCAGGGCGGGCGCAAGACGCCGGAACTGCGATCAAGCTGACAAACTGTGCCAAGACCTTTGCCGATGGTACGCGCGCCTTGATGCCATTTGATCTGTCGATTACGGCGGGGGAGACGCTGGTTTTGCTGGGGCCGTCGGGTTGTGGCAAAACGACGATTTTGCGCATGATTGCCGGGTTGGAATTCCCCGATGCGGGGGGCGCGATCCATTTTGGCGAAGATGACGTGACCCGCCAGTCGATTGAGCAACGTCGGGTCGGCATGGTGTTTCAGTCCTATGCGCTGTTTCCCAATATGACGGTGGCCGAAAACGTCGCCTATGGCCTTAAGGTGCAAAAGGTTGCCAAGGCCGAGCGTGACCAACGCGTGCGCGAGATGCTGGAAATGATGCATATCGACATGCTGGCCAATCGCCGTGTCGATCAGCTTTCCGGTGGGCAGCGTCAGCGTGTCGCCCTTGCGCGGGCCATTGCACCGCGCCCGCGTGTATTACTTTTGGATGAGCCGTTAACCGCCCTTGACGCCAAGCTGCGCGTGAGGTTGAGGACCGAGATCAATGCGCTTTTGCGCAAGCTTGGCATTACCGCGATTTACGTCACTCATGATCAGGAAGAAGCCATGGCCCTAGGTGATCGGATCGTGGTGATGCAAAAGGGAGAGGTCGCGCAGATCGGGACGCCACAGGAAATCTATCGCGCGCCGAAAACCCCGTTTGTCGCCGATTTTGTCGGGGCGAGTAACTGTCTGAAGGTCGATATCGATCAGGGCCGGGCGTTACTGGGCCGGGTTGATGTTGATGTTTCACCCGCATGGAATGCCAGCCAGACCACCGACGGCATGTCAGAGATTTATTTCCGGGCCGATGGTCTTGCGCTTTGCAGTGCTGAGGAGGCCCATTTCACCGCCACGGTCGAGGCCGTTTCCTATTTGGGGGAACGATTGCGTGTGACGGTTTCGGGCATCGGCGAGGGGGCTGTGTTGGTTGATACCGATCCGGATACAACCATGATGCCGGGCGAGACGGTGCATTGTCGATTGGTGCCTGAGCGCCTCGCCGTGTTTGCCGCGCGCTGACATTTGCCAATCCCAACAATAATAACAATTTCCAGATACGAGAGACTTCAAGAACATGCTTATTGCGCAATTGACCGATCTGCATATCGGTGCCGGGCGGCGTCTGGCTTATCGCAAGGTCGATACGGCAACGGCCCTTGAACGGGCTGCGGCACGGGTGAATGCCATGGTGCCGCGCCCGGATATGGTTCTGTTTACAGGTGATATTGGCGATCTGGGCACGTCGGATGAATATGCGCTGGTGGCCGATATTCTGCGCGACCTTGACGTGCCGTTCTATATGATCCCGGGCAACCATGACCAACGCACACCACTGCGGGCAGCCTTTCCCGATGCGATGCCGATCGAAGACGGCAGTGGGTTCATCAATTATGTGGTCGATGCCGGACCGATCCGGCTGATCGCGCTTGATAGTCTTGATGAAGGTCGGCCAGAGGGCAAGTTGTGTTCTGTGCGGTTGGACTGGCTTGAGCGCACGCTAAATGACGGTGACGACCGGCCTTGTGTCTTGTTTATCCATCATCCGCCGGTCGAGGTCGGGATCAAGCATATGGATGATCAGCGACTGCTAAGCGGGGCGGAGACATTTGCCCAGATCGTGCTGGAACACAAAGACCGTATTCAGGCGATCATGTGTGGCCATCTTCATCGTCCGATCCACACCAGATGGGCGGGCGTGCCATTGATTGTTGCGCCCTCAATCGCTCATCAGGTTGCGCTGGATCTGCGCGATGACGGGCCGTCAGCCTTCACCATGGAGCCGCCCGCAATGCATTTGCACCGCTGGGATGAAAAGCAGAACTGCCTTTTGACCTATCTGGCCTATGTCGACCAATATGACGGACCGCATCCGTTCTTTGATGAGAACGGCAAACTGATTGTATGATGAGGAACGGATATTGCACTGGGGCTCTGGGCCGTTGAATGCCCTGAGCCCCAGGTGCCAGGCTGTCAGTCAGACTGAAGAGCTATATTTCTTGGCTTCAGTTGGTATCTGGCAGATTGGGCTGCAATAATTGCTGTTCGAGTACAGCTTTAAGACCAGTCCAGCGCGTATGTGCTTTTATCTGATACTTATTGCCGGATGCGGTGGCGCCTGTCTTTTCGCTTAGGGCTTCTTTGTGCTTTTCGAGCTTAGTGTAATGCAAGGCAAGGACGTTTAAGTTACTGTTGTTTTTGAATGCATCATAAACGTCTTGAACATTTGCCGCCGTATCATCAAGAAATACGATATTTCGGACGTTGCCAGCGTCGGTAATTGCCATCAGGCATTGTAACATCAGACCTTTGTTTTGTCCTGAGACATACATCACGCCTTGTTGATAAGTCACAGGAATTCGTGCTGGGCAGTCAGCAGGAATAACAGGCCCCGCGATACTTGCAATATCGCTGCGACTTCCCAGAAGTGCGTTATCTTTTATGAAGCTGAGAAAGTCTGTGTTTTGGATTTTGAGCTTTGTGAATTGCGCTTCGGTAGCAGATAGATTGCTGTTGCCACGGGCGGTTAAAACCAGCAGACGTGCGCCTTTGTCGACGAGGTTTTGCAAAACCACCGGGATATTCGGATCAGTATACGGCATTTGATTCATGGAAAGCAGAAGAGCCGATATGTCGAGAAGATCATTTTCGCTCTTGGCAACGCGATAGGGATTGTCTGGTTCATCTAGAATGTCCGATTGCCAAGCATACCAAGCTGGACCACCAATATACTGACACGCATCGGGATCGTTCTGCTCCGGGCAATCCATCATCGTCAGGGTATCGTCATCGTCCATGACGATCAAAGTGTTGGCAATGGCCGGGTCGTTCCAAGACGCTATTTTGCTTTCCATTTCCACAAAAGAGCCAACCGACGAGAGAGTTGCATGGTTGTTGCCAGATGACGTACATCCTGACAATACAAGGGCGGATAAGAACGCAACCATGGCAAATTTCATTTGATTCTCCTGCCAGTAAAAGCCTGGTCATTCGGTGTGTTGGTGAATGACCAGTGCCCAACGTTTAATGCTTGATGCTGTAGTAAGGACGTCGCGCGATGTAATTTTGGTGTTCGGGGAACATGGCGATATAGAACTCACTCCACCCTCCCTGACGAACCCGCACAAGGTCATACTTTTCCGGATAGACTAGTGACTTTGCATAGGTGTCCGGATCAGCCGTTGTCATTGTGATCAGGTTCGAGCCGATCTCACTGTCTGCAAACATGCGAATAACGTCTTTTACGTTCTCGAGACCGAAGTTCTCTTCAATGTTGAGATCAATTGGAGATGCGTTCGACAGACCGAAATTGATCGGGTCAGTGTTCCAGTCTTTAAGGCCTTTTACCAAATCATGGTTCTGTGATTGCGGTGGCATATCTACCGGGCTTGGTGAAGGGCAGAAGTCATCCGCAATCGTTTCGCCTTCTATCCGGCCATCCGCTGATGCACCCATAGTAAAACCAAGTCCAAGATTGTCCTCAAATGTACCGACACCAGGTGTGATTGTGAACGCAAACTCTTTGTCGGGCAGGCTGTATGTTTCCTTTAGCTTGTCGTAAGCGGCCTTGATGGAAGGAAGGGGATTGTCGATCCCGTCGCGGATGATCTGAACGCATTTACCAACAACCTGTTCGCCCAGATGTTTAAGTTCGTCGGATTTGCCTTCTCCAAACTTGGGCAAAGCCAGTGCATGTGCGCGTAGTTCTTTATAACGTAGAGCTTTGGATTCGGCGCGGACCGGCCCAGCAAGAACATTGTGGAAGGGTTCTTGCATGTTCAGGCCCCAATTGGTGAACAGAGCTTGACGCAACTCACTGAGATCGGTGACAGCGGTTTCTTTATCAAATGCCATCTTCTTGATGGCATAGAGCGCGTTAATGGCATTGGTAATTCCGCACATCATTGGTGCAACGATGTGATAGTCGGCCCCGCCATTGGTCATGTCACGACCTGTTTCCATGCAGCCATCTGTCATGGAAGAGAAGAGTGGGCTCGGGCAGATCGGCCAGAGATCGCCGTAGGAATTCATCAGCGAATTGTAGAATGCATTGATCTGCCATTTGTATTGGGTAAAGAAAATGTCGAGAAATTCCTCGAAGGAATGGATGTCTTCGGGAGGCGGAGAATTCCAACCATTTTTAAGGCCACGCAAATGAACCCATCCTGCGCCAGCTATTGTTGCCCCCTGGTTCATCGCCATGCCGACCACGGGAAGAATGGGAACATAGCTGAACGCCCATTCACTTTTCCCTTGAATGATGGGTTCATAGCAGCCATCGCAGACATAATCACGTGAGTTGGCGGTGGTCAGAGGTCCGCTGTTTTTCAGTGCGGTGCAAAGCTTGTCGTCGTTGAGAAGGATTGGATGAGCGCCACCTGACAATATAGCTTTTCCCGCCTCAGCGATGATTTCCTGATGAAGCTCAGAGTCCATTTTGCGATGTACACGCAAGGAAACACATGGGGCGTTCAAGGGCAACCTGCGTGCGGCGCGTAAGCAAAGCAGCGTGAGC
Organism: Thalassospira sp. ABL2_045; assembly: GCF_056161285.1. Lineage (NCBI taxonomy): Bacteria > Pseudomonadati > Pseudomonadota > Alphaproteobacteria > Rhodospirillales > Thalassospiraceae > Thalassospira > Thalassospira sp. ABL2_045. Next base: position 52,033 of record NZ_JBSWYV010000013.1, on the reverse strand, counting down.
TCGTTGCAACCGTCTTCGGGTTCAGCATCCTCTGTTGGCAGGTAACCGCCAAGCGTCACCTGCTGAACCCACTGGTTAAGGGCGGAACCTTGCGGGAAGTTGCCAGCAGAGTAAAAGACAGCACCTGTGCCATATGTCAGATAGTCTTTCATGTTCTGGCGATTATACAGAACAGTCTCGTCCATCTTTAGCCAGAAGGCGTCAATCGCCTCCTGTGCTGCACTGCGTGTGATCTTGCCTGCAGCGATGTCATGCTGGTAGGCATCAATCAAATACTGATCCAGGCGGCCCAGTGACATGGGTTCGCCTGTTTGATGCAATGAGCAATTGATCAGGAATACGAGCTGCAGACCGTCAACGAAGCCATCGGGTTTATGATTGGCTAGCCTTTCCATACGCTCTGCGATTTCGCGATACACCTGTTTCAGGGATATGTTTTCATCTGGCGTTTCATCCATGGCTTGCCGCGCCAGCGCGCCATATCCAGAAATAAAGTTTTGCAAACCTTCCAAAGCCCACACAACAGACTGATAAAAGTCTTTTGTGCTGACGGTGGCATCCGAGAGCTTTGTCTTCGCCTCGTCCAGAAGCCCTCGGACACCAAGCCGCAGGGCCTTGTGATAATTGGGGATGTTGTGGCCCGTTGCCGAATATTCATTCAGCATGCCAAAGAAACCCTGGATTTTCTCGTCCTCGGTCAGGTACTCCATAACCTGAGTTCCGCTGCCGAGTGTCAAAGGGGGCAGGTTGCCAACAATAATTTCGTAAGGCTTGATGTTAAACAGTTTTGCCTTGTCACGGAACTCTTCACGGCGAAGCACATCAGAAAGACTGATTTTAATGGCAAGCCCTTTGCGCAGGGGTGCTGACGCGCTTTGGCCAATGTGTGAAAATTCGCTCCATTGTGGTTCTGCCAGATAGTCGTTCAAATGGCCGATATATGGCATGTCACATGGTTTTTGCCATGTATCGTTCCAGCGACTGAAGGTCTGGCCCAGCAAGACCATTATCCGGTCGCTGACCGCGTCGACACCGGTTCCGTTCACCTTCTGGACTTTATGAAGGTAATCACGGTTATTGTAGAACATGTAGCCGTTCTGGCTGCGCAGATCGAAGTAGTCGTTTAGCGGAACATCAAGATTTGCTTTGCTGGATTGATCATCGATAAACCGTGAGGGGGGGATGAACCAAAAGTTGCCAGATTCTGCGTGGCTATTGCTAAGAAGTTTGTCCTTCACAAAACCCTTTTTTGTGCCAACGATGTTTTTAATCAATTCGTTATAGACACTTCCACTATCTGCATAGGCCACGAAATAAACGCCTTCTTCGCGCCCGCCTCCCTCTGGCGCGAAACCATAAGGTATGGCTTGACGGAGAATGCGTTGGGTTACACGTTCTCCATTGAGTTGGCGCACGCATTTGATGTGGCTGCGATCATCGGGCATCGGGACAATTGTGTTGTCATGGTTGCGTCCAACCATGTCTTCTTTCTCGATCATCGACATATCGTCGAGACGTGACCAATTGTGTTTGAATTTTTGCTGGATGACATAAGCCCCGCCACGGTAATAGGCGTCTGAATTACCGATAGTGCATCTTTCCGAGATGTTGATCGGGTCAACAGGGTTAACCATGGCGTCACGGAAACGTTCGGCGAAAACCTTACCTTCCTTGCGTTTTTCTGCAGTCGTTTGAATGGAATGATCAATTAACAGCTCAAAGGAATGCAAGATATCCTTTGCTATCAGGTCACAATTTTTGACGTTATCACTTTTTATATGAAACCAGAGCTGCCCGCCGGTATCTGAAAATGGTTCCTGGTCCAGGCCTTCTTTGCCGGTGATCCCAACGGGATAGGGCATGTCATGTTGGTCACACCACTCTTCCCAAAGGTTATAATCAACACCACAAATACAAACCGTATGGTCCTTAAGTTGTGCGCATTTCTGTTTGATTTCTTTTGCAGCGTGAGACCAGTGATCGCGGCAATCGCGTCTGTCATGCTTCAGAAAAAGTGTCACAAAATGTGCGTATTCGGGGAAAAACGGGATGCCGTCCTGTGCAAGGAGAATATTGGGCGTCTGCGTTTCGTCTGGATGCGGTTGACCATTCTTCAGCATTTGAAATCGTCCCCATATAATTTCTATCTAATAGAAATCATATATCTATTGCGATTTCGATCAATAGTTGATTGATGATGGACTTGTTACTCTTTTTGTATGCATGCCTGCCAGAGGTACAGTACGGCATACTAGATTTGCCGAAGACCATGAAGAGGGTCTTCGGCAAAGCGCATAAAATGTCAGGTTTTACAGACGATTTTGCTCTGCGGCGGCCTATTTGCCCACGCCGACCTTGATGGCGAGTTTGCGAAACGGGCCGATGCGGTTGATGGCGGTGAGGCCGGCGTAGCGCAGGTCGCGGAGTGTTTTGGGTTCGAACATGGATGCGCGGTTAAGCAAGTCGATGCCGCCGACGCGGGCCACGGTTTTCGGTAGTTGGCGCCGTTCATAGGATTTCAGAAGCGGGGTTGCGCCGATATCCTCGCCGTGCAGTTTGGCCTTGGCCATCAGTTCGGCCAGGGTTTCGATGTCATGCAGGCTCATATTCAACCCTTGTGCGCCAATCGGCGGCACGACATGGGCGGATTCCGCAATCAATGCAAGGCGCGCGGCAATCAGGCGCGATGGCACTTGCGAGATCATCGGCCAGACGGCGCGCGGGCTTGCGACGGTCAGCGGGCCAAACAGGTTCATGGTGTCCTTGGTGATGTCGGCTGATAGGGACTCGTCGCTCATGGCGTTCAGTTCATCGGCGCGGCTGGCCGGGACCATCCAGACCACCGATGAGCAGGGTTTGCCATCAAGATCGGGCATCGGGACGAGCGTCAACGGACCGCCGGTGCGATGAATTTCGGTCGAGATGCTGTCATGCGGTTTGTCGTGGGTGACGACAAAGACCAAAGCACTTTGATCATAGGCCCAGCGTTTGTATTTGATCCCGGCCATGTCACGCAGCGACGAGTTGCGACCGTCTGCTGCGATCACGACTTTGGCCTGTACGGTCTGACCATCTGACAGCTTTGCCTCGCCGTAGCGTGCGGTGCTTTTGAAAGCCGTCACCTTGGTCGAGAAGCGGAAATCGACATTGTCCAGTTCCGCCAGGCGCGCCATCAGGGCGACACGGGCGGCCTTGTTCGAGACATTCCAGCCAAAGAAGCCGTTCTTGGTTTCCGCGCCATCAAAGTCGGCGGTTTCACGCGGGGTGCGTTCCGTGCCGCCGGCATCGACAATCCGCATGACGCGCAGTTCCGCACCGGTCGGTTTGATGGCATCCCATACGCCAGCCTTTTTAAGGGTTTCGATGCCCGGCTCAAGGAAAGCGGTGGTGCGCAAATCCGTGCCTTCGCCGATATCGGCAGGAGCGGGGTCGACAATCACGATCTGATGGCCATCTGCCGCAAAACGTGCCGCAGCACTCATTCCGGCGATGCCGCCGCCTGCAATCAGAATATCGGTTTCGATCATGACTGTTTATCCTGTTTCTTGGCCGGGGATGGCGGCCCAGATCTGTGCTGCCATCGCCATTAATCCATGCCGGGCAATGTGCCCTGTTGCGTTACTATACGCAATCAAATTGGCGCGGGTTTGATCCAGATTACAGCAAGGTGATTTTGTCCGTTTGGCGTGGGGATTGCCCCAAAGAGCGTTTTCGGCCACTTTGGAAATGCCTGCCGCCACCACCCCTTACAGTTAAGGACGTCAAAGATGCTCGCCTGGGTATTTCTGTTTGTTGCGATCAGTCTTGAAGTGATCGGGACGATATCGCTGAAATTTTCCAACGGATTTACCGATTGGCGTTTCACGGTTCTAAGCCTTGGGGTTTATGGGCTCAGCTTCTGGTTCCTGTCGATGACGTTGCGCATTATTCCGGTGGGGACTGCCTATGCGGTGTGGGCCGGGCTTGGGACCGCGTCGGTTGCACTGATCGGCTGGCTGTTCCTCAAGGAGCCGATGGCGGCGGTTAAGGCTGTGTTCCTGTTGATGATCATTGCCGGGGTGGTTGGACTTAAGACCATCAGTACGGAAAGTTAACGCCGTTAACTTTGGCGCGTCATGAAGCCGGTTTTGCCATTGATTTGATCTCAGCCGCGAGATCGAGGTGCTTCGGTGACCAGCCAAGGTCGCGCAGGGCAGCGTGATTTTCCATGACTTGATGGTGGGCAAGGCCCGCCGCCCAACTGCCAAAGCGGTCCATGGCGGTTTGGGTACTGATCGTCTCGATCTTGCAATCGTCGCCCCCGAACTGTTGTGCAATCAATTGGGCGAGGCGGTGGTTGCTCATGCCATTGATGGCCGCACCGAACCAGGATGATTTGGGCCGGGCGTCGCACAGAGCCCGGCGATAGAGGTCCGCCAGATCATCCGCATGGATCATCGGCAGGGTGATATCGGAGCCACCGATAACCGTGACGCGGTTTTCGCTGCGTGCGGTTTCGATATGGCGCGACAGCATCCCGTAGTGTCCATGCCGCCCGTTGGCGTAAACACACGCGGGATGAATGATGATGCCATCAATCTCGTCATTGCCGCGCACCCGATCAATGCCCGCACACATCCATTGAAAATCGGGCAAGGGATCGAATGGGCAGCTCTCATCAATGGCCTCACCGGGCCTAGTCCGTGGAAAGAGCCACGTGCCGCCGGTATAGACAAAGCGCACAGGGCCGGGCATGTCACGGGCGGCGGAGATCAGGTGATCAAGCAGGACGCGGTCGGTTTCGGCCATGTCATCGCCAAAGGTGCAGGCGGTGTGAATGATCGCATCGACAGGGGGCAAATTCCCGACCCACGCAGCGGGGTTTGTTATGTCGCCCATGATCGGCGTTGCGCCAAGATTGGCCAGCATGGTGCCGCTGGCATCCGAGCGGGCAAGTGCCAGCACATCGTGTTGATGATCGATCAGGTTTTCAATAATGGCCGATCCGATCTGACCGCTTCCACCGGTGACAAAGACGCGCATTTTCTTCCTCCGCGATGGATGTGATGCGGTCTTGTCCGACCTCAACCCCGGTTAAGGTCAAGAACAAGGTGGTGGCCGGGCATAAAAAAGCCGGGCAGATCCGCCCGGCCTTGATGATTTGGCGGCAGTGAAATCAGTTGGCGACTTCGAAAATGCCGTCAATTTCAACCGCAACGCCGAGTGGCAGGGCGGCAACGCCAACGGCCGAGCGGGCATGTTTTCCGACATCGCCAAAGATTTCGACCATGATGTCAGAGGCGCCATTGACGACTTTGGGCTGATCGGTGAAGTCGGGGGCGGAATTGACGAATGCGTTCAGTTTGACAACGCGGGTGACCTTGTCGAGATCGCCGATGGCGGCTTTCAGCTGTGCGACGAGGTTGAGTGCGCAAAGACGCGCAGCTTTCTGACCGGTTTCGACGTCATAATCCGCACCAAGTTTGCCGACGAATTTCAGTTCGCCATTTTCCATGGTGATCTGACCGGAAATATGGACCAGATTGCCGGAAACCACATAGGGCACATAGTTCGCCACCGGGGCGGTTGCGGTCGGAAGCGTGATGCCGAGATTGGCGAGATGGGCGTCGATTTTACCAGCCATGATGATCCATCCTTGTTGCGTGGCAGATGTTCAAATTTGCCCCCAACTTATCGGGGTTGGCGGGCAAACAAAACCATTTCTTTGTATCGCTGCAATCGCCGGATCTGCGGGGCGGGCACGGGCCCGAAACCCATTCAAGAACTGTTGAAAAAAATCGAATTGCCATAAGGGGAAAGGCCCGTAACAATGGGGCCTCGGCAGCACAGCATACCGCGTGCTGCTTTGTTTTTTGTCGTATTGGCGCGGCGCATGCCGCGAAAAGGTTGGATCAGATGGCGTTACGGGATCAGATGAGGCATGTGCATGGTGGCTGGATTGCCCTTTTGGGGGTTTTGATCCTGTCGCCGGATGCGCTTTTGCTGCGTCTGATAGAAGCCGATGATTTTACAACCGCGTTCTGGCGGATGGGCTTTTTGAGCATGGCGCTTTTGGGTGTTGCGCTTTGGAATGGGGCGCAGCAGGGCAAGAGCATTGTGCAATCCATCCGGCCCAGCAGATATGAAATGCTGACCGGGCTGTTTTACGGCGGGACCTGCACGCTTTTCATGTTTTCGGTGCGCAATACCGATGCGGCCAATACATTGATCATTATCGCCGCGACGCCGCTTCTGGCCGGGTTGATCGGGGTGTTTATTTTCAAACGTTCCCAACCGATGCGGACCTGGATTGCATCGGTTGTGGTGTTTGTTGCGTTGCTCAGCCTGTTTAGTGCCGGGTTTGGCGGAGCAAATGCGCTGGGTGATATGCTGGCCCTTGGGGCGTCGATCTGCATGGCGGGTTATTTCAACGTGCTGGGGGCCAAGTCTGATGTCGATGCGATCAAGGGCATGCTGTTTGGGTCTTTTGTCGTCTCGCTGGTGTTGTTGCCAGGTGCTGAGCCGTTTTCGCCAATCGGGGCAGACTGGATCTGGCTTTTGTTGATGGGTTTCTGGGTGTTACCGGCGTCATTCCTTTTGATTGCTTATGCTTCGCGCAAAATTCCGGCGGCAGAAGTCAGCTTGATCATGCTTAATGAGGCGATCTTTGGATCGTTTCTGGTCTGGGTGTTTGTCAATGAAGTGCCCGACGAGATGACCCTGATCAGCGGATCGGTCGTCATCAGCACCCTTGTCATTCACAGCCTTCTGGGGTTGCGGGCCAGCAAGCGGGCCAGAAAACAGGCCCGGGCGGCTGCCTGACGTTTCCAGTCTGATAACGAGCATTCTTTAGGTGCGGTTGTAACCTGTGGGAATTGACATCCGCCTTATACTGTTTTAATGAGTATACTCAATGAGTGTGCTCATTTTAGGGGGTGTTGATGAATATTCGGACTGCGCAACGTGAAGAAACCCGGCAAAAGATCCTTAATGCGGCACGGGAATGTTTTTGCAGTGGGGCCTTTGATGCCGTGCCAACGCGCGAGATTGCCAAGAAGGCCGGCGTTGCCGAAGGCACGATTTTCAATCACTTTCCGACCAAGGAAGAGTTGCTCATTTGCTGTGTGGGCGCGCAAATGGCGGAGGCCATTGAAAAAGGGCTTTATACCATGGACCCGGAATGGTCCTTTGTTGATAAAGTCATGCATATTGCGTCCTACCGGTTTACGCAGGTCGGGCTTAATCCCGGTTTGTGGCAAGTGATCATGCAGCAGATCGTGTTTTCGCCCAGAAAGGGCGCTGTGCATTCCGTCATGGAAAGCAGCGGGCTGGTTGCTGCTGTTCAGGCGCTGATTGAAGAGGCGCAGCTTTCGGGGGAGCTTAACCCGGACTTGCCGCCTTATCTTATACAGAAGACCCTGATGGCGCTGTTTCTCTTCACCATTCACGAGCATTTCAGCACGCAGAATTTCGATTGCGAAGACATGTGCGCGACATTGCGCGAACTGCTTGAGATTCAGGTGAAAGGGCTTTGGGTATCCGCGTCGGAACAGGCGGCCTAATCCCGGAGGTCGCCAGCTATTCTCCAATCAGATGCAGGGTGACCTTGCGATGATGGGGCGCGCGGCGATTTTCAAACAGATAAACGCCCTGCCAAGTGCCAAGTACGGCGCGGCCGTTTGAAACCGGGATGGTCAGCGACACATCGGTCAGGGCTGATTTGATGTGGGCGGGCATATCATCCGGGCCTTCGCAGGTGTGGCGATAGAGGCTGGGATTTTCCTGTACCAGTTGGCCAAAGAAGCTTTCAAGATCGAGCCGGACATCCGGGTCTGCATTTTCCTGAATGGTCAGGCTGGCGGATGTGTGGCGGACGAAAACGGTCAGTTGCCCGCGCACAAGACCGGTTTCAGCCACCCATGACTGGACCGGTTCGGTGATTTCGTACAATCCCTGACCGTTGGTGGGGATTTCAAGGGTTGTTTGGTCTTGTGAAAGCATGGAACTCCGTCCGGCTTGGGGCCGGACGGGATCACAAAGAAGAACCGCCGTCAGGCCGCAGTTTTGAGCTCACTCTGATCGTAGAAGCGAAGGGCGGTCATGGCAAGGTTGCCGAACTCGTAACTGTTATGTAGGACCTTGGCAGCAAAGCCTTCGGGGGCGGCACCCAGCGCAACATAAAGCGGCATCAGGTGGTCGTCCTCGGGATGGGCCATTTTGGCGCCCGGCGCGGTATCGCGATAATCAAGCAGGGCGTTGATATCGCCCGCCTCGATCTTTTTGAGCATCCAGTCGGTGAAATTGGTTGCCCAAGTCTGCGGCGGGCCTTCGTTGAAATCAAGCGCGCGCAGATTGTGGGTCATGGCACCACTGGCAAGGACAAGAATGCCTTTCTCGCCCAGTTTGCGCAGCTTTTTACCCAGTTCATAATGATCGCGCGCATTGCCATGGCCCAGCATGGAAAGCTGAAAGACCGGAATGTCGGCATTGGGGCGGGCGAGGTACATCGGCATCCAGGCACCGTGATCAAGGCCGCGGTTAGCGTCGGTATCAATGCCGATTTCCTCGGCGATTTCGCGCGCCATTTCCGGGGCGCCATCAACGGCATATTGCAGATCATAAAGCGCACGAGGGAAGCCGTAGAAATCATGGATGGTTTCCTGCTTGGCGGCGGTCGAGATCGTCGGCGCGGCGGCCTGCCAGTGGGCGGAAATCATCAGAATGGCGCGCACGCCATCGGTCATTTTCGAGAGTTCATCGACAAAGAAGTGGAAGGCCGGCGTGCTTTGACGCGCCACCACCATCGGCGATCCGTGGGAAATGAAGATCGGCGCAAGGCTTTGTGCGCTGCTGCCGGTGTTTGAAGCTGTGTTCGTCATGGGAAAACCTCGATGGGTTATTCAATCATTTGATATGAATATGCGCCGCATCGGGGATATTGACCAGTCACGGTTTGGCAACAGTGTGTTGCCATTTGCTATTTTTGTTACCCGGAAGGAAACATTGGCGGGGGAATACCGGTCGCATAGTTTCGTGATTTTTCAGAAGGACTTTCGTTTGTTTCTGGAGGAATTATTATATATGCATTTGCTTTTCATAATATTATGCGAATTTAAAGGTGCTTGATAATCAACCGGAAGAGGCGCATTGTGAAACTAAGAATGATTTTCTGATTAAAGCTGTCAAGGTATGACGCAACAACGATCGCCCAAGAGCACGGTGCTTGAAAGGTCACGCTTTTCCTTGCGTGATTTGCCCAGTGCCAAACAGTTCGAGATCTGGAAAGAAAGCATCAACTGCATCTATAGCGTGGATGCGGACCGCAGGATGCGTGCAGACGGCTTCGTTGCCAATCTTGATTCCTGGCGCCATCGCGACCTGATGATGGTTGAGGCGCAAAGCTGTTCACAAAGCTTTTCGCGCACGGCCCAGATGATCGCAGCCGATGGTATGGATCATTATAACGTCCAGCTTTACACCGATGGCGGGGTAAAATCCGATATCGGCCTTGGTGGCGAGGTGCTTCAACCCGGCGGGTTGCTGTTGCTTGATCTGTCGCAGCGGACCGAAGCCCAGGCCAGTGAGCAGTTCAATTCCCTGCATCTATTTCTGCCCCGGCGTCTGGTCGAGGATCATCTGACCGATCCCGAAGGTCACAACCTGCGTTTTCTCTCAGAACGTGACCCGCTGGTCGGGATGCTGTTTAACCAGATCCTGTCGATGCATCGCTATATCGATCAACTGGACGACGGTCAGATAAACGTATTACAGCAAACCATCGTCATGTTGCTGGCGACCTGTTTGAATGGTGCAACGGGCGAGACAAATGCGAACCAGTCGATGCGGCACGACATCGAAAAGAGCGTGATGATCCGGCGCTATTTCCGTGAACACCTGTTATCGCCAGATTTGAATGCAGAAACGGCGGCGGATGATCTTGGCCTGTCGCGATCAAACCTTTATCGCCTGTTCAAGAAACATGGCGGGGTTAATCAGTATCTGCGCGATATGCGGTTGCGCCATGCGCTCAAGGTTCTGGGGGACCCGATGCAGGGCAAGCGTTCGATCTATGATATCGCGCTTGAGTGCGGCTATGAGACGGATGCCGGTTTTATCCGGGCGTTTCGCACAAAATATGGCCTTACGCCGGGGGATGTGCGTGCGGGTATTTCACCGCATGCACGCCACCGTGATGAAGGGGCACTCGACAAGCGCTATGAGAACTGGCTGCATGCGCTTGCCTAAAACCTGATCAACAGAGCTTTGATCAGGTTGTTTGGGGGGACGCGAGATCAGGCCCCTTCATCTTTTACCGTGCTGCACACACGGATCAGGCAACAGTTTCAGTCGGCGCCAAACCGTTTCGACGCATGCCCGTGGCAGATGTGCGGGGGGACATATCCGGCGCATTATTTGGCGCGGATGTCACATCTGCATTTGAATTTGCATGTCTTGCCGAAAGCGGGATGGATGCCGGGTTGTCGGGGAAGCCGAGAACCGCAAGAATTCCGATATGGTTGGCGCAAAGTGATTTGATAAGCTTTGTGGTCGAGGCCCAGTCTGGCAACAAGGCCAGGCGCGCCCGCCCGATATACGCCCCCATCAGGCGGGCAAGATCGGGCGTATCGCGCGCAATAATCACAACAGGAAGCAGATGGGCATGCAAAAACCTGCGATATTCCGTCTGCACGGAAACGCGGCCCTGTTTGATGCCCGAGTTAGTCGTTTCGGATGATTTCATCACACCCTCCGCATGACTGATCTACTTGATCAGCGGTTTGTACCCATGCTTGAGAATAGCGGATACTATGCTGCGGACTGTGCAGGGCGTGCCGGTTTATTGACCGGCAGTGCCAAAACACTGTTTTTGGGTGCGTTTCCCGGTCAGGGGAGGGCGGCGATCACCGCGGAGCTCTCTGTCAGCTGGCAATATTCCGAGGCCAGAACCGTGGCATAAAGATCAAACACATCCTGCGCGGCGAAGGTTTTGCCATTGGCATCTCGCATATCAATTGCCGTGGTGGCATCAAGCACGAGCCAGTTTTCAAAGCCAAGGCAATGGCCCAAACGAATGGTGACATCCATTGAATTGTGGATGACCACACCGGTAAAGATCAGGCGCTTGATGCCGCGATCATGGAGGTGTTTTTCCAGTGACGTTCCGACAAAGGCGCAGTTTTGCTGCTTGGCGATGACGGTTTCACCATCCAGGGGCAGGGCTTCGTCCTTGAACGGCTGTCCCGGGCCATCGACATAGAAACTTGAAGCCGGGTTGGTTTCTTCGTGGCGGATATGAACGATCGGAAGGCTTGCCGCACGAAACTCTGCCAAAAGTTTTGCGATGACGTCGGCGTAATCGGGATTGTTTTTGCTGTTCCAGCGCGGATCATCGATGGCCTTTTGCACATCGAGGACAATGAGAGCGGTATCCAAATCAATGGCAAGAGCAGACATGGTTCGAGTTTTTCCAGCTAGTTTGCGGTCATTAGTGGTCGCAGTTTTCGGAATCCTACTAATTTCATTCATGAAATGATACCTTCAGAATTAAACCAATTGATTAATTAACTAAATGGTTTATTAATTGGGGTATGACTGAAACTGAAGCAAAACAGCTTGATCTCATCTTCAGCGCACTGGCCAGTTCCACCCGACGGCAGATGCTAGATTTGCTCGTTGAGGGGGGGGCGACGGTCAATGAGCTAGCGGAACCGTTTGATATGAGCCTTCCGGCGATATCAAAACACATTCGCGTACTCGAGCGTGCCGGCTTGGTGCGCCGTGGCAAGGACGCGCAGTTTCGGCCGTGCACTTTGAACTCCGCCACGCTGGAAGCGGTTGTACACTGGGCGGATCAATACAGAAATATCTGGAGTACAAGGTTTGACAAGATTGATGAGCTGGTTTTGAAGGAAAAGGGCACGGAATATGACTGATCAGCAAGGTTGGCTACGTATTGAACGTGAATTTGATGCCGATACTGATCGTGTTTGGCAAATGTGGACGGATCCGGAATTGTTCAAACAGTGGTACGGCCCCAATAGTGCCAAAATACCCGTTGTCGAGATGGATGTTTCTGTTGGTGGCGTCCGCAAAATTTGTATGGAAATGGCAGGACCGAACGGTAGTGTTCAAATGTGGTTTATCGGTGTTTTCAAGGAAGTGCGAGCACCAGATCGCCTTGTCTATACCGAGAGTATGTGTGATGCGAACGGCGTCATAATATCTGCGCAGAGTATGGGAATGCCTGAGGGAACCCCGGATGTAACAGAAGTTACCGTGGATTTACGTTCTGAAGGTGGGAAAACCATCATGACGATGATCCATGCCGGTGTGCCAGAAGGGAGTGCGGCAGGTGGTGGTTGGATGCAAGCCTTTGACAAGCTTGGCGTGGTAGCGGGAACTACAGGCTAGATTGCGTCAGAAGATTGTCCGTCATTCAAGTGAAATAATGCAAAACGGCCGGGGACTTCCCCGGCCGTTTTGCTTATTGCGTCAATTCTTCTGAAGGGCTTAAGCCCTTAGGAGCAACCGGTGGTCGCGCCACAAGAGTCACATTTCAGGCAAGTGCCGTTGCGCACCAGGGTGAAGTTGCCGCAATCCGGGCAGCCGTCGCCTTCATAGCCTTTCATGCGGGCTTCGCGGATCTTGTCCATCTTGTCATCGGTTTTGGCGATGACTTCTTCGCTGGTGGACAGGATCGCAGCCGCCTCGGTCGTGGTGGTCGTGGTGACTGTGGTCGCACTTGCGGTTTCCGGTGTGTGGCTGTGGCCATCGGTGCCGGTCGATTTGACTTCGACAACGCGTTCCTCGGCCGGGACACCACCATCAACCACATAGAGGTTGCGACGGACAAAGCCGCTTGATGCCACCTTGCGGATGGTTTCAATCGCCGGATCGCCAGCTTTCTCGGCGGCTTCGCCAAGGTCACCTTCGGCGACACCTTCGCCAACCGCATCCGGCAGGATGTCGGACGGCTGAACGTGGGCGAGGTCGTTACGGCCAAGGTAGGAGATCGCCAGTTCACGGAACATGTAATCAAGGATGGAGGTTGCCATCTTGATCGCATCGTTACCCGAAACCATGCCGGACGGCTCGAAGCGGGTGAAGGTGAAGGCTTCGACATACTCTTCGAGCGGCACGCCATACTGCAGGCCGATGGACACCGCGATTGCGAAGTTGTTCATCAGGGAGCGGAAAGCAGCGCCTTCCTTGTGCATGTCGATGAAGATTTCACCAAGCTTGCCGTCTTCGTATTCGCCGGTGCGCAGGTAAACCTTGTGACCGCCAACGGTGGCCTTCTGGGTGTAGCCTTTGCGGCGGCCCGGAAGGGAGCGACGGTCGCCACGAACAACGCGTTCGATGATTTTCTCGACGATCTGCTCGGACGCCTGGGCTGCCTTGGCCGCGGTCGGCTGATCTGCGTAATCGTCTTCTTCCACCAGTGCGGAGTTGAGCGGCTGGCTGAGTTTCGAACCATCACGGTAGAGCGCGTTGGCTTTGAGGCCCAGACGCCAGGACAGCATGTAAGCGTCTTTACAATCCTGGATGTTCGCGCTGCTCGGCATGTTGATGGTTTTGGAAATCGCACCCGAGATGAACGGCTGCGCCGCGGCCATCATGCGGATGTGGCTTTCTGCCGAGAGGTAGCGCTTGCCGATACGGCCGCACGGGTTTGCACAATCAAAGACCGGCAGGTCTTCGTCGCGCAGATGCGGGGCACCTTCAAGGGTCATCGCACCACAAACATAGGTGTTGGCTGCTTCGATCTGTTTTTTGTCGAAACCAAGGGCGGCGAGCATGTCAAAGTCCATGCTGTTGATCGCCTTGGCATCAAGACCCAGCGTGTTGACGCAGAAATCATCGCCAAAGGTGTATTTGTTGAAGACGAATTTGACGTCAAATGCGTTCTTCAGGGCACCTTCAACCTTGGCAATGGCTTCGTCGTCAAAGCCCTTGGCTTTCAGGTCATCATGGGTGATGGCAGGCGAGCCTTTGAGCGTACCGCGACCAACCGCGTATTTTTCAATGTCGCGGATCTGGTTTTCGGTATAGCCGAGCGTTGCAAGCGCAACCGGAACGGTGCGGTTGATGATTTTGAAGTAACCGCCGCCGGCAAGCTTTTTGAACTTCACAAGTGCGAAGTCCGGCTCGATCCCGGTGGTGTCGCAATCCATGACCAGGCCGATGGTGCCGGTCGGGGCAATAACGGTGGTCTGGGCGTTACGGTAGCCGTTCTTTTCACCAAGCTCGACCGCCTTGTCCCAAGCTGCACGGGCTGCAACCGGAAGGTCGGCATAGGGGCTATCGGCAGCAACCAGCGGAACCGGGTTGATCGACAGGCCTTCGTAGCCTTCCTGCTCGCCATAAGCGGCACGACGGTGGTTGCGCATGACGCGCAGCATTTCGTCGGCGTTGTCGCCATAGCCCGGGAACGGACCCTGTTCGCCAGCCATTTCGGCCGAGGTCGCATAGGATACGCCACACATGATTGCGGTCAGCGACGCGCCAATCGCACGGCCTTCGTCGCTGTCATACGAAATGCCCATGCTCATCAGCAGGCCGCCGATGTTGGCATAGCCAAGACCAAGGGTGCGGTAGCGATAGGACAGTTCCGCAATACGGTCAGACGGGAACTGTGCCATCAGAACCGAGATTTCCAGAACCACAGTCCACAGACGGACAGCATGTTCGTAGGCCTCGATATCCACGCCGCCATCATCAGAACGGAAGTTCATCAGGTTGAGCGATGCAAGGTTACATGCGGTATCATCAAGGAACATGTATTCCGAGCACGGGTTGGACGCATTGATGCGACCCGAGTTCGGGCAGGTGTGCCATTCGTTGATCGTGGTGTCGTACTGGATGCCCGGATCCGCACAAGCCCAGGCAGCTTCGCCGACTTTGTCCCACAGATCGCGGGCCGAGATCGATTTGGCAACTTTGCCATCCGTACGACGGATCAGTTCCCAGTCACCGTTATCAAGAACAGCCTGCAGGAAGTCGTTCGAGACACGCACAGAGTTGTTCGAGTTCTGACCCGAAACGGTCAGATATGCTTCGGAATCCCAATCGGTGTCATAGGTCTTGAAGCTGATTTCAGTGAAGCCCTGACGGGCGAATTCGATGATCTTGTTGATGTAGGAATCCGGGATCATCACGGCGCGGGCGCCCAGCACAGCTTCTTTGAGCTGCGGGTTGGCACGCGGCAGGAAGCGGTCTTCGGATTCTGCATCACCATCCCAATTGCTGCACGCTTTCAGAACAGCGGTAAGGTGCTTTTCAGCCAGCTTGGATCCGGCGACGAGGGCAGCAACTTTCTGCTCTTCGACGACTTTCCAATCAATATATTCTTCGATGTCTGGGTGATCGATATCGACCACAACCATTTTGGCAGCACGACGGGTGGTGCCGCCCGATTTGATGGCGCCAGCAGCACGGTCACCGATTTTCAGGAAGCTCATCAGGCCCGACGAACGACCGCCGCCCGAGAGGCTTTCACCGCCGCCACGAACATTGGAGAAGTTCGAACCGGTACCCGATCCGAATTTGAACAGACGCGCTTCACGTGACCAAAGGTCCATGATGCCGCCTTCGTTGACGAGGTCGTCGGCAACGGACTGAATGAAGCAGGCATGCGGCTGCGGATGCTCGTACGAGCTGGAAGATTTGGTCAGTTCGCCGGTTTTGAAATCAACATAGGAGTGACCCTGTGCCGGGCCATCAATGCCATAAGCCCAATGCAGACCGGTGTTGAACCACTGCGGAGAGTTCGGTGCACCCATCTGGTGGGAAAGCTGATAGCGCATTTCATCAAAGAAGGCCTGCGCATCGGATTCGGCGTCAAAATAGCCACCTTTCCAGCCCCAATAGGTCCAGGTGCCTGCCAGACGGTCAAAGACCTGGGTCGAGCTGGTTTCGCTGATGTAGCGTTTTTCAGCCGGCATTTTGTCGAGCTTGGCAGTGTCAGCGGTCTGACGCCACAGCCAGGACGGCACGTCCTTTTCCTTGACCGGTTTGAGCGCAACCGGAACGCCAGCCTTGCGGAAGTATTTCTGTGCCAGAACGTCACTCGCCACCTGCGACCAGGAGGCGGGCATATCAACGTCATTCATCTCAAAAACAACGGAACCATCCGGGTTTTTGATGACGGAGGATAGCTTACGAAATTCGATATCGGCGTATGGGCTGACGCCTTCCTGAGTGAACTTTCTGGTGATCCGCATGGTCTGCTCCGGTTGTGATCAGACGTGACAGGGCGCTTTCGGGTGATGCGCCAACATCGCCTGACTTTATATAGTTTGCTCAATGCTCTTGCGCTGCCCCCGATGCCGATATTTTCCGGCATTTCCAGAGCGTCGCAATTATGGGTGGTCGGTGGTGTGGTCCCCCCTTGGAACCAGCCGGTCCGTGGGAAGGAATATAACGGCAAAATTTCGCCACAGTCCACTAATCTTTGTGGTTGACAGTAATTTTTACCACAACATGTAGTGGGCTAGGTGCGGTCTTGCTGATTCGATGCTGGAGGGATTCTCGTTAACAATCTCTGAATCGGTCCGGGAGGCCCGGAAAACTGCGCTTTGTGTCGCAGCGTGATTGTGTGTCGGTCCAAAGAATCGGACTACATATTGTGTGGTAACGAGGTAAACCTACACAACGCAGGATCAAGCTAACGCCGTTTTCATTCCATTTCCAGTGCGAAGCGAAAAACGCGGCGTTTCGTTGTTTTTCCTAGCATGGAAGCCAATGATAACAGTTTGATATTTATATTAAAGTCTTCTTTTTGCTGCAGGCGCAAATGCAGGAAGGACAAGGCTTGCGGCCTACTACATATATGGGGCGGTTTGTGGATAACGGGGTGGATAAAGGCCCCAGATGTAGGGGGATCAAAGAGTCGTCGCCCCACAAGCAGTTGTGGGTTGTTTTAAGACGCCAAAAGTCACCCTGAACACGTATCGATTTCGCATTCGACGCAATGCCATGGGTTTTGTTGATCAGTTTGCCTTCCGGGCGGCTTGAAACATTGACTTTCCCCGCACATCACGACATATAAGTCACTTGATTAACAGGGTGTATCACCGTGTCGCCCTGTGATGCCTTTTGCCGCCTTCCCGAAATTCAGGCGGACAAACCAGATCTGGAGAGAGACCCAACATGGCCACCGTCGGCACCCGTATTTATACTGCGCTGTTTGGCAAGCGCGTTGGCGAAGACCGTTTCGGCAATACCTATTACACCGAAAAGACTCCGGCAAAGGGTCGCCGCACCAAGCGTTGGGTTGTTTACAAAGGTGTCGTCGAAGGATCGAAAGTTCCGGCTGAATGGCATGCCTGGCTGCATTACACCGTTGATGCGCCGCTGTCTGACAAGGCCGAAGACCGGTATGACTGGCAGAAAGATCACCTGCCGAACCTGACGGGTACCAAGCATGCCTATCGCCCGAAAGGCCACGAATATAGTGGTGGCAAACGCCCGGAGGCGACGGGTGATTATCAGGCCTGGTCGCCGGAAGGCTGATCAGCCAAAAGAATTCCGATTTCAAGCGGGCGCGGGGGGAACTCGCGCCCGTTTGTGTTTGGGATATATCTGACGCGTTTTGAGCGGTTGTGTTTTGGCGCCGCGCAATACAATATACGTATCAATGAGATACAAATTGGATAAGGTCTATGAGCAACAGACTGATTGAAACCATTGCCGGTGCTGCCGTGATCGCGATTGCGGTCGGATTTGCGGCCTATTCCTATTCACGCGCCGGGATCAATACGGTGGAAGGCTATGAAATCATGGCCAGCTTCAACCGTATCGACGGTCTTGTTGTCGGTAATGACGTCCGTGTTTCCGGGGTCAAGGTCGGTACGGTAACCGCACAGGAACTGGATCCCGATACCTATATGGCGGTTGTCAAAATGTCGGTGCAGCCCAATCTGGCGCTGCCGCTTGATAGCTCAGCCAAGATTGCCTCCGACGGATTGCTGGGTGGCAAGTTTGTTGCGCTTGAGCCGGGCGGGGATATCGACATGATCGAGGCCGGTGGCGAGATCGAATACACCCAAGGTTCGGTCAATCTTGAAGACCTGATTGGTCAGGTGATCTATTCCTCGACCAACAGCGAAAATTAAGCCATCGCGGATCGGTGATTTACGGCCATGATTTTGCCGGGTTTGCCCCGCAAGGTTTGATGCAGATAGGCCGCAAGGGCAGGGCGAGCAACGTAAACCCTGCCTTGCACAGAATGTCGGAGCGGTTGATGAAAAAGACCGAAAATGTTGATCACTTCCCCACCTGGCAGGCAAGCGATGGTTCGCCGCTTTCGTGTGTGGAAAAGATCAAGGTTCTCAATGACAATTTCGGCGAACTGCGCGAAATCATGCAGGATGCGCTGGAAGATGCGCTTCTGATGGGCTGTGACGAAGAACAGTTTCGCAATGTGATGCGCGATCTGGTGGCCGAACTGCATAATCCTTATGACAAAAGCGATAAACAGGACTGAAGACCACAATGAAACGATCCTTTGCGATTGCCGCGATTTGTTCGACATGTGCAATGATCGGAGCAGCGTCTTCGGCGCTTGATTATCGCCCGGCCCCGGTCGCCCAACTGCAGGGGCTTGATAAGATTACCGCACGGATTTCGACTTTTGAGGTGCCCGTCGGGCGCACGGCAAGTTTCGGGACGCTCGAAATTCGGGTGGATGCTTGTTTCCGCACACCACCGGAAGAACGCCCGGAAAGCGCGACTTTCCTTGATATTGCCGACATTCGCGATGATGGCAATGCCACGCGCACTCAACTGTTTTCTGGCTGGATGTTTGCTTCAAGCCCGGGGCTGTCAGCGCTTGAACATCCGGTCTATGACGTGTGGCTCAAGGAATGCCTTGGCCCGGCCAGCTCTGAGGGCGAGGGCGGCGAATCCGCACCGCAAGGTCAGGCTGCACCGGAGCAGCCATAAGCCCAACTGGACGCCAATCAGGTCCGGATTGGAAACAAGCTGATCGCAATTGCGGTCAGCTTTTTTGTGGACTTTACCCCGTTTGACATCACCAAATGGCGGAAAACAGCTATTCGCAAGGCCAAGGCGTTCGCGATGATTGGGCCAAAATTGTCAAGAATATGGCAGATGTTTTTGTGATTGTTTCCCTAAACGAAAATATATGTTGCGGTTTCGCTGGCTTGAGGGCAAGCGGTGCGCCTGTCATCTTCAGTTGACGATTTATTGTGGTGCAGCGTTCGTCTGCACCTTGTGAACATGAGGGAAATGAAAATGTTTAAGTCGATTAAAAAAGCTGGCGTTGCGCTGACCATTGCTGCAGGTCTTTCGGGTGCGGCTTTCTCAGCCCAGGCGGCGGATACCTACAAACTTGATCCGACCCACACCAGCGTGATCTTCATCGTCAACCATCTTGGTTTTTCCAACTTCCAGGGCCGTTTTGCCGGTACGACCGGTGAGCTGACCCTTGATCGTGAAGATCCGTCGGCATCCTCAGCGACCATCACCATCGATCTCAACCAGATCGATAGCGGTGTTGAAGCGCTTGATAACCACATGAAGACGGCTGATTTCTTCAATGTTGAAAGCTTCCCGACCGCAACCTTCACCAGCACCTCGGTCGAGCTTGTTGGCGAAAATGGGGCAACCGTTACCGGTGATCTGAGCTTCCTTGGTGAAACCAAGCCGCTGGTTCTTGACGTCACCCTGACCGGTGAAGGCGAACATCCGATGACCGGTGACTCGGTTGTTGGCTTCTCGGCAACCGGTACCGTGACCCGTTCGGAATACGGCATGGATTACCTTGTCGGCGGTGTTGGTGACGAAGTCGAACTTCAGATTTCTTCCGAGTTCCTGAAACAGAAGTAATTCTGTCTCACCGGGTGTAAGATGTGCGCTGTGGCAAGTGTGCTGCGGCGCACATCATATTTTAGGCCCGGACAAAATTGGGTAGGACCCGGAACAATCCGGGCTGGCAGTGAGGGAAGCCGGTTATGACACTTCGCAGTACAAAGCAGGCCTTTGGCGCGGTGACCAAGACCATCCACTGGGTGATGGCGCTTCTGGTGATCAGCGTATTTTCCATCGGCTGGTATATGGATTTCCTGCCGCTCGGCATGGAAAAGCTTGAATGGATATCGCGCCACAAGTCGCTTGGTGTGACGGTGCTGGCGCTTGTGATCCTGCGTGTGATCTGGCGCCATAGCGAACCGACACCTGAAGAACTTGGCAAATGGCAGATCGAACGGCTGGCGGCAAAGGCCGGGCATCTGGGTTTGTACTTGCTGATGTTTGCCATGCCTTTGACCGGTTGGACCATGTCATCAGCGGCAAACTACCCGGTCAGTGTGTTTGGCCTGTTTACCCTGCCAAACCTTGTTTCGCCCGATCAGGAACTGTTTGACACATTGCGCACAGCGCACTGGTTGCTGTCCTGGGCGATTGCCGGATTGGTTGGTGTTCATATTCTCGCCGCACTCAAACATCATTTATGGGATCGCGATGCCACGTTGCGCCGCATGTTGCCCGGCAAACTCGAGGAAAACTGACATGTTTCAGATGAAACGCAAAATGCTGCCCGCCTTGGCCCTTGCCACAACGCTTGCCGGTTTTTCCGGCGCGGCACAGGCAGCCGACCCATGGGTGGTTGAGGCCAATGACAGCGAAATCGAATTCACCGGTACGCAGCTCGGTGCCGAGTTCGAGGGCGAATTCAAATCTTTTACTGCCGAGATCGTGTTTTCACCCGATGATCTTGCCGGTTCCTCGGTCGAGGTGCTGATTGATATTGCGTCCGCCGATACCGAGAATGCTGATCGCGACAGTCAAATCGTCTCACCCGACTGGTTTGACGCGGCACAATGGCCGACGGCAAAGTTTGCCACCAAGTCCTTTAAAGAAATCGCGCCGGGCAAATATGAAGCGGTTGCCGATTTGACGATCCGCGATGTCACCCGCGAAGTGACCTTGCCGTTCGATCTTGAGATCGAAGGCAACGAGGCCGAAGCCAAGGGATCTGTGACGATCAACCGTACCGACTTTGGCGTCGGGCAGGGCCAGTGGGCCGATACATCCCAGGTCGGTGATCCGGTCACCATCGAAATCGAGATCGAAGCCAAACGCCCGTAATTGGCGCTGCACTAACGATCCAGAAGAAAAGCCGCCCCGGAGAAGCTCCGGGGCGGCTTTTTCGTGATCTGATGTGATGTGTTACGACGCGTTCTTGCGCAGATTGTCAAGGAAGGCCTCGACTGCGTCATCAAGGGCGACGGCCTCGGACACCAGTTTCTCGGCAGTGCTGGCAAGCTGGTTGGTGCCAGAGGACACTTTGCCTGCATTGTCATTAACCGTCTCGATGCGTTCAGAGACTTCGCGCGTGCCGTCAGCCGCCTGTTGCACACTGCGCGAGATTTCGCCGATGGCGGCGTGCTGTTCCTCGACAGCGGCGGCAATTGCGGTTGAGCTGTCCGCGACCTGGGCGATGGTTTCGGAAATCCGGCGGATGGCATCAACCGCTTCGGTGGTTTCATTCTGAACGGCGAGGATTTGCTGGTTGATCTCCTCGGTCGCCTTGGCGGTCTGGTTGGCGAGGTTTTTGACCTCGCTTGCGACCACGGCAAAGCCTTTGCCTGCATCGCCGGCACGGGCCGCCTCAATCGTGGCATTGAGGGCCAGAAGGTTGGTCTGTTCTGCAATATCGCCAATCAGGCTTGCGACATCGCCGATACGTTGGGCAGCGTCAGAAAGCCCGGTGACCGTTTCATTGGTCCGCGTGGCTTC
Organism: Thalassospira sp. ABL2_045; assembly: GCF_056161285.1. Lineage (NCBI taxonomy): Bacteria > Pseudomonadati > Pseudomonadota > Alphaproteobacteria > Rhodospirillales > Thalassospiraceae > Thalassospira > Thalassospira sp. ABL2_045. The sequence goes on along the minus strand of NZ_JBSWYV010000013.1, from coordinate 30,292 downwards.
TTCGTTGGCACGGCTGGCAATGGTCGCAGAATTGGCGATCTGTTGGGCGATCTCATCAGAGGATGCGGACAGTTCTTCTGTTGCTGCCGAGACGGTCTGAACATTACCAGACGTCTGGGTTGTCGCCGAGGCAACGGCGGCAGACAATTCGCTGTTCATGTTGGTTGCACCGCGCATTTCGTCGGTGGCCGATTGCATGTCCTTGATCGAGGTCGAAATCGAGCTGATCAGTCCTTTGACCTTGGCATCAAGTGAGTCCGCCATCTCCATCACTGCAGCACGTTGATTTGCTTCTGCTTGTTCTTCAAGCTCGCGCTGGTTTTCCTGCAGCTTGACGTTTTCGACGGCCTGTTCGCGGAAGGAGACGACAGTGCGGGCCATGTCACCGACCTCGTCTTTACGCTCCTGTCCTTCGATCGTGCCATCCAGATCGCCGCTTGAGATGATCCGCATGCGGGCCGCCAGTGTTTTCAGCCCACCGGTGATGTCTTTGCCGATCGCAACGCCAGCAATGGTCATGACCAACAAGATGATCGCCCCGATGGTAATCACAAATGTGGCCTGTTCACGGAAGGCGGCATCGACATCATCAATATAGATGCCCGTACCGATCACCGGTCCCCAAGGTAGGGGGTGGGCATAGGAGAGCTTTTCAAAGGTCAGTTCCTTGTCCATGCCCGGTTTTGGCCAGTAGTAGGAAAAGAACCCGCCGCCTGGCTGATTGCCAGCCTTGATCAGTTCACGAATGAAGTTCGTGCCGTTTGTATCTTGCAGGCCATCAAGGTTCTTGCCCTCAAGTGCCGGATTGGCTGCATGCATTTCTGTCATGCCATCAATGGCAAAGACAAAGAAATAGCCGATCTCGCCATCATATTTACCAGACGCAGCAATTTCATAGAATTCCGAGATTGCTTCATCTTGGGTCAATTCCCCGGCAGAGACTTTGTCTTGATAATGTTGCGCGATCGCGACGACATACTCTGTCGTCGAGCGTATTTTTTCTTTTCTGTCGTCAAGAAGTGAGCTTCTTAGCTCTGCGAGCTGCAGTGCAGCAATGGCGACAACGCCCAACAGCGCGATGATAGACAAGGCTGCGATTTTGTAGCCAATCCTAAGGTTCCCCAGCATTTTTAATCCCCCAAATGCCACCCCAAAAAATGCATAATGTTCGTAAATGCTACTCCCAAAACGCATAATGTTCGCAAATGATGATATACATTAGTGTAGGGCGCAAGCGATTAATTGAGTAATTATAATACAATGGTGGGTTGTTGTTTTTCTTTTTTGGTGTTGTGTAACAAATTGTTTCTAAACAAATTTGTGAAAAATGCTGCAAAGCAAGAAAAAGGGCCGAGACGTGAATGTCTCGGCCCTTCAAAAGTATGGGATAGGCTGGGTTTGTTTATTTGGTTGCGCTTTTGCGCAAATTGTCGAGGAAGGCCTCAACCGCGTCATCAAGGGCGACGGCCTCGGACACCAGTTTTTCTGCGGTGCTGGCAAGCTGGTTGGTGCCAGACGACACTTTGCCGGCGTTGTCATTGACCGTCTCGATGCGTTCAGAGACTTCGCGCGTGCCGTCAGCCGCCTGTTGCACACTGCGCGAGATTTCGCCGATGGCGGCGTGCTGTTCTTCAACCGCGGCGGCAATTGCGGTTGAGCTGTCGGCGACCTGGGCGATGGTTTCGGAAATCCGGCGGATGGCATCAACCGCCTCGGTGGTTTCGTTCTGAACGGCGAGGATTTGCTGATTGATTTCCTCGGTCGCCTTGGCGGTCTGGTTGGCGAGGTTTTTGACCTCACTCGCGACGACGGCAAAGCCTTTACCGGCATCGCCGGCACGGGCGGCCTCGATGGTGGCGTTGAGGGCCAGCAGGTTGGTCTGTTCGGCAATGTCGCCGATTAGGCTTGCGACATCGCCGATGCGTTGGGCAGCTTCGGACAGGCCGGTGACCGTTTCGTTGGTGCGCGTCGCTTCGTCATTGGCGCGGTTGGCGATATTGGCCGAAGTTGCAATCTGCTGGGCGATTTCATCCGAGGAGGCCGAGAGTTCCTCGGTCGCGGCAGACACGGTCTGAACGTTTCCCGATGTCTGGGTGGTGGCAGAGGCCACAGCTGCCGACAGTTCGCTGTTCATATCGGTTGCTTGACGCATTTCATCGGTCGAGAATTGCATGTCCTTGATCGATTTCGAGATCGAACTGATCAGTCCCTTGACCTTAGAATCAAGGGAATCGGCCATATCCATCAGGGCTTTGCGCTGATTTTCCTCGGCCTGTTTTTCAAGTTCACGCTGGTCTTCCTGAAGCTTGATGTTCTCGATTGCCTGGTCGCGGAAGGCAACCACCGTGCGAGCCATGTTACCGACTTCGTCACCGCGCTCCTGATCCTCAATATTGCCTTCAAGGTTTCCACGCGCGATGTATTCCATGCGTTGCGAGAGTCGTGAAAGAGGTGCAGTAATATCGCGTCCTATAAAATAGCCGATCACAAATAGTAAGACAGAAAGGGCGCTGCCAAATGTCAAAATAAGCAGTGCATTTTCCCAAAATTTAGATTCAATGTCATCTACATAGACCCCGGTCGTTAAGATGTCGGACCACGGAAGTTGTCTTGAATAAGATATCTTTTCAAAATTTTGATCTTCGGGTTGATTGGGTTTTGTCCAGAAATATCGCGTGTAGCCGCCATCGGACTTTTTGCCTTGAGCTACAAGGTCAACAGACATCAAATAGCCATTTGCATCCCCAAGTTTTGAAACGTCTTTTCCATTTAGTTGCGGTGCCTTAGGATGCATCTTCATGACGACATCTTCAGAAATAATCAAAAAATACCCTGTTCCGCCGTCATAGTTTGCAACCCTTGCAATCTCATAGAACTGCGCTATCGCATCATCTTGGGATAATGTTCCTGAGGCCACTTTGTCTTGCAGTTCCTGTGCGACCGTTACTAACGTCATTGTCGCAGTTTTAATCTTGTCCATTCTGTCGTCGACAAGATTGCTACGCAGATTGAAAAGCTGAACCAAAGAAAGGGTCATAATAATTATAAAGGCGAGGAAAGAAATTGACGCGATTTTGCGACCGATCTTGATATTTCTCAGCATATGCAGACTTCCTAAGTATGAAATAGACAGGTAGCGATACTTTGAGGGAGCATTTGGGGATGGTTTGGTGCGGTATCAAGATTACTTGAGCTTCTCATGCGTGATAAATTGAGTTTATCTAAATGTTTGGAATTGCAAATTCTGGCATAAGCGAGAACCCCTCAGGGAAAGTGAATTCATCGCATTTATTCATCAGTCTTTCTCGCTGCCAGAATTAGTTGGGAGGCGTTGAACCTAATCCGGCAAAAGCCATTTCATCCTTTTGTCAAAAACAAAAAAAGGCTGGAGCATTTCGCCCCAGCCCGTTGGATGGTATCGATGTAAGTGTAGCCTAGTCGGTCGCGCGTTTGCGCAGATCGGCAAGGAAGGTTTCAACCGCCTCATCAAGCGACTGTGCTTCATCAACCAGTTTTTCAGCAGAATGCGCAAGCTGTCCCGTGCCCGAAGAGACATGACCGGCATTTTCATTGACGGTTTCAATCCGCTGGGACACTTCGCTGGTGCCGTCAGCTGCCTGCTGAACATTGCGCGAGATTTCACCGATTGCTGCGTGCTGTTCCTCGACTGCAGCAGCAATCGCGGTCGAGCTATCCGCGACCTGGGCAATGGTTTCGGAAATCAGTCGGATCGCCTCGACCGCTTCGCCGGTTTCATTCTGAACCGAGAGGATCTGCTGATTGATTTCCTCGGTCGCCTTGGCGGTCTGGTTGGCGAGGTTTTTGACCTCGCTTGCGACAACTGCAAAGCCCTTGCCGGCATCACCGGCACGGGCCGCCTCGATGGTAGCGTTCAGAGCCAGCAGGTTAGTCTGTTCGGCAATATCGCCGATCAGCTTGGCGACATCGCCAATTTTCTGGGCTGCGTCGGCAAGGCCGGTAACCGTCTGGTTGGTGCGGGTGGCCTGTTCGTTGGCCTGATTGGCAACCTCGGCAGACTGGGAAATCTGATGGGCGATTTCATCACTGGAGGCTGTCAGTTCCTCGGTCGCAGACGACACCGTTTGCACGTTGGTCGAGGTCTGGGTGGTTGCAGACGCCACAGCCGCTGCCAGCGTACTGTTGGTGTTGCTGGCTTCTTCCATCGTGGATGTGGCTTGCTTCATCTCGGTGATGGAGCCAGCAATCGAGCGGATAAGCCCTTTGACCCGGTCTTCGAGACTGTCGGCCATATCGGTGATGTCCTGGCGGCGTTGCTTGTCTGCCTGGGCTTCCAGTTCCTTCTGACGGTTCTGAAGTTCCCGGTTTTCCAGTGCCTGCTCACGGAAAGCGACAACGGTACGGGCCATATCGCCGACTTCGTCGCCGCGGTCCTGACCTTCGATCTCGCCCTCTAGTTTGCCATTAGCGATTTCGGTCATGCGGGCAGAGAGTTTATTCAGCCCACCTGTAATGTTACGGCCTATCGCAAGTGAGAATGCAATCATCAGGGCAATAACAATTGCAATGATTACCATGACGAAAACGACCTGCTCCCAGAATGCGGTATCCACATCATCAATGTAGATGCCGGTGCCTATTGCATCGCCCCATGGTAGCATAGCGGAATAGGAAAGCTTCTCGAACAGCTTGTCCTCGGGTTCGCCGGGTTTTACCCAGAAATAGGAGAAGAAGCCTCCGCCGGGATTTTGAGCCGCAGCCAAGAGGTCCTGCACGATGAAGTTGCCCGTAGGGTCTTTAACCTGGCTCATATCCGTGCCGTTAAGCGACGGTTTCGCACCATGGAGCTTGTTGATCCCGTTTTCGTCATAGGCAAAGAAATAGCCGGTGCCGTCATCGAACCGTGCTGCCGTACTCCATCGGTAGAATTCTGTCACGGCCTCTTCCTGGGAAAGTTCGCCGCTGCTAACGCGGTCCTGATAGGACTGGGCAGCTGTTACTAGCATTGAAACAGTTGTCTGAATTTTGTCTTTGCGGTCTTCGAGCATCCCGCTGCGCAACGTTTGAAGTTCAAGTACGGCAATCGCCAGCAAGGCGAGCAGAGACAGCAGCGACAAACTGGCGACTTTTTGACCAATTCGTATGTTCTGAAGCATGATCAGTTCCCGTTTTCTTGCGTTTCCTTGCGCCAGAGCGCACAAACTTATGATTAAGTGTTTTCTTTAGTATAGTTTAAAGAAGTAGTATTGTAGAGAAGTATAGTTTTCGTTGTGGTGGAAAGCACCAACTTTCTGCACACTGAATTTATGTAAGGTGATGTCAAAGAAAGGTTTTATTGATTGCCGCGCTGCTATTGTGCCTGAAAATCAAGCAATAATGCGGTTATGTTGGGACGATCAGGCAGAAAAAAAAGCACCTTACGTTCAAGATAAGGTGCTTTTCGATATCTCTTTCTGTGGCACTAATTTTTGATTAGTGCAGTCTGTTGCGGAGAAATTCGACGGCAATGCCAAGCCCTTCTTCGTCGATACCGTGTTGCAGACCGGTACGTTCATGCAGACTGACGTCAATGTCATTGGCGGCCAGCGTTTCTTTGGCAAGGCGGGATGCCTCGATCGGGACCACCGGATCCGCGGTGCCATGGACCAGGACCATCGGCGGGCGCGATTTGATTTCTGCAGCAAAGCTTTGTTCGCCCAGTAACGCGCCAGAGAAGCCGACGACGCCGGCGATCTGATTTTCGCGCCGCGGGGCGGTTTGCAGCGACATCATTGTACCTTGCGAGAAACCGACGAGTGCCACTTTATCGGCAGTCACGCCGTGGGTTTCCATGACGTGATCAATGAAATCATCGACATAGGTGGCACTTTTGCGCGCGCCTTCTGCCATGGCGGCAAGCGCACCTGACATGGTTTCCGGCGCACGGCGCAGGAATTCCGGATCATATTCTGCCAGACTGAACCACTGGCGCCCGAACGGCGACATTTCGCAGGGGAAAGGTGCGTTGGGCGAATAAAATGCCGTGTCGGGCAGGGCGCGTGCCAGATGCGGCGCCAGGCCGATCAGGTCATTTCCATCCGCGCCATAGCCATGCAGCAAAATGACAACGCTTTTGGTGGTGCCCGATGCCGCTGCAGCGGTCGGACCAGATAACAATATGTCGGTGCTCATACGTGCTTTCCTGATTTTCCCTTTGCACTTGCTTAGCAATGCAGCCCCGCGACCACCAGCATTTTTTGTCCTGAAGCCCATGCGTCACCCAAGGATGGGCTTGGGCGAAATCCACAGCTTGATCCAGCCTGTGGATAACTTTGTGGATGGAAGAACGGTTTTTGCGTAAATCACGGCATAAATCGGCCCAGCGCAAGGTTTTAGTCTTGATTTTCTATACCTTGGTATAAATTCTGCGTATTTTCTAATTTAAAGGATCGGGATATTCCGTGGTTAAAATTAATTCATAAAAACAACAGCTTAGAGTGTTTTCCTGAATCCACTTGTTTGAAGATCTCAGGAAGTTGCCGCGCGAGGCACGGCGCATTCGACAGACAATTCGCGCAGAAGCTGCATGTGGTGGGACAAAAAGTTAACGATGTGGATTTTTTGGACAGCGGGTCAGTAAAACGCGTCTTTTGCCGTCCGTCATTCTGTGCCACAAGATTTCTTCCGGTTTGCCGGATGCCCCGCCGCATAATCCATAGTCCGAGGTCCAGATGAACCGCACGCGCCGCTGGTTCGGCAAGGGTGATCGACGCGTTCTGGCGTTGACCCTGCCGATCATTTTGTCCAACGCCACTGTCCCGTTGCTTGGCGCGGTTGATACGGCTGTCGTCGGGCATCTCGATAGTCCGCATTATATCGGTGCGGTCGCCGTCGGGGCGCTGATCTTTTCCTATGTGTTCTGGAGCTTTGGCTTCTTGCGCATGGCCACCACCGGCCTTGCCGCTCAGGCCTATGGCCGTCGTGATGCCACCGGTGTTCGGGCGGTGTTTGCCCGCGCGGCCCTGATCGCCGTTGTTGCGGGCTTGGCGGTGATGGTGTTGCAATGGCCGATTATCGAGTTGGCCATGACCCTGATTGCGCCAACACCGGCGGTCGAGGCCGCCGCACGCGATTATTTCCATGTGCGGATTTGGGCATCACCCGCGACGCTTATGCAATACTGCATGCTGGGCTGGTTGCTGGCCATGCGCGACAGTCGGGCGGTGTTTATCTTTCAGGTGGTTCTGAACTCGCTGAACATCATTCTGGATATCCTGTTTGTGCAGGGGTTCGGCTGGGATGTTCGCGGGGTCGCGGGGGCGACGGTGATTGCCGATTATTCCGGCGTGGTGCTGGGCTGGGTCCTGATGCAGCCGCATTTAAAACGGCTTGGCGGGACATGGCGTGGGATCGGGCTTCTGGATCGCAGCCAGTTGGCGCGGCTGATGAAGATCAATGGCGATATCTTTATCCGGACCATGGCCCTGACATCGGCCTTTGCACTGTTTACCAGTTTTTCCGCGCGGTTTGGCGAGGTTACTCTTGCGGCCAATGCGGTTCTGCAAAACTTCTTGATGTTTGGATCGTTTGCCTTGGATGGATTTGCCCATGCGGCCGAAACGCTTGTCGGGCAAGCCTATGGGGCTGCGAAGCGCAAACAATTCCTGTGGGCGGTGCGCAAGACAACCGTCTGGGGTATTATTTCAGCCATCGTGATGGCGGCCATCTTTGCCTTGGCCGGGCCGTGGATCATTGATGCCCTGACCAGTATTCCCGAGGTCCGCACAGCATCGTATGAATACCTGATCTGGGCGGCGATCCTGCCGGTGACCGGTGTGCTGGGCTTTCAGTTTGACGGGGTGTTTCTGGGCGCGATGCAGACCAAGCATTGGCGCAACATGATGCTGGTCTCGGTCGCGATTTGTGCCGGTTTTGCCTGGTGGGCAGTCGTGATGGACAGCAACCATTTCCTGTGGGCGGCGTTTAACGGGTTCTTCCTGCTGCGCGGACTGACACTGGTGGTGCTGTTTCCGACGATCATTCCAGATCGACGACAGGTTGCGGCATAGCGACTGGTTGTTGTCGCAGCAAAGGTCAGTCGGCGTCAGCGACCGGCAGGGTGGTGCTGTTTTTGACTTCGTGCAGGGTGAAGCTTGATTTCATGTTGGCAACGCCAGGCAGCTTCATCATGACTTCGGACAGGAAGCGCTGATAGGCGGCCGGATCAGGCACGACGATGCGCATCATGTAGTCCTGATTGCCGACCATGGCATAGCAATCAACGATTTCCGGGTGTTCCTGAACCGCACTTTCAAAGCGGCGGAGCGACGGTTCGTCATGCTGGGTCAGCGAGACGGTGACAAAGACGTTCACGCCAAGCTGAAGATGCGCCGGATCAAGCAGGGCGACATATTTACGGATGACGCCGCTTTCTTCGAGTTTGCGCAGGCGACGCAGGCAGGGCGACACGGACAGGCCGACCTTGTCCGCCAGTTCGACCATGGAGATGCGACCATCTTCCTGAATTTCACGAAGAATTTTGCGATCGATTGCGTCGAAACCGTTGCGCGCCATGGCGTGCCACACTCCTTTGGACGATAAGAAATCGGGTTGATAACCACCCTGGGAACTGACTTGGCGGAAGGGTGGATTTTGCCAAATCCCCGACCGGCTGTACATAATTCCTGCTGCGCGATAAGCCATGACTTCGCGTTTCTGTCAATCTTTGCGTCGCGTCGCAGGGTATTTTTTGCCAGCCGATCCTGTATGGGGACAGCGTGCGGTGCAACAGAATTTGTGTATCAAAAGGTTGCCGCAGACTTGCAAGAATCGAGGAATACAAGTATGTGGTTCAATTCCTTGGAATGCTTGTGTTTCGGGCGGTAACGCTCGCACCTGCAGCGGAACTTATCATTGCCGTTTGCCATCCGGGCAGTGTAGTATAATCGTACCAATTTACTTATTTCGATTGTGGTTATTCTCCTGCCGGGAGCCGGGGGAGGCTGACATTGTCTGATACGGTCTGACGCGATCTGACATTGGCAGCCGATATACTGAAAGGCACGTATGGTGGACGCTGCGCAAAATACGCCAGGATATAACCTGGTTACCATTGGCGAGCATAAAATCAATATCCGTCCGGCGGTCGAGGCAGACCTTGCCAATGTTGTCGATCTTGATGACCGGACCACAGGTTTGCGCAAGCCCGATTACTGGGACGATCTGTTCACCCGTTATGGCAATCGCAAGGATTCCCGTTTCTTCCTGATTGCAGAGGAAAACGGAACGCTTCTGGGCTGTATCTTTGGGGAAGTCCGGTCCTGGGAATTCAATTCCGTCCCGTGTGGCTGGGTCGGCACCGTCAGTGTCGAGCCGGAGCTGCGCATGGGCGGGATCGGTACGATCCTTTATAATGAAATCTGCCGCTGTTTCCGCAATGCCGGTGTGACCAAGGTCCGCACCATGATCCCGCGCGATGCGACCGACCTGATGTCGTTCTTCCGCGCACAGGGGATGATGGCCGGGCCGTTCATCCAGCTGGAAACAGATATGGACGAGGGGGAATAAGCCGATGATGTCCTTGCAAAAGGCAACGCTGTTTGCCCTCTATGCCGTGCTGGAACTGGCCGAAGATACCGACCGCCAGCTTTCGGCATCGGAAATTGCCGAGCGCTATAATATCTCGACCAACCATCTGGCAAAGGTCCTGCGCGATCTGGGCCGGGCGGGGTTGGTTGAATCGGTCCGTGGGGCCGGTGGCGGCTATCGTTTCTGTGGCAATGCCAAGCGCACGACACTTCTTGATGTCGTGCAGCTGTTTGAAGAGGTCGGGACAAGCCCGTCCAACAGTATTGTTCAGGATACCAATGCCGGGGCCGCTTTGACGCTGGTGATGGACGAGATCGAAGAGATCACCCATGCCACGTTATTGTCGATCACGATCGAGACGATGCTGAAGCTGATGCGCAAGCGGCGTCCGGAAAAGCCGACATCGACCGGACTGTTCCGCGCGGTTTAACGCCCAGATCCCAACACAGATACAAAAAGGCCGTCAGAGCGATCTGACGGCCTTTTTGAGTGTGTCGTTGAGGCGCTTAGCTTTCGCTTTCTGCCGGTGCGGCTTCGCTGCTTTCCGGGGCGCTTTCGGCTGTCTCTGCTGCGTCAGCTTTGGGAGCAGCCTTTTTGCGCGGACGGCGCGGTGCACGCTTTTTGACTTCCTTGGCCGGTGCGGCGTCAGAGGTTGCCTCGCTTGCGGATTCTGCCGGTGCCTCAGTGGCTTCAGCGGCAGGTGCTGCGTCCTCAGCCGGGGCCTCGTCGGCTTTCTTCTTGGTCGAACGGCGCGGCTTTTTGGCTGCGGTCGATTTCGACTTTTCAGTCGGCTTGCGTTTGGTCGCCTTTTTCGGGGCTTCCTCTTCGTCAGAAGGCTTTTTGCCCAGGCTTGAAGCCGGGACTTCGGTCAGAAGGAAGCTTGGCACATGATCGCCAAAGCCGATGACCGGTTTGTCATCGCGGTCATCACGGTCGCGGCGGTTGTTCCGGTTGTTTCGATCATTGCGGTTGTTGCCGCGATCATTATTGCGATCGTTGTTCCGGTCATTGTTGCGTGCTTCGCGGGCAGGAGCCTTGGGCGCGCTGTCAGCTTCTTTCTGCGGCTGCGCTTCGGCCTGTGCCGGTTTGTTTGCTTCTGCCGTGTCCTTTTTGTCCGACTTGTTGTCGGATTTGGCCGGACGGGCGGATTTGTCATCGCGGCTGTTGGGCTTGCGGCTTTTCTTGTTACGCCGTTTCTTGCCGGAGAAGTCCAGCTCAAGCGTTTCAATGCCGTCAAGTTCGGTCAGCGGGATGTCCATATTGATGGTTTTGTTGATCGCAGCGACCAGTTTGCCATCTTCGGGCACGGCCAGGGTAAAGGCCTTGCCATCGCGGCCGGCGCGCCCCGTACGACCGGTACGGTGCACGTAGTCTTCGGCGTTGAACGGAACGTCGAAGTTAAACACGTGCGAGACGTCAGAGACATCAATACCGCGCGCAGCAACATCCGAGCAGACCAGAAGGGTGATCTCGCCGGATTTGAACTTTGCCAGCGTCTCGGTCCGTTCGCTTTGCGCCAGATCGCCATGCATGCGACCAGCATTGAAGCCGTGCTTGGTCAGCGATTTATAGAGGATGTCGACGTCTTTTTTGCGGTTACAGAACACAAAGGCGTTACGGACATCTTCGGCGCGGATCAGGCGACGCAGGGCTTCGCGCTTGTCGAAGTCATCCAGCACAAGGAGTTTATGTTCGACCGTGGTCGCCATGGTCGAGGGCGGCGATACGGTGATTTCCTTGGGATTGGACAGGAACTTGTCGGCAAGGCGTTTGATTTCCTTGGGCATGGTCGCCGAGAAGAAAAGCGTCTGGCGCTGTGTCGGCAGCATCTTGACGATCTTTTCAATGTCGGGGATGAAGCCCATGTCGAGCATGCGGTCGGCTTCGTCAATCACAAGCAGCTTGCAATCAGAGAGCAGAAGCTTGCCGCGCTCAAACGTATCGATCAGGCGGCCCGGGGTTGCGATGATGACATCGGCACCTTTTTCAAGAACCTTGCTTTGCTCGGCAGCCGATTCACCACCAATGATCAGGGCCTTGGACAGCGAGATATACTTGCCATAGGTGTCAAAGTTCGCGGCAACCTGGGTGGCCAGTTCACGGGTCGGTTCCAGAATGATGGAACGCGGCATCCGCATGCGGGCGCGACCATGATGGAGAATATCAAGCATCGGCAGCGTGAAGCTGGCGGTTTTGCCCGTCCCCGTTTGCGCACAGCCCAGAATGTCGCGTGCCATCAGCACCGACGGAATAGCTTGAGCCTGGATCGGGGTGGGGGTGTCGTAGCCGGCATCAGAGACGGCTTTGAGGATATCTTCGCTCAGACCGAGATCGGCGAAATTCATATGGTTCGTTTTCCCGCAATGAAATGCGTTGAGGTTAAGCTGATCGCTAAAATCTGATTGCGTCGTAAAGCCAAGCCTTAATTAAGTCAAGAAAAACGCCGCGTAAATGGCTTTGAAAACCCATTCTGCGGTCTTTGAGAGGCTTGTTTGCAACAATTTGGCAGCGTAACCTGCCATTACGCATAATATCGATAATATTCTGGGAGAAAACCGGTGCTGATGGATGCAACACGTTCAAGTTTGCTGATAATCGACGTTCAGGAAAAGCTTTATCCGGCGTGTGAGGCGCCGGACCAAATCATCGCCAATTGCTGTTTTCTGGTGAAATGCGCCAACCGGCTTGGCGTGCCGGTGATCGTCACCGAACAATATCCCAAGGGATTGGGCCATACCGCCAAGCAGATTGTTGATCTGCTGGAAAAGCCCGGTGATACAGCCCAAGGCGGCAATGTTGTGTCCAAGGTCGCGTTTTCCGCCATTCCCGCAGATGGCTTTGTCGAGAAGATGGAAGAAAGCCCGGGCCGTGATCAGGTGATTGTCGTGGGCATGGAAACCCATGTTTGTGTGCTGCAAACCGTGATGGATCTGATCGAGCGCGGGCGTGAAGTCTATGTTGTGGCCGATGCAGTGACATCGCGGAGCGGCCAGGACAAGATTTTCGGTCTTGAGCGGATGCGTGATGCCGGGGCGAAGATCGTCACTGCTGAAAGTGTCATGTTTGAATGGCTGCGCGTTGCCGGAACGCCCGAGTTCAAGGAACTGAGCGCGCTGATTAAATGACATCACGGCATGATCAGAAGACCGGGCACGCAAAAGGTGATGGCGTGCCCGTGGTGTTTTTGTCGGGCATGCTGGCCGATCAGCGCATGTGGCACCCGGCACTTGAAGCTTACGCCGCACTTGCGGACGCGACCAAGCCGGCAGTTGCGCCGGTGTTTTGCGAGTTGTTTGATCAGGATACGGTAGCTGAGATGGCGCGTGCGGTGCTGGAAACGGCACCTGATCGCTTTGTGCTGGTGGGGATGTCGATGGGCGGTTATGCGGCTTTTGAAATCCTGCGACAGGCGGGATCGCGGGTCAGTCACCTGATGCTGGTCAATACCAGGGCAACAGCGGACAGCGATGCCGTGCGCCGCCGGCGTTTGTTGCTGTCGCGTATTGTCACGGCCAAGCAGCCATTTGTGGCCGTTAATGACGGGATGCTTGATGAAATGCTCCATCCCGATAACCGCCATGATGACGCGTTGGTGTCATTGATCACCGAGATGGGTGATGATTGCGGGGCAGGTGTTTTCGAACGCCAAAACCACGCGGTTGCCATGCGTCCGGACAGTATGGTCACACTTGGCACGATTGATGTGCCGTGCAGCGTCATCGTGGGTACGCATGACCGCATTATCAGCCCGGAAAGTCACCGGGAAATGGCGGATGCCATCCCCGGTGCGATTTATCAGGAAATTGCCGGTGCCGGGCACTATGTGCCGTTAGAGCAGCCGAACGTCTTTGCCGAAGCTCTTGCCGAGCTTCTGAAGCGTTAGCAGTTCGGCAGGAACGGGCTGCAGTGCTTGTCGCCCGTTTTCAGCATATTGCGCGGGAACAGCTGGTAGTTGACCGTGTCGGCGTTGCTTTCGATCTGTTCGGCAAGCTGGTCCTTGCTGAAATGTCCCCGGGTTTCCGAAATGATTTTGTCGCCATAGCAAAAACCAAAGCGTACAGCGACATCGTTGCCGGTTTCGCCCATGCCAACCGATTGCGGGTCCGTACAGAGCTTGCCGCGGCGGGTTGCGTTTTCCGGATTAACCACGGCGACCAGACGGCTTTCCGGGTTAAGGGTTTCGTTGGCACCAACGTCAGCCGGATCGGTAACAAAGCGCAGGCGCGGCGGGAAACCATGGTTTGACATGGCATCGGTCCAGAACGCGTCGGTGAAGGTGTTATCCGCATCAACCACTTCAAGCATCATGACATGACTTGGTGCGCCATCGGTCTTGAAGCTTTCGACTTCGGTGACATTGTAATGGGCACGTTCGATTGAGGCGACGCTGCACCCGGCCAATAACAGAATACCGGTTGTTACCGTGGCCAGAGACATACAGCGTTTTGCCGCCTTTTTCGTCAGTTTGCGTGTGTTCGAACTCATTGGAGAATTCCTTTGGTGGATTGGATAAGTACTCGCCCATTGCCTAGATATTGTCTGAAAATGGCCAAAGTCACGTCCTGACGGGGCTTTTTCCAAAGGAAAGTGATGGTTTTCACAAACAGGCATAAAAAAACCCGGCTCATTGGCCGGGTTTTGAGTGTTGGTTTTTGGTGCCGATCAGACGTCGATATCTTCGACGAAACGGGCATGTTCCTGAATGAACTGGAAACGCAATTCCGGCTTTTTACCCATCAGGCGGGTGACCAGATCCTTGGTCTGGCCACGTGCATCCGGTTCGGCCGCATCCGGCAGGGTTACGCGCAGAAGTGTGCGTTTTTTAGGGGCCATGGTGGTTTCACGCAGCTGGGCCGGGGGCATTTCACCCAGACCCTTAAAGCGGGAAATCTCGACCTTGTTGCGGTTCTTGAATTCGCTTTCGACAAGAACTTCTTTTTCGGCGTCATCCATCGCATAGACCGATTTGCCGCCCTGGGTCAGACGATAAAGCGGCGGCATGGCGAGATAGAGATTCCCGCCTTCGATCAGACCGGGCATTTCCTGATAGAAGAAGGTCATCAGAAGGGATGCGATATGCGCGCCGTCGACATCAGCATCGGTCATGATGATGACGCGTTCATAACGCAGATCATTGATGCGGAAATCGGAGCCTGAGCCGCAGCCAAAGGCTTCGATCATGTCCTTGATTTCCTGGTTGGCCATCATCTTGTCGCGGGTCGCCGATGCTACGTTGAGGATCTTACCGCGCAGCGGCAGGACAGCCTGGGTTTCGCGATCACGGGCCTGTTTGGCAGACCCGCCTGCGGAATCACCCTCCACCAGGAAGATTTCAGTGCCACTGGCGATTGAGCGCGAACAGTCGGCAAGCTTGCCCGGCAGACGCAGACGGCGGGTGGCCGACTGACGTTTGGTTTCCTTTTTCTCCTTGCGGCGCTGACGTTCCTCAGCGCGCAGGATAATGCGTTCAAGCAGACGCTTGGCGTTTTCCGTATCCCCGGTCAGCCAATGGTCGAAATGGTCGCGAATGGCGGTTTCAACCAGTTTGGTCGCGTTTTGCGTGCCAAGCTTTTCCTTGGTCTGGCCCTGGAATTGCGGATCCGGGATGAAGACCGACAGCATCACACAGCCACCACCCAAGACATCCTCGGCGGTGATCGCCGATGCCTTTTTCTGACCCAGCATATCGCCATAGGCCTTGATCGCCTTGGTCAGGGCGTAACGGAAGCCAGCCTCGTGCGTGCCGCCGAGCGGGGTCGGGACGGTGTTACAATAGGAATGGAAATAGCCTTCACCGCTTTCCGGCCAGCCAATCGCCCATTCAACACGGCCGGGGCTGTCTGAAAACTTGCCTTCGCCCGCAAACGGACGGTCGGTGATCATTTCGCGGCCTTCAAGGGTCATCTCGAGGTAATCGAGAATACCGTTGGGGAATTTCAGTACTTCCTGCTGCGGGGTCGGGTCGTCACTGGTCAGAAGCGACGGGTCAACCGACCAGCGGATCTCAACGCCCTTGTAGAGATAGGCCTTGGAGCGCGCCATGCGGAAGATGGTCGCGGCCTTGAGCTTGGCGCGTGCACCGAAAATCTCGGGGTCGGGTTTGAAAATAACCGTGGTGCCGCGACGGTTGTTGATCGCGCCGCCATCCTGCAGCGGACCGAGCGGGGTGCCTTTGGAATATTCCTGGAACACCATTTTGCGATCACGGCAGACTTCGACGCGGAATTTCTCGGTCAGTGCGTTCACGACCGACATCCCGACGCCGTGCAAACCGCCCGACGTCTCATAGGCCTTGCCAGAGAACTTACCACCGGAGTGCAGCGTGGTCAGGATGACCTCAAGGGCGGATTTATCCGGGAATTTCGGATGCGGGTCGGTCGGAATACCGCGCCCGTTATCACGCACCAGCACGGTATTATCCTGCTGCAATTCCAGTTCGATCCAGTCGGCGTGGCCTGCGACCGCTTCGTCCATGGAGTTGTCGAGAATTTCCGCGACCAGATGGTGCAAGGCTGCATCATCGGTGCCGCCGATATACATACCGGGGCGTCTGCGGACGGGCTCAAGCCCCTCGAGAACTTCAATATCCTTGGCGGAATAGGCTTTGTCGGTGGACTGGTTTGAATCTTCAAAAAGGTCGGTCATGCCCCGGAACGCAACTTCTTTTATTGTGTTAAAACAAGGCCCAATACCGTATATCTGTTCGTCTATATTCAGGGCTTGGAAGCCTCGGCGCTAAACGAGTACCATATCTTTATCGGTTCGTACCATATGATCGGTGCGCACCGACCATAAAAATGTGTTTTTGAATCCATTGCAAGTGGTGGTCGCCAATTCCGATCATATTTTCGCAAAGACTGGATGCAGAAAACCGCGACCGGGAGGTCCAATAAAAAAATGGCAGCCGCAATGTGCATGCCGCAAACTGGAGTGAGCCTGATGGCGAAAGAGAAAGAGCAAGCCCTTTTCGCAGAAAGCACCATGCCGCGTGGTGATTTGTGTACCCGAACCCTTGCCATGCCCGCAGATACCAACCCGAGTGGGGATATCTTTGGCGGCTGGCTGATGTCGCAGATGGATATTGCCGGTGGCGTGCTGGCCAGCCAGATTGCCGAAGGCCGTGTAGCGACCATTGCGGTTGACGGCATGACATTCCATCGGCCGGTTTATGTCGGTGATACCGTCTGCGTCTATGGCGATATCGAACGCATTGGTAACACATCGATGGTGCTGCATCTTGAAGCCTGGGTGCTGCGCCGCAATCAGCCACCGCGCATCAAGGTGACCGAAGCGACCTTTACCTTTGTTGCCATCGACGCCGAAGGCCGCCCGCGCCAGGTCCGCCGCGACGAGGCAGACGCCTAAGCCAAAACCAAAACCAAAACAAATTCAGGAGCCCCGCCATGCAGAGCCACGCCCTGTCCCGTATGATGACCCGTCTGGTTTTGGTTGGCGGGGCTTTGTTCTTTTCGCTCGCTGCCCATGCCGGGGAGGCCGATGTGGTGGCCGCCAAGGCGACCAAGACTGGCAGCGATACCTATCGGTTTGATGTGACCGTGGCACATGAAGATACCGGCTGGGATCACTATGCCAATGTCTGGCAGGTGATCGGGCCGGATGGCGCGGTGTTGGGGGAGCGTGTTCTGGCCCATCCGCATGTTAATGAGCAGCCCTTTACCCGGTCCCTGTCCGGTGTTTCGATCCCGACCGAAATCACTGGCGTCACGCTGAGGGCCGGGGACCTGGTGCATGAATTTGGTGGGGCTGAGCTGTATCTTGAACTACCTGCAGAGGTCGGTCAGACCGCGACTGTTTCGGATTAAGCAGGCAGGCAGAGCGCAATCAGGCCCATCGCCGGTTCGCCAAGGGTGAGCAGCCCGACCGCAATCAGTGCGCAGGCAATCATGTTTCTGGCGATTTTCCCCAAGTGATCACGCGTTGCTGACCGGTGCAGGAGGTTGATGCCAAGTGCGGCGAAAACCACCGCGGGCAGGGCGGCAAGCGCAAAGCAGGCCATAAACAGTCCGGCCTTGGCGACCGTGCCACTCATCATAGCGGTCAGAAGTGCGTTGTAGACCATCGCACAGGGTGTCAGGCCAAGGGCGGCACCGAGTGAGACTTTGCCAAGCCCGGCCCGGAACGCAGTAGTGGGGGTGGTGTTTGGTGTTGGCGTGGTGTGTGGAGCGCTCCCGTTGGTTGGGGCGCCTGCCAATGCCGGGCGCAACGCGGTTTGAAACAGGAGTTTCGGCACAAGACGATCAAGGCGGTGGAGGGCCGGGGCAACACCGATGACCGCCAGACCGGAATAAATCACGACCATCCCGGCAATGACGCACAAGACCGGCTGCCAGCCGGCGGTGACCAGAATGGCATCAAACGCGCCGCCAATCCCGCCGACGACTAGACCCGCAAGAACATAGGTCGTGCTGCGCCCGATCTGCATCAATACAAGCGCACGGAATTGCCGGTTGGCAGGACCCTTATGCAGGCCGCCTGCGGCAAGGATGTTCGAGGCAATTGCCCCGCACATCCCCGCGCAATGCAGGCTGCTGGCAAGACCCAGCAAAAGGCCACTGATGATCACATAATGGATCGACATGATGTCATGTCCTGATTGCCAAAATCAGATCAGCATTTTGCCGGGCAGCTGGCATCGTTCTTTTCCGGCGGCAGGTTGATGCCCGGATTGCCATCAAAGAAGCCCATCGGCATCAGCTTGAAGCCGGTGGTGACACAGGGCTGAACCGGGAAATCTTCCATGCGGACCTGATGGTGCAGGCCAAAGACATGCCACATGACAAGATCGGTATTCTGAAGACCGCGATCCTGTTTGATGAAATCGGTCAGCCCGCCACGGCCATCGGAATGGTTCATGAAATCACCGGCAGGGAAGCGTTCCTCGGGATCGTAGGCAGTGAACCAGACATGGTTTTCAATGAAGCTTGCGCGTTTGCCCGATGGATAATCGGGGTTGATGAACGGCGTGACGCAATTGGTGGCATCAAGCTTGTAGCCCACGGGACGACCGGTTTTGCCAAGCTTGTTGGGATTGACGACCTTCCAGTAGCGTTGCGAGGCCGGGTTGGTTTTGCGCGCAGCGGCCAGTTCGGATTCCAGCACGGTTTCCTTTTCAAAGAACGCGTTGCCATATGGGTTTTCCGGACCGGGCTCCTCGGCAAAGGTGTTGCATTCAACCGGACTGTTGCCATAGCCATCAATCGCCATATCAAGCCGCGCGCACAGGATGTGCTGATGGATTTGACCGGCAACACCCGGGGAGACCTCAACCGCATATTTGCCGGGTTCACCGGGCAGGCAGGCGGCGGTGTTGATGATGCCGGTTGCCTTGACTTCAAATTCGATCATGCCATCCAGGAACAGATACCAATAGAGCGCATATTCATAGTTGCCGACGGTGCAGATGGTGGAAATCACCAGCTTGGCGTTGCGGCGGCTTTCGGTGCGTTCGGTGCGGAAATCCATGTGTTTCCAAAGCAACCCAGCGTCTTCTTCGTGGATGCAGATGGCATTTTCAATCGTCCACGGCTCGCCATTCATGGTGTTGAGCGTGACATCAAGATATTTGATCACGCCAAGGCAGTCACAGCCCAGCGTCAGGGAATTGGCCAGCTTGCCGATGCCATATTCGCCGATATCAAAGACGTTTTTGCGATAATGGCCGTTATCGGGGCTGCCATAGGGTACGGTCATTTCAACAATAGACGCGCGATGGACAATCGGGCGGCCATTGAATTTGATGTCATGGAGGGTCAGGGATTCACGCGCATTGAAGCCAATCACGAGTTCCCAGTTGCGCCAGGTGATCTTGTTACCGTCCATCTTGAAGTTCACACCTTCGGGCTGCTCAACATTGATCGGCTTGGCTTTGGGCTGGAATTCGTCTTCTTCGAAGAAATCGGCTTCGTAATTGACTTCGGCCTCGGGGATGGGGGCGCCGCCATAATCATCTACCCGGATGACTTCCTTGGACAGCAGATCGACAACTGCATTCAGGCCTTCGATCGGGTTGGCATAGAAGTTGGAATTTTCGCGTTTGCGCAGCCAGCAAAAAACATGCGCCAGATGACGGCCTTCTTCGCCCGGTTTGTCGAAATTACCCGCTGACCAGGGATCCACACAGACCATCGACATGTCGGTGATACCGCGTTTTTTGCACGCGGCGATAAAGGTCGGGTCGGAGCAGACGATTTCCTCGATCTCGACAAATTGTTCAAGCTGGATCATCGGGCGTTTGCCCGGCAGTTCCTGGGCCGAGATAATCTTGGCAGCGTCGAGATCAAGCACGAGCTTGGTGACGCTGACCTTGGTCGAATCAAACACATTGACGCGTGCCTTGCGCGCAATCGCGTCACCCGGTTTGAAATCAGCCAACTCGTCCTTTTCGGGTTCCATCAGCTCAATGGTTTCAAACAGGGTATTCTCGCCGTAAGGCGGATCGGCGCGCACGATATCGGCGACCTTGTTGATTTCCTCGGCCGTGAGGGGCTGAAGCGGGTGGGTGACCTCGACCTTTTCACTGCTGCAACATTTATCCATTCTTATTCTCCCTGATGAAGGTGTCTGATCGCCGGCCGGATCACGCCGGCCGAACACAGGCAATAGCAACCGCGTTGGTGGCGCGGAGGGGGTTTGAATGGACGTTGTTCCCAGGACTTAAGGCAATTGCCGACAAACGCGTTTGACCATCGGGGGATGTCGAATGAGCGCGATTTCCCTGATCGGCGATTTTGTATTTTTCTATTTCTAAAACGCTAGCCAAACCAAGGCGGTCTGTATTTGACATTTGGTGCCAAAATGATCGCTGCGGCTGGCATCAGATGGGCAGGTGTCGTTCAATTGGCACATCAATTGAATGCGTTGAATTCGTAACTGCCCATGGAATGGATAACCCATGAAACGTGTTTCGGGTGCCATTGACCGTTCGGTTCTAAACAGCGTGATGGGAATGCTTGGTGAGTCCGGCATCGATCATGTAGGGCTTTCTGCGCGCGCGGGGCTTGCCGGGGCAGGGCTTTTTATCTCGCCGCAATCAACGCCCTTGATGATTTTTACCACCATGCTGGAGCTGGCATCAGACGCCACCAACAATCCAGCACTGGGATTATTCCTTGGCGATACATGGGGTTGCCGTGGTCTGGGCAAACATGCCGAGATGGTTTTAAGCGCGCCGACGCTGGGCCATGGGCTTGAAAAATTCGCGCGCTTTTTCCCGACCCTTCAGGGCAGCACATCCTTTTCACTATCGGTCGAGGATGGTCAGGCAAAGCTATCGTACCGCATTGCCGAGCATGCCGTGCGCACCCGAACGCAGGACGCAATTTTCAGCGAAGCGTCATTTCATTCGCTGTTATCCGCAGCCCTTGGCGATGACTGGCAGCCAAACTGCATTGATTTTGAACACCGAAATGACCGTGGATTAGGCATTTTTCAAAATCATTTCAAATGTCCGGTGCGGTTGGGGCAGCGCGAAAACGCCCTTTTCCTGCCAGCACAGCTTTTAAACAAGCCAATGAAAAACGCCGATCCGGATCGGCATTGGCAGTTGGTTACGGAATTTCAGACCCGCGCCGAACGGCTTGAACAGAATGTCGATCTGCCGACCGCGACCAAGGCATGGATTGTCGCGACATTGTGCCGGCACCGTCAGATTGATGTTCATGACGCGGCGGATGAATTTTCCATGAGCCTGCGCAGCTTCCAGCGCGAACTTGATCAGGAAGGCACAAGCTTTCGCAAAATTCGCGAAGAAGTGCGCGGTGGCATCGCCAGCGACATGCTGCGCCTGACCGACCTTCCGATCCCCGATATCGCCGAACATCTGGGATATAGCGAACTATCCGCGTTCAGTCGTGGCTTCAAGGCGATGACCGGCACATCGCCGGGACAATTCAGACGGCTTGTGCATGTTTAGCGAAGATGAAAATTGGCGCTTAAGCGCCGAGTTTTGTATTTTGTGTATATATTTCAATTTTGTCGACAGGGAAGTCTGCGTCGTCTGTAACTAGGCAAAGGTCTCTAATCTCACAAATTGTCAGTATTACGACATCATTGAAATCCGATTTGCCCTCGGCAGTTTGCTTGATCAGTGAGTCCAAATCTAACTCGGCCAAGTCACAGTAAATGGTCTCAGTGTCTTGTGTAATGTGAAATAGTTCGTCTGATAAGCTTTCGATTATGGAAGTATGCTCATCTGAACTGCGAAACTCTTTGAAGTTCTTGAAATCCTGCTCGTGCTGGAGCCGGAAAGTATCACGAACATACCTATTTATGAATTCTGCAATCACAAGGTAGTCTATAAAAATAGAGTTTCCTTGAGCTTCGAGAATAATCTTGAGGAAATTTGAGTACGCCTGAACCTTAGGGTCTTTATAGTTGCAGTGAGGCCCATAAAGGTGCAGCCAAACGTTGGTGTCAAAAAAGAACTTTTTATTCGTTGGCGCTTCTTGAATTTTATCAATTAGATGTGCTGGCATTAGCTAGACGGAATTTTGCAACTGATAGAACTGTTTTGCTCTATCAGTTGCCTTTTTAATGAGACCAGCTTTTTGAGGCTCAGTGTTTGGCGCAACACTAAGCAATCTTCTTATAGTTTCCTCGTCGAATTCGTTGTAGAGCTGGCCTATTCCGGAATTTAGGAACGCAGTGGTTAGGCGCCTAACGCCCTCGAAAGATATCTGAACCATCTCTTCCTTTTTTAGGCGTTTGTACAGTTCTTCATGAAGCAAATGACCATCTTCAACGGCGACGCAAATACCAGTGCCAACTACGTCTATGACTTTTAACACGTTCACGCTAGCTCCTAGAATAACGACTGCAAGTCGATGTGTTCATCGACATCGTACACGTTTTCATCATCCGTTCGAATCTCAATACTAACAGAGGTTCCCGGATATGGATATAAAATGGGACTTGCTTTCAAACCAGTGGCCGTTAACTCCCAGTAGCCACGTTGAGAGACGACAATTAACTTTCCCTTATTTTTCTCAACAAATTGTTTCACAATCTTGAGGCCTAAGCCACCAGGTACATCGAGCGAGCGAGTTGTGAAGCCTTCTTGCATTGCCAAATCAATACAGGCTTCATCGGTTAATTCGCGAAGAAGTTGTCTTCGAACTAGTGGTGGGATCCCGACTCCTACGTCTGAAATTGTGAAGACAATTCTGTGTTGGTGGGGATAAATTTGGCCACATGCATGCACGCCGGTCGGTGACTGGCTGTGAATCGAGCAATTTCCAAAAATCTCGTCCAGCCCTTCGAAAAATTTATCCTTAACACTGGTTGTCATAAGCGGGATGTTTGGTGTGTTCAGGTATTGCTCCGTGTACTCGGAAAATCGGATAGATTCATCAAGTGTAAATGTCGTGTATTTAATCGTCGTATTGTGAATGTCGACAGCTTTATTAAGCAAAAAACCGTTTTTGGATAAAATAGTAACGATTCGCGGCTTTAAGTTGATAAAGCTGAAATTCAGACCACTTAATGCGTAGAGACTTATTAAGCCACCTAAAGCACTGGCCATGTTGGCATCCATCCAGTTCAAACTCTTACAGTCGATCTGAACGTGCTCATTTCTTCTATTCTGCAACTGGTTCGCTAGCATTCCAATCGCTGCAAACCCAGCGGGGTTAGTTCGTATGTCACTAAGACTGACGATCATCACAAGTACCTTGTGAACTAAGTCCTGTTAAGAGTTTCATCTTACCAGCTTGCCTTGGCCACACGCATGAAGTTTTGACCCATGATTTTATCGACGTCATCGGTAGAATAGTCGATTGAAATCAGGGCATCGGCAAGGGCCGGGAGTTTGCGCGGATCAAACACCGCAGCCCCACCGGCTGCCGGGCCATAACCACTTGCGGCGGGCCAGTAATAATCCTTATCGACGCCATCGGGGAAGTCGTTTGTACCGGCGACAGAGGGCATGGTATCAAGCCCGATGCCGACATGGTCAATCCCGACCAGATCAACCGCATATTTGATGTGGCGGATCATGTCGGGGACTTCCGGGGCGTTTTTGGATTTGATGAAACGCTGGAAACCGCAAATGCCGATCACGCCGCCGGTATCGGCGCAGGCCTTGATCTGTTCATCATCAATGCAGCGTTCATGACCACCCAGTTCCTTGGGATTGGCGTGGCTGAAGACGACCGGTTTGGATGACACCCGCATGATATCAAGCGAGCTTTGCCGTCCGGTGTGGGAGCAATCCATGATCATGCCGCTGGTGTTGACGGCCTTGACCATTTCAACACCCAGGTCGGTCAGTGGGATATCCACATCGTGGCAACCACCGGCGACCGAGTTGTTGCGGTTATAGGCAAAGTGAATCTGCTTGACGCCCAGCTTGGCAAAGACCGGCACCATTTCGGGCATGTCCTGGAGCATGACCGAGCCTTCCAGATCAAATCCGACACCCAGCAGCCCCTTGGATTTGGCGATTTCCAGATCCTCAAACGTTTCGATCTGCATGTATTTGTCGGGGTGGGCGGCGATCTTGGCGCGGAAGGCCGCGATCACGCGCAGGATATGGGCAACGCTGTTCATATCCATGCCGACATTGACGCAGACATAATCCACATGGCCCGCGACATAGGTATCAAGCAGGTCTGCCGGGGTTTTTTCATCGAGCGGCAGGCAGGCATGGGCATCCCAAGTGAAGGCCGGGATGTGTTGCCGCTGGTAGTTGGTCAGTTTGCTGTCGGCTGGTGCGAAGGGCGTTGCGAAGCTAAGCGTGGTGGCAGAAGTCATGGTATCTCCGGTCAGTCCCAGTCGACAAAGCTGTCAATAACGGCGCGGTCATAGCCGCCAGCAGCCTTGTAGAGCTGTTGGGAGTAGGGATGTTCAAGCGTGCCCTCAGCCAACTGGTTGGCGGTGGCGCGTTCGACAATACGGCCATGGTTCATGATGGCAATATCGTCGCACATGTGCGCCACCACGGCGAGGTCGTGACTGACCATAATGTAGGTCAGGCCAAGCTCGCGGCGCAAGCGACTGAGCAGATTAAGTACTTCGGCCTGAATAGACACATCAAGGGCCGAGGTCGGTTCATCGAGCAGTAAAATCTTGGGTTCAAGGATCAGGGCGCGGGCAATCGCAACACGTTGGCGCTGCCCCCCGGATAGCTGATGCGGATAGCGGAAGCGGAAGGAGTTATCCAACCCGACCTGTTCAAGTGCCTGCACGACACGACCGTCAGAATTTCCAAGCCCGTGGATATTGACCGGCTCGGTCAGGATGCGGTCGATGGTATGACGCGGATGCAGCGATCCGAACGGGTCCTGAAACACCATTTGCACAAGGCGATAGAAATCCTTGTCGCGTTTGGGGCCGAGTTCCTTGTTATTGACGAGAATTTCGCCTTCCCAGTCATCGACGAGGCCGGTGATGGTGCGCAGCACCGTCGATTTGCCCGAACCCGATTCACCAACGAGGCCATAGGATCCGTTTTTCGGCACCTTGATGTCGACATCCTTGAGAACGTGGTTGTCGTCAAACCAGGCATTGAGTTTGTTGATTTCAATCATTTGCGTTCCCCTTACCCTTCGGCCCAGCTTGCTTCGCGTTCAAGGATCGGCAGATCGGCATGATCCCCATCCATTGTTGGCAAGCAGTTGAGGAGCCCCTTGGTGTAGGGGTGTTTGGCTTCGTGCAGGGCAGAGGCCTTGATTTCTTCGACCACGTGGCCCTGATACATGACCAATACACGGTCGCAGAAGCTTGAAACCAGTTGCAGGTCGTGACTGATGAAAATCAGCGCCATGCCACGATCACGGACCAGGTCATCAAGAATGGCCATGACCTGAAGCTGTACGGTGACATCAAGCGCCGAGGTCGGCTCATCAGCAATGATCAGTTCGGGATCGGGGATCAGCATCATGGCGATCATGACGCGCTGTCCCATCCCGCCTGAAACTTCGTGCGGGTAGGAATTAAACACGCGCTCGGGATCGCGGATTTTAACCGCATCAAGCATATCAATTGCGCGGTGGCGGGCTTCCTTGGCGTTGACCTTGTGGTGCTCGCGGTAGGCTTCGATGATCTGATCCCCGATGGTCATGACAGGGTTCAGCGAATATTTCGGATCCTGCATGATCATGGAAATGCGTGCGCCGCGCACCTTACGCCATTGTTTTGGCGTCAGGTTTGCCAAATCGACATCATGGAATTTCAGCTGATCAGCGGTGATTTTGCCGTTGGCAGCGGTCAGGCCCAGAATGGCACGCCCAGTCTGGGATTTGCCAGAGCCTGATTCGCCGACAATGCCAAGTCGTTCACGGCCAAGATCAAAGGTCACACCGCGCACGGCATGGACATCCCCTTTGGGCGTGTTGAAGGTTACTTCGAGGTTTTTGACCGACAGAAGGGTTTCATTGGACATGATCAATCGCCTCCACGCGGGTCAAGAACATCGCGCAGGCCATCACCCAGAAGGTTGAAGCCAAGGCTAACGATAAAGATGGCAAGCCCTGGAACCGTGGCCACCCACCATTGTTCAAGCAGGAACTGACGACCATCGGAGACCATGGCGCCCCATTCCGGCATTGGCGGCTGAGCACCAAGACCAAGGAAGCCAAGACCCGCCGCAATAAGGATCATACCGGCCATATCAAGGGTGACACGCACGACCAGTGAGCTGATGCACATCGGCATGATGTGACCGGAAATCAGACCCATGTTCGACGCCCCCTGAAGACGGGCGGCTTCGATGAAATCGGACTTGCGCACGGTGATGGTCTCGGCACGTGCGATACGGGCATAGGGCGGCCATGCGGTAATGGCGATGGCAAGAATGGCGTTTTCCAGACCCGGTCCAAGCGCGGAGACAAAAGCAAGGGCCAGGATCAGTTTCGGGAAGGCCAGAAAGATATCGGTGATGCGCATCAGTGTGGCATCAATCCAGCCACCGAAATAACCCGCAGCCGTGCCGACCAGAAGGCCAAGCGGGGCGGCCGTAATTGCGACCAGGGCCACAATCAGCAGCGTATATTGTGCGCCGTAGATCAGACGCGACAGGATATCACGGCCCAACTGATCGGTGCCGAACCAGTGTTCAGCACTGGGCGGCTGAATACGGTTGGCAAGATCGGCGGCCAAGGGATCATAGGGCGCCAGAAGCGGCGCAAAGATCGTCACCAGAATTAGCCCGATGACGATTGACAGCCCGATCATCGCAAGGCGGTTTTCGGTGAACTTGATCCAGCCAAGCCAGGCGCGGCCGCATTTGGCCTGCCAACGCGATTTTGGCGTATCGGAGGTCAGCCATTGTTTCAGGCCGGTCTGCGATGGTTGCGAAGTGTTTGTCTGTGTTGTCATGATTATCTCCGCGCTCTGGGGTCGAGCAGGCGGTAGAGCACGTCAGAAAGCATGTTCACGCCAATAAAGACCGCACCTACCACAATCGTGCCGCCAAGAACCGCGTTCATATCGGCATTGAGCAACGAGTTGGTGATGTAAAGCCCAAGGCCCGGCCAGGCGAAGATGATTTCGGTCAGAACCGATCCTTCGAGCAGGTTGGCGTAAGACAATGCAATCACGGTTACCAGCGGCACCATGACGTTGCCCAGCGCATGGCGCCAGATGATGCGGTGTTCGGAAATGCCTTTGACCCGTGCGGTCAGGATGTATTCCTGGCTCAGCTGTTCGAGCATGAAGGACCGTGTCATGCGCGCAATATATGCCAATGAGAAATAGGCAAGGATCGAGGCCGGCAAAATAATGTGCGAGACCGCGTTCCAGAACAGATCCATGTCGCCTTCGATCAGGGTATCAATCAGCATCAGACCGGTGGTCGGTTCGATGAAATCGACATAGAACGAATCAAGGCGTCCGGGACCTGCGACCCAGTCGAGCTTCATATAAAATACCAGAAGCCCCATCAGGCCGAGCCAGAAGATCGGCATGGAATAACCGGCAAGACCAATCACGCGGACCACGTGATCAGGCCATTTCCCCTTGTTGATGGCGGCAAAGACGCCAGCCGGGATGCCAAGTAATACACCGATGATGGTTGCAAGGGTTGCCAGTTCAAGGGTTGCCGGGAACACGCGCTTGATGTCATCCAGCACGGAGTTGGACGTCAGCACCGACTGGCCAAAATTGCCCTGCAGGACATTGGAAATATAGATAAAGAATTGCTGCCAGAGGGGCAGGTTGAGACCCATTTCCTCGCGCACGCGGTCATAGACAGCTTGCGGGGCGCGGTCACCAACCGCTGCCAGAACCGGATCAATCGGCAACACACGACCGATCAGGAAGGTGACAAGCAGCAGGCCAAAGAATGTAATGGCAAGTGAAAAGACCAGCCGCAGTACAGTTGCAGCGGGGCCGGAAGCGAAACGGGCGCGGTTGCGCCCGTCCCGTTTATTGCGTTTAACAGCGGACATTACGACCGTTGTCTCCTTCGTCGAGATTAGTCTTTGGTGACGTAACGATAATAGTTGTTATCGAATGACGGACCGAGGACGAAGTTGTTCACGTTACCGCGCATGGATGCGATTTCGGTTTCCTGGAACATGATCACGAACGGACCGGTTTCCAGAACTTCTTTCTGAAGATCGACATACATTTCGGCACGCTTGGCGTCATCGCGCTCAAGTGTGGCGGCATCGGTTTTCGCGGTCAGATCACCCGCATCCCAGGAGTTACGCCATGCCAGCGGCTTGGCAGCGGCATCGTCGGAGTTGTCCGGGTTCCAGGCAAAGGTCGATGCGTTGGTGTGCGGATCCTGATAGTCCGGGCCCCAGCGACCGATATAGATATCGTGCTGACGCGCACGGTATTTGGTCAGGGTCTGTTTGCCATCGCCCGGAATGATTTCCAGATTGATGCCGACCTGTGCCCAGGTTGCCTGGATCGACTGTGCCATTGCCATGATCGAGGTGGTGTTACGCGTATCCATGGTTACGCTGAAACCGTCCGGATAACCGGCCTCGGCCAGAAGGGATTTGGCTTTTTCGATATCAAGCGAGTAGGGGTTCTCGTTATAGGCACCCAGGAAACCTTCCGGCAGGAAGGCCTGATGGATTTGCGAACGACCCGCCAGGATGGTTTCGGAAATGCCTTCGTAATCGACAAGGTATTTCAGCGCCTCGCGGACTTTCGGGTTCGACAGATATTCGTTTTTCTGCGACAGGCCGAGATACCAGAGCGCACCTTTACCCTTGGAGAGCAGCTTGATGTCGTCATTGCCGGAAATCGAGGCCAGCTGATCGGCTTCGAGGTTACGGGCAATATCGATATCGCCTTTTTCCAGCAGGAGCTGCTGGGCGGCTGCTTCCTTGACGCTCTGGATAATGACGCGCTTCATTTCCGGTGCGCCATCCCAGTAATCTTCATTCGCCGTCAGGCTGAGGCTTTCACCCGCGGTCCATTTGTTCAGCTTGAACGGGCCGGAACCGGCATAGTTGGTTTTCAGCCACTCATGACCAAGGTCACCGTCAACTTCGTGGGCAAGGACTTCTTCCTTGTCGACAACCGCACCAACGCCTGCGGTCAGGCAGTAGAGCACGAAGCTCGGTGCGTAGGGCTGGTCGACTTCCATGACGAGGGTGGACTCGTCAGCGGCGTAGATCTTTTCCTTGACGTTTTCGGCGGTGAAACCGAACTGGCCGAGAATGAAGGCCGGCGACTGATCAAGCAGGATCACGCGCTGCAGCGAGAAGGCAGCATCTTCGGCGGTCAGGTCATTGCCCGACGCGAATTCGATGCCATCGCGGATTTTGAAGGTGAAGGTCTTGCCGTCTTCGGAGACTTCCCAGCTTTCGGCAATCACGCCATAGATCTTGGAGACGTCTTCATTGTCGAAACCGATCAGACGGTCATAGGTGTTACCGGCATATTCAGCGCCGGAAAACTCGAAAATCTGTGCCGGATCAAGCGTGATGATGTCATCAATGGCAAACGCCATGACGAGGGCATTTTTCGGCGTTTCGGCCTGTGCCATCAAAGGTGCGGTAGCGAGCGCGGTCCCCATGACCAGCCCTGCGATAAATTTGCGCATGATGCGCCTCCCGTTTGTTGTTGTGGGACTGCAGGCCAAGGCGTGGACTGATAGGCAACCAACTGGAGGCCGGAGGCGAAATAGCTTCATCTTCGCAGCCATCCGGGGTTTGGTTTACGCCTTCAGGCCCGAATATTAAGTGGGGCGGCCTGCAAGTGTTTGCTAAATGCCTGTGGAGCTGAGCATAATTTATACGATTAATCAATGATCAGTCGGTCAGTATTGCTGTCTAATTCATCAAAAGACAGATTCTGCGACAAAACTTCAAACTTTTAGTTGCGTAATTTGTCGGGAAGTATACCCAAAAGGGTGCGGCGGGGCTGGCACGATGATCACGTCGGAAACAAAAAAAGCGCCAGCGATAAATCGCGGCGCTTTTTTTTGTGCATCATCCCCAATCAGGAAGGGAATGGCGCGAGTGACGAGACTTGAACTCGCGGCCTCCGGCGTGACAGGCCGGCGCTCTAACCAACTGAGCTACACCCGCTTTGTGCGTGGCGCGGTTTATATAAAGACCGCCTCTGGGTGGCAAGTGTTTTTTGACCGATTTTACAAAGAAAAATGCACTGGCGGATTTCGCCGGTTTGTTTGGGAAAAGTCCTAGGGAAAACAAAAAAGCGCCAGCGATAAATCGCGGCGCTTTTTTTGTTCATCATTCCCATCAGGGAGGGAATGGCGCGAGTGACGAGACTTGAACTCGCGGCCTCCGGCGTGACAGGCCGGCGC
>NZ_JBSWYV010000012.1:0-128970 GCF_056161285.1 Thalassospira sp. ABL2_045 | reverse complement strand
CGCCGTCATGCGCAAAATCATTGTAAGGGCAAACGCAAGGATGCGCATATATCATGCAGCGGTCCTTGACACTTAACACCGCTGCTTTTTCGTTACGCTCGACAGAATTCAACCACTGATCTAGGCTGACTTTGCCACCACCAAAGGAAACGCCCCATGATCAGTTTTGCCGAAATCGGGCAATATCTGCCTGGAATATTGCTGTCCTATGCCGCCTTGCTTGTCGGCCTGATTAGCCCCGGCCCCGCCCTGTTGGGTTTGATGGGTGTTTCGCTTGATCAGGGCCGCCGTGCCGGACAGCATTTTGCCTTGGGTATCGGAACCGGGTCTTTTTCGATCGGCCTTCTGACCCTGACCGGATTGTCAGCCGTTTTGGCGACATACGCCGATGCCATGACCGCCATCCGGATTTTTGGCGGGCTTTATTTGCTATGGATGTCCTATCGTGCGTTTCGCACGGCCTTTCGCAAAAACCCAAGCGCGCATGCATCCGCCGATACCCTTGACGCTGCGCAAATCTCTGGTCGGGGATATTACTTCCGTGGCTTGGGCCTGCACCTGACCAACCCCAAAGCCATCCTGACCTGGATCGCCATCATTTCCATCGGTTTTCAGGAAGGCGCCCCACTTTGGGTCGGGGCGGCAATCGTGATTGGCTGTGGTCTGATTTCAACCAGCACACACCTGCTTTACGCGACGGCCTTTTCCACCGCGCCCGCGATTTCGATTTATCGTCGGGCGGCAAGCTGGATCAATGGATTGCTCGGCGTATTCTTTGCTGCTGTCGGAATCCGATTGCTGATGAACCGCTAAGGCGACCGTCCAAACCTAAGACTTGGGCGTGTCACTCTTCGGGGTGTCATTTTCAGGCTTTGCTTCAGCTTCAGTTTCAGCTTCCGCCTTGGCCTCTGCCTCCTCGGCGGCGGCTTCTTCTGCGACGGCCTCTGCCTCGGCTTCTGCCTGTTCGGCGGCCCAGACCCCGGCGGTTTCAACCGCCATGGGTGATGCCGTCGGAAGGACGCTGACGTAACTTTCGGTATCTTCGACCGGCACGGCTTCGCGGCAGGTCATGCGATAAAGCGCATAAACCGAAATGACTGCAAATGTCATAGCCATTGTCAGCCAGAAGGATTGCGCGCCAAGATGCTCCATCGACCAACCAGCCAGAAGCGGACCCAAAATCGCCCCAACCCCAAAGGTCAGCACCAAACCGCCTGACGCGGCCGGCATATCTTCGAGCGGCAGGAAGTCGTTGGTATAGGCCAGAAACAGCGCATAAAGCGGTGTGGTCATGCCGCCAGCCACAAAGGCCGCGCACATCATGAATACAAGATGGTTTCCAGATACCCAGCCGAGAATACAGGCCCCCATCGCCACCATCGAGGCGCCAAAGATCAGCTTGCGGCGATCCATACGGTCCGAAAGCCAGCCAATCGGATATTGAAAGATCAGGGCACCGGCAAACAGCATCGCAACAAATGTCGCGATTTGACCGGTCGTCATGTCAATCTGGGTTCCGAAAACAGCCGCCATACCGGTTTGGATGGCATAGCCGCAGCCCAAAAGGAAGATGCCCACGGTACTGAGCGGTGATCCCGAAAAAAGCTCCTTAAGCCCCATCGGACGGGCCGCCTCGGTCATCGGGACAGAGCTTGCCGAAAGCAGGATCGGCGCAAAGGAAATCGACACCAGAATGGATGCCACGATAAACAGCGCCGAATTTGCCGCATCGCCAAGCGTCAAAAGCCCCTGTGCACCAATAATACCCAGCGTCTGGGCAATCATGTAAGCCGACAAAACCTTGCCACGCGTTTCGTTGGTCGAGGAATCATTCAGCCAACTTTCCGCCGTGACATAAATGCCCGACATGCAGAAGCCCAGAAGCACGCGCAGCAACGTCCACGCCCAAGGCTCCGCAATCAGCGGCAGGGCAATCAGACCGGCAGACGTAAAACTGCCCAACGCGGCAAAGACGCGGACATGGCCAACACGCTTGATCATGCGTGGTGTCAGGCGCGCACCAGCAAGGAAACCGGCAAAATAGCCCGATGTCACAATTGCAAGCTCGGTCGAGGAAAAGCCTTCAATCCCGCCACGCACACCGATCAGGGTGAAATGCATGCCGTTGCCCAGCATGATCAGGACAATACCAATAAGAAGTGCCCAGACACTGGTTAAAACCTGGATCATGGATCGCCCTTTCACGCTTGGGGATTACCGAACAACCGTTTTGTCTTTGCTTACCGCGCATTGGTCTGATGCATGGGATTTCAGACAAACGACTTGTTTCAGCAAATGTACGAAACCACTGATCAGCTTCGGTTTCCACATTTTTTTGAACGTGAGAGAATTTTTTTGCCTTACGTCGCCGGGTCTTTGATTTCGGCCTCTGTCAAACGCTTGCTGGTCACACCGTTTTTAAGATCAAGCCAGCCACAGAAGACCGTAATCCAGACAGCACCCAACATCACAGTCGCAACCTGCTGGTCCATAACCCAAAGCGTTCCAGCCGATATCACACACCACGCCAATGGAACCGGCAACAACGCCCACCGCCATGTCCCGCGTGACAACAAAATAAAGCCCAAGGTACCAAGTGCTGTCGGATCGGCGGCACTGCCAAACAGCTCCGCCTGCGCAAGATCACGCCCCTCAATCAATCCGATAAACGGATAGGCAATGAGCGCGAAGGCCACCAGGACCAAACCGACATAACTTGAAAAATCGCCCCGCCAACCAAAACGAAGCGGCAATGGGCGTGCGGCAAAGATGGCAAACAAAACGACCTGAAGCGCAAAACCCGGCAACAAATAGGGAATGGCCCAGTTGATCGGCTGATAATATTGCCAAAGGAAGCCATAGCCGGACCAAGCCCATACCAAAGCCAACAACACAAGGATAACCCGGTTGCCGCGAAAGCCGTGCCGCAGGGCAAGGACGGATGCAACAAGCCCCGCAATCAAGGCACTGGCAACCACCAGCGCCCAGGTGCTGTTCATGATTTCAAACAGCCGGTAATAAACCCGCGGCGAAAACAGCAACAAATCCGCCAGTCCGTAATCCCACCATTCACTCATGCCATCTGCCCTTTGCTTATGCGGCTCAAACCAGAACACCGATTACAGCAGCGATCTGTTCGCGCATTTTATCATCGGGTAGCGGCCCGGTGGCCGCCGCCATGTTTTCTGCCGCATGGGCCGGCTTGGTCGTGGCCGGGATCGGGCACGTCACCGCCGGATGGGCGATCAGATATTTCAAGATCAGCTGCGCCCAGCTTTTTGCTTCAAGTTCGCGGGCAAATTCCGGCAAAGGCTCCCCGTTGAGGCGTTCGGTCAGGCTGCCTCCGCGAAACGGCCGGTTGACGATCACGGCAATGCCACGGTCATAGGCCAGCGGCAGGAGATATTCCTCAACCTTGCGATCAACCGGGTTATAGGTCACCTGCACGAAATCAAGCCGCTCGTTCTTCATCACGGCCATCAGATCATCGGTGCGCCGCCCGTGCGACGTCGTGACACCGACATAGCGCAACTGCCCTTCATCCTTCATGCGAAACAGAAGCGGCAAGTTATCATTGATACCCAGCAGGTTATGAACCTGCAAAAGATCAAACTGCGCGACCTTCCAGCGATCTGAGGTTTCCGCGATCTGCCCGGCACCATCACCGGATGTCCAGACCTTGTCGGTCGAAAAAACCTTGTCGTGCGCGCCGAGTGCATCAAGGCCAAAGCCAATCACATCCTGGGCCGATCCATACATCGGTGAACTGTCAATCATGCGCCCGCCAGCCTTGAAAAAGGCCGACATCACATCCGCACACTGATTACGCAGTTCAATGTCGTTACCGACATTGAACGTAATCCAGCTCCCTAGCCCGACGGCGGGGATGGTCTCCCCGGTTGACGGGATCTGCTTTTGCAGGACTTCGGGCGCAGCTGCGTCTTTGACACCTTGTGCCCAGGTAGGCACAGCGGATGCCATCAGGCTGGTAGCAGCCAGTGACGCGGACGCCGTCAAAAACCCGCGGCGGTCAAATTCGGACATGGCTTACAGCACCTTTTCGTTGCTTCGGACCAATCAGACAGCATGATCCATCAAGATTTGGGCAAAAATCTGCCCGTCTGCAACTTTTGGTACTGCTACGTCAAATACGCCAATCCGGAGCACAAAAGGACCGCAAGCAGTGTGCCTGCAGTCCTTTTGAAAATCTCGACTAAGTCTTAGGAACCCGTTCGCTTAAAGAAGTACGTTGGTGGCAAGCACGCTATCATTTCCATACCCTCAGACACCAACAGCTTGGAAGCTTCAGTATTCGGCACATCTGCCATCGGCCCGTGAATTTCGATCGAGATGAAATCGGGTTTAAATCGGGAGATATCAAATCCTTTGAGTACCGGTATCTCAGCGCCCTCAACATCAATGTTGAGATAGTCAATCTTTTCGATAGCGTTGTCAGAAAGAACATCATTCAAGGTTCGGGTCGGGACTGGTCTTTTTCGATAATCACGCCCAAACTTTTCGGCCCACTCATCCGCAATCTCTGGGTCAGTGGTATCGAGAGCGCCCATTCCCGGAAACTCGTAAGCCATCATTTCACCGGCTTTATCTGACACCGCACAACAAACATTGATGTCATTTGGCCGATCAAACTTGAATAGCGCAATCTTTGACTCAAACATGTCGATATTAACACCTGACCATCCCTGCTCATGAAGGAGTCTGGTGTTTGAGTACTTCCGCGGATGAAACCCGCCAACATCAACGTAGGTTCCTGTCTTACGGTCGCCAATCAGTGCCTGCAGGTAGGCGTCTTCTCCGTGCTGGCTATAGCATTTTTGCCAAGACCGCTTACGCAACAACCGGATCTTCTCAACCCATAACGGTCGAACTTTGTTCTTCTTCACGCCCCCATACCTCGATTAAAACCTGATAAAGCATTACACAAACTACTGATCAAACCCGCTTCCAGCTTGTCCCATCCTTGAAGTCTTCAAGGATGATGCCGCGCGCCAGAAGATCATCGCGGATTTTATCGGCCGTTGCGAAATCCTTGTTCCTCTTGGCCTCCGCGCGCTCGGCAATCAGGCCTTCAATTTCAGCGGCCTCGTCTTCATCGGCCGAACCGGTAAACCAGGCTTCCGGATCCCCTTCAAGAATGCCAAGCAGCTTGGCCGCGGCAAAGATTTCACCCTTGGCTTCCGCGCGTTCAAATTTCTTTTCCGCCTTGTTGAATTTGGTGACAAGGTTATGGAACTCCGAAATCGCAAGCGGCGTGTTCAAATCATCGCAAAGCGCATCCAGCACCGCAGCAGGCACCGGCATGGCTTCGGGGGTGACATCCGCACTCTGACGCAGGGCGGTATAGAACCGATCAAGCGCCTCTTTGGCCTGACGCAGGTTGTCTTCCGTCCAGTTGATCGGCTGATGGTAATGAGTGCCCATCATCGCCAGACGGATCGCTTCACCCGGCCATTTTTCCAAAAGCTCATGCACGGTGACGAAATTGCCCAACGACTTGGACATCTTTTCGCCTTCGACCATCAGATGGCCGTTATGCATCCAGTATTTGGCATAGCTTGAACCCTTGTTCGCACAGCAGCTTTGTGCCAGTTCGTTTTCATGGTGCGGGAACACCAGATCCGAACCACCGCCATGAATGTCAAAGTTCTCGCCCAGATAACGGGTCGACATGGCAGAGCATTCAATATGCCAGCCCGGGCGGCCCCGGCCCCACGGGCTATCCCATCCCGGGATGTCATCGCTGGACGGTTTCCACAGAACGAAATCAGCCGGGTCCTTTTTGTAAGGGGCGACTTCCACACGGGCACCGGCGATCATTTCCTTGCGATCACGGCGCGACAGCTTGCCATAGTCATCGAACGCCTCGACCGAGAACAGCACATGCCCCTCGGCGGCATAGGCAAAGCCCTGTTCGATCAGGCTTTCGCACATGGCGATCATTTCGGCGATATGTTCGGTCGCGCGCGGTTCGATATCGGGCTTGGCAGCATTGAGCGCGCCCATATCTTCGAGATAGGCCTGATGGGTGCGCTTGGTGATTTCCGAAATCGGCTCACCACTTTCCTTGGCACGTGCGTTGATCTTGTCATCAACGTCGGTGACGTTCCGAACGTAGGTCACCTTGGGATAGATATGGCGCAAAACGCGCACCAGCGTATCAAACACCACCACGGGGCGCGCGTTACCGACATGGGCATAGTCATAAACCGTCGGGCCGCAGACATAGATGCGCACGTGATCGGGATCAATCGGCTCAAACACCTGCTTTTCGCGGGTCAGCGTGTCAAAAATACGAAGGGTCTTGGTCATTTCAAACGTCCGTTTGGCTGTGTTATCGGGTCAAATGCGTACATTTTCCGGCGATCAAAGCAGATGCTTAGACCGCCTTCCCACACAACCGATACCGCGCCTTTTCAGACCCGATCAGAACCAGCATCGTCGACATTTCCGGACCATGTTCACGCGCGGTCAGCGCCTTGCGCAGCGGCATGAAAAGCTGCTTGCCCTTGCGCCCGGTTTCTTCCTTAAGGGCCGTGGTCCAGGAGTTCCAGTTGGTGCCATCAAGCTCCCCCTCCGGCAACATGTCAGCAGCCTGTTTGAGGAACGCTTCGTCCTCGGCATCGATTTCCGGAATGACGTTTTTGTGGATCACATCCCACCATTCCAGGGCCTCTGCCACGCGCCAGCAATTACCACGCACCGCATTCCAGAACATTTCGTCGGCATCCGTCATGCCAGCAGCTTCAAGCTTCGGCTTGGCCGTCTCAAACGACATGTCGTGAATGACTTTTTCATTGAGGCTTGCGAGTTCAGCCGGATCAAATTTCGGCGTCGAGCGGCCATAATGATCCAGATCGAATTTCTCAAGAACCTCGGTCAGGTTTGCCGGCTCGATCTTGTCCGATGCGCCAAGGCCGGTCAGAAGACCGACAAGCGCCTCGACCTCAAAGCCGTCATTGCGGAGTTCACGCAACGAAAGACTGCCCAGACGTTTGGAAAGCTGCGATCCGCCCGGCCCTGCCAGAAGCGGCATATGGGCAAATTCCAGCGCGCCCGGCTTCCCGCCAAGGGCGAGATACAGCAGGATTTGCGACACGGTATTGGTCACATGGTCTTCGCCGCGGATGATGTGGGTAACGCCCATCTCAAGGTCATCGACGACTGATCCCAGCATATAAAGCAGCGATCCGTCTTCACGGATCAGAACCGGGTCGGACACATGTTCGGTATCGAACGAGCAGACACCACGGGTCAGATCATCCCATTCCACCAAGCCATCGGTTAGAAGGAAACGCCAATGCGGTTTGCGGCCTTCGGCTTCAAGGGCTGCGATGTCTTCATCCGAAAGGGTCAATGCCTTGCGGTCATAAATGAACGGCTGATGGCGCTGACGGGCGGCCTTGCGCTTCCAGTTCAGCTCGCCTTCAGTCTCGTAGCACGGATACAGCAATTCACGCTTTTTAAGGTCATCAATCGCTGCGTCGTATTTGTCCAAACGCAGGCTTTGACGTTCTTCCTGATCCCAGTCGATGCCAAGCCATGTCAGATCTTCCCGGATCGCATCGACATATTCGTCCTTGGACCGCGCCGGGTCGGTATCGTCAAAGCGCAGGATGAATTTCCCGCCTGATTTCCGGGCATAAAGCCAGTTCATCAGCGCCACACGGGCGTTACCGACGTGAAGAAGCCCGGTCGGGCTGGGGGCAAATCGCAGAACAGGTTTTGTCATTTCAAACTTTTCAATCACGTAACAAGGTTCGTGAAACCATTGGTAATCGGATAGCGACGGTCACGGCCAAAGGCGCGCGGGGTAATCTTGACGCCTGGCGGGGCCTGACGGCGTTTATATTCCGCCCGATCCAGCAATCGCCAGACCCGGCGCACCGTTGCTTCATCATGACCGCTATCCACGATATCACGGACAGACCGCTCACCCTCAATCATCTGATGAAGGATATCATCGAGAACATCATAAGGCGGCAGACTATCTTCGTCTTTCTGATCCGGGCGGAGTTCGGCTGATGGCGGCTTGGTAATGATCCGCTCGGGGATCACCATACCATCCGGGCCCATCGCCCCGGCCGGATTGTGTTCGTTGCGCCAATGGCACAGATTGAACACGGTCGTTTTATAAAGGTCTTTCAGAACCGAATAGCCACCACACATGTCACCATAAAGCGTGGCATAGCCGACCGACATTTCGGACTTGTTGCCCGTCGTCAGCACCATGTGGCCAAACTTGTTTGAAAGCGCCATCAGGATAATCCCGCGTGAACGGGCCTGAATGTTTTCTTCGGTAATATCAGCATCCCGGCCCTCGAAGGCCGGGGCCAGCATTTCGTCGAACGCGGCCATGGCCGGACCGATATTGATGCTTTCAATCCCGGTCTTGAGCATCCCTGCGCAAAGCTCGGCATCCTCAAGGCTCTCGGCCGAGGTATAAGGCGATGGCATCATCACCAGACGCACACGATCCGCCCCCAACGCATCGACGGCAACGGCGGCCGACAACGCACTATCGATCCCGCCCGACATGCCAATCACGACACCGGGGAACCCGTTCTTGTTGACATAATCGCGCAGGCCCAGAACCAGCGCCTGATAAATCGCATCAAGTCCGGTGGGATAGGTAACCTTCGGCGCATCATCCGCACAGCGCAACTTGCCATTTTCGCCCTGCTGCCAGGTGGTCACCACCACATCCTCGGCAAAGGCCGGAAGCGCCACCGCAAGCGATCCATCGCCGTTCAGTCCGAACGATCCACCGTCAAACACCAGTTCATCCTGACCGCCGACCTCATTGCAATAGATCATCGGCACGTGGCTTTCACGCACGCGATCCTCGATCAGCTTGCGGCGCAGGCCACTTTTATCGGCTTCAAACGGTGAGCCATTCGGCACCAGGAAGATTTCCGTTCCGGCATCGGCTAGATGGGCAACCACATGCGGCGTCCAGACATCCTCACAGATCGGAACCCCAAGCTTCACCCCCTTGAACGAAATAGGGGTTGGCATCGGGCCCGCAGCAAAGACGCGCTTTTCATCAAACACGCCATAGTTCGGCAGGTCATTCTTGACGCGCACATCAATGATCTTGCCCTGATCAATCAGCAAAACCGCGTTATGGCGCGTGCCATCAACTTCCCACGGCGTGGTCAGCAGCAGCGCCGGACCACCCTCGCGCTTTGCCGTATGTTCACAGATAAACTGAACCGCATCGTGCAGATGGCGCATGAAGGCCGGCTTCATCACCAGATCCTCGGGCGGGTAGCCCGACAGAACCAGTTCGGAATACAGAACGATCTCTGCGCCCTTGTCGGCCGCAGTTTCCCAGGCAGCCACAACCTTGTCCCGGTTGCCGGTGACATCACCGACAATCGGGTTGAGCTGGGCAATCGCAATGGCAAGCGTGTTTGTCATGATGTTGGAATAAGATTGCCCCCGCGCGCTGTCAATTGCCGAATGGGCAATGCAGCCCTTTGCGGGCGAATTTCCGGTAAAAAGTGCGTCAGACGCAGCCCTTAAAGCGCAAGTGCTGCGTCAATCTCATCCTGGCTCATGGTTTTGGCCGAACCGTGGATAATGCCGCTGGCGACATCCATGAATTTCTGAAGCGAAGTGGTCACCGCACTGGCTGTTACCCGCAAAAGATCCTCGTCACCAGTCTCGATAATGGTTTCAAGCTGCGAAACGGCGTGGCCGACGATCGTATTCAGATGTTCGATGGTTTCTTCGAACGGGCGGCGGAATTTGGGCGGTACGTGCTCATAGGCCTCGATCGCCAGTTCCTTGTCGGAAAAGGCACTATCGCGGAAATGCTCCTGATAGCTTTTCGGCGCCCATTCCTTGCAGTCCTCGATCATATCGGGCATGTCGGGCACCATTTCGAGCAACATGACGATCTCGTTGAAATGGTTCAGATAATCGGTCGCCAAAAGCGTGGTCGAGGAAATATTGGTTCCCTCTACCTTCTTTTGCCATGCGCTGAATTCAGCGTCGTCCATCATACCCGTTGAGACCCCTCGCCCTTATTCGATTTGTCAGGAACACCCTGCAATAACCCATACTTAAGAATATTTGATGGTCATTGGTAGATGTTTTTTCAAGAATTCATACTGATTGTGTAACAAAATACGCTTGTATGTGGACTGAACTTGCTTAGAGAGATCGTACTGAGAAGGTTTGCAACCTCACACAAAGCTACGCGTGGGCGCTAATTTTCTTTGGGAAATACCGGGAAAGCAGTTTCTGTATCCCTAGAAGTCCGATGAGGATCGAGAAGGGAATAACAGGTGCAAAATATCGTGACTCAATATGCACCAGCAAATGAGCCGCCATAAGTCCCATGTACACTGTCCACAATGCAGTACAAGTTAGAGCTTTTTCTTTTGACTGCTTTTTGCCGAGGACTAACCTGGCCAACCAGACACAAGGCGCAAAAACAAAGAAGACCCAAATTGTAATACCGATAACACGCTCAAGACTCTCAACGGCAAAAAGAACAAATGCGTCGATTTCAGTGAATGCTTGGGCCCTCAAGTCCCCATAACTGGACCAAGGATATTCATGTGTAACCCATAGCCCTGTCTCTCGAAGCGACGCTATCGGTCTGAAGTTAAGTGACGGGAACCTGCCTCGAAAATGGCGGATTGTTGTGCTCAGCATCGTGAGGGGGTAATCAATCCAACTTTCAAAGTACTTGTCTTTGGCGATCGTCGCAATTTCCGGTGCTGTGTAACCTTCTTCGAACATTTCTCCCTGAATTGTCAGGACTTCTGAAAAAACAAACTGTTCGAATTGTTCTTGAGCGATCAGCTCCAAAGGTCGCTCGCCAGAAAATATTCGGACATCATGCGCCGCAGCATCCATCAGGCCTTGAAGATAAACTGTTTGACCACCCGTTGTTAGAAATCGCAGTCCAGATCTTGCTTCATTCCAGTGAAGAACGAACTGCGACGCGAACAACAAAGGAACAAAAAACACGAGCACTGCACAGCATGAAGTCGATTTTCCACTCTCCGCAAGATATACCCGAACGATCATCGGAACGGCAAAAAGAACAGAAAGTATAAAGACCCCCTCTCTAAATAAAAATGCTACCGCAAGAAGCGCCCCTAAAAACAGGCCTTCCGAAAGCGTGAATGGATTTTTCCGCAAGCCACCTACTGATATCTCGCAGAGAATAATTATGACAATACTTGCAACAATGCTGTCGGTAAGGATCATCTGATCCAATGTCAGTGAAAAGGATGTCGACGTCGCTAAAAGACAGAAAGCTCCCAAAATAGGATTTATTCCCAACTGTCGAGACAGCCGCGAAACATAAATTAACGAGCTTACTGAGACGGACAGCTGTACGATCACAACAATCCATTGCCAAAACTCCAAAGACACTAGCTTCGCGCCAGCAATCAACAGCGGGTAGCCAAACATCCTGAAAGCGCTAACTGGCATTGCGCTGTTTTCAAGCTCTGCATCAAATAACCAACTTTGATCTTGCAGAATTCTATTGGCGAATTGCAGGTATCCCCAACTGTCGGGTGCCATCCCTGGCCCCCAGTACAATAAAATAGCGACCTTCAGGACCAAGATTGCAAAGATTGTGACGTAGATTGCATGTCCCTTGTAACCGGCTCCCCAAAAAGTCTTGCTGTCCAATGCACAAACGCCCTTTGCGAGATAGGAATATAGAATGCTGTTAAAATCCGCAGACAATAAAGTCCTCTGCAAATCATCTGTAAGCATTATGCTTTATTTTGCCCAATCAACACCACTTATCTCTCCAACCGCTGGCTATCACAGTTGGAGCTCACTACGCTAGAAATCGCGAGGCAGTTGCGTTGCTATAGCTAGACGATTTCATCATTATCGTGATAACGAATACCTTTAACTCAATTCGGCGGAAGATAACGGGGTACTCTGGTGGCGCAAACTAATTCTCAAACTGATAAATTCCCCGAACTGTCAGTCATCGTCCCAATCTACAACGAAGAAGAGAGTATAAAACCGCTTTGTGAGCGCCTGCTTTCTGTTCTCGCAGAGATAGGAAAACCTTTCGAGGTCATTTTTGTTAATGACGGCAGCTCCGACAACTCGATGTCATTGCTGCTCGATGCAGCATCTAACCAATCGGAAATAAAAATTGTAAACTTCCGTCGCAACTATGGTCAAACAGCAGCAACGATGGCAGGCATCGACCATGCGTCTGGTGAAGTAATTATACCTATAGATGCAGACCTGCAGAACGATCCGGCAGATATCCCACGGTTACTTGATAAACTTGAAGAAGGGTTTGACGTGGTTTCTGGCTGGCGTAAAGACCGCCAAGACGCTGCCATACGGCGCAATTTCGTCAGCCGTTTGGCAAACAGACTGATTTCAAAGATTTCCGGCGTTCATCTCCATGACTATGGCTGCACGCTCAAAGCATATAAAAAGGATGTCGTAAAAGGTATACGGCTCTATGGCGAGATGCATCGGTTTATCCCGATCTATGCAAGCTGGATGGGTGCAAAAGTTTGCGAGATACCGGTTCAGCACCATGCACGTCAATTTGGTCAATCGAAGTATGGTTTGGAGCGAATAGCGAAAGTTCTTCTGGACCTTATGGTCGTGAAGTTTCTTGACAGACATATGGTCAAGCCGATCTATGTCTTCGGCGGGATTGGCTTGGGCTCATTTTGCGCTTCATTCTTGAGTACAATCTGGATGCTCTGGCTGAAATTCTTTGACGACACCTCGATGATTCAAACCCCACTCCCGCTCGTCGTGACAATGACATTTCTGGTTGGAGTGATGTGCATTTTGCTTGGCCTACTGGCCGAGATGATTGTCCGGACTTACTTTGAATCTCAAGGCCGCAGCCCTTACCTCGTCCGTGAGACGGTCAACATGGAGAAAGAATAACCATGTGCGGTATCGCTGGCTTTGTGGGTCGGGGTAATCGCACAGACATTCATGCAA
Organism: Thalassospira sp. ABL2_045; assembly: GCF_056161285.1. NCBI lineage: Bacteria > Pseudomonadati > Pseudomonadota > Alphaproteobacteria > Rhodospirillales > Thalassospiraceae > Thalassospira > Thalassospira sp. ABL2_045. The sequence goes on along the minus strand of NZ_JBSWYV010000012.1, from coordinate 115,986 downwards.
TGACTGATGCGCTGGCGCATCGAGGGCCAGACGGAGAAGGCTTTCATCTCGATGATGATAATCACATTTACTTGGGACACCGGCGCCTGTCTGTAAGAGACATCGAAGGCGGCGCCCAACCGATGTGGGACGCTTCAAATGAAACCGGGATCGTCTTTAACGGAGAAATATACAACTTCCCCGAATTAAGATCAGAGCTTGAAGCTGCCGGCGCTGTCTTTAGGACTTCACACTCCGATACGGAAGCCCTCATTCATGGCTACCGTTATTGGGGTACAGATTTGGCCCAGCGCCTCAACGGCATGTTTGCCTTTGCAATCATAGACAATGTTAAGGGTAGCCTATACCTCGCGCGCGACCGTTTGGGTGAAAAACCCCTCTTTTACACTGCCCAAAAGGATTTGTTTGCTTTTTCAAGCGAACTGCACTCGCTTGAAAAGCATACCGGCATTCGGAGCAATATATCCAACACAGGCTTGCAGAAACTGTTTGCCTACGGCTATATCCCGGCTCCCAACTCATTGCTTGAAGGCGTTTTCAAACTGCCTGCAGGCCACGAGATGATCGTCGACCTGAATACACTTGAAACCAGATCCAACAAGTATTGGGAATTCCTGCTTACTCCAGATGAGACACTGACTTCTACAAACGATGACAAGCTTGCCGAACAGCTGCAGGAACTGATTTCACAATCCGTATCCCGCCGACTTGTTAGTGACGTGCCTCTGGGGGTTTTCCTGAGTGGTGGTATTGATTCAAGCGCAATTCTATGTGCGGCAAGTGAGCAAGCCAAAGGCAAGAAAGTATCTTCCTTTACAATTGGCTTCGAAGAAGCGTCCTATGATGAATCTATTTATGCGCAGTTAGTGGCCAATCATGCTGGCTCCGAACATCATCTCAAAACACTCAACCTTACCAACGCGCGGGACTTAATCCCGAAAGTTCTTGGGCAACTGGACGAGCCAATCGGTGATGCTTCTGTGCTGCCGACTTATCTACTGAGCAAATTCACAAGGGAACATGTAACTGTTGCACTTTCTGGCGACGGGGCGGATGAACTTTTTGCTGGATATGACCCTTTTCTTGCACTCAAGCCAGCACAAACTTACCAAAAATACGTACCCAACCTCGCACACAAATTGTTTACCGGACTTGCAAATGCGCTGCCGAAATCTAGTCGCAACATGAGCCTAGACTTCAAGCTGCGCCGTACGCTTGCCGGATTATCTTATCCGGAATCGGTATGGGCTCCTGTCTGGATGGCTCCGCTTTTCCCGGATCAGATGAAGGAATTTTTTGAGGAGCCGCTATCTCTTGAAGACCTTTACTCTGAGGCCATGGAAATCTGGGATAGCAACCCTGCTGCGAACAGAACAGATCGGTTACTCACATTCTTCACCAACCTTTACCTGCAGAATAATATCCTGACCAAAGTTGATCGAGCATCCATGATGTGCTCACTGGAAACGCGCGCAATCTTCCTTGACAATGACATCGTCGATTTCTGCGCCAAACTGCCGTCGCACTTCAAAATGCGTAATGGTCAAAGAAAGTATCTGCTCAAAAAAGCGCTTGAACCGTTGCTTCCTAAACAAACTCTACAGCGCAAAAAGAAAGGCTTTGGTATTCCTTTAGCAGACTGGATGCGCAAGATGCCCGAGGTTCAATCACCCAGAGCTCTTCCTGGAACTGAGAAAACCTATGCAAACCAACAGTGGGCTTCGCACAGCATAGGAAAACGAGATAACCGATTTTTCCTGTGGATATGGTTATCTCTACAACAGAGCCCCCTACAATCAATCAGCCAGGCATTGAAATAATGGAATCTTCCACTTACGAAGCAGAAGCCGTTGTTGAGGAAACCCACTGGTGGTTTGTGGGAAGAAGGAAACTCTTTTCCGAAGAGATTTCTAAAATAAACCTTTCGGCAAACAGTCGAATTCTTGATACCGGAACCAGCACAGGCACAAACCTGAGAATGTTGCGTGAATTAGGCTACAGTGATTATTTGGGGCTCGATTTTAGCCACGATGCAATCCGTTATTGCCGTGAAAAGGGGTTGGGAGAAGTTATCAAAGGAGACATCAAACACTTACCTTTTCCCGATGAACTTTTCGACCTAGTACTTGCTACAGACATCATTGAGCATATTGACGACGATAAAAAGGCAATTTCGGAAATTTCACGCGTACTGAAAAATGGTGGACACGCCCTGATAACTGTACCAGCCTTTATGGCTCTTTGGGGACTACAGGATGATGTTTCCCATCATCAGCGACGCTACAGGATTCACCAATTGTCAACGCTTATCTCTGCGTCCGACCTTGAAATCGAAAAGACTCATTACTTTAATTTTTTGCTTTTCGCTCCGATTTGGGCCGCTCGCCAACTCATTCGAATATGCCAACCAAAACTAGAAAGCGAGAACCAGCTCAATTCCCCTATGGTTAATTGGATTCTAAAAAAGGTTTTTGCCGTCGACCTCAAACTCGCAAAGGTGGTAAAGCCGCCTTTTGGCGTGTCCATTTTCGCTCTCGCAAAAAAGAGAGAGCCTTAATTGACCGTGCGGATTGTCAAATTTGTTGGACTTGGCGCATTAACAACTTGCGCCAGTTATTCCACCTATCTGTTCCTTTTACAGTATTGGTCGGCAATGACGTCATACTGGTGCGCACTAGCAGTCGCGTTTGCCATTCAGACAGTAATGATGGCGCCATTTGTTTTCAGCGCGAAGCTATCGCTGAAAAATGCAGGAAAGTCCCTGACAATCTACGCTGGTTATTCGGCGATTTTCGCCGGGCTTATGTGGTTAGCGTTGAGCATCAGCATCCCTGAAGTCTGGGCCCCTCTATTTGTTATTGCAATTGCTTCCCCGCTGCAATTTATTGCAGGACAAAAATGGATACATAATCCTGTTGATGAGATCACCAGTTGAGGCGACGAATTTTTATGCGCTCAAATATCCGCTGAAGACAAAAACATCCAATTAAAGTTGAAAACGGGATAACTGCCGCTAAATAGCGTGTTTCCAAATGCACCATGGCGTGGGCAATCAGAACCCCGAAGTAGAAAGCCCATAGAGCAGAGCAAACTAATACCTCTCTATGCCCGTCAATCTTTCTATGTCCGCCAACCTTACGCCGACACAGGCGTACAACCCAGACAATCGGCACGATGACGAAAGCGATGGTAATGATAATCGCAATTACACGTTCGACCATTTCACCGACGAACAAAACCATAGAACCAGCATCGTTGAACACATCCTTTCGAAGTTCACGATAGTCGGACCATGGCTTTTCGCCATTTACCCAGAGTCCGGTCTGTCTTACTGCACCGAACGGACGAAAAGTGAGCGTCGCATAGTTTTCACGTATATGCCCCACCGTCATCCGCAGCATGGAACCAGGATACTCAATCCAACTCTCAAAGTACTTCTGCTTTGACATATTAGCCAATTCAGGCGCGACAAATCCTTGTTTGAACAAACTTGCCTGTATGGCGATAACTTCGGAAAACGCGTAATCCTTTACGTGTTCTCGCGCTGTCACTTCTATAGGTTCTTGTCCAGAGAATATACGTTGATCCTTTTCCGCCGCATCGACCAGTCCCTGCAGATAAACCGTTTGACCGCCCGACGTAACGAAGCGGTGACCAGTCCGACTTTCATTCCAAGACGCATATGCCTGTGTCATTAAAACAATTGGAACGAAGAACACCGCTGCCGCAGCAAACGAGCGCAACCTCTGATTTTCGGCGACAAGAGCGCGAACCAAAAACGGAACAACAAACAGGATTGAGAGGATTGCAACCCCTTCGCGCATCAAGAAGGCAAGTGTGATCAGCACGCCGAAGAGTAACGCTTGGGCGAACCTCAGGGGACGACCACGCAAAGTAGCTATCGCATTCTCACTTAGCACAATCATAAAAAGGCTGGTTGCAAAGCTGTCTGTCAGGATCATGTTGTCCAGCAACAGCGAAAACGACAAACCTGTTGCCATCAAAAAGAACGCCCCGAGAAACGGACGCATTCCCAGAGCTGAGATCAAGCGAGACAAACTGAAGAGCGATAGCGCGGAAAGAGCAAACTGTGAAACAACAACAATCCACTGCCAGTTCTCAGCAGAGATCAATTGTGCCAGCGCAATGAACATAGGATATCCGGCTATCCTGAAGACAGTGGTCGGCATCGCAGTGTCCTCAAGACCCGCATTCCTCAACCAATCGGTTCCCTCGAGGATCAGCGCAGCGAAGCGGGTATACCCCCCTGTATCCGGTGCAATTCCCGGCCCCCAGATCATCAAAACAGCTATCTTGAAGACAATGATCGCGAAAATTACAGAGAGATACAGCTTCCTCTCGTTAAATTCGGCGCCCTGAAACTGGGAAAAAGCTGGGAGTTTCACCGCAACAAACACCTGAAAAAATGCACTAAAAAACGGGCGCTCGATAAGCGAGCGCCCGTCACAATATCAACCCAAAGGATCAAATCAAGCAGAAGCAGCCATCTGCTCTGCGCGGACGCTGTCGCGTTCCTTTTTGATCATTTCGGCCATCAGGAAGGCAAGCTCAAGCGCCTGTCCGCCATTGAGGCGCGGGTCGCAATGGGTGTGGTAGCGATCCGAAAGCGCATCTTCGGTGACTTCGCGTGCACCACCGATGCACTCGGTTACATCGGTTCCGGTCATCTCGAAGTGAACGCCACCGGCGTGGGTGCCTTCGGCCTTGTGCACGTCAAAGAAGTTTTTGACCTCAGACAGGATCGCGTCGAACGGACGGGTTTTATAGCCCGTCGATGCCTTGATCGTGTTGCCATGCATCGGATCGCAGGACCAGACGACCTTGCGGCCTTCGTCCTTAACGCGCTTGACCAGACGCGGCAGGTTATCAAACACCTTGTCGGCACCCATACGTGCGATCAGGGTCAGGCGACCAGCCTCGTTTTCCGGGTTGAGGATATCGATCAGACGGATCAGATCATCCTCATCCATAGTCGGGCCGCATTTCATGCCGATCGGGTTTTTCACCCCACGCAGGAATTCAACATGGGCATGATCGGCCTGACGGGTACGGTCACCAATCCACAGCATGTGCGACGAACAGTCATACCATTCGCCTGTCAGGCTGTCCTGACGGGTCAGCGCCTGCTCGTAACCCAGCAACAGCGCCTCGTGCGAGGTATAGAAATCCGTCTCGCGGAGCTGCGGTGCGCTGTCGGCGGTAATGCCGCACGCTTCCATGAAGGCGACCGCCTCATCGATCTGCGTGGTCATCTTGCGATAGCGTTCTGCCGCCGGGCTGCCATCCACAAAGGACAGGTTCCAGCGATGGATCTTGGTCAGATCGGCAAAACCACCCTGCGCGAAGGCACGCAGCAGGTTAAGGGTCGCCGCCGACTGGTTATAGGCGCGGATCTGGCGCTGCGGGTCGGGAATACGGGCTTCTTCGGTGAACTCGATGCCGTTGACCACATCACCGCGATAGCTTGGCAGTTCAACACCGTTGATGGTTTCGGTATCAGATGAACGCGGCTTGGCAAACTGGCCGGCCATACGGCCAACCTTGACCACCGGGCAGGATGCGCCATAGGTCAGGACAACCGCCATCTGCAGCATCACCTTGAAGGTGTCGCGAATGTTGTTCGGATGAAATTCCTTGAAGCTTTCAGCGCAGTCACCGCCCTGCAGCAGGAAGGCCTTGCCTTCTGCGACTTCACCAAGTTTTTCCTTGAGCGCACGCGCCTCGCCAGCAAACACCAAAGGAGGATAGCTGCCGAGCTCTTGCTCTACGGCCTTTAAGGCCTGTGCATCAGGATAAGTCGGCACCTGCTTGATCGGCAGGTTGCGCCAGCTTTCAATGCTCCAGCTCTTGCTCATTTGCTTCCTCTCAATCCGGCATGTTCATCATCATGCCGCCATTATATCACATATCCGGGTATCTGGCGGAATCCCGCCCGCTTGACCGGTCATTTAACCGGGCCAGACTTGATACGGGTTTTGCCATCGCATTTCCACCCCTTGTCGACATGCGCAGGTGATTTTTCCGCAATTTTTTACCAAACCGTCAAAATTCGGCGCAAAATTCCACCCATAACCACACCATTATGGAAGTATGGGGTTCAATCACCATATGGTCATGCCAGACAATGGCATGCGAATCCGGATATCAACGTCACGGATGACTTCAGGATTCCGGTTCTTCCGCAAACACAACCGCATCCTTGGGGATCATCACCCCCTCAAGCTTGCGTTTGACCCAAATGTGCATCGCACCGCTCAGATCCGGCGGCACGTCCAGCGATCCGCCTTTTACACTGACAGGATCGCCCCCGGCCAAATCCCCATGGAACAATCGCGTACCGCAGTCCGGGCAAAAATGACACGGCATCGCTCCGCCACCCCGCGTCGCACACGACCATGTTTTGGGCTTCCCGGTGATGATGCGGATATCGCTCGGCGCAGTGATGGCTGAAATGCCAAAGGCGGATGCCGATTGCATCTGACATTCCCGGCAATGGCAGATATAGACCTGCGATGGCGGCTGGGTCAGTTCATAGCGGACAGCCCCGCACTGACATCCCCCTGACAGGGGTAACGTTTGATTTTGGCTCGTGCGGCTCATATCCCCTCCGGCAGATCGCGGTTCCTGACCACTTCCAGCTGCGCATAACGTCAAGTGCTTGCGCCCCCAAGACTTTAGGCCCACACTGCCGCCTCCGTCGACCTTAACATGGACGCTCCATGACCCTTGAAACGATTGCCATCATTGCCTGCGCCTATTTCGTCGCGGCCTTCGTCAAAGGGGCAACGGGTCTTGGGTTTTCGACATCTGCCTTGCCGATCCTTGCACTTGGATTGGGCCTTAAGGCAGGGATGCCGCTCGTGATCATCCCGTCACTGGTCAGCAATTCGATCATCATGGCCCAGGCCGGCCATTTTCGCGAAACCGTCAGCCGGTTCTGGCCGATGTTTCTTGCCACCATTCCCGGCATCCTGATCGGGCTTGCCGTGCTGGAACTGGTCGACAGCATTCTCGCTGGTGCAGCGCTTGGCCTGGTCCTGATGAATTACGGCGCGATCACACTGTTTCGTCATGGCAAGCCGCTGTCTGACAGGCTTGCCAAAGTCCTCGCCCCCGTTTCGGGCTTTGCCACGGGCCTGATCAACGGCATCACCGGATCACAGGTCATGCCGGTCCTGCCCTTCCTGCTTTCCTTGCGCCTTGACCCCAAACGCTTCCTGACGGCCATCAATATCTCGTTCAGCCTTTCAAGCATTGTGATGGCACTTGGTCTGGCGCGGCTTGGGATGTTCACGCTTGATACGCTCTGGATCTCGCTGGCCGGGCTGGTGCCGGTCTATCTTGGCACCAAACTGGGCACGCGGGTGCGCGATCGCATGGATGCGGAAACCTTCCGCAAGGTTGTTCTGATCATGCTGATCGTTTTTGGCGTCATTCTGGTCGGCAAACTGTTTACGGCGTAGCATCCCGAACTAAAGGCGCACATGTACGGCGCGAATATTCAATTACCAAAACGCGACAATTTCTGACAGAATCTGACAGTTTCTGACTTATAGATCAGCAACTTAATCGCAATAGTAGTACAATTCATTTCGCACTGACAAAAGTCACGCCGCCGCAATCGCACAAACACATCCAGTGTCTGGCCCAGCCCCTTTGCTGGACATGGGATTGTGCTTTAATGCGAGCATCCCTCATCTTTCTGACAACCCGCTACTCAAAATAGAAAACCCTAATTTTTAGCCAGCACCCCTTACATTACATGACCATAATTCACCTATTTGACACCCACACAAACCTCCCATAGTAACCTGATAACAAAGCATTTATTGCCTTTGGGGTCAAACTATGGGGAATTAAATATGCGCTATTCAGGTAGAATAGTTGGCGCACTGTCATTTGCTGCGCTGTCGCTGGGATCAATGCTGCTGCCGATGAATGCACAGGCCTACACGGTGCATTGGCTGGTTTCCTCAATTTTCCATGAGAACATCAACAACAAGACCCAGGAGAACATTGCCGGTGACACGATGGGCGTCTCCTGGAACATCGATAGTTCACAACCAGTTCCGGACGGCGGAAGCGTCACCTTTTCGGTGAGCGGCGGCGCAACATTTGCCGACAGTGTCTATTCGCTAGAAGATGTCGCAGGCGGTGCAGGTACAGGCAGCCAAGGACACACAACGCTTGAGACAAGCTCTCCCGCAGGGAAGTCTTCGATCACCTTCCGCATTAATGAGGTTGCGTCCTGTAGTGCGTCGTCACAGTGCCTTTCAGATTTGCAAGGTTTTGTCCTGTCAGGCGCAAGCAACAACGGGCAATCGATCAATTTCAATCTTCCGAACGTTCCGGGACGCAACATCAACTTCTCGGCCACGGTGCGTGACGCCAGCGACAATACGCTGGGCAGCTATAGCATCTTGATGTTTGAAAACACCCTGCCCCCGGTCGAAGAAGACACTGGCCCAACCGTGCAAGAAACCAAAACCGCCATCAAGGATGTGGTTTCAACCCATATCCGCAACATGACGTCGCAAAGCGTCAATCTTTCGGGCTTGATGACCGGACGCGGCTTTGGCACTAGTAATTTCAGCACCCTGTTTGGCGCAATCGAACCTGTACAGACCGCCCTGTCGGGCAGTGGCAAGGACTTCTCCCTGCCGGTCGCATTGCAGCTTTCGGAAGGCAAGGGCAGCTTTGCCGCAAGTCTTAATCAGGTGATGGCCTGGGACCCCAAGCTCGGCATTGATGAACTTAACCCGGCCAGCAAACCAACCAGCCAGGAAAGTAGCTTTGAAAGCCCGTTCAACATCTGGATGAAGGGCCGCTGGGAAGGCATTACCGATGAACGCGGCGGCACCGAAGGCGAAAGCAATTTTGGCCTGTTCATGGTGGGCGCGGATTATCGCTATGACAAAAGCACGCTTCTAGGCCTTTTGGTTCAGTATGACCTGTATGAACAGACGCTGAGCGGTCAGGACAGCAAAGGCAAGGGTCAGGGCTGGATGATCGGCCCTTATATTGTCACCAAACCTGCCGAAAAGCTGATCCTTGATGCCCGTGTGGCCTGGGGACAGGCCGATCACCGGATCAATCCGGAAAATGCCGGCTGGGAAGATTATCAGGGCGAACGTTGGCAGGTTGAATCGACCCTGACCGGCGAGCTTAAATATCAGGATTGGGACATCTTCCCGCAACTGGGTGTCAATTTCTTCCAGGAAGAGCAAAAGGCCTTCACGACCTCGAACGGAAACCGGATTGGCGCACAGGAAGTCTCGACCGGCAATCTGAGCTTTGGCCCGGAAATCTCGCGCCTGTGGTATCGCACCGATGATTATTCCATCACGCCGAGTTTCTCGCTCAAGGGGATCTGGGACTTTAAATCACCAGATATCGAACGCAATGATGGCACGGCGGTCAGCACCGAAACCCTGCGCGCACGTTCCGAAATCGGTGCCATGATGGTATTTACAGATGGTGGCTCGGTCTCGGCCAAGTACGGTTATGACGGTATCGGCGTCTCTGGCTATCAGGCTCATAGCGTTGAAGTCGTTGGCAATATGCCGGTGACGTTTGGTTTCCTGCCAGATGGCAGCCAGATGGCCAGCAGCTTTAGCCAGTCGGTCGACAGCGCAACCGATGCCGAGTTCCGGCTCAGCCTTGACGTGCCGCTTTAAGCTGCCGCGCAAATGACGATATCGGGGGCGGACGGGAAACTGTCCGCCCTTTTTGATTGCAGGCCCGAACCTTGTGACGCTGGCACTCCTGACTGCTTTCTGATAGCAAACCATCATGAAAACCATCGCCCGCCCTGCCTTTGCTGAAACCGAAGAAAAGAAATCGCGTTTTCTGGCCGAACTCGTTTTTCATGACGACCTCGCCAAGCGGATTGATGAGCTGCGCGCCCTTCATCCCAAGGCCAACCATCATGTGAACGCCTATCGCTATCTGAATGACGAAGACCAGCTGATCGAGCATGGCAAGGATGACGGCGAACCATCAGGCACGTCAGGTATTCCGTGTCTTAAGGTTCTTCAGGGGCGTGATCTGATAAATGTGGCCGTCATCGTGACGCGCTATTTTGGTGGCACAAAACTGGGTACTGGTGGGCTGGTCCGCGCCTATAGCGGGGCAGCCAATGCCGTCTGCGAGTTTGCTGAAATAATAGACTATATTCCGCAAGGCGAAGCGGAACTGTTTGCCGGATTTTCCGATGCCGGAACGCTCGAGCAAGCCTGTGCACAGGATGGCATCACCATTCTGGATCGTCAGTTTGATACCGATGGCACGCACATCAAGATCGCCGGGCCGCGCGCCGAACTGGTTGAACTGGCAGAACGGTTCCCGTTGCCGGACGCTGATTAAGAACAAGTCTGGATAAGTCTCTAACGCTTGCGCGATGTGCTTTCGCGCTGCTGCAATTCAAACCCCACATCAATGATCTTCTGTTCAGGCGTTTCGCCATCAAGCGCAGCCTGGATCATCGCCACCGCATGCTTACCAATTGCATAGCGGTCTGTACGGATTGAGGTCAGAGACGGATAGCTTGCTGCCATCATTTCAAGATCGTTAAAGCCGATAATTCCCATGTCACCCGGCACAGAAATGCCGGCTTTCTGACAACCAAACAGCGCACCAAGGGCCAGGTCATCGTTGTTACAGAACACGGCATCAAGATCCGGGCGACGTGTGCGTAATTGCCCGATCAGCTCAGCACCAAGTGTGACACTGGACGATGTGGTGGTTGTCATGATCAGGTCAGGGTCATATCGACCCCCTGATCGCATGGCTTCCTTGAAGCCTTCCATACGGCGGTGCGAACGCGGATCCATGCGCGCGCCCAAAAAACCGATGCGTTTATAGCCCTTTTGCACCAGATGAATGCCCGCCGCACGCCCGCCTTCGAAATGCGAAAAACCGACCATCATGTTGATCGGGTCATCACCGATTTCCATGATCTGCACCACCGGGCAGGGCGCGTTTTCAAGAAGCTCGCGCGTGACATCGGTCTGATCGGTACCGGCAATGATCATGGCGGACGGCCCCTGACCGAGGAAGGTGCGCACAAGGCGCTCTTCCTCTTTCGCGACATAGCGGGAGTTACCGAGTTGCACCTGATAGGCGCCCTGATCAAAGGCGTCATAAATCGCGCGGAGCGTATCGGCAAACACGTTGTTGGTCAGCGACGGCACGATCACGCCAATGATGTTGGAGCGAGTCGATGCCAGCGCACTGGCATGGGAATGCGGCACATAATTAAGCTTTTTCACCGCGTTATCGATCTTGCGGCGCAGGTGATCGGACACCTTTGAGGGATCACGCAAGGCACGTGAAACGGTAATGGTGCTGACCCCGGCCTTCTCGGCAACGTCAGAAATGGTTGGCCGCCCGGCCCCTTTGCGTTTCCTCATACCCTTACATTTATTACGTCTTTTCCGCATCGACAAGCACCTTGTGCCTTCTTTTGAAATAGGGTGTTGACGTGATGTTAGCGCTAACATTATGTTAGCGCTAACATCATAACACGACAGGGCTGTCCAAGAGTAAAACCAAGCCCTGAAAACCAGTGAGAACGAAGAACCTTATGAATCGGCAGACCAGATATGTTGTCGTCATGGGCGTGTGCGGATCGGGCAAAACCGAAACAGCACGCCGCCTTGCTGCGGCCACGGATAATGCGTGGCTGGATGCAGACGACCACCACCCCAAGGCCAATGTTGACCATATGAGCCGTGGCCTGCCGCTTAATGATGAAATGCGCTGGCCGTGGCTGGACGCCGTTTCAACCGCGGCCGAGCATATCGGCCAATCCACCGATCCGACGACCCCGCGCGGCAACCCGTTTCCCGGAACCGTTTTTATCGCCTGCTCTGCGCTCAAGCGTCGCTATCGCGATTATCTGCGCACGCGCCTGGGGGAGGTCAGCTTCGTTTTCCTCAATGGTCCCCGCGACCTGATATTCGAGCGCATGAACAGCCGTGCAGGTCATTTCATGCCCTCGCAACTTCTTGACAGTCAGCTTCACGATCTTGAACCGCCGGGCCCCGATGAAGACCCGCTGGCTGTCTCAATCGAAGGCCCGCTTGAAGACATCGTCCAAACCGCTGCTTCGGGTTTGAAGCAGCGTTACGCAGCATCAGATGCCAGATCGGCACCGGAAACTGACGTAAAATAATCAACCCAGGGAGAAAACAGATGAAAACGTCCTTGAAAACACTGGCTGGCGCAGCGCTTGCCATCACCATGACCACCGCCGCACCCTTTGCGGCAAATGCGCAGGATTACGACCTTAAATTCCAGTCGAGCGATCCGGCCGGCAACCCGAACTTCATCATTCAGCAGGAATGGGCAGAACGTGTTGGCACCCTGACCGGCGGCCGCATTTCGATCGAAATGCTGCCGGTTGGTTCGGTTGTCGAACATAACGAAACCCAGGATGCGATTGCCGCTGGCATTCTTGATGGTCACATCACCGATACCAGCTATTTCTCGGGCAAGGATCCGGCGTTCGGGCTGATCGCGAACCCGGTTGGCGCCTGGTCCGATCCGCAGGAAATGTTCCGTTTCATGGAATATGGCGGCGGCAAGGAGCTGATGAATTCATTGGTCGAGCCATATGGCCTGCACTTCATTGGTGCCACCACCCCGGGTCTTGAGGCCTTTGTTTCCGCGGTCCCGCTTGATGGTGTTGATGACCTTAAAGGTCTTAAAATGCGTGCGCCAGAAGGCATGGTGAACGAAGTGTTTGCTGCGGCCGGCGCAACCCCGGTCAACATTCCGGGCTCGGAAGTCTTTACATCCCTTGATAAAAAAGTGATCGAGGCTGCCGATTATACCGTCTTCTCGACCAACCAGGCACAAGGCCTGCACGACATCGCTAAACATCCAGTCTATCCGGGCTTCCATTCTATGCCGCTGGTCGAAGTTTCGATGAACAAGACCAAGTGGGACAGCATGCCGGCCGACCTTCAGGAAATCCTGACGGTTTCGGTCCGCGACCTTGCACAGGATGAAGTTTCCCAGCTGGTTGCCAAGGACATGAAGGCCGTTGCCGAGGCGCGTGCGAAGGGTGACATCACCATTCACAACTGGTCGCAGGAAGAACGCAACAAGTTCCGCGCTATTGCCACCGAACAGTGGGAAAAGGCTGCTGCGCGTTCCGAGAATGCCAAGAAGGTTTATGATACCCTGATGGAATATCTGACCGCGCAGGGCATGATCTAAGACCCCAAGCACCCGATCCGGGCAAGAACACCCTGATCCCTTGCCCGGATCACAGCAGTCCTAGGGTATGACGTTGTGCGAACTCGAATTTGTCTCCCCGATGCAGTCTGGCATCTCATCACGTTTTGAGACGATGTGATTGGAACGCGGCCTCCCCCGCTGCCAGATTGCAGGCTGCTTGTATTACGACCCCGAAGGATTATCTGTGATGACCCATCCCGCGGAACAGAACGCACCGACCCTGCCAGAACCGGAAACGACAACCGTCCCGGCAGTGTCGGGCCTTTTTGGCAAAATGGTCGAGAAAACCGGCACTGTGTTTGCCATCGGCTTTCTGGCCTCGATGAGTGTTCTGATCATTGAAATCGTCATGCGGCATGTCTTTGACAGACCGACACTCTGGGCCCATGAAACCACGACCTTCCTGTGCGGGATCGGTTTTGTGTTTGGTGGCCTTTTCTGTGCATCGCGTGACAAGCATATCCGCGTGGTCATCATTTATGACATTGCTGGCCCGAAACTGCGCCGCTTCCTTGATATTGCGATCTCGCTGATCTGTGCGGTGGCGTCAGGCTTCTTTGCCTGGGCAGCCTGGCTGATGGTGGGGCGGGCGGCCTTTGCACCGGATGGTTCAGTTCGCCTGGAAACCAGCGGATCGGCCTGGAACCCGCCATTTCCGTCGCTGCTTAAAATATTTTTGCTGATCGTGATGATCGCACTCACCGTGCAATTCATCATTCTTGCGATCAATTACATGCGCGGACTTGGCGGCAAAGACGCCACCGAGTAACGCAGCAATCCCGTCCATATTTGAAATTCGACATGCGAACATGCGCATTCAGGAACCGGCATGATGTTTGATTTACAGTCCCTTGGCATTGAATACGGCACGCTTGCCATGTTCGTCATGCTGCTTGGTTTTCTTATTACCGGGATGCCGCTGGCGTTTGTCACGCTGCTGATCGCACTGATTTTCACGCTGGGCTGGTTTGGCCCGATGGCCGTGCCGCTGATTACCAGCCGCGTCTATTCATTCGTTTCATCCTTTGTGTTTGTCTCGGTGCCGATGTTCGTCCTGATGGCGGCGATCCTCGACCGGTCCGGGATTGCGCGCGATCTGTTTGATGCCATGCGGCTCTTTGGCGGCAGACTTCGGGGCGGCGTCGCGGTTCAAACGATCTTTGTCGCGGTGATCCTGGCCGCGATGAGCGGCATTATCGGCGGCGAGATTGTCCTGCTTGGTTTGATCGCCCTGCCCCAGATGCTGCGTCAGGGGTATGACAAGAACCTGGCGATCGGGGTGGTCTGTGCCGGTGGGTCACTTGGCACCATGGTGCCGCCATCAATCGTTCTGATCATTTACGGCCTGACCGCCAATGTATCGATCGGCGATCTGTTTACCTCGGCCTTTTTGCCGGGCTTCATGCTGGCCGGTTTTTACGTAGCCTATATCCTGTTTCGCTCCTACACCGGTAACAATGTTGCCCCACCGCCCCAGACCGAAAAAATCCCGCACGCGGAAAAGATTCGCCTGCTCAAAGGCCTGTTTCTGCCGATTTTGGTCGTGTTCTGTGTTCTGGGATCGATCTATGGCGGGATTGCCTCGGTGACAGAGGCATCAGCCGTTGGCGTGGCCGGCGTGATTGCCTCCACGATCCTGCGCCGTGAATTTTCGCTATCCATGATCAAAGCCGCCGCCGTTCAGACGCTGTCGACATGTGGCATGATTGTCTGGATCGGTATCGGCGCATCCGCCCTTGTTGGTGTGTTTAACCTGATGGGCGGGATCAAGTTTGTTTCCGGGCTCATTACCGGCATTTCCGATGATCCAACCATCATCATCCTGTTCATGATGCTGATCCTGTTTGTGCTGGGCATGTTTCTTGATTGGGTCGGCATCGCCCTTCTGACGATGCCGATTTTTGTGCCAATCGTAAAAGAGCTCGGCTTCGATCCGGTCTGGTTCGGGGTGCTGTTTGCCATGAACATGCAGGTCAGCTTCCTGTCGCCACCCTTCGGACCCGCCGCGTTTTACCTTAAATCCGTGGCACCACCGGACATATCACTGGGCGATATTTTCAAGGCCCTCCTGCCGTTTATCTGCCTGCAGATTTTGGCGGTTGCCCTGCTGATCATCTTCCCGGGCATTACTGGGCGATAACCGAATCAAATAAAGAAGGGCGGCGCCAGATGGCGCCGCCCTTCTTCATGATTGCGTCCGCTAACGATCAATCGCTGACCGGGGAGCGCATGGTAACGAATTCCTCGGCACCTGACGGATGGACCGCAACGGTCTGGTCGAATTGGGCCTTGGTGGCACCCATGCGCACCGCGATGCCGATACCCTGAATGATTTCAGCGGCATCTGGGCCGACCATGTGGGCACCCAGCACCACGTCAGTGGTCTTATCGACGATCAGCTTCATCAGCGTTTTTTCATCACGGCCCGACAGGGTGTGGCGCATCGGTTTGAAGGTCGATTTGTAGATATCGATATCCTTGCCTTTGTCGCGCGCTTCTTCCTCGGTCAAGCCGACGGTACCGACCGGCGGCTGGCTAAAGACGGCGGTCGGGATTGCCTGATAGGCCATCGACCACGGCTTGCCGCCATAGACAGTATCAGCAAATGACATGCCTTCCTTGATCGCGACCGGGGTCAGTTGCACGTGATCGCGGACATCACCAACCGCATAGATGTTCGGAACGCTGGTCTGCAGACCGGCATTGGTCAGGATCGCACCCTTGTCGTTCAGTTCAACACCGGCCTGCTCAAGACCCAAACCATGGGTTTTCGGTTCACGGCCCGTGGCGAACATGATGGCATCGACTTCCTGATGACCACCACCGGTCAGCGTCAGGGTCAGCGAGCCGTCATCGTTTTTCGAAATCGCCGTGACATTGGTGTGCAGCCGCAGATCAATGCCCTTTTTGACGATTTCCTCAGCCAGATGGTTACGGATATCGTTATCAAAGCTGCGCAGGATCTGATCACCACGATAAAACTGGGTCACATTCGCGCCAAGACCGGCGAAGATACCGGCAAACTCAACCGCAATATAACCGCCGCCGACAACGGCAATCCTTTCGGGCAGGGTTTCCAGATGAAACGCCTGATTGGATGAAATCGCATGTTCGATGCCTGGGATGTGAGGCATGACCGGCGTGCCGCCCACTGAAATCAGGATGCGCTCGGCGGTCACCGTCTTGCCACCGACATCAAGGGTGTGGGCATCTTTGAGCACCGCGCGGCTTTCAAACAGTTCGACGTTTGAACCGGCCAGAAGCTTTTTATAAATGCCATTGAGACGCTCGATCTCGGCATCCTTGTTGGCAATCAGCGTCTTCCAGCTAAAGCTCGGCTCCTCGGGCAGGGTCCAGCCATAGGACGCGGCATCTTCGAAATCCTCGGCAAAATGCGCGCCGTAAACCAGCAGTTTTTTCGGCACGCAGCCCCGGATCACACAGGTACCACCGACCTGGCTTTCTTCGGCGATGGCGACCTTTGCGCCATATCCCGATGCCACGCGGGCTGCGCGCACGCCGCCCGAACCGGCACCGACAACAAACAAATCAAAATCATAGTCCGACATGCGGAAATTCCTGTTTTTGGTCAATTAACAACATGGCGCCAAATGTAGGGCGAATTTGCCAAGAGTCGAGGTAAAACCCGGCAAATCAGGCGTAAAAATTGTGTGATGGCAGACAATCGCACGCCCCAAACCGGCTTTGGCAACAAAGGCCGCAACTGGGGAATAGCATTTTTAAACTTTTAGGTTATATGATGAGCAAGACGCGATGGGGATTACGACAACTTTGATAGGATTTTATCCATGAACGACCATATCCACGGTCAGGATGCGTCTTTTGACACGGCACCGCGCTTTACCGACGAGCGCGGCGGGAATACGGCCCTTGTCTGTTACGGGCTTATGATCGCAACCCTGTTTACCGCCTTTGCCACCGGGCTGATCGCGCTGATCGTATCCTATGTCGCGCGCGAAGACGACAATCACTGGACCAACAGCCACTACACGTTTGTAATCCGCACATTCTGGATCAGCATCCTGTACGCGATCATTCTTGGCTTCTTCACCTTCGTGATTGGCTGGATCCCGCTTCTGGGCTGGGCGATTGTCGGCCTGATGGGGCTTTACACCACCGCGTGGTTTATCGGGCGTAATGTGATTGGCATGTTGCGTGCCCTGAATGGGCGTCCGATTGATAACCCGCAAAGCTGGTTCTTTGGCTGATTGCCAACAAATTCGGTGCAATCGGCGGCAAATGCCTTTGTCCGATTGCACCGGACTCCCCGGCCCGTTAAAGTTGCCAAAGAACAACATCTGAAAAGAACATTCGATACGGACAGGGGTAAAAAGTGGCGTCGTCTGCACAAGGGTCTGGCGATAAAATGCGCTGGGAAGATCTTCTTTCTTCGCATCGGCTTGAATTCAAGGATGGCAAGGTCCGCTTGCCCGAAGGCGCGCCCTATCCCACGCCAGATGGCCGAAGCCCGTTTCAGATCGATGTCGACCGGGTGATTTTCTCATCCTCCTTCCGGCGCCTGCAAAACAAGACGCAGGTTCATCCGCTTTCGGACAATGACCATGTCCATACCCGCCTGACCCACACGATTGAGGTCGGCTCGGTCGGGCAGTCACTTGGCCTGATGGCGGGTGCGCATATCGTAAAAAACCTGCCCAAGGGGTCGGAAACCACGGTGGCCGATATCGGCTATATGGTTCAGGCGGCCTGCCTTGCGCATGATATTGGCAACCCGCCATTCGGGCATTCCGGCGAAGATGCCATCAATGAATGGTTCACCACATCGCGCCTTGCCAAGGATGAGTTGACCTCACGTCTTTCCGGGCCGGAACTTGAAGATTTGCGCCATTTCGAAGGCAATGCGCAAGGGCTTCGCATCATCAGCCAGCTTGAAATGAAGCGCTTTGATGGTGGGCTTAACCTGACTTACGGCACACTTGGCAGCTTCATCAAATATCCGCGCAGCACGTCTGTGCCCGACGCGCGCCGCAAGGAATATACCGGCCTTAAAAAGCCCGGCTATTATCAGGCTGAACGCGATATTGCCCATGCGATTGCCAGGGTTTGTGGCCTGTCACCGCTTGAAGGATTTGACGGGGCATGGCGGCGCCATCCGCTGGTCTATCTGGTCGAGGCGGCTGATGACATTTGTTATTCCGTCGTAGATCTAGAAGATGGCTGGGAACTGGGCTGTGTCAGTTTCGAGGAAGTTGAACGCGCGCTTGCCCCGATTGCCCGCCATCCGGAAAAATATGACGGCGATGCCGAGCAGCGCTGGAATGACCTGCGGGCTGAAGGCTGGTATGCCGAGAAATCGGAAAATGACCGCATCGGCTTCCTGCGTGGCAAGGCGATTGGCAATCTGGTCAAGGCCGCCGTTGATGCCTTCATCGAACATGAAGACGCACTGCTTGCCGGCACCATCGAAGGTGACCTTCTGGCCAACACACCACTTGGCCCGCATGCCAAGGCCTGCAAAAAGCTGGCGGTGCAAAAGATTTACAACGCCCCGCATGTGTTGCCAATTGAAATGGCCGGTTTTGAGGTCATCAATGGCCTGCTGGACAGCTTTGTCCGCGCGGCCATCGACATTGACGAACATAAAAATCACGGTAAACGCCTGCCACCACAGGCGGATCGGATTGACAAGCTTTTGTCGGGCAAACTGATGGCAGCCCCGGACCTCTATAGTCGCCTGATGCGGGTGATGGATTACATTTCCGGCATGACAGATCGTTATGCGGTCACCCTGTTCAGGAAACTTCAGGGCATCACGATCTGAATGAGAAAACCCGGCCAGATGGCCGGGTTTTTCGTGAAAGCCTGATTTGGCTTAGATGATGTAGTGAATGCCGCACTCGGTCTTGTCCTGCCCGGCCCAACGTCCGGCACGGACATCGGTCGTGTTGGGGTCAACACGCTCCGTGCAGGGCATGCACCCGATGGACAGGAAACCTTCGGCCTGCAGCGGATGACGCGGAAGCGCACGGTGCTCAAAGATATCGTCGATATCCTCGCGCTTGTAACCCGCCAGCGGATTGATCTTGATGCGCGATCCAGCAGGCTCGACCACCGGAAGGGCATCACGCTCCCCGCCGTGGAAGCGTTTGCGTCCGGTCAGCCAGGCGTCATAGCCCTCAAGCGCGCGCTGAAGCGGCTCCACCTTGCGCAGGTAGCAGCATTTCGGCACATCAGATGCAAACAGCATCCCGTTGGGGTCTTCGGCCTTCAGCTTTTCCTCGTCCGGGCGCATGATCTTGATATTGGTCAGGCCCAGTTGATCCACCAGCTGTTCACGATAGGTATGCGTTTCACCAAACAACTTGCGCGTATCAAGGAAAATGATCGGCAGGTTCGGGTCCACTTCCGCGACCAACGCCAGCAGGGCTGCAGCCTCTGTCCCGAAGGAGGAGGTCATAGTGATGCGACCATTGAATTCCTGATGCACCATCGGCTCGATCAGCGAAACACCCTGAAGGTGGCCATATTGATCTAGCAAACGGGCTGCACGATCTGTGGCTTCTTCAACCGACATGGAGCCGCCGGTGACGATGTCTTCTTCACGCATGACATTCATGGCAGCCACCTCCGCTGATCGATATATTCATCGGTCTTGCGCAGCAGGGTCTGCATGTCAGCCCCGTCGGCCTTCCATTTTTCCCGCTGTTTGGACAGCTCTTGCAAGCGTTTGTCCCAGCCTGGCACCAACCATTTTTCAAGCGCACGACGAATACGGCCGGCAAGCCGAGGACTATGTCCGTTGGTCGATACCGTGATCATCAGATCACCGCGCTGAATGCGCGCAGGCGACGAAAAATCACAATATTGCTTTACGTCCTCAACGTTGGAAATCGTCCCGACAGCCTTGGCCGTTAATGCCAGCTCAGCGGCCTTTTTCATATCAAGGTCGATGATAAACATGATCGAGGCGGCATTGATATCTGCCGAATTCGGCAAATAGCGCTGCAGCCGGTCGCCGGCCTGCTCGGCCAGTTCGGGTATCGGGTCTTCTGAATAGACGGTGACGTATTTTGCCCCATCACCGTCAAACTGGCGCAAACGGTTCAGGGTGGCCTGACCGTTGCCGACCAAAGCGACCGAAAGTCGCGTCAGGTCCAGATTGATGGGAAACATCGTCGATCCTCTAATGCGGGTTTCTCTCTATTACCCATCACTATGAGTGTGGATATGAAATTATTCAATACATTTTTTATGTGTTTTATATATAAATAACACTAAATGTAAGTATTTATTAAATCACTCTACGCTGATCCAGCCTCCCGGATTTTCCGTAAAGCTTTTCCTGCAATTTTTGCAAAATCGCCCTATATTGGGCCAAATTTCAAAAACACATCCGCCAGAAGATATCGTCAAGAGAGCGTCCAGATGTCCAGCAGTGCCGCCCCCGCCCTGTCCGAAGTCAGCCTTGTACAACCACAAGCCAACAGAAACGTCGCCATCTGGCTGTTTTCCTGTGCGGCGATGGTGTTCATCATGGTGGTGATCGGCGGCCTGACGCGCCTGACGGAATCCGGGCTTTCGATTGTGGAATGGCGGCCTTTCACCGGCATCATCCCGCCAATGAATGAAGCGGACTGGCAAGCGCTTTACATCAAGTACAGCCAATATCCCGAGTTTCAGAAAATCAATGCCTGGATGTCGGTCGAGGATTTCAAATCGATCTTCTGGCTGGAATTCATCCACCGTCTTTGGGGCCGGTTGATCGGGGTGGTGTTCTTTATCCCCTTTGTCTGGTTCCTGGCCAAGAAATCGATTGATCGCGCCACCAAGTGGAAGCTCTGGGGGCTTTTCATCCTGGGCGGTCTGCAGGGTCTGATGGGCTGGTATATGGTGATGAGCGGTCTGGTTGATCGACCAGACGTCAGCCAATACCGCCTGACCGCGCATTTCGGACTAGCACTCGTGATTTTCATCGCCCTGCTTTGGGTCGGCCTGCAGCAATTGAGCCCGCGCAGCGCATCGACTGGCGCATCAAAGAGCGCATGGCAGTTATTGGGCCTGATCGTGTTTACGGCCCTGTCCGGTGGATTTGTCGCTGGTCTTAATGCCGGGCATGTTTACAACACCTTCCCGCTGATGGATGGCCAACTGATCCCGGACGGGCTTTATGTCTTTGATCCGACGTGGCTCGCGCCATTTGAAGACCACATGACCGTACAGTGGGATCACCGCTGGCTGGCGAAACTGACCTTTGTCATGGTGCTGGTCTTTTGGTGGTCTGCTGGCAAATGGGGCCTTGATGCCAAACAACGCCTTGCCACCCATCTGGTTCTGGCGGCGGCGTGCCTTCAGGTTGCCCTTGGCATCTCAACGCTTCTCAGCGTTGTCTGGTTGCCGCTTGGCGTCGCGCATCAGGCTGGTGCGGTTGTTCTGGTCTGCACCGCAACGTATGCCGCCTATCGGCTTCGAAGCTAGTCGTCTGCCTTGTGCAGGGCCTTGCGAATGCGGTGCATGGCAAACCAGATCGCGCCGAGGACGAGCGGCACCGCAACGCCCGTGGCAACGCGGTCATTGATCGGGACACCGGTATCCTTGATCGCCTTGAACAGATAGCCCAATAGTCCCACCGCGTAATAGGTGATGGCGGCGACCGACAGCCCCTCGACGGTTTGTTGCAGGCGAAGCTGCAACTTCACCCGGCGATCCATGCTCGCCAGAAGGTCACGGTTCTGTGCCTCAAGCAGGATATCAACACGGGTCCGAAGCAAATTGTTGGCCCGCGCGACACGTTTTGAGAGAACCTCCAACCGGTCCCCGATATTCTGACATGTCCGCATGGCCGGTGCCAATCGACGTTCCAGAAATTCGGCAATGGTCTGCATGCCCTCGATCCGTTCTTCGCGCAACTCACCCAGGCGCGCCTGCACGATCCGGTAATAGGCCCGTGCTGCACTGAAACGGTAATTAAGCGATGCTGCCATTTCCTCGGTCTGGGCGGCCAGATCGGTCAGCTTTGCCAATGTCTCTTCGTCATTGGTTTGGCTCTTGCTGGCCATCTCGGCGGTGATTTCCGACAGGCGCGTATCAATTTCGGACACCTTTGGCGTTGCATCGTGCGCCAGCGGAAAGGCCAGTAACGCCATCATGCGATAGACTTCAATTTCCTTGAGACGCTGCACCAGACGCCCGGCTTGAAGGTGTTCCAGACCGCAATCCCTGATCAGAATGCGGCCAAAGCCATCGCCATGCAGACGAAAATCCGTCCAGACCTGTGCGGTACCGCCGAGGATCCGGCTGCCGGTCAGGCCATTATGATCAAACAGCCTTGAAAGCTCCTCGTCTCCGCGCTCAGACTTGTCGACAACAATGTGCAGCCCAACCAGCAATTGGCCCGGCGTTGCATCAAGCCAGTCGCGCGGCACCAGATTGATCACCGGGTCTTCAAACGGGTTATCGAACGGTTCGGTCCGTTTGAATACATAGACCGTGAATTCCGCGTGGCGTTCCCAAATCACCGAAAAGCCATCACAAGCAGCTTCAAAGTATTTCTGATCCGGGGCGGGCGGTGTCAGACTATAACGATTGCAAAACGCCGTGAAATGATCGCGCACATCCTGATCAAGATCCTCACCCGTTTGAAAGGCAAGGCAGGAACACCGCGCCGGGCTCGTCACACCGCCAAAGGGTCGGGCGTGAATTTCATTATGAAGGGCGACGCGTTGGGGATGTTCGACAAACATTGCCACGGGCTTTCATAATTGGTTATTGCAGTCTATATAAACCATTCGGGCGATTGCTTTGGCTTTGGCCCGAACAAGTACCTGTATAGGCGAAAGTTGACGGCACCAGAAACCCTAAATTGAGTAAGGAAAAATACTGCCTCAACCTTTATGTCATACCGGGAAAGACATTTTCTCTGGCCGAATAATCCCGGCCCCAAGGAGGTTCCATGACCGATCTTCGCACCACCGACAACCTGTTTTTCGCCAAGGGCGATCTTGATCGCGACCGGCTTGAATCACAGGTCAATGATGCGCTTGGCACGGCCGAAGACGGCGAACTTTTCCTTGAATACCGCCAATCCGAAAGCCTTGTATGGGATGATGGCCGCCTGCGCAGTGCGAACTTTGATACCGCTCAGGGCTTTGGTCTGCGCGCTGTTGCCGATGAAGCCACCGCCTTTTCACATTCCAATGAACTGTCCAATGACGCGGTTGCGCGTGCGGCCGAAACCGTCAAGGCAGTTGGATCGGGCCGTTCGGGAAAGGTCGATCTGGGATCAATTGGCACCAATGTGTCGCTTTATTCCGATGTGAACCCGTTGGGTGAAGCAACCTTTGAAGCCAAGGTCGATCTGCTGGCCCAGATTGATGCCTATGCCCGGTCACGGGATCCGCGTGTTGTGCAGGTTTCGGCATCGATTTCCGGCAATTGGCAGGCCGTACAGATCTGGCGTTCCGGCGGACAGCGCATTGGCGATATTCGCCCACTTGTACGCTTCAATGTTTCGGTCGTCGTCAAACAGGGCGATCGCATGGAAACCGGTTCGCACGGCGAAGGTGGCCGTATCGGTTATGACGGGTTCTTTGATGAAAAGACCTGGAAGAAGGCGGTTGATGAATCACTTCGTCAGGCGGTTGTGAACCTTGATTCGGTTGCCGCCCCCGCCGGTGAAATGACCGTGGTGCTTGGTCCGGGCTGGCCCGGCATTCTTTTGCACGAGGCCATTGGCCACGGGCTTGAAGGCGATTTCAACCGCAAGGGCACATCTGCCTTTGCCGGGCTTCTCGGGCAGCGGATCGCATCGCCAGGTGTCACGGTTGTCGATGACGGCACCATTCATGACCGCCGTGGGTCGCTTTCGATTGATGACGAAGGCACACCAACCCAGCAAACCGTCCTGATTGAGGACGGCATTCTCAAGGGCTTCATGCAGGATCGCCTCAATGCGCGTCTGACCGGGGTGAAATCCACCGGCAACGGACGCCGTCAATCCTATGCCCATGCACCAATGCCCCGTATGACCAACACCTATATGCTCGGTGGGGACAAGGAACCGGAAGAAATTCTCGCATCCGTCAAGAACGGCATCTATGCCGTCAACTTCGGCGGTGGGCAGGTCGATATTACGTCGGGCAAGTTCGTGTTCTCAGCCTCAGAAGCCTATCTCATCGAAGACGGCAAGCTTGGCGCACCGGTCAAGGGCGCGACACTGATCGGCAATGGACCGGACAGCCTGACCAAGGTCTCGATGGTGGGGAATGATATGGAACTCGATAACGGCATCGGGACCTGCGGTAAGGATGGCCAGGGCGTTCCGGTTGGCGTCGGGCAGCCGACCTTGCGCATTGATGGTCTGACAGTTGGCGGCACTGCGGTATAACCCTGAGTGCCCTATGTATAGGACACATGCTACCTTCCGGTAAATTTATTATTCGCAAGGATAAAAAACCTATCCTCGTACACTGACACAAACCACCCTGCCGAATGGCTATCCCTTGGTTTTCAAAGACAATAGTCTGATTGGATACGTTCCAAACAGGTTATGGTCGCCAATCGGGTTTCGTCACCAACCTTTGCCCGTGACAGGCTTTCGACACGGCAGCTGCCATGACCTGCCAATGGTAGGAAAACAGTTTGAAGACAGGCATATGGCAGTACGTGACCGCGTCGATGATGACGGGCATGACGGTGCTTGCAATCGGAATGGTCGAAGCCCGCGCACAGCAAAGTATTGATGTGCGAACAGATGAGGCGCGCCAGTTCTCGGAAGATTTCGAACGACTGACCGACGTTACCGCACGGGCGAATTTCCTGATGCGGACAGACGATGGCGGCGACATCACCTATGCCGATATCCTTGCAAATCCCGACGACATTGTTCTGAACTTCCGCTGGGCAAAGGCGCAATTGGCGCGCGGTGAAGTTCGCGGTGCTTCGGCAACACTTGAACGCATTCTCGTGCTGGACCCGGATCTTGCACCAGTGCGCCTGTACTATGCGATTGTGCTTTATCGCCTCGATAGCCTTGATGAGGCACGCACTCAGTTTGAACGCCTTTTGCAGATGAATATCTCGCCAGAGGTCGAAAGCAACATCCGACAATATGTCGGCGCGATCGAGCGCCGCCGAAAGCGTTTGTCGCAAAGCATGACCCTGACGCTGGGAAGCCAGATCGACAGCAACCGCAATTCGGCGCCGAATGACAAGATCCAGCTTCTGACCGGCACACCGACTGCCATCACCTCAAGCGGTGATAAACCAAATAACGACATCGCCTATATCGGGGCGCTTCGCTATGACATCAGTTACGACCTTGGCTATCAGGAAGGCCATGAAGTCTTTGCTGCTGTAACCGGCTATGGCAGTGATCAGGTCCAGCTGGATGCGCTTGACCTTGGCTCTTTCTCGGTTGATGTCGGTGCACGCATTCGCGGCGGATACTGGATGCTGACCCCGACACTCAGCCAGACCGCCCAATCGCTTTCGCGTGAGAAATATCTGACCGCCAGAACCGGTCGCCTGCGCCTGGACTGGAACGTACGCCCATTCTTTAACCTCAATGGTGCGGTCAGTTATTCCGATGAGCGTTATCAGAACACCTCTGAATCAAGCGCCCTTCGCCTGCATTCCGGCCAAAGATATGGCGCACGGCTTGGCGGGAACTATACCTGGTCGCCAAACAACCGCACGACAGTGAACCTGTCTGCCGGGATGAAGGATGCCGCCAGAAACTATCACAGTTACAATAGCTTGAGCGGCGAGCTGATCCATGCTTATCTGTTTGGTGGGGGAAGTTACATTAGCGGCAGCATCCGCTATGGCATGGACCAGTATCGCGATCCGGATTTCCTGACGACCGGGAATTCGCCGCAACACCGGACGGATCGCACGATACGGACACGCCTGACATATGGTGCACCACTATTAACGATATTGCCGACCGACTTGTTTGGGGATAGCGTAACGGCAAATCAGGTACTTGGCTTTCTCGCGCCAATCAACTGGTCGATTACAGGCGAGTATCTGAACACAAATTCAAATATTCCCAACTATGAATACCATAATGCCCGTGCTCAGATATTTCTGACACGCCGCTGGGAGTTCTAGTGATGAACAAGGCCAAGATTTCGCCTCTGACCTGCAATAAATCGATCCGACGACTGACTGCAACAGCTTTGCTGTGTGCGCCGTTTCTGGTCGCCACTTTGCTGATTGCACCGCAACCGGCACAGGCAGAAGTGCAGGCCGAAATGGCCGGTGTATCCGCCGCAGTCACCGGTGAAATTACGCTGGCCAAAGTGACTGGAGAAGTCGGCGTTCTGGTTGAAAGCGGCATGCCGGTTTATCTCGGGGATCGTATCACCACGTCAGCCGGCGCAGGTATGCAAGTCCTCCTGCTTGACGAGACCGTCTTTACCATCGGCCCGAACAGCGACATCGCGATTGATGAATTCGTCTATGATCCGGTAACCGGCGACGGTCGCATTGTTGCCGACATGGCCAAGGGCGTCATGCGCTTCGTCACCGGCAAAATTCCGCTCAACAATCCGTCTAGCATGGATGTGAACCTGCCAGTTGGTTCAATCGGCATTCGCGGCACCATCGGCCTCATCCGTTCGATGACGGCAGAGCAGGCGAACCGGATTGTACCCGGCAGCTTTGATACCACGGATCCGAATACAGCAAACCAGCCGGTCTTCATGGCGGTCAATCAGGGGCCGGGTCTGTCGCGTAATGATACAACATCACGCCCGGGCGCCTTTGCCGCCTTTAACCAGAATGGCGGTTCTCAAAACGTGACCGGCGAGAATTTCGGTGTATTTGTTTCGGGCAACACCGTCACCCAACCAACCCGTTTCCCGACCGGCGCGGCAACGTTTGACTTTTCAACAAACGTCGTCCGGACCGCTTCGCGAGGTAGCGACGGCGCATCATCTGGCGGCAACAACGGTTCACCATCCGGATCGGCAAGTAGCCAGCAACCTGTCGTTACTCAACAACAGGCTGGACAGGCTCAGAACCAGACCGGCTCTTCCAGTGCCCAGGCGATCAACGTTGCCATGGCACAAATGGGGACCGTGAATAGTGCATCAAACGCTGCTGAAACCACTTCGATTTTGAACAACAATACAGAAAGCGCGTCTTCGTCTTCGTCTTCGTCTTCGTCTTCGTCTTCAAGCGCATTCACATATGATGGCCTTCGCCAAGTTACGAGTGGTAGTGTCTCGACAGGTACAATCGCTGTAAGTAGCGGCAGCCTTTCCTATAACTTTGTCACTTCGGTAAACTTCGCTTCAAGGCAGTTATCGATAACTTTCCAAAATATCGAGGATGGTGGCACCTTTCTGACTTCCGTATCTCAGGGTGACATGAAGACGAACACAGTCGATTTTAGCGGTTCGAGCGGCGCCGTTACGTTCTCTGGCAGCAGTTTTACACCTGACGAAAATTGTACGAACGGCGGATGCGATGCGACGGCGACCTTTACCGATGCACATAACGTGGATTTCAAACTCACAACCACAGCAGTAAGTGCTGGTGCGTCTGGTTCAGCAACACTGGAATAGGTTGAGCCGACAAACGGAAACGTAACGCCCGATGCGCATCAGACAATCCGGCCTCCTGACAGGCCTGCAGTATATCTTACCACTGGCCATTCTGTTCACCTGCATCGTGTTGCGCTGGCAGAATGTGCCCGTAATAGATCAGTTGCGTCTGACGGTTTTCGATCTTTATCAGCAGATATCCCCACGAGATTTTGACGATGTCGGCGTGCGGATCGTTGATATTGATGAGCGCAGCTTGGCAAGCGAAGGCCAATGGCCCTGGCCGCGCACGAAACTCTCGGAGTTGCTCTATCGGCTGCGCGCCAATGGCGCGGCTGTTGTCGGCTTTGATATGGTTTTCGCCGAACCGGATCGCACATCACCAACACGCGTCATCAAAGATTGGCCATCAGGCCCAGAGAATGATCGCATCGCGGAAATGGCCGAAGCTTTGCCAGATCACGATCAACTCTTTGCCCAGTTCATTCAGGGTACCGGCAATGTGATCACGGCCATTCAGCTGCGCAACGGGACGTTTGAAACCCTGCCCCGCCAGGTTGGCAATTTCAGCGCTGCTGGCGAAGCAGGACGCAAGCTTTCGGACTTCGTCCCTGTCCTGCCAAGTGCGGCAAAAAACCTTGATGTGATCGAAGGTGCGGCAACCGGCAATGCATTGGTCAATGTCTCGCCGGGACAGGACGGGATTGTACGACGTGTACCGTTGCTGGCAGCGATTGATCATGATCAGCCTGTCATCGGCAAGCCGGTTTATCCGACCCTGACACTTGAAATGCTGCGCGTTCTGCAAAATGCGCCCAAGACCATGTTGGTGCGCATGTCGGGCGCCAGTGGCAGCACGCGTTGGACAAGCTCTGAAGGCATTGCGTCTGTGCGTGTTGGTGCCGTGACCATCCCGACCGATCATGGCGGCAATATGTGGGTCCATTTCACCGGCCATCAAAAAGACCGGTACTTGTCTGCAACCGATATCCTTGACGGGACGGTGGGGTCTGAAATCCTGCAGAACAAAATGGTTCTGCTGGGAACCAGTGCGGCCGGCTTGCTTGATTTGCGTTCCACACCGCTTGATCGGGTGATCCCCGGGGTCGAAGTCCATGCCGAGATGCTCGAACAAATGCTGCTGGAGCATTTCCTGACCCGTCCTTATTGGGCGGCAGAGATCGAGATGCTCGTTCTTTTGATCGTTGGTATATTCTTTGTCTTGACCGTCCCGCGCCTTGGGGCGGTGTGGCCAGCAGTGATCGGCTTGGCGATTGCGGCCAGTGCAATTGGTATTTCCTGGTGGGCCTATACGCAGCAACTGGTTCTGATTGATCCACTTTATCCGATTGTAGGGTTGGCAGCCGTGTATCTTGCGACCAGCTCCCTTGGTTTCATGCGGACAGAGGGCGAACGTCGGCAAGTGCGCGCAGCCTTTGCCAACTATCTGTCGCCTGCCCTTGTTGAGCAACTGGCCGAGCACCCGGAAAGACTGAAACTGGGCGGGGAAACCCGCGATCTGACCTTGATGTTTTGCGATGTTCGCGGATTTACCGCGATCTCGGAAGGTTTCAAATCCAATCCGCAAGGCCTGACCCGTCTGATCAACCGGCTACTGACCCCGCTGACCGAATGCATCCTCGATCGGGAAGGCACGATTGATAAATATATGGGCGACTGCATCATGGCGTTCTGGAATGCGCCACTCGATGTTGAAAACCACGCCCATCATGCCTGTGACAGCGCCCTTGCCATGCGTAGCGCCCTGAAACAATTGAACGATGCTCGAAAACTCGAAGCCGAGGAGGCCAATGAGATTTTCCTGCCGCTGAATGTCGGGATCGGGATCAATTGCGGCGATTGCCTTGTCGGCAATATGGGATCGGACCAACGGTTTGATTATTCCGTACTTGGCGACGCGGTCAATCTCGCCTCCCGCCTCGAAGGGCAGTCAAAGAATTACGGTGTCGATGTTGTCCTGGGCGAGGATGTCGCCACACGGGTCAGTGACGATTTTGCGATCATTGAGTTGGATCTGATTGCGGTCAAAGGCAAAAGCGAAGCAGTGCATATTTTTGCCCTGCTTGGCGATACCGAGATGGCGTCGACACCTGCATTCAAAACCTTTGGTGATTTGCATGCATCGATGCTTTTGGCCTATCGCGGCCAAAGGTGGGAAGAGGCTCAAGGGTTGATCGAACAATGCCGGAGTTCTGCGCGCGAGTTTGCATCACTTGAAGGCCTCTATGACCTGTACGCTGAACGCATTGCACTGTTCAAAGAAACCCCGCCACCGGCCGATTGGGATGGTGTGTTTATCGCAACCAGCAAATAGCCGACTTGCCAAGCGCACAAATTCCAAACACTGTTGGTTAACCGCCAAGCACGCCATTTTGCATCGCAAAGGGCTTTTGCCCGATCCCGTTGAGGCCCCAATGAACTTTTCATCTGACAATGTCACACCAATCTGTCCGGAGATCCTTGCCGCCATCGCGGCCGAAAGCGATGCCAGTGCGCTTCCCTATGGCGCGGACGACAAAAGCCAACAGCTTGATGACGCCTTTTCAAAACTGTTCGGGATCGACGTGTGCGTCGTTCCGGTGGCCACCGGGACGGCAGCCAATGTGATCGGACTGTCGGGCCTGGTGTCGCCATTTGGTGGTGTGGTTTGTCATTACGAGGCCCATATCAATGTCACGGAATCAACCGGCGTCGCGTTTTATGGCGGCGGCGCCAAACTGCTTGGCATGGATGGCCCATCGGCAAAGATCGAGGCGGACGCACTTGATGCCAATTTGAACAACCATGTTCGAAACGGCATGCATTCCGTCGACCCCGAATGTGTTGCAATCACACAAAGTACCGAGTTCGGGACGGTCTACAGCGTGGACGAAATTCAGGCGATTGGATCGGTTTGCCAGAAACACGATATGCGACTGTTCATGGATGGGGCACGTTTCGCCAATGCCGTTGCAGCGCTTGATTGCCATCCGTCCGAAATCACATGGAAGGCCGGCGTTGACGTCTTAAGCTTCGGTGCCACCAAGAACGGTGCGTTGGCGGTAGATGCGATCATTCTGTTTGATCCTGAACTCCGGCGCAAAACGGAACAAAACCGCAAGCGGGGCGGTCATCTGTTTTCCAAGCACCGTTATCTTGCGGCACAACTTCTGGCGTATCTTGAGGATGATCTTTGGCTGCGAAATGCCCTCCATGCCAACACTGCGGCACAAGCCCTTGCCAAATCGCTATCAAGCTTGGGGGCAACGCCCGCCTTTGC
Source organism: Thalassospira sp. ABL2_045 (assembly GCF_056161285.1). Classification (NCBI taxonomy): domain Bacteria; kingdom Pseudomonadati; phylum Pseudomonadota; class Alphaproteobacteria; order Rhodospirillales; family Thalassospiraceae; genus Thalassospira; species Thalassospira sp. ABL2_045. The sequence continues at coordinate 84,909 of NZ_JBSWYV010000012.1, read as the reverse complement.
GCCGCAAGGCAATGAGCTGTTTATTCACATGAGCGATACATTGGCCGCAAAGCTGCGTGATGCAGGCATCGTGTTTCGCCCATGGCCATCGCTTGGTCCGGATGCCTATCGGTTTGTCTGCGCATGGAACAGCCCGATTGAAATGATCAAGGCCCTGCCAGACACCATTGACCAATAACACGGGCTTGCCATCTCAATCGATTGCGTGTGATACCCACGCCCCTGACGCCACCCAAAAATACGAGAACCAAGATGAATTTTGCCTCGGACAATGTATCGCCCTTTTGCCCGCAAGTGCTCGAAGCCCTGACAAAAGACGCGTCTGCCAACGCCCCGGCCTATGGCAGCGACGATATCAGCCAGCTCCTTGACGCTGCCTTTTCCGAGCTGTTTGACAAGGACGTTGCCGTTATTCCGGTGGCAACGGGCACAGCAGCAAATTGCATCAGCCTGTCTGCCCTTGTGTCCCCCTATGGCGGGGTCGTATGCCATCACGAAGCCCACATCAACGAGGATGAAAGCACAGGCGTTGCCTTCTTTACCGGCGGCGCAAAGCTTTTGCCGATGGACGGCCCGGCAGCCAAGCTGGAAGCAGGCGACCTTGATGCCTTTATCTCTGGCCTTGTTGATCGCGGTGTGCATTCTGTCGCGCCAGAATGTGTGGCGATTACGCAGGCGACCGAGCTGGGTGCGGTTTACTCTGTCGATGAGGTCGCGGCGATTGGCGACATCTGTCGCAAGCATGACCTGCGCCTGTTTATGGATGGTGCGCGCTTTGCCAATGCGATGGCCCATCTGAAATGCCATCCGGCGGATGTCACCTGGAAAGCCGGGGTCGATGCCATCAGTTTCGGGGCGACCAAAAACGGGGCGATGGCGGTCGATGCGATTGTTCTTTTTGACACCAGCCTGAAAGCCCGGGTCGAGCAGGCCCGCAAACGCAGCGGCCATCTGCATTCCAAGCATCGCTATCTGGCAACCCAGCTTCTGGCCTATATCAAGGATGATGTCTGGCTGAAAAATGCCGCCCATGCCAACGACGCCGCAAAAGCGCTTGCGGACGTTCTGATCTCGCAAGGTGCGGAACTGACACATGCGGCAGAAGGGAATGAGCTATTTGTCAAAATGGCCCCGCAACTCGCGGGCAAACTGCGCGATGCCGGCCTGATGTTCCATGGCTGGCCATCGCTTGGTGCGGATGTTTATCGATTTGTTGCTGCCTGGAACACGGATATCGTGCAAATCACCAAACTCAAAACCACCCTAGGGTAGAAAATCACCTGTGAAGCCAGGGTGAAATCGAACGAATCATTATGTTTCAATAAGATATGAATCGTTTGAAAGCACATTTCAAACACGTGATTTACCGATTTCACCCGCCGAGCTTTGAAAAAAATGCACAGCTGCCCCGACGAAAGTGGACAGTGAATTTCATAAAAATAACAAACACTTGACTTAAATTCATCATTTCGGCCCCTGCCCCGCCTACGTAAAATCCCGCAGGAACCGTTGACGATACGTAGAAACCCTGATTACTTTCCTTCGTCGATTGCCAACATTCATACCTGTTGGATCGGGTAAACCTCGTCCGATGCAAAAAGCACTGTCAAACGTGACTGGATCAATGTCACGCAGACAGCATTGATTTGTTCGGACCAGCCTTGAGGGAGGCATTTAATGAAAGCGAATTTCGTCAAAGTGGCACTTGGTGCAGGCCTGCTTGCAGCCACCGCACTTGCTGCTCCGACTGCCGCTTCGGCAAAAACCCTGGTATATTGCTCGGAAGGAAGCCCAGAAGGCTTCAACCCGTCGCTGTACACCGCCGGCACGACCTTTGATGCGTCCTCGCGTCAGGTCTTCAACCGCCTGGTACAGTTCAAACGCGGTACCACCACCATCGTTCCGGGTCTCGCGACCAGCTGGGACGTTTCGGCTGATGGCCTGGAATACACCTTCAATCTGCGTAAAGGTGTTCAGTTCCACACCACCGAAGACTTCACTCCGAGCCGCGATTTCAACGCGGATGACGTGATCTTCACCTTCATGCGTCAGTTCGACAAAGAACACCCGTATCATGGTGTTTCCGGCGGCTCTTACGAGTACTTCAACGCCATGTCGATGCCCGACCTGATCAAGGACATCGTCAAGGTTGACGATTATACCGTCAAATTTGTCCTGAACCGTCCGGAAGCACCGTTCATCGCCAACATGGCCATGGATTTCGCATCGGTTCTCTCGGCTGAATATGCCGATGTCATGATGGAAGCTGGCACCCCGGAAAATGTTGACCTGAACCCGGTCGGCACTGGTCCGTTCCAGCTGGTGGCTTACCAGAAAGACGCGGTTATCCGTTACAAGGCATTCCCGGAATACTGGGAAGGTGCGGCAGCAATCGATAACCTGATCTTTGCCATCACCCCGGACAGCACCGTTCGCTACCAGAAGCTTAAAGCTGGCGAATGCCATGTCATGCCGTACCCGAACCCGGCTGATCTGGAAGAAATGGAAGCAGACGCAGACGTCAACCTGCTGAGCCAGGAAGGTCTGAACGTTGGTTATCTGGGTTACAACACCCAGAAAGAACCGTTCACCGATCCCAAGGTTCGTAAAGCACTGAACATGGCGATCAACAAAGACGCCATCATCGAAGGTGTTTATCAGGGTGCCGGTTCAGCGGCGAAGAACCCGATCCCGCCGACCATCTGGTCTTACAACAACGACACCGTTGATGATCCCTATGATCCGGAAGCAGCCAAAGCCATGCTGGCAGAAGCTGGTTATCCGGACGGCTTCACCACCGACATCTGGGCCATGCCGGTTCAGCGTCCTTACAACCCGAACGCACGCCGTATGGCAGAACTCGTTCAGGCTGACTGGGCTGCGATTGGTGTGAATGCCGAAATCGTTTCCTACGAGTGGGGCGAATACCTTGAGCGCACCAAAAAAGGTGAGCAGGGTACCTTCATGCTCGGTTGGACCGGTGATAACGGCGACCCCGACAACTTCCTCGCAGTCCTTCTGGGTTGTGACGCAGTTGGTGGTTCGAACCGTGCACAGTGGTGCAACGAAGAGTTCGACAACCTGATTCAGCAGGCAAAAACCACCTCGGACGTTCTCGAGCGTACCCGTCTGTACGAGGAAGCACAGGTCGTCTTCAAACGTGAAGCACCGTGGGCAACCATCGCACACTCGATCGTCTTCGAGCCGATCCGCAACGAAGTTGTTGACTACAAAATCGATCCATTCGGTGGTCACATCTTCTATGGTGTAGATCTCGCTGAGTAAGCGCACCAAAATCTAGTCAGAGAGGCCCGGTTTTCCGGGCCTCTTTGCAATTTCGTAAAAGAGAGAAAGACATCCGGACGGACAAACCGCCCGGAGATAAAAAGGCCCGATGGCATGCTAGGATTCCTGTTTCGCCGTTTGGGGGACATCATCCCGACCTTCTTCGGTGTCACCCTTCTGGTATTTTTCCTGATCCGCCTTATTCCCGGCGATCCCATTTTGATGATGGCCGGTGAGCGTGGCGTCGATGCGGAAAGATATGCAGAACTTCAGGCACAATACGGCTTTGACCAGCCAATTATTGTCCAGTATTTCGATTACCTGATGGGTGTTTTCCAGGGCGATCTTGGTAAATCCTTTGTCACCAAGAAGCCGGTTATCGATGAATTCCTGACCCTGTTCCCGGCGACAGTCGAGCTGGCCCTGATGGGCATCCTGTTTGCCGTGATACTTGGCGTTCCATTCGGGGTTCTGGCCGCGATGCATCGTGGCAAATGGATTGACCACCTGACAATGTCGTTATCGCTTACGGGCTATTCGATGCCGATTTTCTGGTGGGCGCTTCTTCTGATCATGTTCTTTTCGACGACCTTGGGCTGGACACCGGTCTCCGGGCGTCTGTCAGTCATGTTTTTCTTTGAACCGGTCACCGGTTTCATGCTGATCGACAGCCTGTTGAGTGGTGAAAAAGGGGCCTTTTCCAGCGCCGTTAGCCACCTGATCCTGCCCACTATTGCCTTGGGTACCATCCCGATGGCAGTGATTGCGCGCATGACGCGCTCTTCCATGCTTGAAGTGCTGGGCGAGGAATATATTCGCGTTGCCCGCGCCAAAGGTCTGGCGCCGATCCGTGTCATTATGGTGCATGCGCTGCGCAATGCCCTGATCCCGGTGATCACTGTGATCGGCCTTCAGGTCGGTGTGCTTTTGGCTGGTGCGATCCTGACCGAGACGATTTTCTCGTGGCCAGGCATTGGCAAATGGATCATCGAAGCCATGAACCGGCGCGACTATCCGACCATTCAGGGCGGCATTCTGATGATTGCCTTCCTTGTCATGGCCGTGAACCTGATCGTTGACCTGCTGTACGGGATCGTAAACCCCCGTATTCGGTATAAGCGTTAAGGGAGCTGCGAAAGATGAGCGAGAACACCACCCCGTCCGCAGCCCCGGCATCCAATACTGCCGAAGCAGCCGTTGAGCCAATCGGCGCACCGCCGAGCCCGCTGCGCGAGACCTGGGACTATTTCAAAAAGAACCGCGGCGCATTTGCCGGTCTGGTCGTCATCGCGATCATTCTGTTTCTGGCGCTGACCGCCCAGTGGATTGCGCCATTTGATCCGATCGCACAGGACCGTACCGCGTTCCTGAAACCACCCATCTGGATGGAAGGTGCTGATCCGCGTTACCTTCTTGGTACCGACGCGGTGGGTCGTGACATCCTGTCGCGCCTGATCCATGGCGCCCAGTTGTCGGTTTCCATCGGTGTGGCGGTTGTCATCCTGTCGATGATTTCTGGCATCGTGCTTGGCATGGTTGCCGGTTACTTCCGGGGCTGGGTCGAAGTCGGGGTCATGCGCCTGATGGATATCATGCTGGCCCTGCCCAGCCTGATCATGGCGCTTGCGATTGTCGCCATTCTCGGCCCGGGTCTTGAAAATGCCATGCTGGCCATCGCGATTGTTCAGCTACCGCATTATGTGCGTCTGACCCGTGCGTCGGTCGTATCCGAACTCAACAAGGAATATGTCATCGCATCGCAAATTGCCGGTGCCGGACATATCCGCCAGATGTTCGTGAACATCCTGCCAAACTGCATGGCACCGCTGATCGTTCAGGGCACGCTTGGTATTTCGAGTGCGATCCTTGACGCTGCTGCCCTTGGCTTCCTTGGCCTTGGTGCACAGCCGCCGCTGCCGGAATGGGGCACCATGCTGTCCGAAGCCCGTGAATTCGTGGGTTCGGCTTGGTGGGTGATCACCTTCCCCGGCCTTTGCATCCTTGTCACCGTGCTTGCCTTCAACCTGATGGGTGATGGCCTGCGCGATGCCCTTGATCCCAAGATGAAACGGTAAGTCATGGCTCTTCTCGAAGTAAAAAACCTGACAGTCGAGTTCGGCTCCGAAGACAAGCCGTTTCGTGCTGTTGATTCCGTAAGCTACTCCGTTGATCGCGGCGAAGTGCTTGGCATCGTCGGTGAATCAGGTTCGGGCAAGTCGGTATCATCGCTTGCCGTCATGGGTCTCATCGATTTTCCCGGGCGTGTAAGTGCAGATGCCCTGACCTTTGATGGTCAGGATCTTCTGAACATGCCGGCCAAACGTCGCCGCGAGATCACGGGCAAAGACATTGCCATGATCTTTCAGGATCCGATGTCAGCCCTTAACCCGTGCTTCACGGTCGAAGCCCAGATCATGGAGGCCCTTAAGGTCCATGAGGGCGGCAACAAGAAGCAGCGCCGCGAGCGCACGCTTGATCTGCTTAATCAGGTCGGCATTCCCGATCCGAAGTCGCGCATGACGGCCTATCCGCATCAGCTTTCCGGCGGTATGAGCCAGCGTATCGTCATTGCCATGGCGATTGCATGTAACCCGCGCCTTCTGATTGCCGATGAGCCGACCACGGCCCTTGATGTCACCATTCAGGCCCAGATCATCGACCTGTTGCTGAAGCTTCAGGAAGACAGCGACATGGGTCTTTTGCTGATCACCCATGATCTGGCACTGGTGTCCGAAGCCGCCAACCGCATTCAGGTCATGTATGCCGGTCAGCTGTTTGAAAGTGGCCCGGCTGATAGCATCTTTGCCGCACCACGCCACCCCTATACCCAGGCATTGCTTGAAGCCCTGCCGGAACGTTCCGAAGGCCATGACAGGCTTCGAACCATCCCGGGCGTGGTTCCTGGTCAATATGACCGCCCGGCGGGTTGCCTGCTGGCTCCGCGTTGCCGTTATGCCAATGAAAGCTGCGTGAAGGCGCGCCCGGAAGTTTCCGACTTCAAGGGACGCGATGTGCGCTGCTTCTATCCGCTCAATGATCAGGGCCAGCCGACTGGCATGACCACCGGGGAGACTGTGTAATGAGTTTTCTGGATGCCAAACCCGGTGTTCCGCTTCTGGAATCCGATGATCTTGTCCGTCACTATGAAGTTAATCGTGGCCTGGGCAAACCCAATGCCTCCGTCAAGGCACTTGATGGCGTGTCCTTCACGCTCGAAGCGCAAAAGACCCTCGCGGTTGTCGGTGAATCGGGCTGCGGGAAATCGACGCTGGGTCGTCAGCTGACCCTAATTGAAAAGCCGACCTCGGGCGCGCTGAAACTCAACGGCACCGAAGTCGGCGATCTGTCGGACAAGGAAGCCAAGCAGTTCCGCCGCACGGTTCAGATGATTTTCCAGAACCCCTACGGGTCACTGAACCCGCGTAAAAAGGTCGGGCAGATCCTGGCCGAGCCGGTTCTTCTGAACATGGATAGCCTGGGCCGCAAAGAGCGTGAAGAACGTGTGCGCGCCACGATGGCAAAGGTTGGCCTACGCCCGGAATTCTATCAGCGCTATCCGCATATGTTTTCCGGTGGCCAGCGTCAGCGTATCGCCATCGCGCGCGCGCTGATCCTTGAACCGAAGGTCATCGTTGCCGACGAGCCGGTTTCAGCCCTTGACGTTTCGGTCCAGGCACAGGTTCTCAACCTGATGATGGACCTGCAGGAAGAGATGAATGTCGCCTATATTTTCATCTCGCATGATCTTTCTGTCGTCAGACATATTGCAGATGACGTCATGGTGATGTATCTCGGTCGCGTCGCTGAAAAGGGACCGACTGACGAAATCTTTGCCAAGCCGCTGCACCCCTACACACGGGCGCTTCTGGCATCGGCACCAAAGATCGATCCGACACAACGTGTGAAGGCAGAACCGCTGACCGGCGAACTGCCATCACCGATCAACCCGCCATCGGGCTGTGCGTTCCATAAACGCTGCCCGTTCGCGACCGAGGAATGCGCAAAAGTCCGCCCGGAACTGCGCAATTTCGAGGGCCGCGAAGTGGCGTGTCATCGGGTCGAAGAAATCGCCTGACAACAGGCGATCGCCCGGAAAGCTAACAGCTATCCAGGTAGACAAGGGAGCAAGGGGGCGCGCTTTGAAAAAAGCTGCGCCCCTGCGCACTTCTCGATGATTGGTTCTGAAACTAGGCTGCTGTCCGTGACCGGTCGGTCAGGGCCAACAAGACACCAGCCCCGACCAGAAGCGATCCGGATACACGGTTAAGAACCCGCATATGGCGGGCGGACTTGATCAAACCTTTGACCTGTCCGCCCAAAAGGCCGTAGCCCAGCAAGACGCTGACTTCCATCGTAATGAAGGTCACGCCCATGACCAGGAATTGCTGACCATAGGCCTCGGCTGGATCAAGGAACTGCGGGAAGAACGCGGTAAAAATCAGGATCGCCTTCGGGTTGCCCACCGCAGTGAGGAACTCCGTCTTGGCGAGCTTGAAGGGCCCCGGGTTTTCCATCAGAGCCATCTGGCCTGCGACGTCCCCGTCATCGTTAACCTTGGCAAACCAGCTTTTGATACCAAGCCATATCAGGTAAACCGCCCCGCCCCATTTGATCACGAAGAAGGCCGTTTCACTGGCGGCAAGCACAACGCCAAGTCCGGCAGCCGTGATCGAGATCATCAGGATAAACGCCACAACACGGCCAATACCGCCAACGGCCGCAGACGACACGCCATAACGCGCACCATTAAAGATTGCGAGAAGGTTATTGGGGCCGGGCGCCATCGCCAATGCGATTGCCGCCCCGGCAAACAGAAGCCAGGTATCGAACTGCATGGGGCAAATCCTGTATTTCGGGGTAGCGCAAGAACTGGCAATGCCAACTCTTGGTTGGTGTCAGGACGATATCGCCCGAAAATCAGTCACGCGTCAATGCCGTAATCATCTCGGACGCTGCTGGCCATTTTGCGCTCAGCGCCGCGCGTTTGCCCATCGAGAAATCAGCAAAATCAAAGCCCGGCGCAACGGTACAGCCCAGAAGCGCAAACTTGCCACCGGGTTTAAGGCGCGCCCCCTGCCAGACATTTTTGGGCACGATCATTTGCGGCTTTTGCCCCGCCAGCAGGTCCTTGCCAATTTCCACCTTCCTGTGCGTGCCATCTTCAAACAGCTGAAGCTGTTCGACCGCATCGCCGAGATAGTGATGGAAAATCTCGTCACTGGTCAGGATATGCATGCCCGAAAAGGTATCAGGTGTCAGAAGGTAATAGATCGCGGTCCCCGTGCTGCGCACACCAAGATACCGGTTACCGGGATTACAGGTTTCAAACGCCCGGAACGTCTCGGCGTAATAGCCGCCTTCGGGATGCGGTTGCAGGTCAAGCTTGGCGATCAAATCGTCGATGGTGATGGCATCTGACATGATGGGCTCCTTGTTCCCAACCGTGATCATCGCCGCCATTCTGACGAAAAAAAGGGAAAGGGGAAAGGCGCAAACCTTCCCCCTTCGATCCCTTTGGCCTGAAAATTCAGGCCACGATCAGACGCAACTTAGTTGCTGTGTGATTTCTTGTGGTCGTGGTCATGACCATGATCATGGCCGTGATCCATACCTTTGCCACCTTTCGGCCCCTTGGACATGGTATTGAGTACATCAATGGTCACCGGAATGTCGCCGGCCTTTTCAAGTTCCAGAACGATGTCGATCTTCTGGCCTTCTTCAAGGGCTTTGTTCAGGCCAATGAACATCACATGATAGCTGCCCGGTTTGAAATGAACCGTGCCATGCATCGGAACTTCAACGCCGCCCTTCACTTCCCGCATTTTCATGACATTATTTTCCATGATGTGGGTGTGAAGTTCGGTACGGTCGGCAAGTTTGCTGCGAACTCCGACAATGCGGTCCGGGCCACCGTGATTGACAACATCAAAGAACGCAGCGCCATTACGCACCATGCCCTTGGATGCCTTGGCCCAAGCGTCCTTGATTTCGATATCGGCGGCAAAGGCGTTGGTGACGATAAACAGCGACGCAACGGTCGCAACAATTGCAAAAAGCTTTTTCATGATATTCCATCCGTTAAACAGCCTGTGTGTACAGGTCTGCGATTTCAGTAATCGTGTTTTGACTGGTCTTTGAAATCAGATGGAAACCGGCGGTGCGCGGGAATGGCGAATACGTGGGACATCATTGCCCGCTGCCAGTATTATCGCCGTTGCAAAGCTGACATGATGGGTAACAGCAACCGGTGCGTTGTAAGGCAGTTCGATCACCGCCATCGCCCCGTGATGGTTTGCACAAAGAGGGCAAAACGCATGGGCGGGCATCTCGTCAGGTTGCCCGGATGCGTCAGAAGCCAACACTCCATCAAGCGTATCAACCGAGACCATCTTGATGCCCGTAGGCGTGCAAATCAGAAAATAGTCATCACCCGGCGCAATTTCGGCGGCCGACGCAGTTGAAATGCCACTGGCCTGCCCACTCAGCAGGGCCGGTATCAAGCCCGATTGGGTCACACCAGCAAACAAAACGACAAACGCCACCAGCCATGTCTGAACGACACGGCGAAGTGACAGGCCACCTGCCCGGCGGTTATGACGTTTGCGCGTAAGCATGACTTGGATATGCCTGATTCAAAGATCACCTGCAATGATATTGATCATTGCATTCGACCAATTTCGGACTAATTTCCATGTGAATTCCACCATGCGGAAACGACAAGATGACAAATCGCGCAACCGGGTCTGCAGTCCACCTTCCACATCCGGGCCTGTCCGATGCCGACTGGGGAGACTCATTTGTCATCACCGCCAAGCAACCAAACCTGTCCGCGCAGCAGGCAGCACGGCATGTGATTAACTCGGCCCCCCAATGGTATCATCGCCTACTCGCCCTTCGGAACCTTCTTGTCAGGCCGCTTGGCCTTAAAACCGACGCTGATATGGTTGATCCCGGAACTTCAACCATCGGCCCTTTTCCGATCATCAGCGAAAGCGACCAGTCGGTCATTCTTGGTCTTGATGACCATCATCTGAATTTTCGTATCGTCTTTGAAACCGAGGCAATTGATGCCAACCGGACACTGGTGCGAAGCATCACGCTGGTTCGGCGCAACAATGCGCTGGGGCGTGCCTACCTTGCTGCTGTGATGCCGTTTCACAATCGCATTGTGCCCGCGATGTTAAACACGGCCTACGCACACTAAGCCAAAAGGCCGGGTGTGATTGCCCGGCCTTTTCCGTCATCAATCAGATCATGTCGCGGGCTTGCACCAGTTCGTCAAACTTTGCCCCGTCAAGGAAGCCAAGCGCGATGCAGGCTTCTTTGAGGCTGCTGCGGTCCTTGTGTGCCTTTTTGGCGACTGCAGCTGCATTGTCATAGCCAATATGCGGCGCCAGGGCGGTCACCAGCATCAGGCTTTGTTCGACATAGTGATCAATCTTTTCCTGATCGGCCTCAAGACCGGCAATACAGTTATCGGCAAAGCTGACCGATGCATCGGAAATCAGGCGCACTGATTGCAACAGATTATAAATGATCACCGGCTTGAACACGTTCAGGTCGAGATGCCCGTTTGATCCGCCAACCGTGACCGCAACATGATTGCCCATTACCTGCGCGCACACCATGGTAAGGGCCTCGGCCTGGGTCGGGTTGACCTTGCCCGGCATGATCGATGATCCGGGTTCATTGGCCGGCAGGACAAGTTCCCCCAGACCACAGCGCGGACCGGACCCCAGCAGGCGAATATCGTTCCCGATTTTCATCAGCGACGTCGCCAGCACATTCAAAACACCCGACATCTCAACACAGGCATCATGGGCGGCCAGGGCTTCGAACTTGTTTTCGGCCGTTTCAAACTCAAGCCCGGTGATCTTTGAAACCTGTTTGGCAAATTCGACATCAAAGCCATCGGACGCATTCAAACCCGTACCAAGGGCGGTGCCGCCCTGTGCCAGTTTGCGCAGCCGTTTAAGCGCATCTTCAATCCGGTCCAGCCCCAGCGCGATCTGTGCGGCATAACCGGAAAACTCCTGTCCAAGGGTCAGGGGCACCGCGTCCTGCATGTGGGTACGGCCAATTTTGACGATGTCGTCAAAGGCCGCGACCTTGGCATCAAGGGTCGTGCGCAGATGCTTAAGGGCTGGTTTCAGCTTTTCTTCGATTTCGACCACGGCGGCGATATGCATCGCGGCCGGGAAGCTGTCATTGGATGACTGCCCGCGATTGACGTGATCGTTGGGATGGACCGGTTCGCGTTTGCCCGTCGGCTTGCCAAGGATCTCGCACGCCCGGTTGGCGATCACTTCGTTGGTATTCATGTTGGTCTGGGTGCCCGATCCGGTTTGCCAGACAACCAGCGGGAAATGATCCAGAAGCTTGCCTTCGGCCACCTCGGTGGCGGCAGCTTCAATCGCCTTGGCCAGTTCCGGGTCAAGATTATCAAGCGCGGCATTGGCGCGCGCAGCTGCCAGTTTCTGAACCCCGAACGCCTTGATCAGGGCATCGGGCATGCGTTCACCACCAATGCGGAAATTCTGTCTGGATCGCTGGGTTTGCGCCCCCCAATACCGATCGGCGGGCACATCAATTTCGCCCATGGTGTCTTGTTCGGTACGGGTGGTCACTGAATTGGTCACGATCAAAATCCTCCGTGTCAGAAACAAACTGACCGGGGCGGGAACCCGGCACGCAACACTTTGATATGTTGCGCACGGAATATGGTTTGAAATCCGGGTGAACGCAAACTCAATTGCGAACAAATCTTATTTTCAAAAATGCTGAGGTGATGCAGGCAACCTATTGGAGGTCATCACGCCATGCCAAAAGCCGTATGCCCGCGCGTTCAAGCTGGGATGCGAATTCCGGCTCCGGCTGGCGGTCGGTAATGATGCCGGTCAGTTCTTCCAGCGGGGCAACGTTTTCCAGATAGCGTTGATCAAACTTCGTATGATCCACCATCAACCATGTTTCATCGGAGCGTTCCATCATGGCGCGCTTAACGGCCACCGCCCGGCGATTGACGTCGCTAAATCCCTGTCGGGATATGCCCGATGCACCGATAAAGGCGATATTGGCATGGAAACGACGCAGATATTCGATGGTGTCGTTGCCATAGACGGCATTTTCCCGTCGATCAAACTGCCCCGGACACATCAGGACATCATCATGATCCACAAGCTCGGCCATGCCATGCACCACTGCATAACAGTTGGTGAGAAACGTGCGGGGCAGCTTTGTCGTACGAGCTGCCAGAAACGGCGCAATCTGGGCCACGGTTGATCCGGCATCGATCATGGCGACATCGCCGGACCGCACCATGTCAGCGGCCATCATGCCAATCCGCTCAAACCCGGCAACAGCAGAAAGCTGGCGTTCTGCCAGATCCGGCTGATGGCCCATGGGGCGGGCCGATGCCCCGCCGAACTCGCGTTTGATCAGGCCATCGCTGCTCAGCGCATCAAGATCACGGCGGATGGTTTCGGTTGCAACGTCGAATCGTTCGGCAAGTGTGGCAACTCTCACATGGGGGTGAACTTGTAACTCTTGCAGAATACGTTGCTGACGCTCTTTTTTTCCTAAACGCAAAGCCACACCCCCCTCAATTATGGCCGGTTTTGTGCCGAAGACAGCCATCTTAGCAACCCTGACCGAAACATTTTGTTACAGTTTTGTGTTGATTTTCCAACTTTTTCAAATTCATAATGTTGGTTAAAGCAACAATAAAAACAACAAAACCACGCTCAAAATGGCGGAAAACCGTCAATCACAGGGAAGAAAGGTGCAAAACCAGTGTTTTCACATCCGAAAAAAACCGATAGTTTAAAACTGACCACCCTCCTTGCCGCAATCGGCATGGTCGGCATGGCATCCACCCCGGCTGCCGCAGCAGATGACTGCATCGCGCGCGGCGATCTTGATCCGATTTATTGCGACATGGACGGTGACCTTGTTGCCGATGCCCCGGCCGCAGATCAGCTTGTTGATCCCGACACCCTTGTCTTTGCCTATACCCCGGTCGAAGACCCGGCCGTCTATGCTGACATCTGGGACCCGTTCCTCCAGCATCTTGAAGACGTTACCGGCAAAGACGTGCACTTCTTTGCGGTTCAGTCGAACTCGGCAGAAGTCGAAGCCATGCGTTCAGGTCGTCTGCACGTTGCCGGCTTCTCGACCGGTCCGACCCCGTTTGCTGTCAACCTTGCCGGTGCCGTTCCGTTTGCCCTGATGGGGGCCGATGATGGTCGCTTTGGCTATACGCTTCAGCTTTACACCCGTACCGACAGTGGCATCGACAAGGTCGAGGACCTCAAAGGCAAACGCGTTGCGCATACCTCGCCGACCTCGAACTCGGGCAACCTGGCACCGCGCGCACTGCTTCCGGGTCAGGGCGTCGTTCCGGAACAGGATTACGAAGTTGTCTATTCCGGTTCGCACGATCAGTCGATCCTTGGCGTTGTCGCCGGTGACTATGATGCAGCCCCGGTTGCCTCGGAAGTTGTCGAACGTATGGCCCAGCGCGATCTCTATGATCCGAACGAAGTCAAAATCATCTATGAAAGCAAGCCTTTCCCGACCACTTCGTTCAACTATGCCTACAACCTCGCGCCGGAACTGGTCGAAAAGATCAAGGAAGCCTTCTTTACCTTTGACATGAAGGGCACCGCCCTTGGTGAAGAATTCAAAGGTGTCTCGAAGTTCCTGCCGATCACCTATCAGGATGACTGGGCGGTTATCCGCGAAATTCAGGCTGCCAACGGTGTCAAATACACCCCGGACAACCTCAAGTAATTCCTGACTTTCCAATCGATCCGAACTTTGCAGGGCCTGCCTTGGCAGGCCCTGTGCCACCCATATTATTCGGGGTAACGCAATGCTGCGTATCAAAGAACTTGTAAAACGCTATGGCGACGAAAAGGCCGTGTTGAAGAACCTGAACCTTGAAGTCCCGGGCGAGAGTGTTGTTTCCATCATTGGTGCTTCGGGCGCAGGTAAAAGTACCCTGCTGCGCTGTATCAACCGCCTTGTGGAACCGTCTTCGGGCTCCATCGAACTCAATGGCACTGAACTGACCAGCCTCGAAGGCAAGGCGCTGCGTTTGGCACGCCGGCGCATCGGCATGGTGTTTCAGGGCTTTAACCTGATTGACCGCCTGACGGTCATGGAAAACGTCCAGTCCGGTCGTCTGGGCTATCTGCCGGCATGGCGCGCCGTGACGCGCAAATATCCGCAGGAAGATATTGATCGCGCCTTCCATTTGATGGAACGCGTCGGTATCGCCCATTATGCCGACAAACGGGCTGATGAACTTTCCGGCGGTGAACGCCAGCGTGTCGGTGTTGTCCGCGCCCTGATGCAGGAACCTGAAATCCTGCTTGCCGATGAACCGACGGCATCGCTTGATCCGAAAACATCCCGTCAGATCATGGAACTGCTGCGCGCGCTCGCATCCGAGCTGCACCTGCCGGTTCTGATCAACATTCATAACGTCAACGAAGCCAAGGAATATACCCAGCGTATCGTTGGCATGCGCTTTGGCCGCATCATTTTCGATGGCGAGCCGGTTGACCTGAACAATGACGCGATGGATGAAATTTATGCCGGTGTCCCGGCCGAAGAACGCGGTGGTGCCGAAAGCAGCAATCACCTGCGCGAGGTCGCGGCACGATGAGCAGCACCGTTCAATCAACGGGCCGCACCTGGAAGAAGTCCCCCTTTATTGCCAACCCCGTGTTGCGCTGGGGCATTCTGGTGGCGGTTGCGGCCTATGTATGGTGGGCATTAACGTCCCTGCCATTCGACTGGGAGCGTATTCAGGACGGTGTCCCGCGTGCTATCCGTATCTTCAAGGGCGCCTTCCCGCCAAGCTTCCTGCGCGGCGAGTTGCTGTTTGACGGCTTTATGGAAAGCATCAAGATCGCCATCGTCTCAACCCTGCTTGGTCTGGCGTTGAGCGTTCCGATTGCCTTTGCATCCGCATCAAACATCGCACCCAAATGGCTTTATACCATCGGGCGCGGTGTCATCATTGTTGCGCGTTCCTTCCATCCGGTCATTGTCGCCATCCTGTTTGTCAAAGCGGTCGGCTTTGGCCCGCTGGCGGGCATCCTGACGCTGACGGTCTATTCCATCGGGTTCGTTGCCAAAATGCTGGCCGAACGGATCGAGGAAATCGACTGGGGTCAGGTTGAAGCGATCCGGGCAGCCGGCGGGGCGACATTTGTCACCCTACTTTATGCCGTGATCCCGCAAATCATGCCCCGTCAGATTGGTCTTTCGATCTATCAGCTTGATAGCAACCTGCGCGCATCTGCCATTGTTGGCATCGTTGGTGCGGGCGGTATCGGATCGACCCTTCTTAATGCCTTTGGGCGTTACGACTATGACTTTGCGCTGGCGATTACCCTTTGCATCATCGGTGTGATCCTTGTCAGCGAGGCCATCAGCGGCCGGATCAGGAGGAACCTATGGTAGCCACCACCCAACCTACCGGACCGGAAGCAATCGCCAATCGCGAATGGTCCCGCTACACCACCAAGGAACGCTGGCGGCGTTACGGCCTGACCGCACTTGTCGCACTCGCCGTTGTCTGGTCGCTCTCCACGATCAATGTCATCTGGCCGTGGCTTTGGGATGCCCCGGCCCAGATGGGCGATCTGTTTGCCCGCATGTTCCCGCCATCGCTTGAAGGTTGGCAGGAAATCGGCTGGACGTTGCTTGAAACCGTCAATATCGCAACGATCGCGACCTTCTTTGCGGTATTCATGTCCCTTCCGATTGCCCTGATCGCGGCACAGAACACCACCCCGAACCGTTTCACGCTGTGGCTTGGCCGGTTCATTCTGGTGTCGTCGCGTTCGGTCAACACCATCATTTGGGCACTGCTGTTTGTTGCTGTGTTCGGACCGGGTGTTCTGGCCGGTATTCTGGCGATCATTTTCCGATCGCTTGGGTTCCTTGGCAAATTGCTGGGCGAGGCGATTGAGGAAATCGACCGTGCACCGATCGAAGCCCTGGAATCCGTTGGCGCATCGCGCTTCAAGATTCTGGTGTATGGCGTCATTCCGCAAGTCATGCCGACCTTCTTTGCCGTATCCATTCTGCGTTGGGACATCAACCTGCGTGAAAGTACGGTTCTGGGTCTGGTCGGGGCTGGCGGTATCGGCATCATCCTTCAGGGGGCGATTGATACCTTTGCCTGGCAAACGGTTGCCACGATCCTGCTGGCAATTATTGGTCTGGTCATTATTGGCGAAGCCATCTCAGCTTACCTGCGTAAAAAGGTGATCTGACGTGACCAAAACATACGACCTTCTGGTCGTTGGCGGCGGCATTAACGGGGCTGGTATTGCCCGTGAT
Organism: Thalassospira sp. ABL2_045; assembly: GCF_056161285.1. Classification (NCBI taxonomy): domain Bacteria; kingdom Pseudomonadati; phylum Pseudomonadota; class Alphaproteobacteria; order Rhodospirillales; family Thalassospiraceae; genus Thalassospira; species Thalassospira sp. ABL2_045. The sequence continues at coordinate 68,265 of NZ_JBSWYV010000012.1, read as the reverse complement.
GCCGCCGGTCGCGGACTTTCTGTTCTTTTGGTCGAACAGCGCGACCTTGCCTCGGCCACCTCTTCCTCCTCGACCAAACTCATCCATGGCGGTCTTCGCTATCTTGAACATTACGAGTTCCGACTGGTGCGCGAAGCCCTTCAGGAACGCGAAGTTCTTTTGAGCGCTGCCCCACATATCATCTGGCCATTGACGTTTGTTTTGCCCCATCACAAGGGCCTGCGTCCGAAATGGATGCTGCGCGCCGGGTTGTTCCTGTATGACCATTTGGCAAAACGCAAACGCCTGCCGGGCTCACGCGCTGTTTCGTTTAAGGACACACCCGAAGGCGAACCGTTGAAATCCGACTTTACCGGCGGTTTTTCCTATTCCGATTGCTGGGTTGATGATGCCCGTCTTGTGGTTTTGAACGCACAAGACGCCGAGGTGCGCGGTGCAGAAATCCGCACCCGGACCAGATGCGCGTCACTGGTGCGTCATCATGATCACTGGAATGCCGAACTGATCGGCCCTGATGGCAGCCCACAGTCGGTTCAGGCCAAAGCAGTGGTCAATGGTGCCGGGCCGTGGGTGACCGAGATGGTTGAAAATGCCGGACTTGGCCAAAAGGCTGCCGGTCTTCGACTGGTCAAGGGCAGCCACATTGTCGTGCCGCGCATTCATGACCATGATCATTGCTATATCTTCCAGAATGGAGATGGGCGCATTGCCTTTGCCATCCCCTATCAGCAGGACCACACCCTGATCGGGACCACCGATGTTGCCTATAATGGCGACCCGGCACAGGTCAAAATCAGCGATCAGGAAGTCGACTATCTGCTTGATCTGGTGAATGGCTATCTGGACAAGCCGCTTGGCCGCAAGGACGTGGTTTGGGATTATTCCGGTGTCCGCCCGCTTTATGATGACAAGAACGCCAACGCGTCCGCGGTAACCCGCGACTACGTGTTTGATCTTGATACCGGCGACACCGGCAGCGCGGCCCCGATCCTGTCGATCTATGGCGGCAAGATCACCACCTATCGCAGGCTTGCCGAACATGCGATGCAGAAACTGGCCCCGGTTCTGGGCAACAATGCCAGGGACTGGACTGCAAAGGCCGTTCTGCCCGGCGGTGATATGCTCGACGGGGACTTTGATGCATTCCTTGCCAAGGCCAGGGCAACATATGACTGGTTGCCAGAAGCCTTGCTGTATCGACTGGTGCGCAGCTATGGCACGGCGATTACAGAAATCATCGGCGCGGCGGCATCACTGGATGATTTGGGGGCAGAAGTTACCCCGAGCCTGTATGAGGCTGAACTCCACTACCTGATGGCCAATGAATGGGCGTGCAACGCAGAAGATGTTCTGTGGCGCAGGACCAAGCTTGGCATCGGGATGCAGCCTGATCAGGTCGAAGCCATCGAACAATGGTTTGCCGCCCAAACCCGGCTTGGTCAGGCTGCACAGTAACCAGCAATTCATGCGATCTGCAGACATGAAAAAAGGGCAGTGATTTCACTGCCCTTTTTTGCAAATTCTGATGCGCCCTTAATAGGCATATTCCTTGAACAGCGGATCAACCGAACCGTTCCATTCGGTTTCATACTTATCAAGGAATTCCTCGGCCAGGGTCCGGCCGCTTTGCGCGACGTCATCAAGGCTGTCGAGGAAGTGGCTTTCATCATCACCATAGCCATCCATGCGGCCACGGTTCTTAAGCCCCTGACGGGCAATTGCCAGAACTTCCTTTGAAAGATCCTGAACCGTGCCGTTCTTAAACGGGGTCGCAAGGGCTGTACGCGGAACATCATTACGAAGGGCTTCGCGCTCAGAAACCGACAGGTCCTTGACCAGATCCCATGCGGCATCAAGGGCAGCGTCATCATAGAGCAACCCAACCCAAAGGGCCGGCAGCGCACAGATGCGTTTCCACGGTCCACCATCGGCCCCGCGCATTTCAAGGAACTTCTTAAGACGCACTTCCGGGAAGGCGGTGGTCATGTGATCTGACCAGTCATTCATGGTCGGACGTTCGCCCGGCACGACATCAAGCTTGCCATCCATGAAATCACGGAACGACTTGCCCGAAGCATCAAGATACTTGCCATCGCGATAGACAAAATACATCGGCACATCGAGCATGTAGTCAACGTACCGCTCAAAGCCAAAACCGTCTTCGAACACAAACGGCAACATGCCGCAGCGATCCGGGTCGGTATCGGTCCAGACGTTCGAGCGTGCCGACAGGAAGCCGCTTGGTTTGCCATCGACAAACGGGGACGCCGCAAACAGGGCGGTCGCCACCGGCTGAAGGGCCAGCGACGTTTTGAATTTCTTGACCATGTCGGCTTCAGAGCTGAAGTCGAGATTGACCTGAATGGTCGAGGTCCGCAGCATCATGTCCAGACCAAGGTTTCCGACCTTGGGCATGTATTCACCCATGATCTTGTAACGCCCCTTGGGCATCCACGGAATGTCTTCACGCTTCCATTTCGGATTGTGTCCGACGCCAAGCATATCAATGCCAAGCCCATCGCAAATCTCGCGGACTTCATGAAGGTGCGTATGCACTTCACCACAGGTCTGGTGAATGTTTTTAAGCGGTGCACCGGAAAGCTCGATCTGCCCACCGGGTTCGAGGGATACGGAACATTTGTCCTTGGTAAGCGCAATGACATTGCCGTTCTCGATGACCGGTTCCCAGTCATAATGTTTGGCAAGGGCATTGAGCAGCATTTTAACCCCGCGTTCCCCTTCATAGGGAATGGGGCGCAGATCATCGCGGGTATAGGCGAATTTTTCGTGTTCGGTGCCGATGGCCCAGTCCTTTTTCGGCGTACAGCCGGACTCAAACCATTCGACGAGCTGGCGCCGGCTTTCAATAACCGGGCTGTCACCAGTGGAGGCGCTGACAGTCATAAGGGCTTCCCCTAATCTCTCGCAACGGGTCGGTGCGACCAATCGCCGATACGATCCTGAAATACGGTCAAAGCTGCGATTGCGGCCGTTTCGGCACGCAGGATACGCGGACCGAGACTAACAGGCGTTGCAAAAGGCTGTTTGCGGATACGTTCAAGTTCGTCGGCGCTAAAGCCGCCCTCGGGTCCAATCACGATTGCATGGTTAACAACATTGATATTGTCGATAAACGAGCCAGAGCCCTTTGCCAATAGTTGACTTAGCACTTCACCAATTGGTGACCCGGAACCGGTTTCATCACAAAACAGCAGATGGTGATTTTCCGGCACATTTGCGACCCAGTCGAGAAGACGCACAGGCTCGCAAACCTCAGGCACAGTCAGGCGCTCGCACTGTTCGGCCGCCTCAATAACCTGTGACTGCAAACGATCAAGGCGGACCTTGTCGGTGATGCCATGCTGGGTGATGACCGGCTGCAATCTTTCAACCCCAAGCTCGACCGATTTTTCAATCAGGAAATCAAGCCGTTGTTTTTTGATCGGTGCAAAGACAAGAGTCGGACCGACCTCTGTGCCCTGATCACGCAACCGGCGCTCGGCAGTGACGCTGCCCTTCTTCTTGCGAAGGGCGCTGATCGTGCCAAGCCACTCCCCGTCCAGGCCGTTAAAAATTTTTACCGGCGTTCCGGGCTTGAGGCGCATGACATGTTCGAGGTAATGAGACTGTTCGGGAGCAAGTTCGATTTCGCTATCGGCCATGATAGGATCACGAACGAAAAGGCGTTGGCGGGCACGCGTGGCATCAGCGGTCATAAAAGTCCCCAAAGCCGTTTTACGGCATCTTGAAAAAGTTTTTTATCAGATAGGCCAATTATGACACAGGTCAACCAGCCAATACAGACGTCCAAAAACGATATGCCACAGGATGGCTGGATTGATCGCTTCATGCCGGGACCTGTGCGTCCCTATCTGAAACTGCTGCGCCTTGATCGCCCGATTGGCACATGGCTTTTGCTGCTGCCCTGCTGGTGGTCCACCGCCATGGCTGGTGGCCTGTTCGATGAGATCAACGCAAAGCAAATCGTCATCATGATGGCCCTGTTTGGGCTTGGCGCGATCGTCATGCGTGGGGCCGGCTGCGTGATCAACGATCTGGCCGATCGCAATTTTGATGGTCAGGTTGAACGCACCACCACTCGCCCGCTGCCAAGCGGGCAGGTCAAAGTTTGGCAGGCCTTGCTGTTCCTTGGTTTCATGATGTTGCTGGGGCTTGGCATTCTGGTGCAGTTCCGCATTGAGGCAATCATTGTCGGCATCTGTTCGATCCCGATCATCATCACCTATCCGTTCATGAAACGGATCACCTATTGGCCGCAGGCCTGCCTTGGCCTTGCCTTTAACTGGGGCGCACTGGTTGGTTGGGCTGCGGTGACCGGCACGGTCGAACCGGCCACAATTGCCATGTATGCGGCGGGCTTTTTCTGGACGCTTGGCTATGACACCATCTATGCCCATCAGGACAAGGATGACGATGCCAAGATCGGCCTGAAGTCACTGGCACTGCATCTGGGCGATGCCACGCCGAAATGGGCAAAGGGGTTCTATACCATGACCACCCTTCTGCTGGGCATTTCGGGCATGCTGGCGGATTTGCATTGGTCTTATTTCGTATTGCTGGGGCTTGCTGGTATCCACCTTGGCTGGCAGGTTGCCACCGTCAAACTTGATGACGCGGCCAACTGCCTGAAGCGGTTCAAGTCCAACCGCGATTACGGGTTGCTGGTCCTTGTTGCCATCGTGCTTTCGCATCTGATTGCAGCCGCTTAAACAAAACACCCCTTTTTCAAGGTGAACCGCCAAATGAGCGACAATGTCTTTGCCGATGCACTGGTACCCGATGTCGATGATCCGCAATTTGCCGATCTGATCGAGACATTTACCGTACCGGCCCGGGTGCCCCTGGCACCGGAAATCGAGATGTATCTGGCTACCCACATCACCCCGCTTTGGCAGGCGACCGAGGATATTTTGGGCGTCCTCGATATCCCGCCGCCCTATTGGGCCTTTGCATGGCCGGGTGGACAGGCCATCACGCGCTATATCCTTGATCACCCGGAATTGGTGCGTGGCAAACGGGTGCTTGATTTTGCCTGTGGCGGTGGCATGCAGGCGATTGCCTGTGTGCAGGCCGAGGCAGCTGAAATTCTTGCCAATGACATCGATCCGGTGGCGATTACCGCGACCCGGCTCAACGCCAAGCATAACGGTGTCGAAATCCCGACCACCACCGAAAACCTTGTGGGGACATCGGCCCCGGAAAAGCGCTGGGATGTGATTTTTGCTGGTGACGTCTGTTACCAGCAGGATATGGCAAATGCCGTCTTGCAGTGGCTGATGGCCGAGGCCCGCCTGGGCACCAAGGTCATTCTGGCCGATCCGGGCCGGACATACGCGCCGACACACAATATCGACGAGTTGGAAACCTATGACGTGCCGGTCGACGTCGCAGTCGAAGACACTGACAGCAAGTTCACCCGGATTTGGCAGTTGCTCCCCGACCGCACCTGAGTTCCCAGTCAAAACACAAGCCCGGCAGACCAATCGGCATGCCGGGCTTTTGTATATCTGCGTCTGACTGTCCTACTTGACGAGACTTCTCACGCACTCGTTCAGTTCGGAAATGCCGCTAAAGACAAACTGGATATTCTTCGAGATATCCTGTGTAACGCTTGTCTGCTCTTCAACCGCCGAGGCGATGGAATTGACATAATCGCTTACGGTATCTGCAGACGAGGAAATGCCCTGGGTCGAGGCGACAACACGGTGCGTGATGTCGATCATCGCCTGAATCTGGGTTTCGATCTCGTCGGTCGCACGCGCAGTCTGATTGGCAAGGTTTTTGACCTCGTTTGCAACCACTGCAAAGCCCTTGCCAGCCTCGCCCGCACGGGCCGCTTCAATCGTTGCATTCAGGGCCAGCAGGTTCACCTGTTCGGCCAGATCACGAATGATTTGCACGACACCCGCCATTGATTCCGAGGTTGTTTCAAGATCCCCGCGAACTTCATTCGCCTCGCTGGTTTTGGCGACGATGTCGCGCATCTCCACTTGCGAGCGCTGCATGCTTTCGCTGATTTCCTGGATAGCTGCCAGCATTTCTTCAGACGCGCTGGCGACGGCTTCGGCACTTGAGCTTGATGTCTCGGAAAGGTCTTTGACTTTACGGCGGGCCTTAACCTGTTTGGTAATATCGGTCGCGAACTTGACCACTTTGAACGGACGGCCATTCATGTCCATCACCGGGTTGTAGCTCGCCTGAATCCAGACTTCACGCCCCCCTTTGCCAACGCGTTGGAATTCGGCCACCTTGTATTCACCCCGACGCAATTCTTCCCAAAATGCTTTGTATTCGGGACTTTTGGCATTTTGTGGGGTTACGAAAATGCTGTGGTGCTTGCCTTGAATCTCGGACAGGTTATAGCCCATCGTCTTGAGGAAGTTTTCGTTGGCCGTCTGGATGGTGCCATCCAGGTCGAACGAAATCACGGCTTGCGACTTGTTGATGGCATCGATCTGACCGGCGTGATCGGCTGCCTGCAATTTGGTAGCCGTAATGTCGGTGGCATATTTCACGACCTTGAACGGCCGACCGGCCATATCAAGGATCGGATTGTAGCTGGCCTGAATCCAGACTTCCTTGCCATCCTTGCCAAAGCGTTGGAATTCGCGAGAAAGATGCTCACCGGCACGAAGGTGCGCCCAGAAATCTTGATATTCCGCACTGTTTGCGTATTCAGGGGTCACAAACATGCTGTGATGCTTGCCGACCACTTCTTTGTGCGTATAGCCCATCGCATTAAGGAAGTTCACATTGGCGCTCAAGATATTGCCCGAAAGGTCGAACTCGATCACTGCCTGTGATTTACCAATGGCGTCAATCTGCCCGGCATAGTCGGTGGCCTGTAGTTTACGCGCGGTGATATCGCTTGCGATCTTGATCACTTTGTAAGTCTTGCCAGCCTTGTTTACGACCGAGTTATATGTCGCCTGAATCCAGACTTCCCGGCCACCTTTGGCAAAACGCTGATACTCGGCCGTGAAATAGGCCCCGGCCTCCATATTCGTCCAGAACTTCTGATAGTCTTCGGTTTTAACGAATTCAGGATCAACAAACATGCTGTGATGCTTGCCGCGCACTTCCGAAAGCTCATAGCCCATCAGCTTGAGGAAATTCGGATTTGCGTCAATGATCGTCCCATCAACCGTGAATTCGATGGTTGCAAGCGATCGCTTAATCGCACTGATGACGTTTTTATCGTCGGACTGGAAGCCGAACATGGCTGTCCCCCTTATAAGAACACACAGACCTACGCGCGGCGTGGACACACTGCGCGATCAGCTCCCCCCAAAAGAGCTGCAGCAATTGCCAGCACTGTTAAGTGTCCGGTGCCGACGGGATTTAATTTTTAACTGCTCGTTTTAAACAAGGTCGCAAGGACGGTTAACCCGACTTGACCCAAGAACTCAGAATAAATCACAAACCATAAATTATTCGAATTACATCAAACACTTAATGAGCTATTTGATGCCTTCAGCGGTATACATATGGGAGCTACTTCAAGGATAAAAAGGGGGTGATTTATTTTATTGTAAACTGCCCGGCCAGCGCGTTACGCAAGGCTTGATCATCAATCATACGTAGTATGAACTCGGCCCGCATGGGTTGCTTTGCAAGTTTTGCGAAAAGCGCCATGATTTCCCATTGGGTTTTGGAAGGAAATCGCCTGTTTTCCGCGCGAATGGCAGACAAGGCATAAATATCACCATGCCCGAAAACATGCCCGCGCACGGACTGGTACATGCCGATGTGATCAGGTCGTATGCCGCAATCAAGTTCAAGATCACGGCCATGCAGTTGCTGATAGCTGTAATGGGCAGGGACTGATTCGGTCACATGCATATGGGCAAGCTGCTGGGCTGTGAGCCAGGTTATTGAAACCCGCACGCGTGTGCCCGGTGACGGTGCCAGTGTTGCCGGAACCGCGCCATAACCGGTCAAGTGCGTGGAATAGACAATGTCATGATGCGCCAGCCAGCCATGGGTGACCGGTATTTCGTCTGACAGGTTCTGATGGGTGAATTTCCGGCTGAGCTGAACCGGTGCACGGTTTGAACCAACGGCCAGAACCGGGGTGCGGCCGCAGATCAGGTCTGGAACCGTGTCCGCGCCGACCTTGGAATACGCACCGCCCTTGAACAAAAAATCATGATCGGGTGCAGCATAAGGATACAAAAACGCGCGCAGGAGTTCCTGCGCGCGTGGATGCTGTTCGATCTGTTCGCGCAGCACGGGATCCGTGACGAGTTGCGCATCAGATAACGAAAACATATCTGGTCGGTCCGGCTTAGCCTTCTACGACGCGATAGCGATAGTTGCAGTCATCAACATGCTGCCATGCCAGTTTCGACCATGCTTTTTCTGCATCGCCGAATGTCGCGAACGGGCCGTGACGCTCTTCGTCGCCGCCAACCGGGTTTTCAAAGTCGGTGCTTTCATATTCGCCACCGACGACCCAGTATTCTTCAAGGCGTTCGATACGATAACGCGAATTTGCGTCGTCAACCGACTGCCAGGCCATTTTAGACCATTGCTGTTCGGCTTCTTCGAAGCTGCCAAACGGACCAATCTTGGTTTCTTCGCCAATCGACTGATCAAAACCGGTATCCTGATAGGTGCCCCCGATAACCCAGTACTTGGCCATCTGTGCGTCCTTCATGCTTTTGGTGAGTTGCCAGGTCGCGTGTTGTGGGTCACGCGACTCAATTCCTTGCCCATGTATAACCAAATGATGCGCAGACCAAAACCGCAAAATTATGCATCCCCGTGCGGCGCAGCATTGATCCTTCATGTAGGGATGGATCTCGCCCGTTACAAATGACGTATTTGATAACAGCAAGGTTGTCCCGTTCCGCTCCGCGGCGTATGAAGGCAATCAGGTTTCAAAGCTTTGCAGATGACAGGTGCCATGCCCTATCAATCCCTTCGTGACTTCATGGATGCGCTGGAAAAGTCCGGCCGCCTTGTCCGCGTCACCGAACCGGTCTCCCCCAACCTTGAAATGACAGAAATCCAGACGCGCCTTCTAGCCGAAGGCGGCCCGGCCGTTCTGTTTGAAAATGTCGTGGGCGATGACGGCAAAAAATATGACATGCCGGTTCTGGTGAACCTGTTTGGCACGGTCGACCGTGTGGCGGCGGGCATGAACCGCAAGCCGGAAGAATTGCGTGAAGTCGGCGAAACGCTGGCCTTTCTCAAGCAGCCCGAACCACCGGCCAGCATCCGCGAAGCGTTCTCCATGCTGCCGCTTGCCAAAACCGTCATGGCAATGAAGCCCAAAACGGTTTCAAAGGCCCCCTGTCAGGAAGTGGTGCTGGAAGGCGATGACGTTGATCTTTCGCAAATCCCGGTTCAGTCCTGCTGGCCCGGCGAACCCGGCCCGCTGATCACCTGGCCCCTGGTCGTGACCCAGGGACCAAGTGCCGGTGAAAAAGGCGGCGACAAGCGTGATGTCTTTAACCTTGGCATTTACCGCATGCAGGTGCTGGGCAAGAACAAGACCATCATGCGCTGGCTCAAGCACCGCGGTGGCGCGCAACATCATGCCCGCTGGAAACAGGAAAAGCGTGATCCGCTGCCAGCCGCCATCGTTCTCGGCGCTGATCCAGGCACGATCCTTGCCGCCGTCACCCCGGTGCCAGATACCCTGTCAGAATATCAATTTTCCGGTCTTCTGCGCGGCGAAAAGGTCGAGCTGGTCGATTGCAAGACCGTCCCGCTCAAGGTCCCGGCCACGGCCGAGATCGTGCTGGAAGGATATGTCTCGCTTGATGAGTACGCCCCCGAAGGTCCCTATGGCGATCACACCGGGTATTACAACTCGGTCGAAGATTTCCCGGTCTTTACCGTCACCGCGATCACCATGCGCAAAAAGCCGATCTATCTTTCGACCTTCACCGGCCGCCCGCCAGATGAGCCGTCCGTGCTTGGCGAAGCGCTCAATGATGTGTTTGTCCCGCTCCTGCAGCAGCAATTCCCGGAAATCGTCGATTTCTGGCTGCCGCCAGAGGGATGTAGCTATCGGATCGCGGTTGTGTCGATGAAGAAGGCCTATGCCGGTCATGCCAAGCGCGTGATGATGGGGGTTTGGTCATTCCTGCGCCAATTCATGTACACCAAGTTCGTTATCGTCGTGGATGACGACATTGATGTGCGCGACTGGAAGGACGTCATGTGGGCGATCTCGACCCGGATGGACCCGGTGCGCGACATTACTACCGTCACCGACACGCCGATTGATTACCTTGATTTCGCATCCCCGGTTTCGGGTCTGGGCGGCAAGCTTGGCCTTGATGCCACCAACAAGTTCCCAGGCGAAACCAACCGCGAATGGGGTGAAAAGATCTATATGGAAGATGAAATCATCGACCGTGTTGATCAGAAATGGGAACGCTATGGCCTGCCCGGATCGGGCAAGAAAATCTGGCGGGATTGATCGCGAACAGCTAGACGAAGATTCTAAAAAACCAGCATGCGTGGATGGTAAAATTTTCGATGCGGCGCCAATGGAATACCGTTCCGAGCAACATAATCGTTACTGGCATCCAGCGCAGCCTTGTTTTGTGGGCTCCATGGTTCCGAACGCTTTTTGGCAACAGTTTCACTCAGCAGTTCAGTCTCTTGGCTTATGTTATTGGGGGGTCGCATTGTCTTACGCGAGCAAACCATTATTACACCCTTCAATCGAACCGCATTTACGCGGCATGCGGTTCGACTTCGGCTACAATTTTCTCGCCCTCGGTCGCGCACGCAACCGATAGATCATACGCTGTTTGCGCGTTCAGCCAGAATTGTGCGGTCGTGCCAAAATAGCGCGACAAGCGCAATGCTGTATCAGCGGTAATAACACGTCGTCCACGCACGATGTCGTTGATCCGATTGGCAGGGACCTTGATACGGTCTGCCAATACGTTCCCGCTTAATCCCAAGGGGATCATAAATTCCTCTTTGAGGATTTCACCGGGCGCAGTTCTTATCCGCATAACGGCCTCCTTCAATGGTAATCAACAATTTCAACATCTTCTGCACCGCCATCACGCCAGACAAAACAGATGCGCCATTGATCGTTAATTCGAATGCTATGTTGGCCTTGTCTTTGACCGCGCAGCACCTCTAATCGGTTTCCGGGCGGTGAACGCAGATCCTCTATCGCCTCAGCATAATCAATCATATCTAGCTTTCGCAGAGACGCCTTCTCAATCGGGCGCAGCCACTTGGCGACACGGACACCATTGAACAAGTTCGCAGTGTCTTTGCTGGAAAAGCTTTTGATCATGATTATATGTAGTACGTACAATAAACAATGTCAATTTCTGAAGAACAACCAGTGATCACCGTTCTCGGCTGGCTTTTCGGAATAGTAGAACTGCGGCGCATCGCACATGAAATCATCAATGCGGATGGCGAAATTGCACATATCCGCATCGCCGATGATTTCAGACATGTATTCGGTGCTGTTTTCCTGCCAGCTCAGGACCGGCGGGGCTGTTTCATCATAGACGCACAGGGCAAACTGTTCGGATTGTTCGAACGGGATATAGCGGATTTCGCTTTGCGCCTTGCCGCCATGATTGGTTACGAACAACAGGGCAAATTGCGGCCCTTCGGGACTATCAAGATCGACCCAGCCAGCAATCCGGTCGACCTTGTCATCGCAGGTAAAATCACCTGTGAGCATCTGATGGCGATAGTTCCGGGCATATTGCCCGCCCTGCCAGCGCATCTCGCTGTAAAGCTGCGCGCTTGAGACCGGGTCGGTGCGGCCATCAGCGTTAAGTTCCCAGACACCACTATCTGCGGAATTTTCGGGCTGTTCCGTCACCGGTTCGGCTGGCGTGTGATTACAGGCCGCCAACATCATCGAAACAGCGCCAGTCATCAGGCCATGTCTTAAAAATCGCTTCGTCATTTGGTCCCCGTGCCACAGCTTCTTTGCTGCCTATCTTGCGTGTTATCACCCACTATATCAGAAGCATTCGCGAAAACAGCATCGCCTTCGCCCTTGCCCGCATGCGCAACGAAAACCACCTTTGTCACAGGCGGTTGATCACACTTGAAAACAGGGTTTGTGTTTCGCCCCTATGCGAATGCGATCTCGCCGCCTATAACGTAAGAAATTCATTCAGAGACCCATTTCGAGACAAGGGAGCCTCCATGCCCAAGACCGACATGACACTTGATCGCATCAATGATCTTCTCGCGCAGGCCAAAAAGGCTGGCGCAGATGACGCCGATGCCGTTTATGTCGAAGGCACATCGCTTTCGGTTGCCCAGCGTCTGGGCAAGATGGAGAAGCTTGAACGCTCTGAGGGGGCTGACCTTGGCCTTCGGGTTCTGATTGGTAAGAAGCAGGCGGTGGTATCGTCATCTGATACCAGTGATGCAGCGCTGAATGAGCTGGTCGAACGTGCGGTCGCCATGGCAAAAAATGCGCCGGAAGATCCCTATTGCGGCATTGCTGATCCATCTGAGCTTGCCGAAACGTTTGATGTCGAGGCGCTTGAGCTTTGCGAACCGGGCGAAGTTGATCAGGACAAGCTGATCGAATGGTCCAGTGCCTGTGAAGAAGCCGCCCGCTCGGTCGAGGGCATCACCAATTCCGAAGGATCCGAAGCCGGCTGGGGTCGCCATCAAATCACGCTGGCCGCAACCAACGGCTTTGCCAATTCCTATGCCGGGTCGGGCAGCCATATCTCGGTCTCTGTTCTGGCGGGCACCGGTACGGGCATGGAACGCGATTACGACTATGACAGCGCGGTCTTTTCGACCGATCTGCGCGATCCGGTCGATATCGGCAAAAAGGCGGCGGAGAAAACCCTGCGTCGCCTGAACCCGCGCAAGGTCAAAAGCGCGCAGGTGCCGGTGATTTATGATCCGCGTGTTTCGGCATCCATCGTTGGGCATCTTTCGGGTGCGATTAACGGTTCGGGCATTGCGCGTGGCACCAGCTTCCTGCTTGACGCCATGGATACGGAAATCTTTGCCCCGCATATCAACATCATTGATAACCCGCATCGCAAACGTGGACTTCGATCCAAACCGTTTGATGCCGAAGGGGTGGCAAACCAGAAACGCCATCTGATCGAAAACGGTGTTCTGAAAACCTGGATCATGGATTTACGTTCAGCCCGTCAGTTGGGCCTGAAATCAACCGGCAATGCATCACGCGGTGCCGGAAGCCTGCCGGGGCCATCGACCACCAATCTTTACATGGAACCGGGCACGATTTCGCCCGAAGACATGATCAAGGATATCAAATCGGGGCTCTATATCACCGAGATGATCGGCAGCAGCGTCAATGGTGTTACGGGTGATTATTCACGCGGTGCATCGGGCTATTGGATTGAAAATGGCGAACTGGCCTATCCGGTGTCGGAAATTACCGTAGCCGGGAACCTGAAAGACATGTTCAAGTCGGTTGTTCCGGCCAATGACCTCACCTTCAAATACGGCACCAACGCACCCACCCTTCGCATTGATGGCATGACGCTGGCCGGCCAATAGCACCGGCGCTTGATGCCGCTGATCCCAAAAGAACGCCCGGTCCATTTGGCCGGGCGTTTTCAGTTTGGGTACTTCTTGGGTACTTGGGAGTTTCGGGTACTCAGGTCGGGGTGGAGACCTAAGCTGCCCGAATGGTACTGACAAAGCTGTCAGTGGCACCTTTCAGGGTGGTAAAGTTCTCAGACAAGGTGCTGACAGCGGTCAAAACGTCACTCGACGCTGTGCCCGCCTCGGTTACGGCCTGAGAAACCGTAACGATGTTGGAGCTCACAACAGTTGTCCCGGTTGCCGCTTGTTCGATGTTAAAGGCAATCTCGCGGGTGGCGGCTGACTGTTCCTCCACCGCCGAGGAAATCGTCGCGACAACCCCATCCATTTCCGTGATGGTTTTGCTGATCAGATCAATCTGACTGGCCGCAAAGCCGGTACGGCCCTGAAGACTGTCGACCTGCTTGCGAATTTCTTCCGTCGCCTTGGCCGTCTGGGCTGACAGGGTTTTGACCTCGTTGGCGACAACGGCAAAGCCTTTGCCGGCATCCCCGGCACGGGATGCCTCGATCGTCGCATTAAGCGCCAGCATGTTGGTCTGATCGGAAATATCGGTAATCAGTTTCAGCACGTGATCGATATTGTTCGATGCCTCGACCAGTTCCTGAATGCCACGCATGGTTTCACGGGCCTGATCAACGGCCGTTTTGGCGATCTCGGTCGAAAAGACGACCTGACGGTTGATCTCCTCAATTGAACTGTTGAGTTCTTCGGTCGCCGAGGCAACAGAGTCCACATTGCCACTTGCCTGCTCACTGGCCGAGGCAACAGCGGTTGTCTGCTCTGACGCAGTGTTTGCGATCTGGGACATGCCCGTCGCGGTAGCCTGCAATTCCACAGCAGCAGCCGCCACCGCTTCGATGATGCTTCCGACACTGTTGGTAAAGCTGTCTGCCGTCTGGTTCATGAACTGGCGATGCTGTTCCTTGGCACGTTCTTCCTGTGCCTGGGCCTCTGCTTCAAGCTCATCATTGCGGATGGCATTGGATTTGAACACCTGAACCGCCTGCGCCATCTGACCGATTTCGTCCTTGCGGGTTTGTCCCGGAATTTCGACGGAAAGATCACGGTCGGCAAGACGGCGCATGATCGCGGTTATGGCAATGATCGGACGCGACAAACGATCGCCCATCACCCAGGCCAGGATCATGCCCAAAACCGCCCCGCCAATGGATGCGATCAGGATTTCGGTCTCGGCCAGGATGATTTCGGCAACGACCTTTTCAAAGATGTTTTGTTCTGCCACTGCAAGGTCATGTTTCAGCGCCTCGGCATCGGCAATGATGCCCTCGGATGCTTCGCGCATGGTGCCATGGACCGTGGCAACAATTTCAAGCTCATCTGCGCGCACCTTGTCAAACACCTGCCGATAATCGGCAAACAGTTCCTTGGCATCATCCAGCACAGCTTTCAGATCACCTGTTAGCGGTTGATTACCAATCTGCCCCAAAGCGGTTTCAAGCTTGGCAAATTCATCCGCCGATTTGGCGCCAAAGCTGTCATCCTGACGGCCAATCAGGATATTGGCATAGAGGCGCGCCAGAAGCGCATGTTCGCGTGCCGCGACCGAGCGTTTGAGAAGCTCCATATCGCTGGTGTTCTGGGCATGGGCAACAAGCTTGTCGAGGTCAGCCACGATCTTGATCCCGTCCGGTTCAAGGCGATCAAGGATCAGGGAATGATATTCGTCGCTCAGGCTTTTGGCAGAGGCGAAACTTGCAAGATACGCGTCAAGCTCCTCGCCGATATGCTGGATGCGGCTTCGGTGTTCTTGGCCGACAAACTGCCCCTGGGCATCATCAAGCATCAGCTCAAGCTGCTTGGCATAGGTAAATACTGCTTCGGCATCGGCCGGGTCTGCCGTATTGGCAAATTCCCGCGTGTGGCTGTTAAAGCGCAAAAATTGGGTTTCGATCTCGCTGATCAGGGACGCTTCTTCAACATAATGGGCATATTCATCAACATCATGCGAGACTGCGACAAAGGTGACATAGGCAAAGGCAAGGGCCGCGATCAGAATTGCCAGAACAACAGCAAAACCAGCCAGAATTTTTGATTTGATGCGCATATTAGCCAACATCCCCGAGTTAAGAACCAAAGCAGAGGACCCCGAAACCATTGTCATTCTCCTTGGAAGGCGATGACGTTCATCAACGCTCGCCACTTCGGTCTAACGGAACTTTCCACGCCCCCAATATCCTCATATGAGGAGGGGTAAGGCGCCCGTGACGCCTTGAAATTAAAGTGGTAAAGAGAAATGCAACTTCAAGGAGTCGCTTCTTTATCATCATAAAAATATGATGAACCTTGAAATGCCGGGGATCAGCGATGAAGCCGGCGCGAAAACGCCTGACGGTTCAGGACAGCGTTCTTAAATGAAGTTTAATTAAAAATTGTGGTCGCGAAAATGGATCTGCACGCGGTTTAACCGCGAGGAAGCACCCGTCGCTAGTCCGCTGCAATCCGAAGCAGTTCCTGTGGCGGGCTATCTGATCTTGATGTCAAATCGGCATAGGCCGGTGGCACCATCAGCCGCACCGGATAGGGTGACAAGCTGATTTCACAGGGAAGCTTGCCGGCACTTTCCCCGTCAATCTGAAGCGGGGCCGGGCCGCAATGGCTGGTGATCGTGATGCGTTCAGAGCGGACCACCGACACATCACTTTGGGCATGCAAACGATTCAGCGTCAGCGCCAGGCCATACCGTGACAGGGCACCGATCCCGTTGCCGGGCATCATCACCACATCAAGACTGTTGGCGGTCAAACTGGCTTCAGGCGAAATAATGAACGCGCCGCCATAGTGGCGCGCATGGGTTACAACGACGCCCGCCACACGGTAGTTTTCCCGGCCGATATTGACTTCAAAATCGCGATGATGTGGAAAGAAAATATTGCGAAGACCTTCGAGAACATAGGCGCCCTTGCCAATCAGACGTTTGAGCCGCAGCGACACATTGGCCACAGTGTCGGCATCGGCCCCCATACCAACCATCAAAAAGAATGCCCGACCATTCACCAACCCCGGCCGGACCCAGACCATGCCGGGATTGTTGATATACTCGGCAATCGCGCGTGCCTTGATCTCAAGCCCTACCTCAACCGCCAACACATTGGCAGTGCCCAGCGGTATAATGCCCAGTGGCGGGACTTCGTGACCGTCGATCTGGGCATCCAGCAAGCCGTTGAGCGCCTCATTCAGTGACCCGTCACCGCCAGCAACGAACAGACGTTGATGGGCACGCACCTTGCGCGCCAATTCGCGGGCGTGACCGGGATGGGTGGTCTGAAGCAATTCCACCTTGATACCGGCATGTTGCAATATCTGGGACAGAAACCGCTGTTTATTGCCCCCGGCACGTGGATTGAAGATGACAGTCACATCCGCTTCGGTCATTTGGACCCACTTCCGAAATAAAAATGAAATAAATTTATCACTTACCCTACCATATGAAATAAAACGTGTAACAGTTGCTTTACAGAACCGCGAAATTTCTGTGAACGGGTTATATAATCGAACGATTTGTTTTAAACGGATACTGGTTGGGGACAGTATTCGGCACGAAACTTTGTCGAATTCCAGCCATCCTTTTGGCAGGATACGGAGGAGCGGCAATGACAGCGATGACGCTGCAACCGCATTACCGCACGGTCTGGATTTCAGACGTCCATCTGGGGACACGTGGATGTCAGGCAGACCTTCTATTGGATTTCCTCAATGAAGTAACGGCAGACACCTACTATCTGGTGGGTGACATCATTGACGGCTGGCGGCTCAAGAAAAGCTGGTACTGGCCCGAAAGTCATCATGCCGTGATCACGACAATCATGGAAAAGGCAAAGAATGGCGCCAAAGTCATCTTCGTCCCCGGGAACCATGATGAATTCGCCCGTGAATTTGTCGACATGACCTTTGGCCATGTCGACGTCAAAATGAACGACATCCATGTCACCGCCGATGGCAAGCGCCTGCTGGTCATTCACGGCGATGAGTTTGACGGGGTCGTCAAATATGCCAAGTGGCTCGCCTATCTGGGTGACACGGCCTACAACCTTGCGATCGCGCTCAACCGTTATTTCAACGGCGTGCGCCGCCGTCTGGGATACGGGTACTGGTCGCTTTCGGCCTATCTCAAGAACCGGGTCAAAAACGCGGTTCAGTTTATTTGCAACTTTGAAAACGCCGTTGCCCACGAAGCTGCCAAACGCAAGGTGGATGGCGTGGTCTGTGGGCATATCCATCACGCAGAAAAACGCGAAATCGGCGATGTCCTATATTGCAACGATGGTGACTGGGTCGAAAGCTGCACCGCCCTTGTCGAAGACAAGGATGGCCAGCTTGAATTGCTGCATTGGGCTGAAATGCGACAGATGGCAATGAGCCATTCCAGCCCCGGCCGCGATGCTGTCAGCACCCCGTCACTTGGCCTTGGCAAACTGATTTCCATGTTCCGTACCGCCCACAGCGCGGGCAACTCTGCATCCGGCTCTTCGAAAAAGGGCAATGATGCACCGATTGGAAAGACTGCATGAAAATACTGATCGTAACCGATGCCTGGTATCCGCAGGTCAACGGTGTTGTCCGTACCCTTGAAACCGTACGCGGCGAGCTGGGCGAGATGGGACATGACGTCCATGTCATCTCGCCCGATCAGTTCAAGACCATTCCCTGCCCGACCTATCCGGAAATCCGGCTGGCCCTGTTTGCCAAACGCAAGATGGCCAAAATGATCGAGGCCCTGCATCCGGTTGCCATTCATATCTCAACCGAAGGACCACTGGGTCAGGCCGCCCGGGCCTATTGCCTTAAAAACGGCATTCCGTTTTCAACCGCCTATCACACGCGCTTCCCGGAATATATTCATGCCCGCTGGCGCCTGCCGCTTTCGATCCTGTATCGCGGCATGAAGCATTTCCACGGCAAATCGCAATCCGTCATGGTGGCGACCGAAACCCTGCGTCAGGAACTGTCCGACTGGGGGTTCAACAACCTTCATATCTGGTCGCGCGGCGTGGACCTTGATCTGTTCCGCCCCCGGTCTGATGCCAGCTTCGGCGACTTCCCGAAACCGCACTGGCTGTTTGTTGGCCGTGTGGCAGTGGAAAAGAATATCGGCCATTTCCTGGATCTTGACCTCCCCGGCACAAAATTCGTGGTCGGTGATGGACCACAACTGGCCGAGCTCAAGGGCAAATATCCCAACGCGCAGTTCCTGGGTAAAAAGGTCGGCGAAGAACTCGCAACCGCCTTTGCGTCCGCCGATGTCTTTGTCTTCCCCAGCAAGACCGACACGTTCGGCCTTGTCATCCTTGAGGCACTGGCATCTGGCACCCCGGTCGCCGTCTTCCCGGTGCAGGGACCAGCCGATATCGTGCGTGGCACCAAGGCCGGTGCGATTGACGCCGATCTGCGGGAGGCCGCCTTGGCCGCGTTGGAACTAAAAGGCGAGGATGCCCGCGCACTGGCCGAACAATATAGCTGGCGCAACTCCGCCAACCAGTTCCTGCACAATCTCGCACCGTTTTCCGGTGGGTTTGACGGGATTGAGGCCATCCGGGTATCGCTTGATGATGTGGCAAACGCCAGCACAGCAAAACCGGATGCGTCTGACCAAGACCGGGAAACCGACACAAATGCGGGCACAGCCCCCATCGGCCAACCTGCACAATAGGCCTTGGCGGAGACTAGCGATAAAGACTTTTACGCAAGGTCCGATAGGCCCAAAGCCCGTTGAGCGCATCGGTGCCCAGCCAACGTCGGAATGGGCGCAGCAGCAGGTAAACCGGGCGCAAGAGCCGGATTACCTTGCGCAGTGGCACCAACTGCGGGGCATCTTCGCCTGCAGCCTGGACATAGGCCTGCCACCCGGCACGCAGCAGTTCCGGGCGTTTTTTGAATTCTCGCTGGATGGAAAACACAAACAGCAAGACGTCACGCGCCTGCGCATCAATTAACGGCATGCGGGCGTTCGGATCTTCTTCAAAATCGATAAAGCCGATCTGACCATCATCGCGCAGCGTCATGTTCCGCAATAACGGCGCACCATGCGCTATGCCTTCACCATGCAAACCTGCCAAAGCAGTGCCGGCCTTAACAACATGGGCGCGGATGGCGTCATCATCGCCCTTTTGCACATCATCATCGATACAGCTTTGCAGGATGCGGCCATTATCACCAATGGCAATCCAGCTTTCCCCGACATCAATCAGATCGGGAACCAGCACACCTGCCGACGCAAGTTTACGCAAGGTTGCCGCCTCGCTTTCAAGTCCTTGCTGCCCGCCCGGCGACACTGTCGGGCGCAGCAATGGAATACCGGTAATATTAGCGGCAAAGCGTTGAACGCGATGCCAGACCTTGTGCTTGGCCGCGACCGATTGTTTGACCCAGATGCGGCGGTTCTCCCAGCGCAGCGGGAAAACGCGTGCACCCACGCCCTGGGCAAGGGTATGTTCAACAAGTGCGTGGAGTTGCTCGTTCATTTATTTGTCTTATATGTCGCTGCGCGGTCACTGCACGCACAGTCGATTTTGTGTCCCGAATACGCGCGCTGCGGCTTGCCGCCTATGGCCCGGCATGATAGCAACAGCGCGTGCACTTAAATCATATTTTGCAGCCATATCCATAGAGATAGTATCACGTTGATACAACGTGGAAATGGCTTCGAAGATCAGGAACAGATTATTGCCCAAGAATTCCCTCGACCATACTGCAGAACATTGGGGCACATGGCCGCTGGTCCAACGCATCGTTAAGGATGCCGTTGCACCCTATTTCGGCAAGATCCTTCTTGCGCTTCTGTGTATGGCGGCAATGGCTGGTGCGACTGGCCTTTATGCGCTTTTGATGGATCCGATCATCAATGATGTTTTCATCAACAAGCAGGAAAACATGCTGGTACCGGTCGGGGCGGCTGTTCTTGGATCCTTCGCGCTCAAGGGCTTTGCCAATTATGGCCAGACCGTTCTGATGAGCTATGTCGGCGGGCGTATTCTGGCGGATCTGCAAAACAGCCTTTATGAACATGTCATTCGCCTTGATATCGGCTTCTTCCACAGCACCAATACCGGCAAGCTGATCACGCGCTTCACCAATGACATCACTGCGATGCGTGCGGCTGTTTCAAACTCGCTCACCGGGTTTGGCAAGGACCTGCTGACGGCCGTGGTTCTGGTCGGTGTGATGTTCTACAAGGACTGGCTGCTTGCGATCATCGCGTTTACCGTATTCCCCGCTGCGATCTATCCGATTGCGCGACTGGGTAAACGCATGCGCAAGGTTTCCGCAAATACCCAGCAGCAGATTGGCGAGTTCGCCACCCTGCTTGAACAGACCTTCCAGGGCATCCGCCATGTGAAGGCCTACGGTATGGAGCCCTATGAATGTTCACGCATGGGCAAGCTGGTTGAAACCGTCTTCAAGCTGAGCTTCAAGGCATCAACGGTCAGCGCACGTTCATCGCCCATCATGGAAACGCTTGGTGGTGCAGCCATCACCGCGATCATCATTTATGGCGGCAGCCGCGTGATTGATGGGGCGAGTGACCCGGGCAGCTTCTTTGCCTTTATCACCGCCCTTCTTCTGGCCTACGAGCCGGTTAAACGCCTGGCAAACATCAACATCACCCTGCAACAGGGCCTCGCCGCGTCCCAGCGCGTCTTTACGGTTCTGGATATCGAACCTGAAATCAAGGACGCCCCGGACGCCAAGGACCTCGTGGTTTCGGGTGGCAACATCAATTTCAAAAACGTTGCCTTTGCCTATAACCCGGAAATCACTGCTCTTCGCGAGATTGATCTGGATATCAAGGCGGGCGAAACCGTGGCCCTTGTCGGCCCGTCGGGAGCAGGCAAATCAACCATTCTGAACCTCATCCCGCGTTTCTATGACATCAATCAGGGTGCGATTACCATTGATGGGCAGGATATCCGCAATGTGACGCTTGAAAGCCTGCGCAAGGCAACAGCACTCGTCAGTCAGGAAATCACCCTGTTTGATGACACGGTGCGGGCCAACATCGCCTATGGCCGGGCCGGTGCATCCGATGCCGAGATCGAAGAAGCCGCAAGGCAGGCCGCCGCCCATGATTTCATCGGGCAGCTTGAACATGGCTATGACACGATTGTCGGCGAGCATGGCGTGAAGCTTTCCGGTGGTCAGCGTCAGCGTATCGCCATTGCACGTGCGATGCTCAAAAACGCGCCGATCCTGTTGCTTGATGAAGCGACCTCCGCCCTTGATACGGAATCTGAGCGCCATATTCAGGGCGCGCTTTCCGAATTGATGAAGGGGCGTACCACCCTTGTGATCGCACACCGTCTGTCGACCATTGTTGATGCCGACAAGATTTGTGTGATCAGCAACGGTCGCGTGACCGAACAGGGCAAACACGATGAATTGCTAGAGCAAGGAGGGGCTTATGCCCATCTCTATAACTTGCAATTCTCGGAAGAAAACGGAAACTGATCCGGGCAACTTCGGGACAATCGGGCGTGCAGTGGCATAAACGGATCATAAAAAGCGACACAATGCGCAGCACTCTGTGCTGGCTTGCAGCAGCATATGTGCGCCTGATCCGTGCTACCGGACGCTGGCGCACCGAAGGCGGTGATCATCCAGCCCATTACCTGACAGAGGGCAAGCCGTTTATTGTCGCCTTCTGGCATCAGCGTCTGTTGATGATGCCCTATACGTGGCGTTCTGTTGGCGGCGACCGGCCGTTTAACATGCTGATTTCATCGCACCGCGACGGGGAAATCATCTCACGCACGGTGGCCCAGTTTGATATCAAAACCATCGCCGGATCGACCGGCAAGGGTAAGGGCGGTGCAGCCGCCCTGCGCCAGATCCTCAAGGCGCTGAAAGCCGGTGAAGTGGTCGGCATGACCCCGGATGGCCCGCGCGGTCCGCGCATGCGCGCTTCTGACGGCGTCATTCAGGCGGCTCGCATGGCGGGTGTTCCTGTCTTTCCGCTAACCTATTCAGCCTCGAACCGGAAGGTGTTTGGCAGCTGGGATCGCTTTGTTCTGCCGTTGCCCTTCTCGCGCGGGGTCTTTCATTGGGGCGATCCGATTTTTGTTGATCGCAAACTTGATGAAGCCGGCCTTGAAGCCAAACGGATCGAGCTTGAAGAGGCGCTAACCCGACTGACCCAGGAAACCGACAGCAAACTTGGCCTTGATGTGATCCCGCCAGCGGGCCCAGATGAATTGCCCAAGCAAAAGCGATCAGCGATGGCTGCGGGGGATACCGGGTCATGAGCCTGTTTTACGCCTATCGCGCCGCGACCCGCCTTCTCGGCCCGGTGGTTAACCTGTATCTCAACCGGCGCAAAAACCGTGGCAAGGAAGATGCTGGCCGCATTGGCGAGCGGTTTGGTCATCCCGGTGCCGCACGCCCCAAAGGCCATCTGGTCTGGATACATGGCGCCAGTGTTGGTGAATCCCTTTCGGCCCTGCCGGTGATTGATGAAATCCGCCGTCGATATCCGGAGGCCTCCATTCTGGTCACCACAGGCACGGTCACCTCGGCAACCATGATGCATGCCCGCCTGCCCAAGGGTGTCATTCACCAGTTCGTGCCAATTGACCGGCAAGTCTGCGTTGCAAGGTTCCTCCATCATTGGAAGCCCGATGTCGCGCTTTGGCTGGAAAGCGACTTCTGGCCGAACCTTTTAACCAAGGCGCAAAAAGCTGGCGTCAAACTGGCCCTGCTGAATGGGCGTATTTCGGAAAAGAGTTTCAAGGAATACTCACGCTATCCGTCCTTTATCCGCCCGGTGATTTCCGCCTTTGATGTGATCCTGACCCAAAGCAGCAAGGAAACTGCGCGGTTTGAAAAACTAGGTGCTTCTTCTGTTCAAACTGTCGGCAATCTGAAATTCGCAGCCCCCCCACTACCTGCAGAGGAAACGGCACTCGCCAAGCTGCAGCAACAAATCGGCAGCCGCCCGGTCTGGCTGGCTTCAAGCACGTTTAAGGGCGAAGAAGAAATTGCCGGTGATGTGCACAAGAAACTCGCCAAGGACCATACAGGTGTTTTGACCATCATCGTACCGCGTCACCCTGATCGCGCCGATGATATCGAATCCGATCTGGTTGCCCAGGGTCTTCAGGTATCGCGTCGCAGCCTTGGACATGACATCACACCCGGTACCGATGTCTATCTTGCCGATACGATGGGTGAGCTTGGCCTGTTTTACCGCATCGCGCCGATTGTCTTTATGGGCAAGACGCTTTGTGTCGGCGGGGGGCAAAACCCGCTTGAACCGGCACGCCTTGACTGCGCCATCCTGCATGGCCCGGATATGAGCAACTTTGCAGCCATCAGTTCCGAAATGCTGGCCAGTGGCGCCTGCCGCCCGGCAAGCGATGCCGATGATCTGGCACGCCAAGTCACCGCCCTGCTTCGCGATCCGGACAGTGCCGAAAAAATCGCCAAAGCTGCCCTGGATTATGCGAATTCCAAGGCCGAAGTTCTCGACCGTACCATGGATGCCCTGCGTCCCTTGATGACACAAAAGGCCATCAAAGAGGTCGATCATGCGTGATCCGGAATTTTGGCAGCATGACGGGGTTATCCCGAAGCTCCTCAGTCCGCTTTCTGCGGCTTGGCGCGCCGGCGCCTGTTTTCGCAAACTGACCACGACACCACGTCATCCCGGCTGCCCGGTTTTTTGCGTTGGCAATTTCACCGTGGGCGGGGCCGGTAAAACCCCAACCGCAGTGGCGCTTTATGCGCTGCTGACAAAGCTTGGCCGCACCCCGCATTTTGTCAGCCGCGGCTATGGCGGATCCATCGAAGGTCCGCATCGGGTGGACCCGCAAGCTGATACCGCAGACAAGGTCGGGGACGAACCGCTTTTACTCGCCCAGCACGGCCCGGCATGGATTTCACGCAACCGTGCCTTGGGTGCAGAAATGGCCTGTGGTGCCGGGGCCAATGCGATCATTCTCGATGACGGACTGCAAAACCCGACCCTGATCAAGGATTGCAGCTTTGCCGTGATCGACAGCACTTACGGTATCGGCAATGGCCGCGTCATGCCCGCAGGTCCGATGCGTGAACCCCTGATCAGTGGTCTGGAAAAGGTTCGGGCCATCATCCTGATTGGCGATCAGACACCTGAATTCATCACCCACCTGCCGGCTTCTGTTCCGGTCTTAAGGGCGGCTGTTGCGCCAACCAACGCGGCAGCATTTGATCAGGCACGGTTTCTGGCCTTTGCCGGTATTGGGCGCCCGTCCAAATTCTATGACAGCCTGAAACAGGCTGGGGCGCAGATCATCGAGACCCGCGATTTCCCGGATCACCATCCCTTCACGTCCCAGGAGCTGACCGACCTGCGCGCAGCCGCAACACGGCTTGATGCACGGCTTGTCACCACCCAAAAGGACTTGATGCGCTTGCCAAGCCAAAGCCGGCACGGCATAAGCAGTCTCGATATTCGTCTGGTGTTCGAGGCACCAGATCAGCTTGCAAAGATCGTGACGTCAGTACTCGCCGATGGATAAGAACAGCCAGCTCTACAAGATGCGCCAGAAATACATCTCCCACCCGCTACAGGGGTTCGGGGCGTATTTGGCCTATTGGATGTTTGCCGCAATGCCGATTGGAACGGCATCGGCCTTTGGCGGCTGGCTGTTGCGCACACTTGGCCCCAAGGTCGGCCAGACCAAGAAGGCGCGCAATAATCTGGTCGCGGCTTTCCCCGAAAAATCCCCGGAAGAGATCGATAAGATCATCATCGGCATGTGGGAAAATCTGGGTCGGTCTGTTGGCGAAATCCCCCACCTGCACAAATTGAAACCGGGGGGCCCGAACATTGAAATCGTTGGGGCCGAACATGGACTCGCGACAAAAGATGATGACAAGCCGGGCCTGTTCTTCACCGGTCATATCGGCAACTGGGAAGTCAGCATGTGCATCGCCACCGTGCTTGAGATGGACATGATGAGTGTCTATCGCGCACCGGACAACCCGTGGGTCGACAATCTGTTTATGCGGGCGCGCAAAACATTTCGGGGGCAATTGGTTAAAAAAGGCCCCGATGGTGCGCGCAAACTGACCCGCTTTATGAAAGAAGGCGGCCACGCCTGTATGCTGGTGGACCAAAAAATGGCCGACGGTATCGCCGTCCCGTTCTTTGGCCGTGATGCGATGACAGCCCCGGCATTGGCCCAGTTTGCCATCAAATATGACGCACCAATTATTCCGGTCCGGGTCGAACGTCTCAATGGCGTGCATTTCCGCATGACCTTTTATCCGGCACTATCAGTTCCGCGCACAGGCGACCGCCACAAAGACACCCTGGCGATCATGACCGAAGTCAACGCCACTCTGGAAAGCTGGATCCGCGAACGCCCCGAACAGTGGCTATGGCTTCATCGACGCTGGCCGAAATAAACCCGATACAAACGAATTGATAGTGGCATTAACCGAATGGGAACCCTGTTGGCACAGACTGGGGTTTCGCTTCTTGTTGAACGCGTCTTCGGAGCCCACCTTTCTTGCGCCGCTTGCTGATCATTTTGTGTCTTATCCTTGCAGGGTCGCTCTTTGTTGCCTGGCCAACAATGGCGCTTGATCAGGATGATACGACCATTCGCGATACGGCGCGCGATATCCGGTTGCGGATTTCCGAACTTGATCAGCAACTCAAGGGACATATTCGCCGCGCCCTTGAAGAATTCGGCAAGCGACAGGTTGAATGTACAACCGACCAACCGCGGAAATCTCTTTCGGACTGTATCGAGGATGATGCCCGCGATCTGACCCGAACCACGATTACAATCGCCGCTGCCGGGCAGGATGACGCCGACCTTCTTGATGATCTGGCCGATACCGAGGAACGCTTTGCCGTCTTCACCCGCGAGATGAACCAGACAAACGATCTTCTCGCACGTGCGGGCGCCACGCTGTATCTCAACAGCCTTGATGTCGTCCCGGAGATGGATCAGCTGCGCCGCGATGTCATCGTCTATATAGAGCGCAAGCAGGCCTACGAATTACGCACCAAGCAGGCGCTTTTGATCGCCACCGTCGCCATCATTCTGGTCATGATCTTCTCGTTGATCTTCGCAGTTGTTAAGCGGTTCCGCTAAGCCCCGCCATATCAATTACCCGCTTTGACCGACAATGACCTGATGGCCATTGCGCCGACCATCGCCAATCGCCGAAAGCATGTCCCCGTCACCACTGACCTTGGCTGCATGCACGCCGCCAAAGAACATGTCCTCGCACTCCCAGCGATGCTGATTGGCAAGGCTCAACCCATCCAGCAATGCGCCATCAAATCCGGGCTCAACCGATAAAAGATCATCCTCGACATGCATACGCGGTGCAGAAATCGCCCCATGCAGGGTCATGTCAAACGCATCGATATTGAGCAATACCTGCAACATGGTCGACCGGATGCGGTTTGATCCGCCCGACCCAAGCGCAACCGACGCTCCGTCCTCGCCCAGATAAAGGGCTGGCGTCATCATCGAGGTCATCCGAACCCCGCACGGCCAGTTATGAAAACCGTCGGGTGAAAGATCGGTCTCGCCCAGCATGTTATTCATCATGATCCCGGTCCCGGGCACAACACGGCCCGATGAGGAGCCATTTGAAATCGTCGCGGCCGCAAGGTTGCCATCGGCATCCACGACTGAGATATGGGTCGTTCCCTGCTGACTGAGCGGCCGTTCGCCAATCATTGATCGATACCGCTCACACAACTCATCGCCGAGAATGATGGAACTTGCCCCATACTCCCCACGGGCAAGACCGGTGGCATGAATGATCCGTGACATCGCCTCAAGATGACGTTCCGAACCAAACCCACCGAGCGCCATTTCACGCGCCAGCTTCAAACCAAACCCGACCAGAACCCCGCCAGACGCTGGTGGTGCGTTAAGAACAAACCGTCCCTTGCGCCCGGACACCAACAGCGGATCACGGACCAGAACCCGATAATGCGCCAAATCCTGCGCGGTGAGGTAGCCACCATGCGCCGCACATTCAGATGCGAGCTTGGAGCCCAGATCGCCCTTATAAAATCCTTCCGCCCCACTTTCGACCAGATAGGCAATGCTGTCGGCCAGATCAGGCTGGCGATGGGCCACACCGGCATCAAGCAAATCGAAATTGTCCGGGTTGGTTTCGCCCGCCTTGCCAAACACCTGTCGGCTATCGGGCGAAAAGGCCAGAAGTGGCTCGACAATGCCCATGACATAGCGCTGAAACGCATCAAGTTTTACGCCATCCTTTGCGGCCTCGATCGCCGGTTCGGCCAATTGCGCCATCGACAGTTTGGCCAGATCGTCATGCACGGCAAAAAGCCCCGAAACCACGCCCGGCGTAGCGACTGATCCATAGCCGCCGTGAAATTCCTGCGTCACGCCACCGGCAAATGTCGCAAGGCGGCTTTCAAATTCAAGGTTTTCACGGGATCGTTTTTCAAGCGGGGTCTCGACAAAGAAATCATAAAGCCGCGGCGTTTTCCCGGCAGGTCTGGCCATAACAAACCCACCGCCGCCAAGGGATGCCAGAACCGGCTCGGCCACACAGGCTGCCCACATCGCGGCAATCACCGCATCAAAGGCATTGCCGCCTTCTTCCAGTACACGGGCCGCCGCATTTGCGGTAACAGAATGTCCTGCGGCAACAGCTCCGTGGGTTTTCATGATCTTAGTTCCGCTCAGTTATTGGCATTTGCCGTTTTGCGCGCTTCTTCCATCGGCGGCACCAGCAATTGGGCATCAATTCTGGCAGCACCAACATTCACCCGCCAATCCAGATGCGGGCCGGTTGATCGCCCAGATGATCCCACCCTGGCAATCACATCGCCCTGACGCACGACATCGCCGACCTGCACCTCCATCTCCGACAGGTGCAAAAAGGCCGACACAACACCAAGGCCGTGGTCGATAAACAGGGTCGCACCGGAGAAATACATATCGGGATGCGCCAGTGTCACAATACCATCTGCCGGTGCGATGACGGGCGTGCCAGCCGGAACGGCGATATCAATGCCCCAATGCGGTGCGCGCGGTTCCCCGTTCAGGATGCGTTGTGATCCGTAAACGCCACTGATCGGACCAACTGCCGGCCAGATAAAACCACTTTGCAGGAAGTCCTCGGAAAAGCGTTCGGTTCGCGCTTCACGCGCCTGACGCGAATCATCCTGAATGCGGCTGATCACTTCCGGGTCCGGATTGACCATTTTGGGGGCCAGCCCATCAATTCGCTGAATGTTAAATTCGCGATCCGTTATCTCGTAGCTGAACGCCTCGATGCTGCCATCGGCATGCTGGATGCTGACCCGTGCCGGGCCTTCGTAGTCGCGCGGAAAGCCCAAAACAAACCGGCCATCGGGTGCGATTGTGTCAATTGCCTCGTCATCAAGCAGCACCTTCGATCCGGCATCGGTTTGTCCAAACACGATCCCGCCCTGAACAAACGCACCCTTGTAGGTCGGCTCGGCGGCCTGGGCAGACGCGCCAATCACCAAAAGGCCAGCCAGCGCCAGCATGCCGGAAATGGTTTTACGCATTACAGAAGGCTCCCTTGCCTGTCATCGTCCTTAGGACGCGGGTTTTTCTTCTTTGCCGGTTTTGGCTTGGTGGGCTTTTCGGGTTTCGCTGCTGCCGGTTCGGCGGATGATTCTTTATGCGCTTCTGGCGAGCCACCACCCGCGTCAGAAGCGGATTTGACATCGACACCCTCGCCTGCTGTTACCCGGGTAACGCCATCGCCCATTTCAAGATCATAGCCCTCACCCGCAACGATATCGGCCGACTTGCCAATCAGGTTACCTGCGCCATCACGCACCACCGCGAACCCGCGTTTGAGTACATTGCGATAGGAATAGCTCTCCAGAAGCCTGTCATAACGCGCCAGCCCTTCGGCCTCTCGCGTCAGGGTATTGCGAACTGCCCTCTGCAGACGGCTGGCCAGATCAATGATCTGCTTGTCGGCGCGTGCCATATCACGTTTGGCATCACGAGGGCGCAGACCGGCACTTGCCCGATCAAGACATGATTGCTGCATCTGCAGGGCCGATTTCATCGCCCCGTCCAAACGCAGGGCGGCATTTTCCAGACGTCCGCGTTTTTCCGAAAGCTGTTCACGCGGACTGACCAGTCGCGCACTGGCTTCATTCAAGCGTGCACGTGCCTGCTGCGTGACATTGACGGCCGCGCGCGGCAATCGATCCGCCCAGTTATCAAGGGTCTGACTGCGTTCTTCGAGCATGCGTTTGGGATCACCCAAACCGCGCGCCAGACTTTCAAGAGCTGTTTTCTTCTCAACACCCAAACGCCGCACAGCCTGTGCCAGACGCAGACCATCTTCCTCGACCTGCCCGATCAGTTCGCTTCGCACCGGCACAGCCTTTTCCGCCGCCCCGGTTGGGGTTGGGGCGCGCAGATCAGAGACAAAATCAATCAGGGTGGTGTCGGTTTCATGCCCGACGGCCGATATCACCGGAATGTCAGATTCAGCCACCGCACGGGCGACAACTTCCTCGTTAAACGACCACAAATCTTCAAGTGACCCGCCACCGCGCGCAACGATCAGCACATCGGGACGCGGGATCTGGCCATAGGGCAAAAGATCATTAAAACCCCGCACGGCCTCAGCGACCTGATCAGCCGCCCCCTGCCCCTGTACCAGCACGGGCCACAGCAGAACCCGGCGCGGAAAACGATCGCGCAGGCGGTGCATGATATCACGGATCACCGCCCCGGTGGGTGATGTGACAATGCCAATGACATCAGGCAGGAACGGGATCGGCTTTTTGCGTTCCGGCTCAAACAAACCTTCCGCGGCGAGTTTCTTTTTGCGTTCTTCCAGAAGCTTTAAAAGCGCGCCTTCGCCCGCCACTTCCATCGTCTCGATGACGATCTGGTATTTCGACCGACCGGGGAATGTCGTTAGTCGTCCGGTGACGATGACTTCCATGCCGTCTTCGGGCACAAGGCCAAGCTTGCCCGCCTGCCCGCGCCAGCACACGCCATCCAGCACCGCCTTGTCGTCCTTGAGTGCAAGATACAGATGCCCGCTGGCAGCACGCTTGAACCCGGAAATTTCGCCGCGCACCCGGACAAAGGAAAAGGCATCCTCGACTGTGCGTTTCAGCGCGTTTGACAGGTCGGAAACCGAAAATTCGGGCGTATTTCCCGATTTTGCAGGCGTTTCGGGAACCGGGGCGTAAGGGTCGAACAAATCTTGCGTCATCAAGGGTACTTTATGCTAAAAGCCCGCATGAAATGCAGGGCGTGGCGTACTTGGCAACAAGCCTAGTTCATCACGCTTGGACCATCAAGCAATCGGACAAGTCGAAGGATAAAGTCATGAAGGTTCTGGTCGTTGGCGGCGGCGGACGTGAACACGCACTGTGCTGGGCGATTGCGCGCAGCCCGCGCATCTCCAAACTGTGGTGCGCACCGGGCAATGCCGGCATTGCGGATTCGGCCGAATGCGTTGCGATTTCAGATAGCGACATTGATGGTCTGGTGAAATTTTCCAAGGACAACGCGGTTGATCTGGTCGTTGTCGGCCCGGAAGCGCCGCTGGTTGCGGGTCTTGTCGATGCGCTTGATGCCGAGGGCATCAAATCCTTTGGCTGTTCCAAGGCCGCAGCCCAGCTTGAAGGCTCCAAAGGCTTCATGAAGGACATGGTGGCAAAGTTCGGCGTGCCAACTGCGGCGTATGGCCGTTTTACCGAGCCCAAGGACGCCAAGGCCTTTGTCGAAAAACAGGGTGCGCCGATTGTGGTCAAGACCGATGGTCTGGCGGCTGGCAAGGGTGTCACCATTTGTATGACAAATGACGAAGCCTTTGCTGCCATTGACGAATGCATGGTGGGCGGCAAGTTTGGCGATGCCGGTGCAGAAATCGTGATCGAGGAATTCCTCAAAGGTGAGGAAGCCTCATTTTTTGCTGTTTGCGATGGTGAAAACGTCATTCCGCTGGTCGCAGCCCAGGATCACAAGGCTGTTGGCGAAGGCGATACCGGCCCCAATACGGGCGGCATGGGCGCCTATTCCCCGGCCCCGGTCTTTACCGATGCAGTCGAAGCCAAGGTCATGGATCAGATCATCATTCCGACCGTCAAGGGCATGGCAAATGAAGGTCATCCGTTCAAGGGCGTGCTGTTTGCCGGTCTGATGATTGATGATGCCGGCAATCCGAAACTGATCGAATACAACATCCGTTTCGGCGATCCGGAATGTCAGGTCCTGATGACCCGTCTGAAATCCGACGTGCTTGATATCCTCGATGGTGCCGCGACCGGCACACTCAACAACGTCAAACCCGAATGGCACAACGAAACCGCCATGATCGTCGTCATGGCCGCCAAGGGCTATCCGGGGTCTTATGAAAAAGGTACCGAGATCAAGAACGTCCCGGCGGCAGATGCCATGAACAAGGTCAAGGTCCTGCATGCTGGCACCAAAATGGATGGCGACAAGCTGGTCGCGACCGGTGGCCGCGTTCTTGGCGTGACCGCACGTGGTGCGACGGTGACCGAAACCCAGAGACGCGCCTATGAGGCGGTTGATGCGATTGACTGGCAAGGTGGTTTCTGTCGCCGCGATATCGGCTGGCGCGCGGTTGCCCGCGAACAGATATAATCGGATTAAACATCCGAAACCAAGAAAGGCCGGTTTACGCAACCCGGCCTTTCTTGATTTCAACATCCATCTCGCCACCGACCCGATATCGGATGTGACAACGACCATCGCTTTCGATTTCGATATCGGCCTCGACACCAAACACATCTCGCAAATTCTTGCGGGTCAAAATCTCGCGCGGCGTTCCGATTGCGATCAGCTGTCCCCCATCCATCATCGCGATCCGATCACAAAACAGCGCTGCATGGTTCAGGTCATGCAGAGCAGCCACCACAGTCACCGGCAAATCATGCACCAGCTCCAAAAGCCCAAGCTGATGACGGATATCAAGATGGTTGGTCGGCTCATCCAGAAACAGGTAATCAGGTTGCTGTGCCAGTGCACGGGCGATATGAACCCGTTGCTTTTCCCCACCGGACAATGTGTGCCATATGCGGTCCGCCATATTGGCCATCGCAACCCGTTCAAGCGCGTTGGCAACGATATCATCATCGCCCCCGGACCAAGGCGAGAGCAGACTGAGATAGGGTGTCCGCCCAAGCGAAACAGCTTCGCGCACGGTGATGCGATCAATGGTATCGGCCTGCTGTTCGACAAATCCGATCCGGCGCGCCAGATTGCGACGCCCAACCTTGCCCATTGCTTGGTCGTCAAGCAGCGCCATGCCATCAGATGGCGGGCGGATACCGGCCAAAACCGACATCATGCTGGTTTTACCCGATCCATTCGGGCCGATGACGCCAAGGAATTCGCCCGGCTCAACGCGCAAGCTGACATCCCGCACGATCTTTTTGAAACCGACCGACCAGTCGACATTGCGAAGTTCCAAGGTCATCGCAAGACCCTTCCGTGACAGAGAATAAGCGCGAAGGCCGGCGCACCGACAAGGGCCGTAATCACCCCGATTGGCAGAACCTGCCCCGG
Source organism: Thalassospira sp. ABL2_045 (assembly GCF_056161285.1). Lineage (NCBI taxonomy): Bacteria > Pseudomonadati > Pseudomonadota > Alphaproteobacteria > Rhodospirillales > Thalassospiraceae > Thalassospira > Thalassospira sp. ABL2_045. Next base: position 35,146 of record NZ_JBSWYV010000012.1, on the reverse strand, counting down.
CACAATCACCCGGGAAATCACATCCGCCCCGACAAGGAAAAGTGCGCCGATCAATGCGGACAAGGGCAACAAAAGCCCATGACGATTGGCAACGAAGAAACGCGCCGCATGCGGAATAACCAGCCCGACAAACCCGATGGATCCGACAATACTGACCATCACCGCCGTCATCAGCGCCGAAACCCCAATCAGGATGACGTAAACACGACGCACCGGCACACCAAGTGATGCGGCTGAGTCCCGACCGAAGGTAAAGGCATCAAGTGCGCGCGCATGCCAAAGACAGACCAGCAATCCAACAATGGCGATCGGCAGGGCAAGTGACGCATCCGGCCAGCGCACACCACTTAGATTACCCAAAAGCCAGAACATGATGCCGCGAGCTTCCTCGGCACTCGCGGACTTTGTGACGATAAACGACGTCAGGGCATTAAAAAGCTGCGCACCGGCAATACCCGCCAAAATGATCGCACCGGTGCCGCGTCCTGCCTGCAACGCCAGCAGCGAGACAAAGGCAAACGCCACGACAGAGCCGATAAACGCGCCCTCCGACATGCCAAACATGCCAGCCCCGATACCGAGCATCGCAACACTGACCGCCCCCGTTGACGCCCCGGCAGAAATACCAAGCAAATAGGGATCGGCAAGCGCATTACGTAAAAGTGCCTGCAGGACTGCGCCGGACAGGGCCAATGCCGCCCCGCAGGACGCAGCAACCACCGCCCGGCTCAGGCGATAGTTCCAGACAATACCGGAATCAATCGGATCAATCGCGTAACCGGCACCCCACACATGATTGGCGATGGTATCCATCACCGTACGGATCGGGATGGATGTTTCCCCCACCGACGCGGCAAAGGCGAGCGCGAGGCCAAGCAACACCAGCGCAGCAAAAGCTGCGCTGGTGCGACGTCCGACGATTGAAGATAGCAGGACCGTCAATTGATTTGGCTCTGGCGCAGATCGACAATCGCCTTGGCCATCAATTCAATACCATCGATGGTACGGATCGTCGGATTCATCGACATTGCGTCAATCACCACAATCCGGTCATTGCGAACCGCATCCATCTGACTGGTCACCGGATCGGATTTGAGAAACTTCATTTTCAGCTCCCAGTCATCAGCCGGGAAACGGCGACGTTCCATTTTGCCGATTGCGATAATGTCCGGATTGGCGCGCGCAATAGTTTCCCAACCGACTTTCGGCCATTCATCGTCACTGTCGATGACATTTCTGACATTCAGGATATTGGCGATATAACCCGGTGCACCTTTTTGCCCGGCAACATAGGGATCAACATCAATCTCGGCGCTTGAGAACCAGAAAAGGGCGCTGATACCGCTACCATCGATGCTTTCGACACTGGCCCGCGCCGCCTGTTCACGGGCGCGCAGGTCTGCAACAAGCTTTTCACCGCGATCTTCAACGTCAAAGATCAGGGCCATTTCGCTGATCGTCTGATAGATCAGATCCATCGAAAACGCATCAAGGCGCGTACCATCCCCACCCGTGCTGTTATCCTTGCCGACACAATCGGCCGGTGCGGTATAAACCGGAATGGACAGCTCATTGAACTGCGCGACCGTGCCGACCGCACCGTTCGGGCCGACATGCCACTGATACTGGTTGGTGACAAGATCTGGTTTCTGACCAACAACACTTTCAAAGCTGGGATCATTATCGGCCAGGCGCTTCACCTTGGCATTGGCTTCGCGGTATTTCTCTGCCACCGGATTAAACCACACAGCGGTTCCGACAACCTTGTCAGCCAATCCCAACCGATACAGGATTTCGGTATTGCTTTGGCCAAGCGAAACAACGCGTTCCGGTGCCTTTTCAAAAGTCACGCTGCGCCCGCAATTCTCAAGCGTCAGCGGATAATCGGTTGCTTGAGCGCCCACACTCATGAATGCCAATCCAGCAGCAATCACCCCGACTGCCAGACCCTGTTTGTTCATTGTAATCACGTCATTGTCCTCTCACGGAGGCAGATCGAAACCCTTTTTATGGAATGGAACCAACCCGCCTCATAAATGTTATGTTATAACATAACATCACAGTTGCTCTCGTCAAGGGACTGGCTAGCGTGCTGAAAAATGGCGGGAAATGTTCGGGATTAAACGCAGATAGAATGAGCTCCAACCTGCGGATAACGCGACATGTACCGACATCCTCCGGGGCACCCCGCCCGGTCCGTCGTGCTTATGTCGGCAGGTCTCCTGGCTCACGGGTCACTGCATTTTCTGGCCTTCCCGGGCATTACCCAGTGGCTAAATCAGAAAATGCTCACCGCCTACAGTTGCGGGGGCAGCTTCGGTCAATGATCTGGCAAGACCAGACCACATCGAATTCCCTTTATCCGAATTTCGGATACCGACAAGAAATTGATTTCACACAAATAACACTGTTCGTCAAGCGCCGCGCGTCCGTGTCAGGTCAGCGTATCGTCACCTTGAATTTGCCATCATTCGTCCCGATTACCTCCACACTGCCCGGTATGCTTTGCCGAGTAACGCAATCATCGGAACATGGTGAAAATGACGACTTCCGTGGAACGCAGACGCTTTTTGAAATCCATCGCCGCCGCTGGCCTGATCCTGCCGGGAATGTCGCTTTATAGCCATGCGATGGCCGAGGTCTCCGGTCTTGATCTGGGCAATGCGCAAAGCTTTGATTTTGCCAGCCTGATCGAACGCGCCAAGGTAATGGCGACCGAGCCCTATGAAGCACCTGTTGCCCCGAACCCGGAAATTGTCGGCAAGATCGATTACGATACCCATGGCAAGCTGCATTACAAACGCGATCATTCGCCGTTTTCTGACGGATCGGGCACCTATCCGCTGACCTTCTTCCATCTGGGTATGTATTTCGCCAAACCGGTGCATATGTATCTTTTAGAAAACGGGCAGGCGCGCGAGGTGATCTATAAGCCCGATTACTTTGACATGCCTGAAGACAGCATTGCCCACCAACTGCCCGCCAATAGCGGCTTTGCCGGTTTCCGCCTGCATGAAAATCAGGCGCGTGATGATTGGAAAACCCAGGACTGGGCGGCGTTTCTTGGCGCTTCGTATTTCCGCGCCATTGGTGATGAAGGCCAATATGGCCTGTCGGCACGCGGGATCGCGGTCAATACTGCGTCCAACACCCCCGAAGAATTCCCCGATTTCCGACAGTTCTTTATCGAACCGGCCAAGAACCCCGAAGACCCGGTGACGGTCTATGCCCTGCTGGATGGGCCGAGCATCACGGGTGCCTATAAATTCCTGCTTTATCGCGGCGAAGGGGTCACCATGGATGTTGAAAAGCATCTGTTTGTGCGAAAAGACATCGAACGGCTGGGCATCGCGCCGCTAACCAGCATGTTCTGGTATTCCGAACAGAACAAATCATTCCGCTTTGACTGGCGCCCGGAAGTGCATGACAGCGACGGGTTGGAGCTCTGGACCGGTGGCGGCGAGCGCATCTGGCGACAGCTCAATAACCCGGAAACCATTCGCGCATCGGCCTTTGGCGACCATAACCCGCGTGGCTTTGGCCTGATGCAGCGAGATCGCGATGTAAATAACTATCTGGATGGCGTGCGCTATCACCGCCGCCCGAGCCTGTGGGTCGAACCGAAAGGTGAATGGAATGACGGCGCGGTACAGCTGATCGAAATCCCGACCGACGATGAAATCCACGATAACATTGCCGCCTTCTGGGTGCCCAATGGCGAAGCCAAGGCAGGCAACAGCTATCAGTTCAAATACCGCCTGCATTGGCAGGCCCACAATCCTTTCCCGGTCAAGGAACTCGCACGCGCCACCGCCACCCGCATGGGCCGTGGCGGAGAGCCCGGCACCAACCGCCCGAAAGACGAGATCAAGTTTTCCGTCGAGTTCGAAGGCGAGGTTTTGGGAACCCTTGCCTATGGCGAATTCCCGGAAGTGGTTGTGACATCCTCACGCGGCGAGATTGTCCGTACGAAGATCGAACCGATCATGGATACGCGTATCTGGCGCGCGGCCTTTGACCTTAAAGCTTCTGGCACCGATCCGGTTGACCTTCGGATGTATCTGAAGCGCGGCGATAGCCCGCTCAGTGAAACCTGGATGTTCCAGCACTTGCCGGCACTGGGTAATCAGCAACAGGGTTAACCCAGCCACCACGACAACGCATATTTGATCCCCGGCAATCAGATTTGGCTGCCGGGGATATTTCCGTGTGCGCCCGGATGTCGCGACTGCCCCAGAATGGCGGTGATATCGCGCATCGGTGGGGCGCCAAACATGCGGGAATATTCGCGACTGAATTGCGATGTGCTTTCATACCCCACCGCATAGGCCGCACTTGCCGCATCCTTCATCTCGGCCAGCATGATCTGACGTGCCATCGTCAGGCGCAGGCGCTTTTGGTACTGAAGCGGGCTCATTGCCGTGACCTGCTTGAAATGATGATGGAAGGAAGACGGGCTCATATTGGCATGGTTTGCCAGCTCCTCGACCAGAAGCGGCTTAGTAAAGTTATCCTTCATCAATCGCAGGACGGATGAAATGCGCTGCATGGTGCTACCCCCCATTGCCAGACGCGCGATTTCGATCCCTTTGCCGGTGCGCAGCAAACGATAATGCACTTCGCGGATCAACATCGGCAACATGACCTGCCTCTCATCAGGCCGATCCAGCAATTCGACGACGCGAAGGACGGAGTCCATAAGTTCCTGCGACGTTTCCTCGACAAAAAGCCCGCGGCTGCTTTCACCATCCATACCCAGATCAAGGCCCATATCCGTCACCAGATCACCAAGGGTCTTGGCATCAAGATCCAGCGACAAACTGCGATAGGGCGTATCGGTGCTGGCCACCGTCACATGGCCGACAATCGGCAAGTCTACCGACGCCGCCAGGAGTTGGCCGCGCTGATATCGAAACATCTCATCGCCAAGGGTGACTTCCTTGACGCCCGAGATAATCAGGCACAGGCAAGGCCGGTAAATCGTCGGCACCTTGAGGGACGGACCGGTTGAACGATACAGCGACACCGGATCAATCGAAGTTTTGGCCGTGCCATCCGGATCGCAGTATTTGTCAATCAGCGCACACAGTCTTTGATAGTTTTCCATCCAGAATCCCTTGGTTTTCCTTCCATGGAATATACACCCGTGGGCGAGCGGGAAAAGCACAGACATCGCCACTTGGAGGAATAGGCAATCGGTTTCGAGTTCTGTGTATTTCGAAATCCCACTTTAGACGACAGGTTAAGCGCCGTGACGCAAACACACGGAGGATGTCATGTCGAACCAGATCAATTACGTCGAAAACAAAACCGTCATCATCACCGGTGCCAGCAGCGGCATTGGCGAAGCGACCGCAAAACTTCTTGCTCGCCATGGTGCCCGGGTTGTTCTGGCAGCACGGCGCACCGAACGCCTCAACGAGATCGCAGCCGAGATCGAGGCCGCCGGCGGATCAACCATGACCCGATCCGTCGATGTCACCGATGCCGACAGTGTCGAGGCGCTTGTTTATCACGCCCACAACCTGTTTGGCCGGGTTGATGCGATCTTCAACAATGCCGGTGTGATGCCGCTTGCGCCCATGTCGGAACTTAAAACCGCCGAATGGGACAACATGATCAATGTGAACATTCGCGGGGTCCTGAACGGCATCGCTGCTGTCCTACCGCTGTTTAAGGAACAGGGTCGCGGTCATGTCATCAACACCGCATCGATCGCAGCCCATTCGGTGGTGCCAAGTGCCGCTGTCTATTGCGGCACGAAATATGCGGTCCGCGCGATTTCCGAAGGCCTGCGCCAAGAAAGCACCAATGTTCGCGTAACCACGATTTCACCGGGCGTGGTGGAAACCGAACTGGGTCATGACATCACCGATCCGACCAGCAAGGATCTGCTGACCCAGTTCCGTCAGATCGCCCTTACCCCGGATGCGATTGCACGGGCCGTGCTTTATGCGCTTGATCAACCCGAAGACGTCGACGTTAACGAGGTGATCGTGCGTCCGACCGCATCGGCATTTTGATGAAAACCGGCCTGCAATTCTTCTGCTTTCTAACCTTGCTGGTGGTGTTCGCACCACCAGCCCTTGGCCAACAGGAGCCGGAAATGCCCAAAAGCACAGAAAACCTGCCCCATCCCTATGTCGGCATGTGGGTGACAAAAGATGGTCATATCCGTCAGGAATTGCGTGCTAATGGCCGCTATGACGAGGCCCGTGGCACCCGGCAATCCGCCTATCAGGGCGATTATCAGGTCTCGGGCAATTACATCACCTATCAGGATGATACCGGCTTCACCGCCGATGGCCATTTTGAAAATGACGTGCTTTATCACGGCGGCATGGTGATGTTTCGCGAAGTGCCGGAAAACTAAGCTTCGGCCCCAAACAACCAACCAATGAAACGCCTAGCGCAAGCTGCCAAAGAAATCCTTCAGAAGCTTGGCGGCCTCGACCTCGCCGATCCCGCCATAGACTTCCGGGCGGTGATGGCAGCTTGTGCTTTCAAATACGCGCGGGCCGTGATCCACCCCGCCGCCCTTGGGGTCATAGGCCCCGAAATAGACACGCCGCAGACGGGCAAATGAAATGGCGGTCGCGCACATTGGGCACGGTTCAAGCGTGACGTAAAGATCGCAGTTGGGCAGACGCGGTTCACCCTTGGCCCCGGCGGCGGCCCGGATGACGAGGATTTCGGCATGGGCGGTCGGATCGTTCATTTCCTCGGTCAGGTTGCCGGCGCGCGCGAGCACCTCGCCACTATCGGCATCGACCAGAACGGCACCGACGGGCACTTCGCCGCGCCGGGCGGCGGCACGGGCTTCTTCAAGCGCCATATCCATATAGCTGTCTGCACTCATGATCTTTCCATCCCGCTTGTGCCTTGTGACAAAGAACGTCCCGTGTCACGGCTGATCTTGTTTTTACTTCATTTTAGGGTGTGTGCATTCAGAGTGCTACCACACACATCATCGGTCAAGCCATCATCACGGCGTATCGGTATAGCTTGCAATCGGTGGCTGTTTGCACAGAACGCATGGACCATCGGCGTGAATTGCCGTTGCCCTTAAAGGGTTACACAGGTAGTTTCCGGCTAACTTTAATTCTCAATCCCGTCACCAGCACCAAGGTTGTTTTCATCATGACCACGCGCAAGCCGATCATTGGTATCACTCTCGATTCCGAAGAACCGGGCGGATATTCCAAATTCCCGTGGTATGCGCTGCGTGAAAACTATGCCGGTGCGGTGACCGAGGCTGGCGGCATTCCGATGCCCCTGCCCCATGAGGTTGAGCTGGTGCCAGACCTGCTCGATCTGATTGACGGGCTGGTGGTCACCGGCGGGGCGTTTGACGTTGACCCGACCCTGTTTGGCGCGACGGAAACCCATGACACTGTTGTCACCAAGGATCGGCGCACCAAATTTGAATGGGCAATGGCCGAAGGCGCGCTTGAGCGCGACATGCCGGTTCTGGGCATTTGTGGTGGTCAGCAGCTTTTGAATGTTATTCTGAGCGGATCGCTGATCCAGCATATCCCCGACAGCATTGAAAACTGCCTGCCCCACGAACAGCCAAACCCGCGCAACGAGCCGGGCCATGATGTGACGGTTGAGCCCAATACGCTTCTGGCCAAAATCGTTGGCGATGTGAAAACACTGTCGGTCAATTCCGCCCACCATCAGGCGGCTGACGGGGTTGGCCCGGATGTGATCATCAATTCCTATGCGCCCGATGGTGTTATCGAAGGGATTGAACATCCGAAATATCGTTATTGTCTCGGGGTCCAGTGGCATCCCGAATTCCATATCAGTTCGGGCGATGCGAAGATTTTTGACGCCCTGATTTCCGAGGCCCGCAAATGAGCGACAAAAACACCACCCCGGATGACAACAAGCCAGAACGCATTGCCAAGCGCATTGCGCGATCCGGTGTTTGCTCCCGCCGCGATGCCGAACGCATGATCGCCGAGGGGCTTGTGCGCCTTAATGGCAAGAAGCTTGAAACCCCGGCAGTCACCGTGACCGACGAAGACGAGATCATCGTAGATGGCAAGCCGCTGCCGGAAAAGGAAAAGCCGCGTCTTTGGCGCCTGTTTAAAAAGCGCGGTCTGGTCACCAGCCACCGCGACGAACAGGGCCGCGATACGGTCTTTGAGCATCTGCCAAGCTATGTGCCGCGCGTGATCTCGGTCGGGCGACTTGACCTGAACTCCGAAGGGTTGCTGTTGCTGACCAATGATGGCGAGCTTGCCCGTTATCTGGAACTGCCCGCCACAGGCTGGGCACGCCGGTATCGTGTGCGCGTGCATGGTCAGATTGATGAAGCCAAGCTCAAGCAGCTTGAAGACGGTGTGACGGTCGATGGGGTCAATTACGGCTCCATCCATGCCGAGGTTGATGTTCAAAAAGGCACCAATGCCTGGATGACGGTGACGCTTCGCGAAGGCAAGAACCGGGAAATCCGCCGTGTTATGGAACATCTCGGCTGGCCAGTCACGCGTTTGATGCGCGTGTCCTATGGTCCGTTCCAGCTGGGCAATCTGGCCCCGGGCGAGTGCGAGGAAGTCACCGGCAAGGTGATGAAAGAACAGCTCGCGGCCTTCTTCAAGGGGGACTATTCCAAGGTTTCCGAAAAGAAATCCGTCGCCCGTGGCGGTACCGCGCGCCCCAAAGCCCCGCGTACCGTTTTTGGCCAACCGGCCCAGCGAAAACGGCCGCAAGGCGGTCCTGATGCCAACGCAGAAGCCGACGACGCCACCGAGCAGCGCGAAACCCGCGAACGTTCGGGTACGGCCCGCAAGGGACCCCGCATCGGTGCCGCACCGCGCGCAGGTGGCCGTGGCAAAGCGGCATCCGGTTCGGGGCGGCAGGAACGTGACATGCGCGAAGAACGCGGATCCGCACGCCCGACCAACAAGGGTCGCGGCCGGTACAGTGCGGACGGCAAGGCTGCCGGGGGACGTGATGGTGGTCGTGACGGCGGACGCAACGCCGGACGTGATGGTGGTCGCGGCAAACCACAAGGTAAACCAACCGGCAAACCGACTGGTCGCAAGCCTGCTGGCAACCGCCCGCGCGGCGGCAAGAAGGACTGAGCCAAATGCGGATTGTTGGCGGCACCCATCGTGGCCGGGTCTTGAACGCACCGGAAGGACGCGACACACGCCCGACGCTCGATCGCGTGCGCGAAGCACTGTTTAGCATCCTGTCCCACGCATCGCGTTGGTATGAGGATGACTTCAATCCGCTTTATGACGGCGTCATTCTGGATGCCTTTGCCGGATCCGGCGCGCTGGGGCTTGAAGCCATTTCACGCGGGGCAGATCAGGCAGTGTTTTTTGATAATGATCGCAAGGCGATTGCGATTATTGAACAGAATATCGACACGCTTCGTATTTCCGATCAGGCCCGTGCCCAGCGTGCAGACGCCACCAAGCCTCCACGTGCAAGCCAACCGGCCAGCATGGTGTTTCTTGATCCGCCCTATGGCAAGGAATTGATCGAACCCAGCATCGCAGCCCTTGCCAAGGCAGGCTGGATTGATGGCAATACCCTGATCGTGGCCGAGCGTGATCCGCGTGATCCGGAAATCACGCTGGATGGGTTTGAGCTTTGCGACAGCCGCAAATATGGCCGTTGCCAAATTGATATCGGTCGGTTTGCCGCCTGATTGCGACACGGCTGTCCGCCACCGCATTCTGTGATAGATTGGGTTCTGTCCAAAACCGGTTGATCGTCATGAAACGCCTGTCCAACAGCACCGCACCAGACAAGGATTTTGGTCGCCTTTTGCGCCAATGGCGACGCACAAGCGATATCAAGCAATCGCGTCTGGCCGATATTCTCGGCGTAACACAGGCGACCGTATCGCGCTGGGAAAGCGGGGCGCAAAGCCCGGCCCCGCTGCAATATGACCTGATCCATCAAATGATGACGCACAAACGCAATTTCCGTCTGGATCAGGCCATCAAACGGCTGGTCTTGCATTCATCACAACGCGTGCATCTGATCGAAGATCGATCACACCGGTTGCTTTGTGCGTCCAGCCCGCGTGAAAACGAATGGCAACGGGAAGTCGCACCACTTCTGGGCACCTCGCTTTGGCGGTTTGCCACCCCGGAAATCGCGTCGGCGGAAAAAAGCCTGCATGATCTGGGGTGGCACGAAGATCAGACTGATCACCTGACCTTTGAAAACTCTCGCCGGGATGGCGATCCATTGCGGATTGTCGATAGTTATATCCTGTGGGAGCGCTTTTTCCTCTCGGACGGCACGGCGGTTCGTCTGACCACCGGCTTTGATCAGCAACCAAAACACATCTGATCTGATCTGATCTGATCACATCTGATCTGATCGGGCCGCGCATATTTCATACGTGGCTTTCAGTGGGCGATATCGGGTAATCAGGTCACGCGCCCCGCTGATGCATGCCCCATGGAATGGACCGATGCCGCCCATCACCGCCGTCATTGTTCTTTACGGACTTGGACTGACCGCCTCGATGCAGGTCGGGCTGATTGGCCCGATTGCGCCGGATTTGCGCGCGGGGTTCGGGCTTAGTCAGGCGGAATTTGGGTTGGTGGCATCGCTGATTACCGCAGCAGGCGCACTTTGTGCCATTCCCGCTGGGGTCTGGGCCGCACGTGCAGGATTGCGCAAATCACTGGTACTTGGCGGTGTGATGATGATTTTGGGCGCCCTGATTTTTGCCACCGCAAGTGCAAGCGCGCTTTTATATGTCGGGCGGCTTGTCACCAGTGTTGGCTATCTTCTGATAGTCGTCGGTGCGCCAAGCTGGATGGCGGCATTCAAAAATCCGAAGCTGGTCGCCATGGCCATGAGCATCTGGGGCACCTTTATCCCGGTTGGCATTGCACTGGGCAACTGGATCAGTGCCGCCGTGGTCACCTGGCTTGACTGGCGCCTTGCTGTTGGCGCCTGCACCCTGCCAATCCTTGTTTTACTGCCGCTTTTGGCCTTTATGGACAAACCTGAAACCGGCAGCACGCGCCGATCGCTACTTTTGGGCGTCATCGGTGTTTTGAAATCCCGTACCGCCCTTCAGGTCGCATTGACCTTTGGCGCCTTTGCCGGAGCGACATCAGCCGCCGTTGCCTTCATGCCTGCGATGCTGGCCGATAATCTTGATATCGGAATTGCACTGTCGGCCGGGATCATCGGCACGACGGCAATTGCCGGAAATATTGTCGGCAGTGTGGCTGCTGGCGCCGTTTTGGGTCGCGACGTTCCGGGCAGAAAAATCCTGATGCTGTTTCTGCCGATCATGGCCGTTGCAATCTCGACCCTGTTTGTCAGCACCTCGGTCCCGCTGAGCATCACAGCCCTGATCATATTTAACGTGTGTCAGGGGGCCGTGGCCGGGACGTGCTTTGCGCTGTTGCCGAAAATCGCCAAGGACGGCCTTTCGATGCCTGCCCTGCAAGGGATGCTCGCCCAGTTTGCCGAAATTTTCGTCGTTGTCGTGCCGCCCTTTGCCGGGGCGATGATTGATCGCAATGGCTGGGCCGGGGCTGCGGCGGTTCTGGGCGGGTTCTATTTTGCCGGTTTCCTGATTTCCATCAGGAATTCGAATTCCAGCAAAGCCTTTATTAGACAAAAATCGTAATGGAACTATACGATACGATGGCTTGACCTATCCCGCGAAGCAGGCGACCCTTTCCTACCCCAACAAATTCAAAAAGATTTAGGGAAGTGGAATGCAGTGGATCAAGGCCATCTTTATCGGACTGATATTGATCGGCCTGTCTGTTCTTGCTGTTTTCTTTATCTGGCTGGCCCCCGTCGGGGCGGCCTATAGTGCCAAGATCATGTGTTCCGCCATTTTCGTAAATGGCCTGACATCGACGCGTGCACGCGAAGTCGATGTTCTTGCGGACAATAATCCCCTGTTATCGCTGATCACCACCAATGTCGATTTGCGCAATCAGACCATCAGTGCGCACGCTTTCGGCTTTCGCAAACGTTTTGCGGTTTATCGCCCGAACCTTGGCTGCACACTGGCCGATGATGCCGAGCATATCGCACAGTTGCGCAACGCAACGCCGGTGATGAAACCGGTTGAGGCGCGCCCGCTTCTGCCCGCATCCCTTCCGGCCAATGTCGATCGCAGGGAACTTAACAACATCCTGTTTGATGTCATGGATGAGCCGGGATTGCATCCCGAACGCCGAACGCGTGCAGTTGTTATCCTGCATGATGGCAAAGTGGTCGCCGAACGCTATGCTGAGGGGATTACGGCCGATACACCGCTTCCGGGCTGGTCGATGACCAAAAGCGTGTTCAACGTCATTCTGGGGCGCATGCGGTTCGAAGGCATGATTGCCGATCTTCAGGACCCGGTCCTGATCAATGAATGGCAGGCAGAACCGGGCGACCCGCGCGCAACCATCAATTACGATGATCTGCTGCGCATGCGAAGCGGCCTTGAGTTTGATGAAAGCTATGCCAATCCGTTATCGGATGTGGTGCAGATGCTGTTTATCGAACCCGCTGCCGCCGGATTTGCTGTTTCCAAACCGCTTGAAAACACGCCGGGCAGTGAGTTTTCCTATAATTCCGGGGCCAGTAACATCCTTTCGGCTGCGATCCGCAATCTGAGCGGTTCACGCACAACCTATCTCAGCCGCCCGACGGAACTTCTGTTCCGCCCGCTGGGCATGAGCAGTGCGGTGATCGAAACCGACCCGGAAGGGTATTTTATCGCTTCAAGCTTCATGCATGCATCGGCGCGCGACTGGGCCAAGATCGGGCAGCTGTTCCTGCAGGATGGCGTATGGAACGATGAACGTCTGCTGCCCGAAGGTTGGGTGGGGTATTCGACCAGCCCGGCGGCAGAAGACCCGCATGGTTTGTATGGAGCGCATTGGTGGCTAGATCTGCCCGGCAGCCGGGATGAGGATGGCATGCCGCGCGAAGACATCACCCAACTGCCCGAGGATGCCTTTTTCTCGCTTGGTCATGATGGACAATCCCTGACGGTTATTCCGTCGCGTGATCTGGTGATCGTGCGGTTTGGCGTCACACGCAAACGCAGTGCATTTGATCTGCGCCAGTTCATCAGCGAGCTGAGTGCCGTATTCCCGGACAAAGCCAACATGCCGACCGATACCCCGGAACCCGATAGTGCGGACGCGCCCGTCGAGGCCACTGACGGCTGATCAAGGCCGCGCGCGTCACAAAACCCCGACCAGATAACCGATCACAGCACCGGTACCAACCACGGCCCAGACCGGCACGATCCGCCATTGCAGAATGGCAAAGACCAGCACCACACAGCCAATATCAAACACATCAAGAATGGCGCCGGTCCAGATCGGATCATAAAGCACCGCGGCCAAAAGGCCGACAACCGCGGCGTTCACCCCCATCAATCCGGCCCGCATCGATGCAATATGACGCACGCGATCCCAGAATGGCAAAAGCCCGACCACCAACAGCCATGCCGGCAAAAAGATCGCGACCAACGTAACCAGTGAGGTCAGGGCACTGACCGCCAACCCGGTTCCACCTGAACCGGTATGCAGGGCCGCACCGAGATAGGCCGCAAAGGTAAAGATTGGGCCGGGCACGGCCTGCGTTGCGCCGTAACCAGCCAGGAATGTTTCGGCATCTACCCAGCCCGGCGCCACAACCGCATTTTGCAGCAGGGGCAAGACAACATGCCCGCCGCCAAACACCAGCGCGCCACTGCGATAAAACCCGTCAATGACAGCAAAAAGACCGGTCGGATCAAACCTGGCAAGAACCGGCAAAAGGACAAGCAAGGCGAAGAACACCACTAGGGCAACAACCGCACCCTTGGCCGAGCGCGGCGCGTGACCGGGATCGGAATCTTCGCCTACTTTGTTTTTCAGCAACAAGAAGCCGGCAACCATTCCGCCCAGGATGACGGCGAATTGTGCCATCACCGTATCACTGGCAATCATGATCGCAGCCGCCAGAACCGCAAGGATCGCGCGCGGCATATCCGGACAGAGGCTGCGCGCCATCCCCAAAAGCGCATGCACGACCACACCAACCGCCACAAGCTTAAGGCCGCGAATAATCCCTTCGACACTGCCAAGATCAAATCCGACAAACGTCATGCCAAGGATGGCCAGAACAACGGCGGATGGCATGGTAAAGCCGAGCCAGGCGACCAAGGATCCACGCAATCCACCCAGCGCCATGCCAATGCCCATCCCGACCTGCGAGCTCGCCGGGCCCGGTGCAAACTGGCACAGGGCGACCAGATCGGCATAGCGGGCATCGCTGAGCCATTTTCGGCGTGCGACAAATTCTTCTCGGAAATAGCCGATATGGGCAACGGGTCCGCCAAAGCTGGTCAGACCAAGGCGCAGGAAAATCAGGAAAATCTGCCAAAGACTAATCCCGCCATCCGGCAAGCTTGGGGCTCGATTGTCAGTTGAACTGTTTGCGGTATCGTTTCCTGGCGTCGCGTTTGGCATGTGTTTTCCTGCCCTACCCTGATTTTGCCTGACCATACGCAATCACTTTAAGGCGGCAAAGCCAAAAGCGGCCCCGCAGGCATTCGTCACATTTTCATAACAAAACCCCGCCTGCGGCATTTTACCACAGGCGGGGTTTTGCTTTTAACGTCCAGACGTTTCGCCAGACATCGTCCTAGCGGAAGGCGGGCTCGTCTAGGGAGCGCAGTTTGCGGGAATGGAGCTGATTGACGTCCTGACGGAGCGTATCAATCGTATCAAGCCCGACCTGCAAATGCTGGCCAATGCGCTGGCGATAGAAATTGTTGGCCATACCCGGCAATTTCAACTCGCCGTGCACCGGCTTGTCCGACACGCACAAGAGCGTGCCGTATGGCACACGGAACCGGAACCCATTGGCAGCAATGGTCGCACTTTCCATGTCGACCGCAATCGCACGCGACTGGTTAAGGCGGACAAACAATTCGCTGTATCGCAATTCCCAGTTCCGGTTATCGGTGGTGGCCACCGTGCCGGTACGCATACGGGCCTTCATTTCACGGCCCTTAAGACCGGTGATCTTGGTGACCGAGTCCGCAAGGGCCACTTGCACCTCGGCAATCGGCGGCACCGGAATCCACAGCGGCAGGTCGGAATCAAGTACATGGTCATCACGGACATAACCGTGGGCCAGAACATAATCCCCAAGCAACTGGCTGCGTCGCAAACCGGCACAGTGACCGAGCATCAACCAGCAATGCGGGCGCAGCACGGCGATATGGTCCGTCGCCGTTTTGGCGTTTGACGGACCAACCCCGATATTGACCAGCGTCACACCAAGACCGTCTTCACGGATCAGGTGATAGGACGGCATTTGCGGCAGTTGCTTGACCGCCTCACCTCTTTCCACCCAGCCCTTCGGTGCGTTTTTGCGCACGCTGACCTTCGGCCCCGGTTCGACAAACGCGACATAAGGGCTTTTGGGGTCTTCAAGCTGTTCCTTGGCGAATTCGATGAATTCATCGACATAGCGCTGATAGTTGGTGAACAGGACGAACTTCTGGAAATGTTCGGGTGCCGTTGCCGTGTAATGACGCAAACGCGCCAGCGAGTAATCAACACGTTCCCCCGAAAACAGCGACAGCGGCTTTGGTCCGGGCGTGGCATTTGATCCGTAATGAACGCCATTGGCGATATCATCGTCGGTGCGTGCCAGATCGGGCATATCAAAGATCAGCTGCATCGGACGGATGTCGTTCGGCCCGATGCTGTCGGTTGCGGTTTCAACCATGAACGGCAGCGGGATCGGACGGTCCGATACACCTACCACGACCGGAACGTCATGGTTTTTAAGCAGAAGTTCGATCTGCTCGCGGTAATATTCTTCAAACAGATCCGGTCGGGTCAGGGTCGTGCCATAAACACCCGGATCGCGCGGTGCGCCAAATGACAGCGTGCTTTCAACATGCAGCTTTTCGGGCGGCACTTCGATGCCGAGATACGGGTAATAGGCACGTACCGGGGAAGATTGCTGGCCTTGACCGAAACGGTTAAAGGCCTCCTGGACGGCATTGGCACCGGTCGCATAAATATCCTTGATGCGCGCAAGTGCCTTGTCAGCGTCGGTAAATTCAAACAGATCGCGTACCGATCCGTGGACTTCAGAAACCATATTGGATGCTCCTTTTTGTTATTGTTGTTTGGGTCTCTTGCCAGATCACGCAGCATAAAACAGCGACGGATCAATGACAAAAGCCCTTGGAGCGAGAGATTTATCACCGCCCGCCCGTCTTCTGACAACCGAAAACTTTGTGACCTCTTTCAATCCAGACGTCAAAACGCCGGATTTGAGACAATCGAAAGGATATCAAACCAAACCTTTCCCGGAAGTTTCAGAAGCTTATGCACAATATGTCGGAGTTATTTTCAAAAATTCCAAATGACAGTTTTGCGGAGCCCATCATAACCGACCGCCTGTTCAGCACAACGCCCCGCTGAAATCATCACAGCTCGGAAACGCAGACAAAAAAAATGCCGAAACCGGGGGACGGTTTCGGCAATTTCAGGGAAGGGCCTTAGACGTTGAGGGAAAAGACGATCAACCCTGATGTGCAATCTTTATATGACCATTGGTCATTTATGTCAATTCAATTTGATGCATGGTCTATTCGACCGCCCCCTAGCATCACACCAGAATATCGGTGCTCGTCCGCTAGCTCCTGCAACTTTTTCAATCTTCGTTGCACAGCTTCATCAAGTGCCCATGGGTCACCTAATTCGGCAGACTCCAACTCAAGCACAATCTTCGCAGCACGTGGGTCACTCTCGACCAGACTTTCGATATCCTGTTTTTCTTCGTCGTCTTCAAGCGTCCCGCGTACATAGCCAAGAATGTGATCTTTGCCATATATCGCAAGAACTGGGCTCATATCATGCTGCCTCCGAGACATAACGTGATGCGTGTTCACGGGCTTCGATTCGACCAACCGAAGCGCGCAATTTACGGCGTGCGCGGCCAACGCGGGATTTGACCGTCCCGATTTCAACGGACATCTGGTCAGCTGCATCCTGATAGGACACATCATCAACAGCCGTCATCATGATGGCTTCGCGTTCCTGTTCGGGTAGCTCTTCGAGAACACGGTCCGCGTCACGAAGCTGCAAGCGCGCCATCTGATTGCTGCCATGACCATAGACATCGCCAAGGTCATCCCAGTCGACCTGCGGGCCGCGTGTCTTTTCACGACGTTTTCCGGAAATGAACGTGTTGAAGAGAATACGGTGCAACCAGGCTTTAAGGCTGGTGCCTTCTTCGAACTGGTCCTTTTTGCTGATGGCTTTCAACAGCGTGTCCTGGACCAGGTCCTGCGCCATATCGGTGCTGCCGGTCAGGCGATACGCATGACGGCGCAGTGCAGGGACATGATCTTCGATTTCGTTCATCACTTGTTCAGACATCACAACCTCCTTGTTCGGATGAGCTGACCGTAACAAACCAAAATAAAAAGAAAAGAAAAATCGTATGCTCTACTTAGGCAACACAAGGAAGACACATAGACTACACAACACAAGGAACAAACTTACTTTACACAACGTAATTCACTTCATCATTATACCTGCATTACCACTTATGATTACTTTACATTACTTACATCAGCGATCGAACTGACAGATATTCAGCAAGATGGTTGTGTTATGGAACAAACAGCGGTAACGTAACTTACTCCAAAATTCTTGAACGCTTTGATTTTCAATGGCTTCAGACGGTTCTGAGAACCGCTGTAATTGACAGGAAACCCTACGTGCCGACGTCGAAAAGAACAGAAAAGCTCCAAATCATGCTTGATGATGACGAGCTTAAGGTCATTGATGACTGGCGATTTGACCATCGGATGCCGACGCGCGCTGCCGCAATCCGCGAACTAATTCGTCGCGGTTTGGTCGCTGAGGACATAGAAGATCCCGATACCGATGGCAAAAGCACCAGCGATTTCCGGATTGAGCCGGAATAAAAAAATGATTTCCCCAACAAAAAGGCCCAGCAAAATGCTGGGCCTTTTTGTTTTTCATCGATGATTTGGGTCAGCTTCAGGCGTTTTTACCGTTCAGATCCGGCTTTTTGCCCTCGAATATCTTGGCGATTCCGGCCCCAAAGCCAAGAACCAGCACCCACAATCCATAATATCGCAGCGCACGTGATGCGGTAATCGCAATCAAAAACAGCCAGAATGGATAGGACGCCGCCCCCGCCGCCAGCGCTGCAATCTGCATCGGGACGGGCGTTATGCTGATGGCAAAGACAACCCAGAAGCCGCCCTCCTGGAACTGGGCTTCAAGATCATCAAATTGCTGCTGACCGCCGACCATATCAATCAAAGGCTGGGCAAATTCATCAAACAGCACCCAGGCCAGAAGATAAAGTGCCAGCGCACCAAGTACACTGCCCGCCAATGTCACGGTGGCAACAATAAAGCCGCGCTTGCGCGATGCCGCCATGATCGGGGCCACAATGACTTCGATCGGAATCGGAATAATGGTGGTTTCAAGGAATGACGCGACGGAGATCCCGCCCAGCCCCTTGCGGCCTTCTGCGAGTTTCGCAAGTCGGGTTTGCGCATAATCGACTGCGCGTTTTATCGGCTGTTCTGATTTTTTTTGATCGCGCGACATTGCCTGTTCCTAGATTTCCCAAACAAAAAGCAGCCCGCCCGAAGCCGGGCGGGCTGCTAACCTCGGACGTCAGGCGCCGAGTTCAGGTTGTGACGTCTTATTCAGCGGTCTGATTGTCCGAGATGGCCTTCTGCGCATCTTCAAGCGCACTTACAGTGTTGGCCTTCACATCTTCCCAGGTGTCCGCAGATGCCTCTTGGGCATCCTCAAGCGCATCGCTCAGCTCGTCGCTTGCGCTGTCCCAAGCTTCGGCCAGTTCTTCGACGGCTTCCTCGCTGTCATTTTCGACTTCTGCGGAAACATCGTCATACTGTTCGCCGAGCTGCTCTGACTTGCTATCGACCCAGGCAAGAAAATCTTCTTTCTGTTCGAACGTAAAGTCCTTGGCTTCTTCATACTGGGCGGCAATTTCATTACCCAGCTTGTTGACATCGGACTCTACCGCATCGTCGGTTGCCATCGTGTTAGATGCATCGGACCCGGCATAGGCCGGAGCCGCTACCGAAACAGACATAAGTACAGTACCGATCATCAGCATATTCTTGTTCAACATCACAACCTCCTTGTTTAATAAACACAGCACAATTACTTGCGCGCTGCTTACCCATCACAACGGGCGGTTCGAAAGAATGTTCCGATTAAGGTGATTTTATTTCGTGGAACCTTTTTGAGAACGTGACGTTACATTCCCAAGCGCCCACCAACGAAGCGGGGTACAGCGCAGTTAGAATGCGCAAACCGATTTCACGGGCGCGCAGTAAACAAAAGGAGTTTTAGTTATGGCACATAGCAGTATGCAGACCGTTGCGAAGGAATTTCCCGTCGAGACCGGCGTGGACCGCAAGGATCGTCGCGAACTGGCGAAAATGCTGACGCAGATCGTTGGATCGTCGCATGTACTGTATGCCAAAATTCGTGGCGTTCACTGGAACGTGGTTGGCCCGACCTTCTATTCGCTCCATAAAATGACCGAGGAGCATTACGAAGATCTCAATACGGCAATTGACGATATGGCAGAACGCATTCGTGCAATTGGCTTTGCAGCGCCGACCGGCCTGAGCGAGATGATGGAAAACTCGGTGATCTCGGATCAGACCAAGCTTCTTGCCACCGACGACATGGTCAAGGAACTGGTCGAAGATCACGAGAAGATGGCCCGTCTGCTTCGCGATGGCGTTGCCGCCGCCGAAGATGTCGACGACGTCAAGACCGCCGACATGCTGACCGAGCGGATCGGTGTCCACGAAGAAGCAGCCTGGATGTTGCGTGCAACGATCTCGTGATCATCCAGCTATGATGTGATAAACCGGCGCCTGCGGGCGCCGGTTCTTTTTTGTGCCCTATACAACAAAGGTGCAACGTCATGAAAAGCTCTGATCTGACTGGTAAGGTTCACCTGCTGCTGACCAAGGCAAAACTGCCTGAAGACTGGCGCGGCAACGGTGCGCAGCCGCTCCGCACTGTGTTCGAGGATGCCGGTTACAAGACCGAGCTGACCCTGTGTGACGACCCCGACGCCATCAAGGACCAGATCAACAGCGCATGCGCACCCGGCGACATTGTTGCCGTTGGCGGCGGTGACGGCACGATTAACGCCGTTCTTGATACGGTTATTGCCAACAAGGTGGTTCTGATCCCCGTGCCGCTTGGCACTGCCAACGATTTTGCCCGCACATTGACCCTGCCCGATGACCTGATTGATGCGGCCCGCGCCGCCATTCATGGCCAGATCCGCATGCTTGATATCGGCAGCGTCAATGACAAAAGCTTTGTGAATGCGGCCAGCATCGGAGTGCCAGCAGATGCGCGCAAACGCATTAACCCGGACCTTAAACGCACCTTGGGCGCGATCAGCTATGCGGTTGCCAACTGGCAAAGCTGGCATGAAATGGATCCACTCGACCTGACGATTACCTGTGGCGACGAAGCACCGCAGAACATGAAATTGCGTCAGGTGACGATCACCAATGGCCGGTATTTCGGTGGTGGTTTGCGCCCCAGTGAAACCAAAAGCCCGGAAGATGGTCTTTTGCACATGTTTGCCATCCGCGACAGCGTCGATACGCTAAGCGGTCTTGATATCGCGGCCGAACTTTTATTCGGCTCTGTCGATGACAGCAGCTATGCCACCACCATGCAGTGCGACGCCATCAAGGTCGAGGGCGAAGAAGGTGCCCCCATTCTGGCCGATGGCGAAATCATCGGGAAACTGCCCGCCCTGTTTTCCATCCATGCTGGCGTGCTGCCCGTCTTTGCCCCCAACAGCTTTGTCGATCAGATCGAAGGCGACGGCAGTTCAGATGGCAAAACCCTGCCACAGCAAGACGAAATCAATGATGTCATGCGCGACACGGTCGATTTCGCCTTGCGCCTTGAGGCGATCTATCCGGTGGCCCAAAATGCCGAGCTTAAGGCGCTGTGTCATGACAGTGCCGGCAACCTGCGCAGCATTGCACGACAGCTTGAACTGGGCCTGCGCCCATATGGGATCAATGCAGCCTCGCCCGACCCGGATCTTCAAAATCTTGAAGAGCTCCGCGACAAGGTGATGGGTTGGTTGCTGGGCAATGCCGATACGCGGCTTGCCAATGGCGTCAAAAACAAGGCTGAGCTTTTGTCGAGCGAGATCGACAAACTTCCAGCCGACAAACTACCCGATGAGATCGGTGGTCCCATTCGCGAGCTCCACCGTGTAACCGATGATCTTCATCAACGGCTGAACGACATTCTCAAGCAACTCTAAAAAAGACAAAAGCAGCCCAACGGGCTGCTTTTTTTGGGACATCGCCCAAAAACCGAGTCGAAACCGGCAGTCGGTCACGGTCTTACGTGCCTGCCTGATGCTCAACCTTTAGATTTGGCATTCAGGTTTTCCCCTATGATATCAGCGTTTTCCTCGCCCCAACTGCACAGCGGCACCAAGGCATTCGCCAGGCTGAACCCGAACGGTGAAAGCTCGTAAAGCACGCGCGGCGGGATTTCCTGATAATCGGTGCGCACAACAACGCCATCATTTTCCAGCTCTTTGAGATGCTGGATCAACATTTTGTCGCTGACGCCGCGAACACACCGCTTCAATTCGCCATATCTTCTTGGCTCCTTGGCCAAGAAGAACAAAATCAACGGCTTCCACTTTCCACCGATCACCCGCAAGGCGGCATCAAGGCCACATATGAAGGGTTGAGCTGCTGCTTCTTTACTGTTTGCCATAGTACTTACTAAAAGGTGCATACTTGTTAAAAAGTATGTTCATCCATATCGTTTTGGTCAACCCTAATTTCGGAGACCAGAAAGATGACCAAACTCACAGGAAAGACTGTTCTGATTACCGGCGGCGCAAGCGGCATCGGCCTCGCATCTGCCAAGCGTTTCGTCGCCGAAGGTGCCTTTGTCTATATTTCAGGCCGTCGCAAAGACGTCATTGATGCCGCAGTTGCAGAAATCGGTGGCTCTGTTCGCGGGCTTCAAGCCGATATCACAAAGCCAGAAGATCTGGATCACGTCTTTGAGACCATCCGGACGGAACGTGAAACGCTTGATGTCGTATTTGCCAATGCCGGCGTTGGGGAGCTCGTACCCCTTGGCGAAATCACCTCGAAACACTTTGACTACACGTTCGATATCAACGTCAAAGGGACTGTATTTACCGTGCAGAAGGCCCTGCCACTCCTGAAGCCCGGAAGTTCGGTTATTTTGACCGGCTCCACAACCGGGGTAATGGGAACGCCAGCGATGAGCATCTATAGCGCATCAAAAGCAGCTGTTCGCAACCTTGTGCGGAGTTGGGCGCAAGACCTGCGCGGGACGTCCATTCGCGTAAATGTCCTAAGCCCGGGACCGACCCAAACCGACAAGATTGCAGAGTTGCTAACCCCGGAAATCATCCAAGGCCTGAGCAACGGCACTGCACTTGACCGCATGGGAGACCCTGCCGAGGTTGCCGCTGTCGCTGCATTTCTTGCGTCTGATGACAGCAGCTTCATGACAGGCAGTGAAGTCTTCGTCGATGGTGGATACGCCCAGATTTAATACAAAAGGAGCGACTTCGTGGTGACGAAGTCGCTCCTTGATTTCTTTAAGCCCAAAGGGTTCCGGGCACCTTAATCTGCCGCAGATAGCGCTGATTGGTCAGTCTTCAAGACCGGCAAGACTACGGGCAAAGGATTTGGCTTCGAACGGGCGCAGATCCTCGGCCGCTTCGCCGACGCCAATCGCGTGTACCGGCTTGCCGAACTTCTCGGCCAGTGCGACGACGACGCCGCCCTTTGCCGTGCCATCAAGCTTGGTCACGATCAGGCCCGAAACATCCGTGGCCTCGCCAAAGGTTTCGACCTGTGAATGGGCGTTCTGACCGGTGGTGGCATCCAGCACCAGAAGGGTGTCATGCGGGGCCGTTTCATCGCGCTTCTTGATCACGCGGACGATCTTTTTAAGCTCATCCATCAGATGCGCCTTGTTCTGAAGGCGCCCGGCCGTATCAATCAGCAGAAGGTCATAATTTTCGCGCTGGGCCTGCTCAATTGCGTCAAATGCCAGACCTGCGGCATCCGCACCGGTTTCGCGCGCGACCACCGGGCAATCGGTACGCTCCCCCCAGACGATAAGCTGCTCAACCGCGGCGGCACGGAATGTATCACCCGCCGCCATCATGACCTTAAGGCCCTGATCCTTATAGGTTTTGGCAAGCTTGCCGATCGTCGTGGTCTTACCCGATCCGTTAACACCGACAACCAGCACCACGTGCGGTTTCTTATTGGCATCAATCACCAGCGGCTTGGCCACCGGATCAAGGATTTTGGCGACTTCTTCGGAAATGAATTCCTGGATTTCGGCGGAATCGACTTCCTTGTCGAACCGGGTCTTGGCCAGTTCCGCGCTCAGTTTCGCAGCGGTCGTGACACCAAGGTCGGACGTAATCAGAAGATCTTCGAATTCCTCAAGCGCATCATCATCCAGACGGCGCTTGGTGAAGATATCGGAAATCCCGGTTGTCAGTTTTGAGGAGGACCGTTTCAGCCCGTCTTTCAGGCGGCTAAACCAGCTTTTTTTCCCCTCTTCACTCATCCCGCAAGCTCCGCAATCAGTTTTCCATCTTCAAGGCCGGTTACCTTGGCCTTGGCTATTGTGCCCGCTTCTATCACGCGATCCAGCAGAACGGGAGCAAAATGCTCCGTATGGCCGGTATTTTCCTTTTCGACCAACACATTCTCGACCATCCCGATCCGCGATTGCAGGAACTTGTTAAGCTGAACATCCCCTGCCTCGCGAAGGGCACTTGCGCGTTCCTTGCGCAGGTCCTTGGGCACTTGCGGCATTTTGGCGGCCGGCGTGCCTGGGCGCGAGGAATACGGGAACACATGCAGATAAATCAGGCCGCATTCATCGACCAGACGCAGGGTGTTTTCCGCCATTTCATCGGTCTCGGTCGGGAAACCGGCAATGATATCGGCGCCAAACGTTACATCCGGGCGCAGATCACGGACCTTTTTGCAGAAATCGACCACGTCCTGACGCAAGTGACGACGCTTCATGCGTTTAAGCACCATGTCATCACCGGCCTGCAGGCTGATATGCATATGCGGCATCAAACGCGGCTCTGTCTCGATCAGACGAAACAGGTCTTCGTCGACCTCGACCGGGTCAATTGATGAAATGCGCAGGCGTGGCAGTTCGGGCACCTGTGCCAGAAGACGGCGCGACATCTGGCCCAGCGTCGGCTGGCCCGGCAGATCATGACCATAGGACGTGATATCGACACCGGTCAGAACCACCTCGCCATAGCCATTGGCCACCAGCTCGCGTACCTGACTGACGATCTCGCCCATCGGGACACTGCGGGAATTCCCGCGCCCAAACGGAATGATGCAGAACGTGCAACGATGATCGCAGCCGTTCTGGACCTGCACAAAGGCGCGTGCACGCCCTTCAAAGCCAGACACAAGATGACTTGCCGTTTCCTCGACCGACATGATGTCGTTGACGACAACACGTTCATGATCGGGCATGGCAAATGTTTCGGCCTTCATTTTGGCATCGTTGCCAAAGATACGGTCGATCTCGCCCATATTGGCGAACTTGTCGGGATTGACCTGAACCGCGCATCCGGTCACGAAAATCTTCGCGTCCGGGTTCTCACGCCGCAGACGGCGAATGCTTTGACGGGCCTGGCGTTCGGCCTCGGTCGTGACCGCACAGGTATTGATGATAATCGCATCATCAAGCCCGGCCGTTTTGGCATGGTCGCGCATCACCTCGGATTCATAGGTGTTAAGGCGACAACCAAATGTGACGACGCGCGGCTCTTTCATGCTCGGCCTTTTGCGATCCAAAGTTCGAATTCGGGAATATTTCCGCCCGCACAAATCAAAAGGGATGCGGCAAGTGCGGAACGCCCGGCAAGGACATCTATCCTTGCCGGGCGCTGGTTACATACGCTTTTGAACTCTTCAATGCAAGCCCGCGCCCTTCATGGCACACATGCAAAGGGCGCGCAAATCATCGCAGGCCGTGCGCATCAAAGGTTGGAAATCGTCGATTACGCCGCGCAGTTGCGGTTACGACCTTCATTCTTGGCCCGTTACAGCGCCCGGTCCGCGCGGTCGATCAATTTCGCCCCACCTTCATTGGCAACATATTCAGCAACACCGACCGAAACGGTCATCTGGCCAAATGAAATGCCCGACTGCTTTGACTTGATTTCACGTGCGGCGATGTGTTTGCTCATATCGCTTGCCAGAACCATGGCATCGGCCAGCGGCGTCTGGGGCAAAAGGATGGCGAACTCGTCCCCACCATAGCGGGCGACAACATCGCGGCCCTTGATGTTGGCTTTGAGCATGGATGCCATCAGAACAAGGATTTCATCGCCGATGCGATGACCAAACCGGTCATTGACCGCCTTGAACTGGTCAAGGTCGACAATCATCACACAGAACGGCTCGGCCTTTATGTTGGAATCATGTTCGGCAACAAGCTGATTGAGCTGTTCTTCGAAATACATGCGGTTGGAAACGCGCGTCAGGCCATCGGTATAGGACCGCTCACGGGTTTCTTCGAGTTCGCGCTGCAGCCGTTCGACCTTGCCAAGATAGCGATCAAGACGTTGATGCAATCCTTCAACGGTTTGCTGCATCTGATCGGTCTGTTCTATCACTTCGCTCAGAACCGGGCTGACCTGTTCGTTGTCCTTAAGCGTCTCAAGCGACCGCCCAAGCAATGCCCCATAGTTCTGCAAACCGCTGCGCGCTGTGGTCAGGCATTCGTCGCTGTCCTCGACAAGCTCGGAGAAATCTTCCATCCCGCACTGCAGGAGGTCTGCGGCTTGCCGATCAAAGATATAGCGGTAATGAAGCTGCAAAAGGGTGTCTTGGGCCAGGTCTTCGCCACTTGCGCGCACTGCATCGATGACCCGAAGGATTTCCGGGTTTTCTTCGGCAAAATAGACAAACCAGACATGATAAAGTTCGGGTGTCGGAAGCAGGCCACGTTCGCGCAGCGCCTTGAGAGTTGCGTCAGCATAATCCCAATGACGGGATATCTGTTCGTCCGTCCGCTGTGGTCACAACGGGTGCCCCGGACTCGTGTTTTACCAACAAAGTCAATATGTTACGCGTCAACCGCATACCAATTGGCCTCAACATACCCCAAATTGCCCAGCGGAGCCAGATATACGTCGAATTGGACTAACCGAAAGTGTCGGACGATTACAGACCTTTAGTCACCCCGGATCATCGTGCCGGCACCGCGTTCGGTGAACAGCTCAAGCAGAACTGCATGCGGTGCACGCCCATCAACGATCACAGCGGCTTCGACCCCGTTTTCCACGGCATCCATGCAGGTTTCCGTTTTCGGGATCATCCCGCCCTGAATGGTTCCGTCCGCAATCATAGCGTTGATGTGGGCGGTGTCGGCGTCCCGTACAAGGTTTTTATCCTGATCAAGGATCCCTTTTACATCGGTCAGCATGTAAAGACGACTTGCCCCAACGGCCTTGGCGATCGCGCCGGCGGCCGTATCAGCGTTGATATTATATGTCTGTCCGTCTTCACCCACACCGATTGGCGAGATCACCGGAATGATGTCGGTATCAATAAAGCAATCGAGAACATGCGGATTGACGGTTGCCGGTTCACCGACAAAGCCGAGATCAAGAACCTTCTCGATATTGCTTTCCGGATCACGCTTGGTACGCGTCAGCTTGCGTGCTGTAATCAGATGCGCATCCTTGCCACACAGGCCGACACCAACGCCGCCAGCGGCATTGATGTTTGAGACGATTTCCTTGTTGATCTTGCCCGCCAGCACCATTTCGACGACGTCGATGGTCTGCTGATCGGTCACGCGCAGGCCGTCGATGAATTCCGATTGGATGTTAAGCTGCTTGAGCATCTGACCAATCTGCGGCCCGCCGCCATGCACCACAATCGGGTTCATGCCAACCTGTTTGAGCAGCACCATGTCCTGGGCGAACAAACGCGCCAGTTCCGGATCGCCCATCGCATGACCGCCATATTTGACGACAATTTTCTGGCCGTTAAATCGGCGCATAAAGGGAAGAGCCTCGGAGAGTACTTTCGCACGTGCCAGCATGCGGTATGCGCTGGCTTCCGACTGGTCTTCTTCAGAACGGATTTCTTCGTTCATGTCACTTCCCCATATTATCGCTCTTTGCGGGCGCCGTTTCTAAAGCAGCGTTGAAATCTCTGCGCGCAGTTCGGCAAGTCCGGTATTTTTCTCGCTTGAAGTCGCAAAAATCTGCGGCAGAGCAGCCGGGTGCTTGACCAACCCGTCGACTACTTCCTTTATGCGTTTTTCAAGCTGCCCTTTTTTTAGCTTGTCTGCCTTGGTCAGCACAACCTGATACGGCACCGCGGCCTCATCAAGCAGCTTCATCATATCCTGATCGGCCTTTTTAAAGCCATGCCGGGAATCGATCAGAACAAACACGCGGCGAAGCGTTACCCGCCCGCGCAGATACTGTTTGATCAGCGCATGCCAGGTATCAACGATATCCTTTGGGGCCTGGGCAAAGCCATAGCCCGGCAAATCCACGACATAGCATGCACCATCCAGATCGAAATAGTTCAGCTGCTGGGTACGACCGGGTGTGTTCGACGTGCGGGCAATGTCCTTGCGCCCGGTGATCGCATTGATCAGGCTGGACTTGCCCACGTTCGAACGACCGGCAAAACAGATCTCGGTTTTGTCCTCCGGCGGCAGCTGTTCAAGCTGGGCCACGCCAAGAACGAAGTTAACCGGGCGGCTAAAAAGCTTCCGCCCGGCTTCGATCACTGAGTCTTCATGCGTCGGAATGGCAGTTGCCGACGGCAGGTTTTCTTGTGTCATCGTCTTTCCTTCCCCGATGGATCGGGGATTCTCCCCGAAGGGAAGGTCAACCCGTGAAGGGGTAGATGGGGATTAAATCCCCATCTTGTACATGATGTAGCGCTGCTGTGCGATCGACAGCAGGTTGTTCCATGCCCAGTAAATCACCAGGCCTGCCGGGAAGCTTGCCAGCATGAAGGTAAAGATGAACGGCAGAAACATCATGATCTTCGCTTGGGTCGGATCAGCCGGGGCCGGGTTCAGTTTCTGCTGCAGATACATGGTAAGACCCATGATCAACGGCCAGATACCGATCATCAGCATTTGCGGCGGATCCCACGGGATCAAACCAAACAGGTTGAACAGCGACGTCGGATCCGGTGCCGACAGATCCTGAATCCAGCCAAAGAACGGCGCATGGCGCATCTCGATGCTGACAAACAGAACCTTGTAGAGCGCAAAGAACACCGGGATCTGAACGATAATCGGCAAACAGCCGGACGCCGGGTTGATCTTCTCACGCTTATAGAGCGCCATCATTTCCTGCTGCTGACGCTGACGATCATCCTTGAACTTCTCGCGCATCTCGGTGATCTGCGGCTGCAGCTTTTTCATCGCACTCATCGATTTGTACGACTTGTTGGCCAGCGGGAACATGATCGCCTTGATGATGACCGTGATGATCAGGATCGAGACACCAAAGTTGCCAACCAGATGATAGAGATACTGCAAGAACAGGAAGAACGGCTTGGTCAGGAAGTAGAACCAGCCAAAGTCAATCGCGAGATCGAAGTTGGTGATCCCGTAATCCTCGGCATAGGTATCAAGCAGGGTGACTTCCTTTGCACCGGCGAACAGACGGGTTTCGGCCCCGCCTTCAGATCCCGATGCAATGGTGCGCGGCGCACCAAGATAATCTGTCTGATACTTGTCGGCATTGTCCGCGACATGGTGGCTAAAGCGCGTGGTCATTTCCTCGTCCGAAGACGGGGCAAGTGCCACCAGCCAGTATTTGTCGGTAATACCCAGCCAGCCACCAGTGGTTTTCTGCTCGACCGCACCATCATCTGCCAGATCGTCATAGTCGATCTCGGTCAGGGTGCCGTCGATCACGCCAAGCGGACCTTCGTGCAGAATATAGAAACCGGCAGTCTGCGGCTTGTTCTTGCGCGAAATCAGGCCATAGGGATACAGAACGACATCGCCGCCCGTATTGTTGACGACCGACTGATTGACGGTGAACAGATAGTTCTCGTCAATCGCGATTTCGCGCTTGAAGGTCAGGCCTTCGCCGTTGTCCCAGGACAGGGTGACCGGGCTGTCCGGTGTCAGCAATTCACTGCTTGCGGTCCATTCGGTATCGCTGTTGGGAAGCGTCATGCCGCTTTTCGCACCAACCCAACCGAACTCCGCGAAATAGGCATCATTGCTGCCAGTCGGGTTCAGAACGTGGATCAGCGGGCTGTCGTCTTCTTCGGTCTCGCGATAATCCTGAAGCTGGATATCGTCGATCACACCGCCAACAAGACGAATCGAACCTTCGACACGCGGGGTATCAATCTTGATACGCGGCGACTTGGCCAGCGCGTCTTCGCGCTTGACTGCCGGAACGGCGGGCTGTCCGCCTGGAACGGCCGGGCTGGAGACCTGCGGGGTGTTTGTTCCGTCCGCATTCAGCTGTTCGCGAACCTGCGCTTCACGAACCTGAGGATCAGGCTCGGGCGCAAAGAAGAATTGCCACCCGATAAGAATCACAACTGCCGATGCAATTGCTACCCACAGGTTACGTTGTTCGTTCATCGCCTCTTTCCGCTTTGTTCAGCCAGCGCGCGCCGACCGCATATTCTATTTACATGACGAAAGCGCCGGGGACCGGTTTTCACCATCCGACGACGCTTTGTTGTGTTCGCAGCCACATCCGGGCACGGGATCATAACCATGACCACCCCATGGATGGCAACGCATTATCCGTTTAAATCCCATCCAGCCACCTTTTAATGCACCATGACGGGCCAATGCTTCGAGCATGAAAGCCGAACAGGTCGGCTGATAACGGCACGACCACCCGATATATGGCGATAAAAACAGCTGATAACCGCGAACTGCGATTTGAAGAAGACGGGCAAAAAAACCGGGAGCACGCATGAATGTCATTTTCCCGGGCCTCCTGCCTTGGTCGTACCGGCTGGCTTGCTGTTGGCGCGCCCCTTGCGGGGACGGCGCGCATCAGGCGCAGACGGCTTGGCATCAGGAACCCGACGCAGGGCAAAACGCATATCATCAACCAGCTTATCGAACGGCCGATCAATGGTCTGGGCACGACCGATCACGACATAATCCCAACCGGGCAATGCGTGTTCGCTCATCAATTGCTCTGCCACAGCACGCAAACGCCGCCGAACGCGATTGCGGACGACGGCCTTTCCCACCTTTTTGGTGACGGTAAACCCGACTCGTGCGAGTCGGTCTTCACCGGCGTATTCTGTGTCCGGTTTGATCCCCGGCCGCGGTGCGCCCTGCAGGATCAATCCCTGTGTAACCCATTTCCGGCGGGTGCCCGCAACGCGGAGAAACTCCGCCCGCTTTTTAAGGCGTTCCACCGAAACGGTCACAACATTAGGCCGACAGACGCTTGCGGCCCTTGGCGCGGCGTGCGGTCAGCACACGGCGGCCACCGACGGTCGCGCTGCGGGAACGGAAGCCGTGGCGGCGTTTCCGTACGAGTTTGCTTGGCTGGTAGGTGCGCTTCACTGCACTTACTCCGTTCTAAATAAGGTAATCCGATAAAATTCGAGGTCCGCTGTATAGGGCTTCACACCATTGCTGTCAACTCGTGACAGGGCATTTACCCCCAGAAAACCGGCAATGCCGCCGGGATTTCGTCCCGACGGCATCCGAAATGTGAATTCGTCACCACTCGATACGTTCGACATTGGAGAATGTCAACTCGGAACCGTCAGAAAACACGATTGTTCCCGACGAATCGGTGCTGAGTTCAAACGCGCTTCCCTTGCTCTTGGTGATCTCGCCCTCATCAAGGACCAGGGTCCAGTCGCTCGAGTCGATATCGCCGCCGCCAACGCCGTGCAATTCGATGGTATCGGTTGTCCAGCCGTTGGCACCGCCATCTACATGGTCATTGCCATCGCCCATATTAAAGATGAACAGATCGGATCCGCCGCCGCCATACAGGCTGTCATCGCCAATCCCGCCAATCAGAGTGTCATCACCCTCGCCGCCCAGCAGCATGTCGCTGCCAGCACCGCCCATCAGCTCGTCATCACCAGCACCGCCCAGAAGGCTGTCATCGCCGTCACCCCCATCAAGGGTGTCGTCACTGCCTCCACCATCAAGCGTATCGTTGCCAGCGCCACCAAAGAACGTGTCTTCTCCCCAACCGGCCGTCAGGGTGTCGTCACCGGCACCGCCGTCAAACTCGTTATCACCGCCATCGGCATTGAGGATATCGTTACCATCCCCACCATAGAAGGTGTCATCGCCCCAGGCACCGTGGATCGAATCGTCTCCACCCCCGCCCCAGACGGTGTTACGACCATCGCCAGCATCGATGCTGTCATTGCCATCACCTGCGGAAATCGTGTCCTTGTCGCTTCCTGTGGTGATGGTGTCATCGCCGCTGCCGGTATCGATGGTATTACGCCCTTCCCCGGCCGTGACGGTGTTATCGCCGTCACCCGCATCAATCACGTCATCACCCGATCCGGTCATGATGGTGTCTTCACCGAGACCGGACGTGATGGTGTTCTTGCCTTCGCCGACATTGATATAGTTATCGCCGTCACCGGCACTTACCGTGTCGTTACCGCTTCCGGCCTGGATGCTGTCGTTCCCGGCGCCGGTGGTGATGTCGTTGCGGCCCTCGCCGGCACTGACATAGTTGTCACCATCGCCGCCCAGAATGGTGTCATTCGAACTTCCGGCATACAGGCTGTCATCGCCCGCGCCGGTTTCGATATAGTTGCGGCCCTCACCGGCATAGACAATGTTGTCCCCGGCACTGGAAGTAATGGTGTCACGGTCGCTGCCGCCGGTGATGTAGTCGTTGCCGGTGCCACCATCAAGGGTGTTACGGCCCTCACCGCCTTGAATGGTATCGTCACCGCTGCCCGCATACACGACATCATCGCCATTCCCGGCCCAGATCGTATCATCGCCGGCATTGGTGCTGATGGTGTCATCGCCGTTATTGCCACCAACCGTGTCATTGCCCGAACCGGTTTCGATCTCACCATCATCATTCGGGTCCCAGATGACTTCATCTTCGTCCTGAACTTCGTCAAAGGTGACTTCAAGAATGGCTGACGTGGTCGCCGTATCCTCGCCATCGCGCGATTGCACCGCAACGGTCAGCTCGAACGTGCCGGAATAATCGCTGGCAGCCGTTATGGTCAGGCCCGACAACTGGGCGGGTGTCAGGCTCCAGGTGCCATCACCATTATCGGTCCCGGCCGACAGGCTTGCACCTTCGGGCACGCCACTGATGGTCACGGTCAGCGTTTCACTGGAATCGGTGACCGCCGCATCAATATCAAGGGCAACGCTTGCTCCTTCGTCACCGCTGGCATCCTCGACCTCAAGGGTTGGCGTATCCGCCACACCAGCCACATCAACAGTAATCGTGTCACTGACACTGTTGGTGTCGCTGCCATCAGAAGAGGTCACCGTGATATCAAGATCAAACGACCCGGAGTAATCATCAGCAGGCGTGATTGTCAGACCTTCCAGATCATCCGGGCTCAGAGTCCAGGTGCCATCGCCGTTGTTCGTCCCCTCCGACAGGGTTGCGCCATCCGGAACACCGGAAACCGTAATCGTCAGGGTTTCGGAACTGTCGCTCAGCCCGGCATCAATACCCAATGAGATGTCCGTATCTTCGTCGCCCGAGATATCAGACACATCAAGTGTCGGCGTATCGGCAACCCCGCCAATATCCACGGTGATGGTATCGCTAATCGTCGCCGTATCTGTCCCATCGGTCGAAGTCACACTGATCGAAAGATCAAACGAACCGGAATAGTCATCCCCCGGAGTAATGGTAAGCCCCTCAAGGTCTCCTGACGCCAAGCTCCAGGTGCCATCACCATTATCCGTACCAGCAGACAGGCTCGCGCCATCCGGCACACCGGAAATCGTCACAGACAGAACTTCCGACGCATCAGAAAGTCCCGCCGTGATATCAAGCGCAATATCGCTGTCTTCTGCTCCCGAAGCATCGCTGACATCCAAAGTCGGTGCATCTGCAACGCCCGCGACATCAACAGTGATCGTATCACTCACACTGGCAACATCTTCACCGTCTGCCGAAGCTGCCGAAACACTCAAATCAAACGACCCGCTGAAATCTTCAGCCGGCGTGATCGACAGACCTTCGAGCTGATCTGAACCCAGCGTCCAGGTCCCGTCACCGTTATCCATGCCAGCGGACAAGGTCGCACCATCAGGCACACCAGAGATCGTGACCGTCAGCGTCTCGCTGGAATCTGTGAGGCTTGCATCGATATCCAATGCAATTGCACTGTCTTCGTTGCCGGATGCATCGCTGACGTCGAGGGTCGGCGCATCCGCAACACCGGCGACATCCACCGTGAGGCTGTCCGTCGTCGTCGCAACATCCGAACCATCTGCCGACGTTGCCGTCACACCAAGATCAAACGACCCGCTGAAATCTTCAGCCGGCGTGATCGTCAGGCCTTCAAGCTGATCCGATCCCAGTGTCCACGTGCCATCACCATTGTCGGTCCCGGCAGATAGGGTCGCGCCCTCCGGAACGCCGGAGATAGTCAAAGTCAGCGTCTCGGAGCTGTCAGCGAGTGAGGCGTCAATGTCGAGAGCGATCGCACTGTCTTCGTTACCTGACGCATCGCTAACGTCGAGTGTCGGTGCGTCAGCCACACCAGCCACATCAACGGTGATACTATCCGTCGTGGTCGCAGCATCCGATCCATCCGCAGAGGTAGCCGTCACACCAAGGTCAAACGACCCACTGAAGTCTTCAGCCGGCGTGATCGTCAGACCTTCAAGCTGATCCGAACCCAGTGTCCAGGTGCCATCGCCGTTATCCGTGCCCGCCAACAAGGTCGCACCATCAGGCACACCGGAGATCGTGACCGTCAGGGTTTCGGAGCTATCGGTTAGGCCAGCATCAATATCAAGGGCAATCGCACTATCTTCGTTACCGCTTGCATCAGACACATCAAGGGTCGGCGCATCAGCGACACCGGTTACATCAACCGTGATAGAACCAGTTGTCGTCGCAACATCAGATCCATCAGCCGAGGTTGCCGTCACGCCCAAATCAAACGAACCACTGAAGTCCTCAGCCGGTGTAATCGTCAGACCTTCAAGCTGATCCGAACCCAGTGTCCAGGTGCCGTCGCCATTGTCGACACCCGCCGACAAGCTCGCGCCATCCGGCACACCCGAGATGGTGACCGTCATAGTTTCGCTGGAATCCGTAAGACCTGCATCAATGTCGAGAGCGATGGCGCTGTCTTCGTTGCCAGATGCATCGGAGACATCCAGCGTCGGAGCATCAGCAACGCCGGCCACATCAACCATCACAGTGTCTGTGACTGATGCGATATCGATGCCGTCCTGAGTGCTTGCGGTGATCTCGAGATCAAAACTGCCGCTGAAATCAGACGGAGGCGTAACGCTCAGACCTTCCAGATCTCCACTGGTCAATGTCCAAGTGCCATCTCCATTGTCCGTACCTGCAGAAAGAACAGCGCCCTCAGGCACGCCGCCAATGGTGATGGTCAAAGTCTCACTGGAATCGGCCAGACCAGCGTCAATATTCAACGCAATGGCGGAATCTTCGCTACCTGATGCATCAGTGACGTCGAGCGTCGGAGCGTCCGCGACGCCCGCAACATCAACGGTAATGCTGTCCGTCGTGGTTGCAACATCCGATCCATCTGCCGAGGTCGCCGTCACACCAAGATCAAACGACCCACTAAAATCCTCAGCCGGTGTAATCGTCAGACCTTCAAGCTGATCCGAACCCAGTGTCCAGGTGCCGTCACCATTATCGGTACCCGCTGACAAGGTCGCACCATCCGGAACACCAGAGATCGTGACCGTCAGCGTTTCACTGGAATCCGTGAGACCAGCGTCGATGTCCAGCGCAATGGCGCTGTCTTCGTTACCCGAAGCGTCAGACACATCCAGGGTCGGCACATCAG
>NZ_JBSWYV010000011.1:0-171311 GCF_056161285.1 Thalassospira sp. ABL2_045 | reverse complement strand
GCACCGTGAACGGGTGGTGGCCACCACCCGTTCAAACAAAAGAGGCAGAAGGATCATAACAAATCCTTCTGCCTCTCAAAGTATAAGCCCGGCAAGCGCATGCATGCCGGGCGGTATTGGCGGCGAAACCATCTTGGATGTTAAGACACGGCCGTACCGGTCGTTGCCTTGAGAGCCGACAACAGCGAAAGCATATTGTCGGGAACGTCGCTTGCGGCGAGCTTCGAGGTCGCAACAGCCCCTGCCATGGTGTTAACAGAGTAGACCTGAATGACGCCCTGGTTGGTCGCCGCCTGCGAGGAAATGCCCACCTGATGCTGAGCGCTGACGGCGTTCTCGTAGAGAATGCCGTGCGAGTGCGCTAGCGACTGGTAAAGCGAGCCCATGGCCATTGCCGGCGCATCACCCATGACCTCTACATTGGCCTGGGTGACAGCGTCGGTAATCATACCATTGACCGGAGTGTTATCAGCCATTGTGTATCTCCTGATTGCCTAAAGAAGTGCCGATCCCAAAAGCAATGCTTGCAACCGGCCCTTTCCGCATGTCCTGCGGTCAAATATTTGACGGGGGGCGTTAGGTGTTGTGACGCTGGCCTGGCAAAAACTTGGGCCAGCTCAAACGGCCTTGCCAGGCCGTAAACAGGCGGTTGCGGATCAACACAACCGCCTGCCAAATGTTAGCCCGCAGTTGCGCGCAGTGTCGTCAGAAGCGAAAGCATATTGTCCGGCTCGTCGCTTTTGGCGATTTTGGCGGTTCCGGCGGCACCGGCCATCGTGTCTACGGAATAGATCTGGATAACGCCCTGATTGGTAGCAGCCTGCGAGGTGACGCCGACTTGCTGCTGAGCGCTGATGGCGTTTTCATAGAGAATGCCGGTGGAATGCGCCAGCGACTGGAAGATCGAGCCCATCGCCATTGCCGGGGCATCGCCCAGAACTTTCACATTGGCCTGGGTGACGGCATCGGTGATTTGCCCATTGAGCGGAGTGTTATCAGCCACTTTTTATCTCCTGATTGCTTGGGGAAATGCAGAAGGAAAACGATGACCGTGGTCTGACCGTCTCCTTTTGCATGTAGTGCGTCCAAAGGTTCGACGGGGAACTCGGGTGTCTGTGATGTGGCCGGGCTTAAAACTTGGCGTCGTCAGATATTACCGCCAAACAGAAATCGGGCGGTCGCAGATGGATGCGACCGCCCGATTTGAAACTGGCATGCGCGCCAGAGATTTTTGGGGAAATCAGCCCTTGGTTGCCTGAAGGGCAGTAAGAAGCGACAGCATGTTGTCGGGGACGTCGCTTTTGGCAATCTTGGAGGTCGCAACAGAGTCTGCCATCGTGTCGACCGAGTAGATCTGGATGACGCCCTGATTGGTTGCGGCCTGCGAAGTGATGCCGATCTGCTGCTGTGCGCTGACAGCGTTTTCATAAAGAATGCCGGTGGAATGTGCGAGGGACTGGAAGATCGAGCCCATTGCCATTGCCGGGGCGTCGCCCAGAACCTTCACGTTAGCCTGGGTGACAGCATCAGTGATCTGACCGTTTACCGGGGTCGGAATCGCCATTGTAAACTCTCCTTCGTTACGCTTTGCGGTATGCTGCTTGCTGTTGTGTTTCTATCGTGTTTCTGTCGGGGTTTCGCCGTCCCGTTTTCAGTCTATCGACGCTGGGTGTTGGGTGTTGTGACGCGTCTTTTTGCTGCGGTGATTATTTTTTATCGTCCATCGGGACTATTGAATGCCCGATGCCCTGAGATGTTCACGCGCAAGCTGAACCCGCTTGCGCACCGCGCAATTGCTAAGCCCAAGGGCGTTTGCGATCTCGTCATAGGTGCGGTCCTGAACACAGCGCATCAAAAGCGGTTTGCGCAGTTTTTCCTGCATCGCCAAAAGCGCTGTTTCAAGCTGATCAAGCTTTTCACCGGCCAAATAAGACTCCTCGGGGCTGGGTGTCACCGGGGCGGTCATAGGGGAGGCGGGCGTGTCCGCCGCACCATGGGTTTCTTCGCGATATTCCGCCTTGCGCCGGTTCTGACGGTGCAAATCAATGCAGGCATTATGGACAATGCGTGACAGCCAGGCGCGGTGGTTGCGGATTTCATCCATGGAATCTTCGAACTTGGTCGATGCCTTGACCATCGCTTCGGACAATGCGTCTTGCGCGTCGTCCATATTGCCCGACATCAGTTTCAGGCATTGTTTCAAAAGCGTGTCCTGCTGATCAATCCACAGCGGCCAGAAGTTTGGTGCGGCGGGACCGCTATCTGCTTGTTCTTGCGGTTGGCTTTGTGGTGCGGGCTGTAGCGATGTTTCGCGCCCGTCATCTGGTGACGCCGGTGTGGTCGGTGTGACGGGTGTTTGCGGCACCGGTTCGCGCAATGTCGGGTTTGATGCCCCCGGGACAAGCCCGCGCAAGATATCAAGCGGATCGGTGGGTGCTGTTGCGCCGGGTGTTCCCAGCGCGCCGGCAATGATGTCTTCCGGGCTGGGGCCGGTTCGAGATGGCTCAAGGCCGGGAAAACCCGCCAGCGGGTTGAAATCGGCCGGATATCCGGGCGGCGGGCTATAATGCGCGCGCGCCGTGCCAACTGTTTCTGGGCCAACTGTATTTGTGGCGGGCGGTGTCGGATCTATCGAATGATCGGGGTGCTTGGCCGTGGCCGTAACAGGCGGTTCTGTTTCTGACGCTGGTGTTGCGGGTTGGCTGATCGCGCTTGCATCCAGTGTGGTGTTGGGTCGCGATCTTGACCGGTTGATATCGCTTTGCTGCGCATCACTGTCTTCTGCTTTTGCAAGCTTCGCCAGATAGTCTTCTGCAATCCTTGCCCTTTGTTCCGGTTTCAAACGTGACCAGATTGATGTCACCTTGTCATCGTCGCCCAACGCCAGCGTGAGGCTTTGCTCCAGGGTCTTGGCAAAGCTGATCTCGGCTTCTGTCAGGGTTGTCTCATCCTGCGGACTGTTCTTTTCATTCTGCACTATGGACCCCTCCGGTTGGTTATCTGCAACCATAGGCTGATTAAGTTTTGTGGTAATCATTATGACGAATCCGCAACTAAAATGTGAAGAAAATTAATTATACACTCTATGGTTGTATCAACATGTGCGACGGCACAGCCGTCGCAATGCGGGCTGTCGGACTTATCGGGACGCGATATCGCGCATTGTTGCGCTTGTTGTTTTTATTGGAGTGCTGCGTGTAACCGGGGCTGGACCGCTGTTAGGTCTTTTTGGTGCTGGCCGGTTTTTGTGCGTTTGGCTCGGACGTTCCGGGCTTTTGTGCCTGATCGGGGTCAGAGGCTTTTGCCGGAAAGGCCTCTGCAAGGGCGCTTTCCACCTTTTCGGATAAGGCCTGCATACGGAGATCAATCTCAAGCGCGATGATGTTGCGGATCTCGTTTGCGATCTCGAACATGACCTGTTGCCCATTCTGCGCATTTGGATCGGATGCCATTTGTGGTGCCCCGGCCTGAGGTGTTTGCTGAGATGCTTGTGGCCTTGCACCGGGTGCCGTCTGTGCTGCCGTCTGACCGCCGATTGGGGGCTGCGGGGCCTGGGCACCGGATTTCACGTTCTCGGTATGGGTCGCGATGGTCTGTTTTTGATCAAGAACCTGGGCACGTGCTCGCTCGGCAGCCTGTGACATCGCCTGCTGGGTGGCCAGATATTCCTGATTAAACGCCTTTCTGACCGCATCCTTGCGATCGCTTGCCGTAGCAATATCGTTTTGCGCCTGTCCGCTCATCAGTGGCCTCCCTTGGTGCTGCTGCCAGTGTCCCCCGCATTGCCGCTCTTGCCTTTGCTTGCGCGGCTGGTGGATTTGGCGGTGGTTTGTTTGGCTGGGGAAGGGGGATCCTTCGCATCATCCGATGTGGGTTTTTGCGCGCTGGCTTTGACCGGTGTGGACGGGGCTTGCTTCGCATCCTCCATAAAGGTCGGCGGGATGAAGCCATATTTTTTCAGCTGCGCTGCATCCGGATCGTCGGGCAGGCCGGTCAGGCTGGTTTCAAGCCGCCCGCGGCTATCGGCGATCATGCTGGCCGCGCGGCAGGCGGAATGATCGCTTTGCGCGTTGCAGGTCAGGATCGCGGTCGGGGTGCTGGTTCGGGCCTGGGTCATCAATTGGGCGGTGACGTCAAAGCTGGTCTCGGCCTCATAGCGCACAAGAACAACAAGACCAGCGCCCTTGTCACCTTCGCTGGGCGGGGTGATTTGGGCCCAGAACGGAATGGTGCAATGCGGGCCAATCACAACGGTCCCGGCAACAATCGGGCTGGGCAGGCTGCCAATATATTCCAGATGGATTGGTACAGGTGCATGATCGGCAAAGATTAGCCGGATCAGTGCCAGGTCCGGTGTTGCCTCGCTGCTGCTGGTGCCGACATTTTGTTCAAGATGAAGCGCATGTTGCTCCCCGCCATAAATCGGAACTTCCGACAGCTGGGGAACCGCATTATCGGCATCTGCCGTATCAAACAAAAGGACCCGCATCAGCGACGGCACAGCATCTGGTACGGTGACCGAAAGGCTGGACTGTGCATCTGGTGATGCACCGACATGTAGCGACCATTTGCGCAAGGATGTTGGCACATCGGGTGCCAGCATTTTTGCCGCAATGGCCGTTTGCGCGTTGGTCTTGGTCGGCGACAGGGGATAACCCTGCTCCATGCTGATCGACCAGTCGGGGGTATCGGTTTTACCTTCCGGCTTGCCGGTTAGCGACGGCATGGCGGTACGAAACATGTCATCACCAATGACCGGGCCGCTCATATCGGTTGTACTGCCATCGCCATGGGTGGTGCTAACCCCCCATTGGGCGTCGCTGCTGCTTGCCGCAGCCGCATTGTGCGGGCTTTCTGTTTCGCGGTGTGACGTCGGCATGTGGCTGTGATCGGGTCCACCAAACCCTTCGGAATATCCCCCCGTCGCCAGATTGGGGGTCGGGGCAGGTGCATCACTATCGCCATCAAGCAGATAGCGTTGGATGATCTGAAATGCCGTTTCCATCGGTTGGGGCTGCGCGCTTTGCTCCCTGCTTTGCGTCGGGGGAAAGCCCGGCATACCAAAATCACGACACAAGGCGGACATCATGTCCATGGCGGCTTGCTCCGCGCTGCCGGCGTCGGGATTTTCACTTGGTTCCTGCAGATTGTTTTCCGCCTCTGCCGGGCCGTCCTCGGACGGGTTTGATCCGCTGGCGGATTTTTCAGTGGTTTTTCTTGAAGCCTTGGCTGGTTTGGGCGCGTCACTATCGGTCATGCCTGCACTCCCCAATGGTGCCTTGCAGCGCATAAAAGGGCCGCCATCGTGCCGCCCGTGATCTGCAAGAAGTTATAACGGTTCCTTGCAAACAGACGCGTCTCGCCCGGAGATGTGAAATGTTTTGCCATCAAATGGCGGGTGCAAAGGCCTCGGAGCGACCACAGAAACACAAAACCCCGCCAGGGCTGACCCGGCGGGGTTTTGTAAATCAAAATGGTGCTGGCGATAGGATTTGAACCTACGACCTACGCATTACGAATGCGTTGCTCTACCAGCTGAGCTACGCCAGCACGATTCATTTTGTGGCGCGGAAAATACGGACAAACACCCGCCTTGGCAAGAGGTTTGTTGTTCTTTTTGCCAAGAAATGCCGGACTTTCAACCATGCCCTGAAATCAGAGCGCTAACACACAATATCACATTGACCAGGCTGTAATTATCCGGCTTAGATGTGCGCGCTTGAATTCAATGTACGAGGGCAAAACATGTGTCGTTGGCTAAGCTATATCGGCGATCCGGTTTATCTGGAAAAGCTGGTCTTTGAACCGCGCCATTCGCTGGTCGAGCAAAGCCTGCATGCCGAACAGGCCAAAACGCCGACCAATGGGGACGGGTTTGGCCTTGGCTGGTATGACGAACGCCCGACACCGGGCCTTTATCGTGAGATCCTGCCGGCCTGGAATGACCCGAACCTGCGGTCATTGGCCCATCATATCCGCTCGGGCCTTTTCTTTGCCCATGTCCGCGCCTCGACCGGAACCCACACCAGCCGCACCAACTGCCACCCGTTTTCCCATGACCAGTATCTGTTTATGCATAACGGCCAGATTGGTGATTATCCACTGGTGCGCCGATCACTTGAAATGATGATCGAAGACGAATTCTATGAAGGCCGGCAGGGCTCCACCGATAGCGAGCTGATCTTTTGCCTGATGCTGACGCTTGGCTTGCGCGAAGACCCGCACCGCGCCATCCGCCGCACGATCGAGGTTGTCGAAAATGAAATGAAACAACGCGGCGCAATCGCCCCGTTCCGTTTCACCGCCTGCCTGTCAAACGGCAAAAGCATCTGTGCCATCCGCCACGCCAGCGACGACAAGCCGCCATCACTGTATTGGCGTAAACGCGACGATCACGTGATTGTCGTTTCAGAACCGCTTGATACCGAAAGCGAAAGCTGGAAGGCCGTGGCCCCCAACCACACCCTGCATGTCGAGGGTGATCTGACCATCAGCGAAGAAGCCACTCTCGCCTGCTGATTAAGAGACAACAACAATCTGACTACGTGCCTTAACCAAGGCGCGTTGCAGGGCATCGCCCGGGGCGGCATTCAGCAACACAGTTTGAAAATCGCTGGCATGGCCGTCGCGGCAAAGCGCTTTGCGGCCGACTTTTTTCTCGTCGATCATCAGGATGGCGTGGTCGCAGCAGGATACCAGTGCCCGCCTGGCACGGACTTCGTCCATGTTGAAGTCGAGTAAATCGCCGTCGTCACTCATCCCGCCGACACTGACAATCCCGAAATCGGCACGCATGCTGCCGAAAAAGTCCGCGCTGTCCGCACCAATGATGTCGAGGTCACGGGTGCGCACGGTGCCGCCGGCAAGGCGGAGCGTGACATTGGGTGCATTTTGCAGCGCCATCACCACATGCAGGTTGTTTGTGAGAACCGTTAAGTTGCGATGCGATGCCAGATGCTGGGC
Source organism: Thalassospira sp. ABL2_045 (assembly GCF_056161285.1). Taxonomy (NCBI): domain Bacteria; kingdom Pseudomonadati; phylum Pseudomonadota; class Alphaproteobacteria; order Rhodospirillales; family Thalassospiraceae; genus Thalassospira; species Thalassospira sp. ABL2_045. The sequence continues at coordinate 164,348 of NZ_JBSWYV010000011.1, read as the reverse complement.
GGCGAGTTCGGCGGTGGTGCCGGTGCCAATCGCAATCGTGCAGCCCTCGGGGATTAGGTCGGCGACCTTGGCGGCAATCGCCGTTTTTCCGGTACGGTTCCAGTCTTCGCGTTTTTCATAGGCCGAGTTATCCGGATCGGGTGCTGGGCCAGCCAGACCATGACGGCGAAACACGCGCCCCTGTTCATGTAGATCGCGCAGATCGGTACGGATTGTCTGGACCGAGACGTTAAATCGGCGTGCCAGTTCCTCGACCGCCATAAAGCCTGTCGATTTGACAAGGGCGACGATGCGATCGCGTCGGCGGTCAAGGGGCACTGGATCAGGGGTGTTGGACACGAGTTTTCTTTCGTTCGAAAGTTGTGATTTCGCTTATAGCATATTTATAAACAGCCTCAAACGCCGCTGCATAGCCCGGTTTTCCTGTTGAAACATTTAATTCTTCGTGTTGTCACACAACTGAAATCGAAATCCATATAGCGTCCGGGTCGACAGATTTTCGAACGAAACCTTCTTTCCGATCTATAGGGATGCCGATCATGCGTAACGTTCTTCTTGCTGCGGTTGCCTCTGCCGCGATGATGCTGCCGGTTGTGGGCCAGGCTGCTGAGAAACTGGTTCTTTATACCAGCCAGCCGAACAAGGATGCCCAGACCACTGTTGATGCCTTCATGGCTGCCAATCCGGATGTTGAGGTTGAGTGGGTCCGTGACGGCACCACCAAACTGATGGCCAAGCTGCGTGCAGAAATTGCCGCTGGCGACCCGCGCCCGGATGTTCTTCTGATTGCTGATACCGTCACGCTCGAAGGTCTCAAGCAGGAAGGTCAGCTTCAGGCTTATAAATCTGATGAGGCGAGCGCCTATGAAGACGGTCTTTATGACGGTGACGGCTATTACTATTCGACCAAGCTGATCACCAGCGGCATCGTTTACAACACCGGTGTCAAGGCGCCGAAATCGTGGAAAGACCTTGTTGATCCGGCGGTGAAAAACCAGATCGCAATGCCAAGCCCGCTTTATTCCGGTGCGGCCCTTATTCATCTGTCCACCCTGACCGAGAACAAGGATCTTGGCTGGGATTACTATCAGGCACTGGCAGCCAACGACGCCCGTGCCAAGGGTGGTAACGGTGGCACCTTCAAGGCCGTTGCATCGGGCGAGAAGCCGTACGGTGTGGTTGTTGACTTCCTGGCAATCCGCGGCAAGGCAAATGGCTCGCCGGTTGATTTCGTCTTCCCGGAAGAAGGTGTGACTTACGTGACCGAGCCGGTCGCAATCATGAAAGAAGCCAAGAACGTTGATGCCGCGCACAAGTTCGTTGACTTCGTTCTGTCCGAAGCTGGTCAGGAACTGGTTCTTGATATGGGCTACATCCCGGCACGTAACGGTATGGATCTTCCGGCCGGTTTCCCGGCACGCAGCGACATCAAGCTGATGGACTTCAATCCGGCCATCGCGCTTGAGCAGGCCGAAGCCAACAAAGAAAAATTCGCAGACATCTTCGGGGCTGAATAATGCAGGCTACAGGTCGCCTTCGCGGCGTTCTGCCTGGCATAAGCGCCAAACCAAATGGCAACCGGTCTTCGGACCGGTTGCTCTATTGGTTGGTGGTGCCGGTATTTATTATTTCGATTTTGCCGATCTTGCGCCTTGGGTTTGAGGGCGTCATGGTCGGTGGTGTGCCTTCGTTTGATTATTTTCGTGACGTGCTGGGCAATTCATCGACCTGGCGGGCCACTGCAAACAGTCTTTATACGGCGGGTCTGGGAACGATTATTTCCCTTTTGATTGGCGGTGCCTTTGCCTTTTTGGTCGCGCTGACCGATATACGCGCCAAGGCCGCACTCGTGTTCTGTTTCATGATTCCGATGATGATCCCGCCGCAGATCACGGCCCTTAGCTGGGTGCAGCTGACCGGACCCAGCAGCGCGCTTTTAAACGCCATTGGCATGGCCCCACCCATGGGTTCGCCCCAGCCGCTTTATTCCGCAGAGGGCATTGCCCTTTTGCTGGGTATTCAGCATGCCTCCATCGTGTTTCTGACGCTGCGCGCCAATTTGCGCATGTTGCCGCGTGAACAGATCGAAGCCGCCCGGCTGGCTGGTGCACGCGGCGGGCGTTTGTGGTGGCAGATCATTTTACCGCTGACCAGTCCGGGCCTGATTGCCGGCACTGCGATGGCATTTGTTACCGCTCTTGGCAATTTCGGCATTCCGGCGATGCTGGGCATTCCGGCGGGCTACCAGACCCTGCCGACATTGATTTATCAAAAGCTTGCCGGATTTGGCCCATCGGTTCTGGGCGAGGTTTCCGTGCTTGCCATGTTGATCGGGGCAATTGCCATTTGCGGGGTCGCACTCCATCACCGTTTGCTGTCCAAACGTGACTATCGCTTGATGGGGATGGTCGGGCGGCCGCTTGATGTGAAGCTTGGCGCACGCCGGGGTGCGGTTGAAACCGTCCTTTGGGCGGTGTTGGTGGCTATTCTGGTCATTCCGCTTCTGGCCCTGTTTACGACCGCGCTGGTGCCGGCCTTTGGCGTCAAGCTGACCTTTGCCAATGCCACGTTCGAAGCGTTCCGCGAAGTCATGTTCGTGCAGCCATCGACCATCCGGGCATTCCAGAACAGCTTTGTGCTGTCGGTGGGGGCGGCGGTGACGCTTGTTTTGCTGTGTTTGCCGCTGGCCTATGTGATGGTGCGGCGGTCCTCGAACCTGACCAAGCTGATCAATCTTCTGGTCGAGGTACCCTACGCGCTTCCCGGCGTGGTTCTGGCGATTGCCTGCATCTTGTTGTTCATCCGCATTCCGCTGATTGATGTCAGTCTGTATGGCACGCTTGCGATCATTTTTGTCGCCTACCTTGCGCGTTTCCTTGTGATTGCGCTGCGTCCGGTGATGAACAGCTTTACCCAGCTTGATCCGGCCCTTGAAGAAGCCGCCCAGGCCTGTGGTGCCGGGCTGTCGCGCCGCCTGCGCGATATCCTGCTGCCGCTTGCCGCCCCCTCGGCAGCAGCCGGTGCGCTTTTGGTGTTCCTGACCGCCTTTAACGAACTCACGGTATCGGCGCTTTTGTGGTCGGCGGGGAACGAGACGTTGGGTGTTCTGATTTTCAATCTTGATGACAGTGGCGACACCGTTCTGGCCTCGGCCGTGGCGGTTCTGGTCGTTCTTGTGGTGATCGCGCTGATGAGCTGTTTTCAGCTTGCCGCGCGCCGTTTGCCCAAAGGAGTTGTACCGTGGCAGACATAAATCTTTCGCGCATTACCAAATGCTTTGGCGACTATCGGGCGGTCAATCAGATCTCGCTTGATATTGCTGATGGTGAATTCGTTGCCCTGTTGGGCCCGTCGGGCTGTGGCAAGACAACGCTTTTGCGCCTGCTCGCCGGGTTCGAGGAACCCGATCAGGGGCAGGTATCACTGGGCGGTCAGATCATGGCAAGCCCGGAAAACAACATCATGATCAGTCCCGAGGACCGCAATCTTGGCATTGTGTTTCAGTCCTATGCGCTTTGGCCACATATGTCGGTTGCGCGCAATGTCGGCTATCCGCTTGAAGTGCGCGGTCTAAGCCGCGCCGATCAGGATCGCAAGATTGCCGAGGCACTCGATATCGTCGCCCTTGGTCCCTATGCCAATCGCAGCCCGGCCGAGCTTTCCGGTGGACAGCGTCAGCGTGTTGCATTGGCACGCTGTCTTGTCATGGAGCCAAAGGCGGTGCTGCTTGATGAACCGCTGGCAAACCTTGATGTGCATTTGCGCGAAACGATGCAGCAGGCGTTTCTTGATTTCCATCGCCGCACCGGGGCGACGATGATTTACGTCACCCATGATCAGGCGGAGGCCATGGCGATGGCCGACCGGATTGCGGTGATGGACAAGGGCCATATTCGCCAGATGGCAGCCCCCGAAACACTGTACCGGGAACCCGCCGATCTGATGGTCGCGGGCTTTGTCGGGGCGGGGGCGGTGTTGCCAGTGAACAACATTGCGCTTGGCGATAGCGGGACTTGTTCGGTTCAACTGGGCGACAGCAACATTACCGCCCGCATCTGCCCGAAACTGGCCGATGGCATTGCAGTTGCCAATGCCGGTCTTTGCCTGCGACCCGAAGACGTCTGGGTTAGTGATGAAGCGCCGTTGCGCGGGCAGGTTGATGATTGCGTCTATCTTGGCGGGCGGTTCAAACTGTCAGTGCGGATTGGCGAAGATCACAGCGTACCGGTCTATGCCAACCGCCGGGCGCGGATCGGGGAGCAGGTCGGATTAAAAGTATCGGACGGCTGGGTGTTTGACCGCATGGCAGGTGAGGCCGCCTGATGTCAGCCCGTATGCGTGTTCTTTCGGGACTTGGTGAAAAAGGCCCGGCCTGTTTGCGACTGGAATTCTTTAACCGGCGCTGGCTGCTTGATTGCGGGGTGGGGCCGGAAAGTGATCAGGGGTTTGATCCTGCGTGGCTCAATAAAGTTAACGCTGTTTTCATTACCCACGACCATATCGATCATATCGGGGCGGCGGGCGAAATCGTTGATGCCGGTTTGCCGATCTATTGCACCGAAGTCACTGCGCGGTCGCTGCCCAAGGGGGCGAATGTCGTGCCCTTGCCGCCGTGCGGGGAAATTCAGGTTGATGGCGTGACGGTGACCACCGGGCGCACCGGCCATTCCTTTGGCGGGGTGTGGCTGCATTTCGAACTGGGCGGTGGGGTGCTCTATTCCGGCGATTTTTGCCAGGAATCAGATTATTTCCTGTATGACGCGCCGCCGGATGCTGCGACCGTGTTGCTCGATGCGTCCTATGGCATGGAGCAACTGACCCAGCAGGTCCGCATTGATGCGTTGCTGACCACCATGACCAAGCTGGATGGACAGATCCTGTTTCCAGTCCCGCCAAGCGGCCGGGCGGCGGAAATGGCTGTGCTGTTTGAACGTCATGGCCTGACCGACTGGTCGATGGATGACCGGTGTTATGGGCAAGTCAAACAGGTGCTTGATGCCCGTGGATCGGACTACGTCGCCGGTGATGCCATCCGCCAATTGCGCGCGCTAAAGGACAAGGCAAAGCATTTCAATCCCGATGCGCGGTTGCTGTTGTGTCATGCACCATGCGCGACGTTTGGCAAGGCGCGCGAACTGATTGATCAGTGGCAGGAATCTGGTCGCATGGGATCAAGCGCGCATGTGATCTTTACCGGTTTCATGCCGGTTGAGGCCCGCAAGATGGTCGAAAAGGGCCATGCGCATTTCAGGCGCTGGAACGTGCATCCGCTGGCAAACCATGTGATTGAGCTTGCCAATCAGTGCCACGCCATGCAGGTCGTGCCGCTTTTCACCAGCCGGCCAGAGGATTTTGGGCTTGTCGACGGGTTTGACGGGCGGCTACAGCTTGCTGATCGGTTCTATTTGTAATGCATGCGTTTTCCAACAAAGGTGTTTCCCGGTCATGATCTATGCCGCTGAAAAGTTCGAATTTCCCAAGCTGCCGTTTGTCTTCATCCGGCACGGGGAAACCGATGCCAACCGGGCGGGTATCATTGCCGGGTCAAACGAACCGCCACTCAATGAAACCGGTCGCGCACAGGCGGTTGCGATTGCGCCACTGATGGCGATGGCAAGATGGCATGCGGTCTATGTCAGTCCGCAGGACCGGGCACGGACGACGGCGAACCTCGTGCTGCCCGATTATGAGGCCAAGGTACTTGATGGGCTGCGCGAACGGCATTGGGGCGACCTGGAAGGCCGTCCGATATCCGAAATCTGTCCGCGCTTTGACACGCCGCCAAATGGCGAAGGCTTTGATGCCATGTGTCAGCGCGTATCCTTTGCCATGCAACAGGCCTTGGCCGAGGTCAGCGATGACCTGACCGTGATTGTCGCTCATTCCGGTGTGGCGCGCTGCATTCTGTATATGACCGGGTTTGAGGCCGATGGTCCGCGTGTGCCCAACGCCACCCCGATCCTGTTTCGCCCGACCAAGGATGGTTGGGGCTATGAAAATCTGACCGAAAACCTGATCAAGGAGATTTCTGCGTGACTGAACCCAAAGCCCGTGATGCGCGTGATGCTGCCAAGGACGCTGTGGTATTTGATATGGATGGCACACTGGCGCATTTTGATGCCGATGCTTTGGGGCATCTGGTTCATGGTGTGGAAAAACAGTGGGGTGCGTTCTTTGACGCCATGGACCACGCCAAACCGATTGAAAATATCGAAAAACTGCTGCGCATCCTGCATGCGTCTGGGCATGCGATCCTGATCTGTTCGGGTCGCCCGGCGGGCTGGCAGCATCGATCAGAATCCTGGCTGCGTGCCCATGATATTCCCTTTGATGGCATGTATCTGCGCCCCGAAGATGCCGATCACCGCACCGATGAAGAGGTCAAGGAAGACCTGCTGGCCAAGATCATCGCAGATGGTTTCAACCCGTGGCTTGTGGTCGATGATCGCAGGCGGGTGGTCGATAAATGGCGCGATATGGGCCTGACCTGTTTGCAGTGTGCGCCCGGTGAATTTTGATCATGATTTTTGAGTGTGCGTTTTAATCATCACACAAATAAAAAGACCGGTCTTGCGCCGGTCTTTTTGGTCTGATTATTCGAACAGCTGGCGATAGTCGCCATACCCTTCGGCTTCCAGATCCTCAATCGGGATGAAGCGCAGCGATGCCGAGTTGATGCAATAACGCAACCCGCCGCGATCCTGCGGGCCATCTGGGAAGACGTGACCCAGATGGCTGTCGCCGTGTTTGGATCGGACTTCGATCCGGCGCATGCCGTGCGTGTTGTCTTCCTTGGCAACGATATGATCGGTTTCGACCGGCTTTACAAAGCTTGGCCAGCCACAGCCGCTATCGAACTTGTCGCGTGAGGTAAAAAGCGGCTCGCCCGAGACGATATCAACATAAAGCCCGTCTTCCTTGTGGTCCCAGAAATCATTGCGGAACGGCGGTTCGGTGCCGCTTTCCTGCGTCACATGATACTGTTCGGGCGACAATTCGCGGATGGCATCCGGGTCTTTTTGATATTTGCTCATATTTCGTCACTCCGCCTTTTGGGGCCTTTTAAATCTTCGGGCCAGTGGTTCTTTGTCCCCAAAGATGGTCGGATTATCGCACTTGTCCAGTGGCTTCACATCGAAGTGACTTTGGATGTGGGCGTGATCACCCCTGACACCAAGGCTGGCGCTTGGTTTTGCCATCATAGGGGCGGGCAAGGCCGTTTGCGATGAGCTCAAGATCAAGCGGGCTGTCATCGATCCTGACAGACGCCACCACGCGCCCGCCATAGCGGCCCCATTCCGGTTCGCAGAACTGTACGGATGTCGCGGCCTTCAGCCTGCTTCGGGCATAGTCGCGGGCCTTTTGCGCAAGTTGCTTTTCGCTTTCGCATTTGCCGCGGATTTCCGGGGTGTCGACCCCGCGCACCCGCACCGACATATTGGCGATTTCTTCGGGCAGGCCGGGGATGGCGACATAGATCGTATCGCCGTCATAGGCATAATTGCCGCGATATTCGCGCAGCGGCCAGTCATAGCAGGCGGCAACGGCCGGAAGGCTGGTCAGCAGTGTTACGGCAGCTGTGCATGCCATGAGGGCACGTTTGGAAAAGCGGGATGAGGGATGGTTCGACGTCATCATGGGGCTGTTTCTTAGAGTTTGAGACGGGCAAGGATCTGGGCCGCGCGCTGTTCGACCGGGCCTTTGCGAATTTCGACCAGCTCATAACCGCATTCGCGATAAGTCTGGCACAGCACGACATATGTTCTGACGGATTCGGAGAAGCTTTGTGTTCGCGCCGCATCGTTTTTGTAGATTTCCGACCAGGGCGGCAGGACAAACGCGATCTTGTGGTAGCGATAGGTTCTGATGGCGCGCATTAGATCGGGATTTTCGGAAAGGCCGCTTAGCCTGCGATGGGCGAGCGTGTCGGGCAGGCCGCGATCACAGAAAACCGTGCGCGGATGGTTTTGAATGCCTTCCTGCCAGGCGCGAATGGACCGGCGATACATCAGACCGGCATAGGCATCATTATCCGCCCATGGCAGGGCGGTACCGCCGCGTTCCATCTGTTCTTCGATGATGGCACGCGCCACCTCGGGGCTGGTGTCAAAGCCCCGGTCATCAAGATGATTGATCATTGTGGTTTTGCCCGTACCGGGGCCGCCGGTCAGGACAACAAGGTTGGACGTTATGGGTGTTTGCATTCGTGTTCGTGTCTCCGCAAGCACGCCGTTCTGGTCGGGCTTTGCGGCAAGGGGATGGCAATATTGTTGTTGGTTTTGGGTAGGGGCGCGATCCGCGCGAGTGGCGTTTTTTAACGGCTTCACCCGGCAAGTCAACGGCAAACGCGACGGATGTCTGACTGGCGTTAACTTGCCGGTTTTTCGATACGTGCGAGGATATGATCCGACACCAGTTGCGCCGATGGCGAAAGCCGATGGCCGCGCGCGGTAATCAGGCTATAGGGTTTGATTTCAATCGCGCCATCAAAGGGCAGTTCGGTAATCAGCCCGCCACTGGTCAGAAGGGTTGTGACTTCCTCGGCCATCGGCGCGATGGCATTGGTATCGGCAAGGGTTGCCAGCGTCACCAGAAGGGATGCCGAATTCAAGCTGGAATGGGGCAGGGGCAGGTGGCGCGAAATAAACACATCCTCGATCGTGCGGCGCATCAGGTTGCCTGGCGGCGGTAAAATCCATTCGAACTGTGCCAGCCGTGCCAGCGTGATCGGCGTGTTGCCCTCCAACAGTGGATGGCCAGTGCGCACCATCAGGCGGATTTTCTCGCTTCGAATTTCGCGGATGTTAAACAGACGGGGGTCCATATCCTCGGGCACGCGGCCAATGACAAAGTCGTGGTCGCCCGCCAGCAAATCCTTGATTAGCAAATGCGATGGCCCGACCCCGACATGCGCTTCGAGCAACGAGTTCACGGCCTGAACACTGCGAATGGCAGGGACGACAAGATCGACCGCGGCAGCCGTCACCGCGCCGACAAAAACAGTACCGCCGCCATGTTTGATATCCTCGATCTCGCGTTCGGCTTCGCGGATTTCAATCAACATGCTGCGTGCACGCCGGGCAAGGGCGCGGCCGGCATTGGTCATCTCGATCCCGCGCGGGCTGCGCACGCATAATCTGGCCTCGAGGATGTTTTCCATCTCAGACAATAGTCTAGAGGCGGCCGGTTGCGATGTCTTGAGCATGTCAGCGGCCAGACTGATCTGACCGGTTTCTTCCATCGCAACAATCATGCGCAGGTGACTGAGCTTGAGCCCGCGCTGAAACAGGTTTCCCGACCGGAAAAGCAGGGATTTCGCCGAACTGAGCGGTTGCTGGTTTGTTGATTTTACCATGTGGTTTCCTCCCGCAGGAGCCGAGTTTAATATATCATTTTTGATATGCAAGTTTCGAAATTGTTTATTTGATTGTTATGTAACCCGTCGGAATAATGGCGCCGTGTCCTTTGGGAAAGGGGATACAGCATCAATTGAAAACAAAGACACGACGCATGCAGGCCACACATGCCTGTAAAAGTCGGGCTTAAAGAAAAATGGCTGGTATGCCGTGTCTTTTAGGGAGGATAGCTATGAAACGTCTCAGTGCCGTAATGGCAGGGGTCGCCTTTGGCGCGGCCGCAATGATGAGTCCGATGCTTTCGGGTGGTTACGCCCATGCCGCCGACAAAGGCTATGTCGGGATCGCAATGCCGACCAAATCTTCGTCGCGTTGGATTTCCGATGGTAATTCCATGGTCGAGCAGTTCGAAGCTGCGGGTTATGAAACCGACCTTCAATATGCCGAAGACGATATTCCGAACCAGCTGTCCCAGATCGAGAACATGATCGTTAAAGGCGTCGATGTTCTGGTGATCGCAGCGATTGACGGTACGACGCTTTCGAATGCGCTGGAAAACGCAGCCGCAGCAGGCATCAAGGTGTTTGCCTATGACCGCCTGATCGTCGAAAGCCCGAATGTCGATTACTATTCCACCTTTGATAACTTCAAGGTTGGCGTACAGCAGGCAACCTCGCTGGTTGATGGCCTTATTGCATCGGGTGAGCCGCCCTATAACGTCGAACTTTTTGGCGGGTCGCCGGACGATAACAACGCGTATTTCTTCTATAATGGCGCAATGTCGATCCTGCAGCCGCTGATCGACGAAGGAACTATCGTGATCAAATCCGGCCAGATGGGCATGGACACCGTTGGGACGCTTCGTTGGGATGGTGCGGTTGCACAGGCGCGTATGGATAACCTGCTGTCGGCACATTACACCGACGAAGAAGTTGATGGTGTCCTTTCGCCGTATGATGGTCTGTCGATTGGTATCCTGTCTTCGCTTAAGGGTGTCGGCTATGGCTCCGGCGATATGAAAATGCCGGTTGTGACTGGTCAGGATGCTGAGCTGCCGTCGGTCAAGTCGATCCTTGCTGACGAACAGTATTCCACCATCTTCAAGGACACCCGCGAACTGGCCCGTGTCACCGTTTCGATGGTTGACAGCGTTCTTGCAGGCGAAAAGCCGACCATTAACGACACCAGCACCTATAACAACGGTGTCAAAGTTGTTCCTTCCTATCTGCTTGAGCCGATCATGGTCGACAAATCCAATTGGGAAGAAATCCTGGTCGGGTCCGGCTATTACAGTAAAGACGACGTGCAGTAAGCACAACGGCTTAGACGGCCCCGGCGCACTTGCCGGGGTCGCGTTTCCGAGTGGCTTTCGGAAAACAAAGACCAAAGCAGATCAAGGCGCGGCTGGCTCGCCAGCGGCAGTGGGAGGACCGGATGGATACCATCCTGGAAATGAAGAACATCACCAAGACCTTTCCGGGTGTGAAGGCGCTGGATGATGTCAGCCTGAAAGTGGAACGTGGTGAAATCCATGCACTTTGTGGCGAAAACGGTGCCGGAAAATCCACGCTGATGAAGGTGTTAAGCGGGGTTTACCCGCATGGAACCTATGAAGGTGACATCCTTTATGACGGCGGGGTACAGGAATTCAAGGATATCCGCGACAGCGAAGATCGCGGGATCATCATCATTCATCAGGAGCTGGCCCTGGTGCCGCTTCTCTCGATTGCCGAGAACATCTTTCTGGGCAATGAAGTCAGTGAAAACGGGGTTGTGAACTGGCCGGCGACCTTTGCGCGCACCGGTGAGTTGCTTCAAAAAGTCGGTTTGAAAGAAAACCCGGCGACGCTTGTCACCAATATCGGGGTTGGCAAACAGCAGCTTGTCGAGATTGCCAAGGCGCTTTCGAAAAAGGTGAAGCTTCTGATCCTTGATGAGCCGACAGCAAGTCTTCAGGAAAATGACAGTCAGAAACTGCTCGACCTGTTGCTGGAATTCAAGGCGCAGGGCATTACCTCGATCCTGATTTCGCACAAGCTGAATGAGATCAACCGGGTTGCGGACCGCATCACCATCATTCGCGATGGTCAGGCGATTTCGACCCTGGATGCCCGTGGCGGCACGATCACCGAAGACGACATCGTCAAGGACATGGTCGGGCGCGATATGGCGCACCGCTATCCGGATCGCACGCCCAATATCGGTGCCGAAAAGCTGATGGAAGTCCGCAACTGGTCGGCCACCCACCCGCTGCATCCCGAACGCAAGGTTGTTGATAACGTCAATATCGACGTTGCCGCTGGCGAGGTTGTCGGCATTGCCGGGTTGATGGGGGCGGGGCGCACCGAACTTGCCATGAGCATCTTTGGCCAGTCCTATGGCACCGATATTTCCGGCGAGGTGTTGCTGCGGGGGCAGCCGATTGATGTATCGACCGTGGAAAAGGCGATTGCATCAGGGCTTGCCTATGTCACCGAAGACCGCAAGGAAATGGGGCTGATCCTTGAAGAAAGTATCACGACCAACATCACGCTCGCCAATCTGGGCGGGGTTGCGGAAAACGGTGTTCTGAACGAAGGGGCAGAGCGATCTGTTGCCGAGGAATACCGCAGCAAAATCAACATCCGCACCCCCAATGTGGCGCAAAAGGTCATGAACCTTTCGGGTGGCAATCAGCAGAAAGTCGTTTTGTCGAAATGGCTTTTTGCCGCCCCCGAAGTGCTCATTCTCGATGAGCCGACGCGCGGCATTGATGTCGGGGCGAAATACGAAATTTATACGATTATCAACCAACTGGCAGCCGACGGTAAGGGGGTCATCATGATCTCGTCGGAAATGCCGGAGCTTCTGGGCATGTGCGATCGCATCTACGTCATGAACGAGGGCGAGATCAAAGGGCAGCTTGCGGCAAAGGACGCAAGCCAGGAAGCAATCATGCGCATGATCCTGAAGGCGTGAGGAACGGACAATGACGGATACTGATACCAAATCAATCGGCTACTATCTGCGCACCCATATCCGGGAATACGGCATGGTTGTTGCGCTGGTCGCCATTCTGGCCTTCTTCCAGGTCCTGACCGACGGCATCATGCTCAAGCCGGTCAACCTGACCAACCTGTTCCTGCAAAACAGCTATATCATCATCATGGCCGTTGGCATGCTGCTGGTGATTGTTGGCGGCAATATCGACCTGTCGGTCGGCTCTGTCGTTGGCTTTATCGGCGCTTTGGCTGCGGTGATGATTGTTAACTGGGATTTGCCGACAGCCCTTGTCATCCCGGTCTGCCTGATTGCCGGTGCGATCATTGGCGCGGCGCAAGGGTACTGGGTGGCTTATTGGCGAATTCCATCCTTTATCGTAACGCTGGCCGGTATGCTGGTCTTTAAGGGCCTGACGCTTGCCCTTCTGGGCGGGGCATCGGTCGGACCGTTCCCGGATGGCTTCCAGGCGATGTCTTCGGGCTTTATCCCGGATTTCTTTGGCGGCTTGATCGAAGGGCGCTTTAACCTGTTTTCCATGTCGCTGGGTGTGGCCCTGGCCGCGATCCTGCCGATCCTGGGGCTGCGCGCACGCGCCAAACAGGCGAAGTTCGCAGCCGTCGAAGAACCGATGGCAGTGTTTGTTACCAAGCATGCGGTGGCGGGTCTTGCGATCCTGTTTGTGACCTATCTGCTGTCGACCTATCGCGGGTTGCCAAACATTCTGGTGATCATGGCGCTTCTGATCGCGATCTTTACCTTTGTCACCAACTCAACGACGCTGGGTCGTCGTATCTATGCGCTGGGCGGTAATGAAAAGGCCGCCAAACTTTCGGGCATCAATACCAAACGCCTGACCTTCCTGACATTTGCCAATATGGGCATGCTGGCCGCCCTTGCCGGGCTGGTGTTTGCTGCGCGTTTGAATACGGCAACGCCCAAGGCCGGTCTTGCGTTCGAGCTTGATGTGATTGCCGCTGTCTTCATCGGTGGTGCATCAATGTCGGGCGGGGTTGGCAAGGTGATCGGTGCTGTGGTTGGTGCGCTGATCATGGGTGTCATGAATAACGGGATGTCGATTATCGGTGTCGGGATTGACTGGCAACAGGTGATCAAGGGCCTTGTGCTTTTGGCTGCCGTGATCTTCGACGTCTACAACAAAAACAAGGCGTAACACTAACTGACGCGGAACGGTGCCGTCATGGACATCACAATCAACAGCGCCAGTTGGTTGCCATGATGGCCCGTTCTCAGTCCCCCCTTTGCAGTCGTTGCGGCTGCAATCCTGCGGGTCCGTCACCACAATAAGTAAAAAAGGAAAACGGGCATGACGAAGTTCAAACCGGCACCTTGGCCACGCACCTTGCGGTCACAAGAAGGTTGGTTCGGCGGAACCAGCAAGGACAATATTTATCACCGCAGCTGGATGAAGAACCAGGGCTTGCCATCGGATCTGTTTGATGGTCGTCCGGTGATTGGCATTTGTAACACCTGGTCGGAACTGACCCCATGTAATGCCCATCTGCGTGATCTGGCCGAGCGGGTCAAACACGGCATTTACGAAGCCGGTGGCCTGCCGCTTGAATTCCCGGTGTTTTCGACCGGTGAAAGTACGCTCCGCCCGACCGCAATGATGTTCCGTAACCTTGCCTCGATGGATGTTGAGGAAATGCTGCGCGGGACACCGCTGGATGGCGTTGTCCTGATGGTCGGGTGCGATAAAACCACGCCATCACTTTTGATGGGGGCGGCCAGCGTTGATATCCCGGCCATCGTCGTCACCGGCGGTCCGATGCTTAATGGCAAGTGGCGCGGTGAGGATATCGGATCGGGTACCTCGCTCTGGCAATTGGCTGAGGCGCGCAAGGCTGGCAAGATCAGCACCGAAGATTTCCTTGAAGCCGAAATCGCCATGTCACGCTCGCCTGGATCATGCAACACCATGGGTACGGCATCGACCATGGCCAGCATGGCCGAGGCGCTTGGCATGGCGCTTTCGGGTAATGCCGCCATTCCCGCCGTTGACAGCCGCCGTCGTGTGATGGCGCATGTCACGGGGCGGCGTATCGTTCAGATGGTCAAGGATGACCTTAAGCCCTCTGACGTCATGACCAAGGAAGCGTTTGAAAACGCCATCCGTGTCAATGGTGCGATTGGCGGATCGACCAATGCGGTGATCCATCTTCTAGCGATTGCCGGGCGTGTTGGCATTGACCTGTCGCTTGATGACTGGGACCGCTTGGGCAAGGACATCCCGACCATTGTCAACCTGCAGCCATCTGGCGACTACCTGATGGAGGAATTCTTCTATTCCGGTGGTCTGCCTGTGGTGATCAAGGCATTGGGCGAGGCGGGCAAGCTTCACAATGACGCCCTGACCGTGTCGGGCGACACCATGTGGGATCAGGTCAAGGATGTGCGCAACTGGAACGAAGACGTCATTCGCCCGTTCGAAAAGGCCCTGACCGCCAGTGGCGGCATTGCGGTGGTCAAAGGCAACCTCGCCCCCAATGGGGCGGTGATCAAACCATCCGCGGCAACGCCGGAGCTGCTGACCCATCGTGGGCGGGCTGTGGTGTTTGAAGATATTGATGATTACAAGGCCAAGATCTATGACGATAACCTTGATATCGATGAAACCTGCATCATGGTTCTGAAGAACTGCGGTCCGAAAGGTTATCCGGGCATGGCAGAAGTCGGCAATATGGGCCTGCCGCCCAAGGTGCTGCGCAAGGGCATCACCGACATGGTCCGCATTTCAGATGCGCGGATGAGCGGCACGGCATACGGCACAGTCGTCCTGCACACATCACCCGAAGCCGCCGCCGGTGGCCCGCTGGCCGTGGTGCAGAATGGCGACATGATCGAACTCGATGTCCCCAACCGTCGCCTGCATCTCGATATCAGCGACGCAGAACTTGCTCAGCGCCTGGCAGATTGGAAAACCACCGTTCCGGTCCCCACCAGCGGTTATGCATCGCTCTATTACAAGTCGGTCATCGGAGCCGATCGCGGAGCCGACTTCGACTTCCTCGTCGGCCATCGCGGCAAGGAAATCCCGAAGGATAGTCACTAGGGGCCGAGGGCGATATCCCGACAACAAACAAAAACCGGCTGGTGCAGATGTGCCAGCCGGTTTCTTCGTTCCTGAGGCTTTGGGATTATTCGGCAATCTGCCGGATCGCTGCTGGCATATCATGATAGGCGGTCACAACCGCATCCGCGCCAAGCGACTTGGCGCGTGTATCATCGACTTCCATGGCTACGGCAATAGCATGGATGCCGGCTGCGCGGGCGGCGTTTACATCATTGGCATGATCGCCGACCATGATGGCAGTGTCGGTTGATTTATCAAAACCAAGCCTATCCAGCACAAACTCAAGAAAGCGACCATCGGGCTTTTTGACCTCAAAACTGTTGCCGCCAGCGATGACGCCAAACAGACCCGCGACCCCGAGTTTGGTAAGGATTGCCTTGCAGGGCGCCTCAGGTTTGTTGGAGGCCAGCGCAATCGTCCAGCCGTCTGACTTTAGTTCGCGTAAGACGGTTTCGGCATTTTCAAACAGACGGGTGTAGGCATAGTCGGTTTCGACGTAGCGAGCATTGAAATCGATATTGAGCTCATCGAGCATCGCATCAGTTGGTGTTTCACCGCGCGCAGAAAAGGCGCGCTTGGTCAGCATCCAAGTGCCATCGCCCAGCATCGCCTCGATATCATGGCGCACAAGCGGTTCATGCCCGTGGGCGGCCAGCAAATCATTCATCGCAAACAGGATGTCATCGACCCCGTCAATCAGGGTGCCATCAAGGTCGAACAGGATGAATTTTGCCATCGGGTGGGGCTCCTTTGGGATGAATGGGCGACAAAGGTGACGGGGGCGGTGTGGTTTATAGGAACTTAACCGATATCGTGCCATTAACAATCGGTAACATCTGCTAACAGCCAGTAACAAAACGTGATTCTTTATGGGCTTTTGCTTGAAAAGAATATGTTTTAAGACTTGCTGCGAATTGGATTATTTGCATCACACATCGTCGTGATGACACTTTCAAAGGGGATGCTGCGCAATCGCAGCCATCAGGGTAATAAATGTCGCTTGAGCTAAGTGTTGTTGTTTTGGCCGCCGGGATGGGCACACGCATGAAAAGTGCACTGC
Organism: Thalassospira sp. ABL2_045; assembly: GCF_056161285.1. NCBI lineage: Bacteria > Pseudomonadati > Pseudomonadota > Alphaproteobacteria > Rhodospirillales > Thalassospiraceae > Thalassospira > Thalassospira sp. ABL2_045. The sequence goes on along the minus strand of NZ_JBSWYV010000011.1, from coordinate 147,856 downwards.
CCAAAGTCATGCACAAGGTCGCCGGCAAGCCGATGGTCAGTCATGTCATTGATACTGCTGCCCACCTGAATGCGACAAAAACCATGGTCGTTGTCGGTCCGGATATGCCCGATCTGATCAAGACCGTTTCCCCGCATCCGACTTTTGAGCAAACCGATCGCCTTGGAACCGCGCACGCCGTTCTGGCCGCGCGTGACGGCCTTTCGGGGCTGCGCGGCAATGTCCTGGTGCTGTATGCCGACAGCCCGCTTTTCACCGCAGAAACGCTGGCGCGCCTTGTCGCCGCACGCGAAGAAAATGATCATGCCGTCGCGGTTTTGGGCTTCCGCCCGGACGACCCCACTGGGTATGGCCGCCTTGTCACCGATGACAAGACCGGTACCTTGACCGCAATCGTCGAGGACAAGGAATGCGATGATACCCAACGCCTGATCAATTTCTGCAATTCCGGGGTGATGTGTTTCAAGGCCGAAGATATGATTACAACCCTTGAGGCGATTGATAACGCCAATGCCAATGGTGAGTATTACCTGACCGACGCGGTCGAAGTTGCGCAGAAGAATGGCCAAAGCTGTGCCGCGGTCGAGGTCGATGAGGCAGAGACACTTGGTGTCAATTCCCGTACCCAGCTCGCCGTTGCCGAGGCCATCGTTCAAAACCGCCTGCGCGAAGCAGCAATGGCAGAGGGCGCGACCCTGGTTGATCCAGCGTCAGTATTTTTGAGTGCTGATACCAAGCTTGGCCGTGACGTGATTGTTGAACCGAATGTGGTTTTCGGACCGGGTGTCACGGTGGGCGACAATGTCGTGATCAAGGCATTCAGCCATCTTGAAAGCTGTGTGGTTGGCGAGGGTGCCGATATCGGCCCTTATGCTCGTTTGCGGCCGGGGGCGGAAATTGGTGCCGGTGCACGCGTTGGTAACTTTGTCGAGATCAAGAAGGCCGTCGTCGAGGACGGGGCCAAGGTCAATCATCTGAGCTATATCGGCGATGCCCGTGTCGGCACCAAGGCCAATATCGGGGCCGGGACGATCACGTGTAACTATGACGGTTTCCGCAAGCAGCATACCGACATCGGGGCCGGCGCCTTTATCGGCTCGAACTCATCACTCGTCGCACCGGTGGAAATTGGCGATAGGGCGATTGTCGGAGCGGGCAGTACGGTGACCGGCAAGGTTGAGGCGGATGCCCTAACCCTGACCCGGGCCGAACGGATCGAGAAAAAAGGCTGGGCTGCCAAGTTTCGCGAAAAAATGCGCGAACTGACCGGCAAGAAATAGCCCAAACCAAAGATTATCAAATGGCTGCCCACATTCGGGTGGCTGGACGACACGCGATATAAAGCAGGAAGAAAACCAACATGTGCGGCATTATCGGGATTATTGGCAAAGACAGCGTCAGCGATCGCATTCTTGAAGGCCTCAAACGCCTTGAATATCGCGGTTATGACAGTGCCGGGATTGCAACCCTGGTCAATGGCCATATCGAACGTCGCCGCGCAGAAGGCAAGCTGATCAATCTTGCCAATCGCTTGGATGACGAGCCGCTTGCCGGTGACGTTGGTATTGGTCATACCCGTTGGGCGACCCACGGTGTGCCGACCGAAAACAATGCCCATCCGCATACAGATGGCAAGGTCGCTGTTGTTCATAACGGCATCATCGAAAACTTCCAGGAAATCAAGGCGGAGCTTTCTGCCAAGGGCCGTGAATTTGCCACCGAAACCGATACCGAGGTGGTGGTCCATCTGGTGTCCGATTTCCTGGATCAGGGCAAAAGCCCGCGTGATGCGGTGGCGGCTACCCTACATCGTATCGAAGGTGCCTTTGCGCTGGTGATCATGATTGCCGGTCAGCATGACGTCATCTTTGGCGCGCGTCGCGGCACGCCGCTGGCCGTTGGTCTGGGTGAAGGTGAGATGTATCTTGGCTCGGACGCCATGGCGCTGTCGCACCTGACCAACAAGCTGATTTACCTTGAAGAAGGTGACTGGGTCGAAATGACCCGCGATCATGTTCAGGTGCGCGACGAAAATGACGAAGACGTCACCCGTGAAACCAAGCTGTCGGCCGTTTCCGGTGCCATGATGGGCAAGGGCAACTACAATCACTTCATGCAGAAGGAAATCTTCGAACAGCCAGCCGTGATTGGCGATACCCTGCATGCCTTCATCAATCCGGCGACCCAGACGATCAAACTGCCCGATATGCCGTTTTCCTTTGCCGATGCATCGCGCCTGACGATTGTGGCCTGCGGGACGTCTTATTACGCCGGTCTGGTGGCAAAGCATTGGGTGGAACGCTATGCCGGTCTTGGTGTTGATGTTGATGTGGCATCCGAATTCCGCTATCGCTGCCCGCCGCTGCCAAAGGGTGGTGTTGCCCTGTTTATCTCACAGTCGGGAGAGACGCTTGATACCCTTGCAGCCCTGCGATATGCCAAATCCAAGGGCCAGAAGATCGTTTCCATCGTCAACGTGCCCGAAAGCACGATTGCGCGCGAAAGTGACGTGGTGCTTCTGACCTATGCCGGACCGGAAATCGGGGTGGCTTCGACCAAGGCATTTACCACACAGTTGACAGTTCTGGCCTGCCTTGCCGTGACCATCGGGCGTGACAACGGCACCCTTGCCAAAGACGAGGAAGCAGCGATCGTAACAGCACTCACCGAGGTGCCAAAACACGCCGCCGAGGTCCTGCATCATGACGATGCACTCAAGCAGCTCGCCCTTGATGTCGCCGATGCGCGCGATGTGCTCTATCTTGGTCGTGGTCTTGGTTATCCGATCGCGATGGAAGGGGCGCTCAAGCTCAAGGAAATCTCCTATATCCATGCCGAAGGCTATGCAGCGGGCGAAATGAAGCACGGGCCGATTGCCCTGATTGACCAATCAGTACCGATTATTGTCATTGCGCCGTCTGACGAGCTGTTTGAAAAAACGGCCTCGAACATGCAGGAAGCGGCGGCACGTGGCGGACGCGTGATCTTTATCTCCGACGCACCGGGGCTTGCCAAACTGGGCGATATGGCTTCAGCCACGGTCGAGCTTCCCAAGGTCGCCGACTTCGTCGCACCGATCCTGTACACAATCCCGGTTCAGATGCTGGCCTATCATGTTGCCGTTCATAAAGGCACCGATGTCGATCAGCCACGTAACCTTGCAAAATCAGTGACGGTTGAATAGAGGTACCCAAGAAGCCTTGTTTGCTAGCAATGTTCCTGATGTCCATAATGCTAAAGTTGTTGGATAGAGTGCGTCGTCAGGATAGCATATATCCACTGATTAAGCGGTGAGTTGTTGGTAGCAAGATTCAACGGGGGTAGTCGTGAAAGTAGTCTCAGTAATCAATTATAAGGGCGGTGTCGGAAAAACGTCTTTGACCGCTAATCTTGCTGCAGAACTCGCATTTCGAGGGAAACGTATTCTGGTAATGGATTTGGATGCGCAAGCGAGTTTGACATTTTCATTTATCAAGCCAGATGAATGGCAGAATAGTTTTGCAAGTTCAAAAACGATCAAAACTTGGTTTGACGAGAGTGATGGCGGGGCTCAAATCTCATTAAAGGATCTCTGTCACAAGCCTGAGAGGGTAAATTCAGCTCTTCCACATGATTCGACCTTAGACATCATTCCCTCTCATCTTGGTTTGATTAATGTTGATCTTGAGCTTGCAACAAGATTAGGCGGAGCAAACCTTTCTCAGTCTAAGAAAAATTTTATTAGTGTACATAGGATGTTGGCTGATGGTCTGGATGATATCCGAGCAACAGGTCTTTACGATATCGTTTTGATTGACTGTCCTCCTAACTTCAATATTGTTACGAAAACTGCAATTATAGCAAGCGACTATATACTTGTACCCACTCGTCCTGATGAGCTTTCAACTTTGGGTATTGATTACTTGATGAGAAGTATTGGAGAGCTGCTTAAGGACTATAACGATTACGTTAAGGTCGTTTCTAATGATAGTAAAGATTTTGACGAGATATCGCCGATAGTTGTCGGGGTTGTATTTACTATGGTCCAAGAATATGCGGGTGAGCCAATGTCCGCGCAAAAAACGTACATAAAGAAATTGCAAACGGAAAGCGACCTCGCGATATTTGATTCTTATATCAAAAGGAACGACACCGTTTTCGCTGAGTCTCCAGTTTATGGAGTGCCCGTTGTATTGAACAGCTACTCTAACGTGAGTCACCAAAGTGTAGTGGATGGTTTAGAGGCCGTGGCTACAGAATTTCTCGAAAAGTTAGGAGAGTAATTTTGAAACCCGATCTCGCAGCGGAGATTTTACGGCGGATTGCGACTCTTATCGAGGAAGCGGACGAAGCTCAGTTGAAGGAATTTTTGGCTAAAATTCCAAAGCTAAAACCTGGAAAAGAAATTCGTTCAAGGAAAACTTTGAAAAACGAGAATGCATCAGATGATTTAGGTGCAATACTTAATAGGGTTATTTCCGCGCCCAATAGAGACGTAGGTATGGATATACTCGAAAAAAGCAAATTGAATAAAAATCAACTTACACGAATGGCAAAAATACAAAGTATTTACGTTTCAAAATCAGATAATATTGGAAGAATAAAAGAAAAGATTGTTGAGTCAACGGTGGGCGCGAGGTTGAGGTCAAACGCTGTCCGTGGGGCCATGCAGTCGAAAATTTAGCGAAGTACCCTAATTGTGGCTTTGAACCAACGTCACCAATTTTCGATGAGAGCAGAATGAAAGTTATCGTGACGGGCGGTGCAGGGTTTATCGGATCTGCTGTTTGTCGGCTTATGACCGGGTTGAAGGGCTATGAGGTCCTCAATATCGACAAGCTGACATATGCTGGCGATCTGCGGACATTGGCGTCGATTTCCGCGCAAGACAACTACCATTTTGCCCATCAGGATATCTGCAACCGCGATGCCATTATCGAGCTGTTTGATGCGTTTCAGCCCGACGCGGTGATGCATCTGGCCGCTGAAAGCCATGTTGACCGCTCTATCGACGGGCCGGGTGATTTTATTCAGACCAATGTGGTGGGCACGTTCACCTTGCTTGAGGTCGCGCGTGGCTATTTCGATAAGCTGCCAGCCGACAGGAAATCCAAGTTCCGCTTCCATCACATTTCGACCGATGAGGTGTACGGATCGCTGGGCAGCGACGGGCTGTTCACCGAAGAAACGGCGTATGCGCCGACGTCACCTTATTCAGCAAGCAAGGCGAGTTCAGATCATTTGGTTCTGGCGTGGTATCACACCTATGGGCTGCCCGTTGTGATCAGCAATTGCTCGAACAATTATGGCCCGTTCCAGTTCCCCGAAAAGCTTATTCCACTGATGTCGCTAAACCTGCTCCATGGCAAGCAGCTTCCGGTCTATGGCGAGGGGCTGAATACCCGTGACTGGCTGCATGTCGAAGATCATGCAGACGCCTTGGTCAAAATCCTGACGGAAGGCCGGTTGGGGGAGAAATACAATGTCGGGGGCTGTAACGAGCTGACCAATATCGACGTCGCCAAAAGGATTTTCGAGACGGTGCGTGACATCGTGCCGGACATCACGTTTAAGAGCTTCGATGACGCGGTGACATATGTGAAAGACCGTCCGGGGCATGACTGGCGATATGCCATCGATCCAACCAAAATACAGACCGAGTTGGGCTGGAAACCAAAATATGATTTCGAAACCGGCCTGCGCCAGACCGTTGCGTGGTATGTGAACAATCGCGCATGGTGGGAGCCGATTTTGAAAACCAAATATGCCGGTGAGCGTCTGGGCAGTGCCAAGGGGCAAGCCGATGCCTAAAATCCTCGTGTTTGGGAAAAACGGTCAACTCGCAAGTTGCCTTGCCATGTGCGGGGATGAATTTCCCAATGCCGAGCTGGTTTTCGTCGGCAGGGATGAATGTAATCTTGAGGATGCCCGCCAGATAGAGCCGGTTATCAACCGTGTGCAGCCGGATATCGTGGTGAATGCTGCGGCATATACCGCAGTTGATCTGGCCGAGGAACAGGCGGATATCGCATTCAAGGTCAATCGCGATGCTGTGCGTGCGATGGCAGAGGCGCTTGTCAAACGCTCCGTGCCCCTGATCCATGTTTCAACCGATTACGTTTTCGATGGGCAGGCATCAAAACCCTATACCGAGCAAGACCCGGTCTCGCCGTTGGGCGTGTATGGTGAGAGCAAGTTTGCCGGTGAGGAAGCGGTCAGAGAGACATTGGAAAAGCACCTGATTATTCGCACATCGTGGGTTTTCAGCTCATTCGGGAAAAACTTCGTCAAGACGATGCTCAATCTAATGGCACAACGAGATGAAATTCGTGTCGTCAATGACCAGACCGGATGCCCGACCAGCGCCCATGACTTGGCGCGGGCTATTCTCAAGCTTTGCGAAGAGTCGGTTGCGAGGGATTTTGACAAGTTCGGTACCTATCATCTGTCATCCGATCAGCCACAAACATGGTTTGAATTTGCCAACCGCATCCACAAAGTGGCTGTGCAGGTTTGGGGGCGCGGTTGGAAAGGCAAGAACTGTCAGATCACGCCTGTGCCGTCTTCGGAATATCCGACCGTTGCGAAGCGTCCCGAATATTCCGTGATGTCGAGCCAGCGCTTTACCGAGACATTCGCGATACAGTTGCCAACCGTCGAAGAAAGCTTGAACGCGGTTATTGAGAATCTTCCAGGGGAGACGTCAGATGCGTAAGGGGATCATACTGGCAGGCGGGACCGGATCGCGTTTGCACCCATCAACACTGGTTGTCTCCAAGCAGCTGCAGCCTGTCTATGACAAGCCGATGATTTACTATCCGCTAACGACACTGATGCTGGCGGGGATCAAGGATATCCTGATCATCAGCACACCACGCGATGTGCCGCTATTCAAGGACTTGTTGGGTGATGGTTCCAAATGGGGGATTAAGCTTGAATACGCTGTGCAGCCTGAGCCACGTGGTCTTGCAGATGCATTTATTGTTGGCGCGGACTTTATCGGAAATGACCCATGCTGTTTGATTTTGGGCGACAATATCTATTTTGGTCATAACCTGACCGATCTGTTGCGAAGTGCCATGGCGCAACCCGATGGCGCCACGGTATTTGCCTACTATGTTCAGGATCCCGAACGGTACGGCGTGGTTGAGTTTGACCGTAATGGTGTGGCGCTCGATATCGAGGAAAAACCCGAACATCCCAAATCGAACTTCGCGGTCACCGGATTGTATTTCTATGATTCAGACGTGGTCGAAATCGCCAAATCGATCAAGCCGTCAAAGCGCGGTGAGCTTGAAATCACCGATGTGAACAAAGCCTATCTTGCCCGCGGCACGCTTAAGGTCGAAAGAATGGGCCGTGGTTATGCCTGGCTTGATACCGGCACCCATGCCGCCATGCTTGATGCGGCGAATTTCGTGCGTACCGTGGAAAGCCGCCAAAGCCTCAAGATCGCCTGCCCGGAAGAAATCGCACTTCGAAAAGGCCTGATCTCGGTCGCGCAGTTTGAAAAGCTCATGAACGAATTTGGCGCAAGTTCCTACAAGGCGTATCTGCAGACGGTTCTTCGGACCTATGACCTTATGTGAGTAGGGCTAGAACACCGGATTTTCGCAATAGCTTGCAAAGCTCATCGCGGTTGCGTCTTTCTTGGAAACAGTGACCTCGGCTTCGCTAAACGGCCAGTCGATGGCAAGGTCGGGGTCATTCCACATGATTGCGCGTTCGCTTTCCGGGGCGTAGCGGGAGGACACTTTGTAGACGACTTCTGTATCCGGTTCCAACGTGACAAAGCCGTGCGCGAAGCCAGCAGGCACAAACATCTGGTTCCATTCCTCTGCACTTACTTCGGCAGATACCGATTTCCCGAAGGTTTCAGAGTTCTTCCGAATATCAACGGCAATATCAAGAATGCGTCCTTTCGGAACCCTGATCAGCTTATGCTGGGCATAAGGCGGGCACTGGAAATGAAGCCCGCGCAGCACGCCAACATTTTGCGACAGTGAATGGTTGTCCTGCACAAATTGATGATCAATGCCTGCCTTGGCAAAGGCTTCCATATTGTAGATTTCCGAGAAAAATCCCCGTTCATCGCCAAATTTCTTTGGGAAGATCATCTTGATATCCGGGATTTCCAGGGATTCAATGTGCATCTGTGCCGCCTTGCGCAGGTGAAGCGATTTCAATGAGCTAATGAATAGCAGATGAAACAGCTTATTGCATTTGCGTATTCGCGGCTCAAGGTCATTGCATCGAGCTGGCATGTCGAAATGGTTCATGTTTGGCGATGTACTCAGAAAGCCGCTTCATGAACGGTTGGTACTCTGCGCCAAGAAAATGAAAGAGCGATCCCACCTTAATCGTTTCGATCAAGACCGGTTCTTTCCCGGGGGCAAAGGCGCCTTCGCGGATGGCGAGACGAATGGTTTCGTCTTCGGCAAGGAAGCGATCAAAGGTTCCAAGATTGTAGTGCGATATGATGTCATCCACGTCACGATGACCGCTTGTCGGCTGGGTTGGGTCTTCGGACAAATACTGTTCCTGCCACGCCAGGCCAATCACAAATCCGACGGGACCGTCAGAGTGCAATTTGCTGCCGGGTGCGGCCCAAAGACTGTTTGAAATTTCAAGCAGCGGAACGTCTGATTGCACGAAGGATCGCGAATAACGTTTGGTCGCCAGGGGGAAGCGGAACATTTCCCCGTCAACCTGTCCTTCATTGAAGGCGACAAAGCCACGGCGCCCCGGCAGGCTTACGACCTGAACCTCGCAGCCTAGCTGCTCATAAATATCAACCATCACTTTCGTGACCGCGCCAGCCAGCCGGTCATTGCTGACACTGCTCAGCTGTTTTGGGCAGTCATTTGCGTCCTGCGCATGTCCGATGACAGGCACTAACAGTACCAACACGAACAGGATCAGGGATATTCGTGGTCCGGGCTTCATTGTCTGCTGCACTACTTTCAGGAGCCAAATCAGATGCTTGTACCGAAATAGATTGGGACGCAGAGACCTTTGCTCAAGGGGAGAGCAAACGCTTTTTGTCATCTGTTTTTAAATTGGTGATTGGAACTTTGGTCGCGGGCCTGCGTTAAGCAAATTCATGACGGCTTTTGAACTGTTGTCTTTCCCGATCTGGCCTGATCTTGCCACGCGCTTGTGCTGAACCAGCTTTGGTTGTGCCGGGCATGGTTGGTCCCCACATATCAGGAAGTCTGCAAGCCAGAAGCCAACATCCCCAAGCCATCCCGTCCATAACGGCGATTTATCTGTCTGGCTCATAAGAACTATTAAAAGAATGCCGTAGCGCGATTAATTTTTTTGGGCAGACTGGAAGCAATCAAAAACACGTCCAAAAACCCGGACGCACATTAGACAGGCCCGAGAGATCGACGGGCGAATGGCACGCCAAAAATCCGGTCCCGTCGCAGAACCGAACTAAGAGAGAGCGCCATGAAACTGACAATCAACAATGAGACCTATGATGTCGACGCAGAGGGTGACACACCGCTGCTATGGGTCATCCGTGATAATCTTGGCATGACCGGCACCAAGTTTGGCTGCGGACTTGCACAGTGTGGTGCATGCTCTGTGATGGTCGATGGTGTTGTGACCCGTTCCTGTGTCACGCCGATTGATGCTGTCGAAGGACAGGAAATTACCACCATTGAGGCCATCGAAAGTGATCCGGTCGGCAAACGCGTGGTCGAAAAATGGGTCGAACATCAGGTTCCCCAGTGCGGCTACTGCCAGTCCGGTCAGGTGATGGCGGCAACCGCGTTGCTCAAAGAAGTCGAAAATCCGACCGAAGATGACGTTGCTGCGGCGATGGTCAATCTGTGCCGTTGCGGCACTTACAACGCAATCCACGCCGCGGTCAAAGACCTTGCGGAAGGAGATGCGTCATGAAACAGCTGAAACCTTCTGCATCAGAGCAAGAAAAATTCCCGACCGGTGAACCGGTCAATATTTCACGCCGCCGGTTCCTGCTTGGTGCCGCCGGTGCGACAACCGGCGCACTCGTCCTTGGTTTCGGGCTGCCCGTGGGTAAGGCCCGCGCCCAAAGTGGTGGCGAGGTGACACCGGGCACCCGTGTGCCGGCTTTCCTTGAAATCCGTCCTGACAATAGTGTGCGTTTGCAAAGCCCGTTCGTTGAAGGCGGGCAGGGCATCTTTACCGCCATGGCCCAGATCGTTGGCGAAGAACTGGATGCCGATCCCAAAAGCTTTGTCGTCGAAAGTGCGCCGGCCGGCCCCGACTATCTGGTGATCAACAACCAGATGCGCATCACCGGCGGCAGTATGTCAGTGCGTACGAGCTATTCGACCATGCGCAAACTGGGGGCGTCTGCGCGCCAGATGTTGCTGCAGGCGGCATCCAACCGCATGGGCGTTCCGGTTGCACAGCTGACGACCGAGCCCGGTTATGTCGTAAACAGCAATACCGGCAACAAGATCCCGTATGGTGATCTGGCCGAAGACGCGCTTGATCTTGCCGTCCCCGATCCCGAGGGGATCGAGCTTCGCGATCCGTCGACCTTCCGCTGGATCGGGAAACCGATGGATCGTCTTGATATCCATGACAAGGCAACTGGCAAGGCCGTGTTTGCCATCGACGTTAAAGTTGACGGCATGGTTCATGCCGCTGTTCAGCACGCACCGCGTCTTGGTCTTGGGGTTGGCACTATCGTCAACGAAGCTGAAGTCAGCGCGATGAAAGGCGTGATGTCGATCCATCGCCTGGCCGGTGCTGTTGCGGTCGTTGCGGAACGTTGGTGGAATGCCAAGGTCGCGGCAGAGGCGCTTCAGGTTGAATGGGTCACACGCGATGCGGATGGTTCGAAAATCCGCCACATGCCCGAAGATTTCTCGACCGCGGCATTTTCTGAACGTCTGGCCAATGAAACCGGTGCTGGCAAGGCTGGCGAAGAGGAAGGTGATGTCAGTTCGGCATTGTCGAATGCGACCACCACGGTTGAGGCAACCTATCGCAGCCAGTTCGTCCATCATGGGCAGCTTGAGCCGCCATCAACCCTTGCACGGTTTAACGATGACGGAACCCTTGATATCTGGATGCCAAACCAGGCACCGGAGCAGTTCCAGTCGCAGATTGCCGGCATCACCGGCCTTGATGCATCCCAGATCAATATCCATTCGCCGATGCTGGGTGGGTTCTTTGGCCGTCACTTCCTGTATCCGGAAGCCAACCCGTATCCGCAGGCCATTCAATTGGCCAAGGAGGTCGGGCGTCCGGTCAAGCTGATCTGGACGCGTGAGGAAGAATTCCTGCGCGATCCGCTGCGTCCGATGGCGGCCGTGAAGTTCCGCGGTGGTCTGGATGCGGATGGTATGCCGGTTGGTCTTGAAGCCATCAGTGCGACCGAAGGCCCGACCGAGGGCATTTATGGTCACAATCCGGATTCCATGGACCCGACCGCACTTGAAGGTCTGACGGGCAAGAAATACGCCATTGCCAATCGCCGGATTGCCCAGGTTTATGTCGAAACGCCGGCGATGCTGGCTTATTGGCGCTCGGTTGGCCATTCAATGAATGATTTCTTCTATGAAACGTTCCTTGATGAAATGGCTGATCAGGGCGGGCAGGATCCTTATGAACTGCGCCTGGCTCTGCTTAAGGACAATGAACGACTGACCAACTTGCTTAAGGCGGTTGGCGATTTGTCCGGTGGCTGGAAACGCGGTCCGTTCACCGCAGCAGATGGCAGCCAGCGCGCACGTGGTGTCGGTATGGCATCGCCGTTTGGCAGTGAATCCGCAGCCATTGCCGAGGTTTCCATGCAAAACGGACAGGTCGTTGTCCATGATGTCTGGGAAGCAATTGATCCGGGCAGCATCGTCAACCCGGCAATCATCGAGGCACAGGTCAATTCCGCAACCGCACTTGGTTTGTCGGAAATTCTGATGGAAGAAGCCATCTACGAAAATGGCGAACCGACCGCGCGGAACTATGACCTGTATCCGATCCTGCGGCCCGATCAGATGCCCAACGTCCATGTCCGTATCGTCGAAAGCGGTGCGCCTATGGGCGGTATTGGTGAGCCGGGGCTTCCGCCGGTTCTGCCGGCAGTTGCCAACGCGGTTTCGACCCTTACCGGTCAGCGCGTGCGGGACATGCCGCTTAGCAACCTGCGCTTTGAAAGCTAGGCCCCTTAACGCAGATACAGCGGCGGTCACAGATTTTCTGTGACCGCCCAGCTCCCGCATCGTGCTGATCTGCGTTTGGATTTCGCGTTAAAACCAAACCAAACAAAAACGGGGATTCCGTTGAAAAAGTTGTTTCTGACTGTCTTGGGCGTCGTTGTTGTTGGCGCGGTCGGCACTGCCTGGATCGCGACACATACGCCGTCTTCGCCCTTTGATGATGTAAACGCCTCTGCGCCATCAGACGACCTGATCGCGCGCGGTGAATATGTTGCCCGCCTTGGGGACTGTGTTGCTTGCCATACCACCCCGGACGGCAAGGCCTTTGCCGGTGGGCTTGAAATGGGCACGCCGCTTGGCTCGATCTTCACCACAAATATTACCCCGGATCCGGAAACCGGAATTGGCAATTACAGCCTTGCCGATTTTGACCGCGCGCTTCGCCATGGCGTGGCGGCGGATGGTCATCGTCTGTATCCGGCAATGCCATATCCGTCCTATGAAAAGATGCCCGATGAGGACATCGAAGCGCTTTATGCCTATTTCATGGAAGGCGTCGAACCGGTCAAACAGGCCAACAAGCCGACCGAAATCGAAGAGCCGCTCAATATGCGCTGGCCGCTGGCACTTTGGAATGTCGCGTTTACCGAGGGTGAGGTCTATCAGGCCAAGGCATCCGAAGACGACATGTGGAACCGGGGTGCCTATCTGGTGCAGGGGCCGGGGCATTGTGGCAGTTGCCATACCCCACGTGGTCCGGCGATGAACGAAGTCGCCCTTGATGAAAGCAGCCCGGAATATCTGTCCGGTGCGCTGCTCGATGGCTGGTACGCGCCGAGCCTGCGTAATGACCCCAATATCGGTCTTGGCCGTTGGAGCGAAGAAGACATTTACGCCTATCTCAAAGATGGCCGTAATGAGCATGGCGTCGTGTTCGGATCGATGGTCGAGGCGTTCAACAACTCGACCCAGTTCATGACCGATGATGATCTGATGTCGATAGCCCATTACCTGAAATCATTGCCGGCAGACCCGGATTACGATGGACCGGTCTGGGCATATGATGAAGCGACCGCAGACGATCTGTCGCGCGATGTTGCCGACAAGGTGTCCGGTGCGCGGACCTATGCGACGAACTGCGCGTTTTGTCATGGTCGTGATGGTCTGGGTCAGAATGAATGGATCCCGCCGCTTGCCGGTGTGTCGTCCATGCTCGCCCCCGAGGCAGAGTCTGCGATCAATGTAACGCTGAACGGATCACCGCGTGTCATCGCGAATGGTGTGCCGGACACGTACCGCATGCCACCCTATCGTGAGCATCTTTCGGATGCCCAGATGGCCGAGGTGCTGACTTATGTCCGATCAAGCTGGGGCAACCATGGTGATGCTGTCAGTGCGGAAGAAGTGGCTGCCGTTCGTAGCCATACCGATCCGGCCAGCATCGATGTGATCATCTTGCAGATGCGCTGATTGGATATGCCATGCAAAACGCGATCAGCATCATTGTCATGAAGGAAGCCTGATATGAGCCATCAACTCTCTGAGATGCTGGATGTCTGGTGGGACGGTCGTGATCAGACGGAATGGGTTCTGGGTACCGTGTACCGGACCGAAGGTTCCGCCTATCGCAAGGCCGGGGCTATGATGCTGATCGACGGGCATGGCAGCCAACATGGTTTGCTGAGCGGTGGTTGTCTTGAAGCAGACATCATCCGCAATGCCCGCCGGGCGATGGTCACGGACAAGGTCGTCATGCTTGAATATGACGGCAATGATGAAGATGACGTTTTCTTCAAGCTGGGTGTCGGCTGCGGGGGAAAGGTGTACATCATGCTGCAGCCCCTGAGTGCCACAAATGACCTTGGCCTTGGCGACTTGCGCCATGCCCTGAAAGAACGTGAGAGCGGCTATTTCCATCAGAAAATCGGTGCGGCCGAAGCCTGGTTTGACCTTGATCCACGGGTTCTGCCCGGCCACCAGATCGCAACGATCAAGCCCGATGAGCGTGGCGATGACTGGTTGGTCACACCCATTCGGCCGGAACCGCATATCCTGATTGTCGGCGGTGGTCTTGATGCCCGCCCCGTTGCCAATATCGCCCGTGAAATGGGCTGGCAGGTCAGCCTTGCCGATCCGCGTCCGGCAAATGCCCGTGCGGACCATTTTCCGAATGTCAGCGCGATTGTGCGTGATATCGCATCACTTGGCGCTTTTGCCGATCAGCACCGTGTGGATGCCGCCGTCCTGATGGCACACAGCGTATCGATTGATGGCGATGCCCTGCAGGCATTGGGTGCCTCAACCATCCGGCATGTTTCGGCGCTGGGGCCGCGTCATCGCTTTGCCAATGTGCTTGATCATGCCGGGCTCAAGGAACACGAACTGCCATTCGCGGTTTCCAGTCCTGCCGGGCTTGATATTGGGGGGCAGCTTCCCGAAAGCATTGCTTTGTCGATCCTCTCGGGGATCCATCGGGTTCTTTACAGGGAAAGCAACCTGCATATGGCGAAGGTCGCAGAATGACGAAACTTGCAGGGCTTATTCTGGCTGCCGGGGCCAGTGAGCGGTTCGGTGGGCGCAAGCAACTGGCCGAGGTCGGGGGAAAGTCGCTTTTGCGTCATACGCTTGATCTGATTGCAGGAACCTGCGAAAGCGCGCCTTTCGTTGTTCTGGGCGCCTATCACGAAGATATCGTTGGCGAGGTCACTGGTCGCGGGCATGTGGTTCGCAATCCTGACTGGGCGCGCGGTATGGGCAATTCGATTGCCGCTGGCATCCGCGCCGTGATGGAGCAGGCAGCTTATTGCGACGGTGTGCTGATTGCGGTTTGTGATCAGGTCCGACTGCAAGCAGAAGACTATCAGAAACTGATTGATGCCTTTGACGGCACGGCGATCTTCGCAACACAGTATCCCCATGGCTTGGGCGTGCCGGCCATCTTTCCCAGAAACTGCTGGGAAGAACTTTCAGAACTTGATGGTCCCAGGGGGGCAAAGGAAATGATCAATCGCGAAGGACAGCATGTCAAAGCGGTGGATTTGCCCGGCGCCCTGATCGATGTCGACACCAAGGACGACCTTGCGGCAGCAATCGCCTGATCGCGCTGATCATTGGTCCTGTGCTGTATGAAACGGGTCGGTCTTGGCGACCAGTTCGGAAAACTTCTTCATGAACGGTGCGTGTTCCGCGCCGAGATAGTGATAGAGCGGCAGGACGGAAATGGTTTCCTCGATCACCGGTGCCGGGGTGTCGCCCAGAATGCCTTTTGCGATCATGTCGTCGTTATTGGTATCCGCTGCGAGGAAGCGCGTGACGCGGCCATTTGCATAGGCGTCATGCAGTTCGGTGTTAAACATCATCGGCTTGTTCGGGATACCGGTCTTGGCGGTTTTAGTTTTGGCGAACTTTTCTTGCCAGATCACACCCAGCGTAAAGGCAATCGGCGTTTGCGGATCATGGTCATTCGGATTGCGCCACAGCCGGTTTGATATCTCGCGCAAGGGCACGGATGAGCGGACAAACGCACGTGAGTAGGTCTTTTCTGCGGGAATGGCGCGCAGCAACTCCCCATCCACCAGACCTTCGTTGAAATGTAGCGGGCCACGGCGCCCGGGTAGTTTGACCACCTGAAGCGGGCAGCCCAGATCGGCATATATTTTTTGCAGGATCACAATCGCCTTTTGCGACATCGGTTCGTTTTCGATATAGGCAATTTTTTCGGGACACTTGTAGTCCGCCTCATCGGCCAAGGCGCTTGAGCTGATCGCAGGCAGGAGGGTGACAAAGGCAAGTGCAACGCGCGACACATACCGCACTGCTTGATGGCGGCTTTTCATGAAATGCCCGAAAGTCGGGTTAGGCGGAGTTTTACGGCACGACATCGGTGCAATCCGGTGATACTTGCGCAGTCATTGGTGTGGGTTGAGCTGCGCTTTCTGTTTGCACCTTAACGGTGAACGCGATTCTTTCCTAGGGAATTGAAATGCAGGATGTCGGCGTGTGGGCCAGATCCTCCGGGGTTGCGTTGGGGGCTTTAAAATGTTCTGATCGCGCCGCCTTGAAAACAGGGCAAATTTTTGCTGCGCCGCACAGGTGCCAAAGGGCAAAAATCGTGACATTTCCGCGTCTTTTTTGATCTCCCTATTGACTTTGGACAGGCACTCCAATAAATGCTGTTAGCACTCGCCGGGGGTGAGTGCTAATACGGGCTCATCCCGGTTAGTCTTAGTTATTAACGAGCCTTAGCTTAAACACGGAGTTGTCTAAAATGAAGTTCCGTCCGCTGCATGATCGCGTCCTGGTACGTCGTGTCGAGTCCGACACCAAGACTGCCGGTGGCATCATTATTCCGGATACCGCCAAAGAAAAACCGCAGGAAGGCGAAGTCGTCGCTGTTGGTTCTGGCGTTCGCAAAGACGATGGCTCGGTTGCAGCCCTCGACGTCAAAGCAGGTGACAAAGTCCTGTTTGGCAAATGGTCGGGCACCGAAGTCAAGGTTGACGGCGAAGAGCTGTTGATCATGAAAGAATCCGACATCATGGGCATCATGGAATAAGTCAGCCCTTTGGGTGACTTAAGTCCACGTTCATCCGTCTCATAGAGAGGAAAGAATATTATGGCTGCTAAAGACGTAAAATTTTCCACCGATGCACGCGCTAAAATGCTGCGTGGCGTCGATATCCTGGCAGACGCTGTCAAGGTAACGCTTGGCCCGAAAGGCCGTAACGTTGTTATCGAAAAATCCTTCGGCGCACCGCGTGTGACCAAGGACGGTGTTTCGGTCGCCAAAGAAATCGAACTGACCGACAAGTTCGAAAACATGGGCGCACAGATGGTTCGCGAAGTCGCGTCGAAAACTGCCGATCTGGCAGGTGACGGCACCACGACCGCAACCGTTCTGGCACAGTCGATCGTTCGTGAAGGCAACAAGTCCGTTGCTGCCGGCATGAACCCGATGGACCTGAAGCGCGGTATCGACCTTGCGACTTCCAAAGTCATCGAATCGATTTCGAGCCGTGCACGTAAAGTTGCCGGTCGCGACGAGATCGCACAGGTTGGTAACATCTCCGCTAACGGTGACCGTGAAGTCGGCGACATGATCGCTGAAGCCATGGAAAAAGTTGGCAACGAAGGTGTTATCACCGTTGAGGAAGCCAAAGGCTTGCACACTGAACTCGACGTTGTCGAAGGCATGCAGTTCGACCGTGGTTACCTGTCGCCGTACTTCGTAACCAACCCGGAGAAAATGGTCGCAGAAATGGATGCTCCGTACATCCTGCTGTTCGACAAGAAAATCTCCTCGCTTCAGCCGATCCTTCCGCTGCTTGAGTCGGTCGTTCAGTCCGGCAAGCCGCTTCTGATCATTGCTGAAGACATCGAAGGCGAAGCTCTGGCAACCCTGGTTGTCAACAAGCTGCGCGGTGGTCTGAAAATCGCTGCTGTTAAAGCACCGGGCTTCGGCGACCGTCGTAAAGCCATGCTCGAAGACATCGCCATCCTCACCGGTGGTCAGGTTGTCTCCGAAGATCTCGGCATCAAGCTGGAGAACGTTACCCTCGACATGCTCGGTACCGCGAAATCGGTTACCATCACCAAAGAAGAAACCACCATCGTTGATGGTGCTGGTGAGAAAGCACAGATCGAAGCACGCGTTGGTCAGATCCGCGCCCAGATCGAAGAAACCACCTCTGATTACGATCGTGAAAAACTGCAGGAACGTCTTGCGAAACTCGCAGGCGGTGTTGCCGTGATCAAAATCGGTGGCGCTTCGGAAGTCGAAGTGAAAGAACGTAAAGACCGCGTTGACGATGCTCTGCACGCAACCCGCGCAGCTGTCGAAGAAGGCATTGTTGCTGGTGGTGGTACGGCTCTGCTGTACTCGGTCAAGGCACTCGAAGGTCTTGAAGGTGAAAACCATGACCAGACCATCGGTGTTGACATCGTTCGCCGTGCCCTGCAGGCACCGGTTCGCCAGATCGCTGAAAACGCCGGCGTAGACGGCGCGGTTGTTGCTGGCAAACTGCTTGAGCAGGACGACGTTGAGTTCGGTTACGACGCCCAGAAAGGCGAATACACCAACCTCGTCAAAGCTGGCATCATCGACCCGGCCAAAGTTGTTCGTACTGCCCTGCAGGACGCAGCATCGGTCGCAGGTCTGCTGATCACCACCGAATGCATGATCGCTGAGAAGCCGGACGATAGCCCGGCTGCTGGCGGCGCGCCTGACATGGGCGGCATGGGTGGTATGGGCGGCATGGGTGGCATGGGCTTCTAAGCCTCACCCAACCGACCAAGCACTACGAGAAGGGCTCCGCAATTGCGGAGCCCTTTTTGCTTTGGGTGTTCAGCGGTCCGGAAGTGCTAAGCACAAGTGCCTATTCAAGGCAGCTTTGATTACGGCCGTTTTCCTTGGCCTGATAAAGCGCATGGTCAGCACGCACAAGCACGTCCTCGGGGCTCTCGCCGCGTTGATAGCAGGCGATACCCGCACTCACGGTTACCAGGATATCCGTATCACCGACCGTCGTGGGGGATATTTCGATCCGTTCACGGATGCGTTCGGCGACAAACCGGGCAGCTTCCCCGTCCGTGTCGGGCAGCAGGACAACAAATTCCTCGCCGCCAAGACGGAAGAACAGCTTTTCCTCTTCAAACCGCAGCGTGTTGGACGCTGTGCTGGTGACATGCTGAAGCACAATCTCACCGGTATTGTGGCCATAGGTATCATTCACATGCTTGAAGTGATCGATATCGATCATCACCAGCGCATATGGCGTGCCAGTACGGCTGCTTTTGGCATGGATGCGTGCGATGCGGTCTTCGAAAGCTGCACGGTTTAACAGGCCGGTCAGCGGGTCGTGGAACGCCTCGAATTCAAGGTTCAGGTTATGCAGCTTCTGATGATGAATGTTCTTGAGCAGGCCGATGACCCGGACCGGGTTGTTGAACCTGTCTCGTTCCGTCACAGAGCCCGCATGGCTAAACCATTCCCAACGATCCGTGTCACCGATCTGGATGCGCGCATCGACCTCAAAGTACGGAGTATGCCCGGCAAGATGGGCATTAAGCGCCAGGTTGAACGCGTGACGGTCGTCTGAATGGATGCGCTGACGCAAGTCTTCGACATTGAGCTTCTCATCGTCATTTTCGATATCAAGCAGGCGATAGAAGCTGTCAGAGAAATAGCCGCGCTTCTCGGGAATGTTCCAGTCCCAAAGACCCTGACCCGCCGTGTCGAGGGCAAATTGCAGGCGCTGATCGAGTGCCTGTCTTTTCTGCTCGCTTGTGCGTTTGGCTTGCCGGTCGAGTTTGATCCGCAACAGAAACACCGCTGCAACGCCAACAATGACAATAGAAGCAATGATCGCGTTTTGTCGGGTCGAATAATAGGTCTCAAAGAACCGGTCGGTCGAGATCTGCAGATAAACCGTTAGCGGCAAGCCGGGCAGGTTGCTGTGCGACAGCACGAGGTTGTCTTCAATACGTGCTATATTGGCGTGAAGGGACGCTTCGCCATGATAGCTGTACCAGTAGCTGGTTTCTTCGGTCACGCTCAGCCAATCGGTGACGGTTTGGGCCAGGGCATACTGATTGGTCAGGATGTTCTCGCTGGCGGCACTGGCAACGCGAATTTTTGCCTCGGTCAGGAATTTCTCAAGCGAGGTGTTTTCATAGGGGCTGCCCACAGAAACCAAAACGATGACCACGCCGGCAAAGCTGCCATCTTCGCGCCAGATGCCGCGTTCGGTTGCGATTTCACTGGTTTTCAGGCCAAGGTCACCCGATTGCAGGAAAGCCGGTTCCACCCAGGCATCACGATGGCGCGTAAGTATTACATCGGTTTTCAGCATCCGCTCGGAGATGTTCTGAAAAACAAAACTGTCGGCGATTTTGCCATCTTCAGTTATGTGAATGAAGCCGCTGATGTCGCTGTCATCCTGAACAATGGCGGTCATCTGCCGGACAAGCGGATCGGGCATGGTGTCCGTTTCTGCCAGTCTGCGTGCCGCAATAAGGGCAACGCCATCTGCCTTTGTCAGAATGCTTGATAAGCTGTCAGCATAGGTCGAAATGCCAAATGCAGCGGTATCAACCGCCTTTTGGGACGCGATGCGATGTTCTGTCACCGTCTGATGGGCAAGCATGAACAGAACCCCCACCAGCAACCCGATCGACAGGAAGATGTTGAGGAATTCTTCGCCAAGGACCTGGCGCCAGTCATGGTGTTTGCGACGCGCGACACCCACAGTCAGTCATCCCCGTGTTGCGTAAGAATATCAAAGGTCTGCTCGGAGATGCCGATCTTCTCGGCCATTTCGCGCTGGTGCCCGGCGAGTGCCCGACGTACGCTATCTCGTTCGGCATCGCTTGGCGTTGTGACGACAACGCCATTGTCACGCAGCATGTCCATTGATTTTTCCTGATGGCGCACAGCAAGATCGCGGCCAGCCGAAATCATCCCGTCCCAGACATTGGTGATGACGCGTCGTTGGACATCGTCGAGGCGTTTCCAGATGTCACCGGAGATGATCGGCACATAGAACGGATAGTAGGAATGGCTGAGGAACGCATGCCGAATGCCATATTCCCAAAGGGACGCACTGACAACGGTGCTGCTTGTCGTCAAAAGGCCGTCAATTTCACCACGATCAAGTGCCTCCGGGACGTTGGGCCAGGGGATCAGCACCGGTTCGGCACCCAGGGTTGCAAGACGCAGCGCGTTTGCTTCGCCGCCGGCATAGCGAATGCGAAGTCCCTTGAGGTCCTCAAAGCTGCCAATGCGTTTGTTGCGGGTGAAAATATGGGCCGAGCCAAGGTCAAGCCATTTGCCAATCACCTTGACGTTCAGCTGTGCTTGCAGCGAATGATCAAGGGCCTGACCAACCGGACCGTCAACCAGTTTCCGGACGTCTTTAGCGCCAAGTCCCATAAAGCTCGGCAGCAGCAGCGCGTTCAGGTCGCTGCTATATTGCCCCAGATGCCAGACGCCGGGGGCGGCAATGGCAACGCGGGCGCTGGAAACGGCCTCGGCGACATCGCGGTCACTAAATGCCTTGGCAGAATGAATGACTTCGAAATGATGTTCGGGGATTTCGGCGTTAAGTGCCTCGGCATAGTTCAGCAAAAAGATCGTCTGAAAATGCGACGTCGTGTTTTCAGTCGAAATCTGGATATCCGCAGCCTTGGTCGGCGCGCCCCAAAACAACAGGGCCGCCAGGACTGTTAAAATCATTCCGGGCATTTTGTGGTAACTCGCCATGCAGCGCCAGACCGGGGAGGGCCGGGCAGATTTAGAATCATTCTTTCTTGGGGCGAAACTACCTTTGGTGTCAGGGAGGTGCCTTGACGCAAGTCAAAGCACCTATCCTTTTGTCTAGTTTTCCGGTTGGATGACCTTAACCCGTTTAACCGAAAAGCTTTTTCAGGTGACGCGGCTGGCACCGCAAATATTGCGGGGCGGCTTTGACCTCTGCGCCAAGGGTTGCAGCGGCATGCCACGGCCCGCGCGGATCATACAAAATACCACGCGCCAGTGCGATGGCGTCGGCCTGCCCGGTAAAGGTGATGGCCTCGGCCTGTTCGGCTTCGGTGATCAGGCCAACTGCGATTGTCGGCATCGAGACCTCCGACTTGATGCGCGCAGCAAAAGGCACCTGATAATTCGGGCCGAGCGGGATTTTCTGATCGATATGCAGGCCGCCAGAAGACACGTGGATAAAGTCACACCCGCGTTCTTCAAGCAATTTGGCAAGCGCCACGCTTTGGTCCAGATCCCAGCCATCCTCAACCCAGTCGGTTGCCGAAATCCGGATGCCGACCGGATAGTCGTCCCCGACGGCCGCACGGATGGCGTCATAAACTTCCAAAGCCAGGCGGGTGCGGTTTTCAAACGATCCGCCATACTCATCGTCGCGCTTATTGGCATGTGGCGACATGAATTGATGTAACAGGTAGCCATGTGCGCCATGAATTTCGATGGCGTCAAAGCCAAGACGAACAGAGCGTTTCGCACTTTCACCAAAGGCCGCAACGATTTCGGCAATCCCTGCCTTGGTGAGGCTTTCGGGAACCGGATCGCCATCCTTGAACGGGACGGCGGACGGGGCCACGACCTGCCAGCCATTTTCATGATCCGGGGACAGGGCATGGGCACCCAGCCATGGTTTTTCGCACGATGCCTTGCGCCCGGCATGGGCCAATTGAACGGCAATCGGCATGTCGGAATGGCTGCGCACTGCCGAAAGCGTACCGGCAAGGGCGGCTTCGGTTTCATCATCCCACAGGCCAACATCGCCATAGGTAATACGGCCGGCAGCCTCAACCGCGGTTGCTTCGATGATCAGAAGCCCGGCACCGGATTGCGCCAGGTTGCCCAGATGCATGTCATGCCACGGGGCTGTTTTGCCATCTACTGCGGAATACTGACACATCGGGGCGATAACAATGCGGTTGTCGAGTTCAAGCGACCCCAGTTTCAGGGGGGTAAATAGTGTGCTCATGACATTCGTCCTTTATTCGGGGGATGCGGCTGTGCGCATGACAATGACATGAAGCTATCGCGCAGGGGCATCATTCGCCAGTGCGAAACCAAATTATTTCAGTGATTGGAAGGGGTTGGTTGTGGCTTGAGAAAAATCGACGGAAAAATTCAAAAAAATGCATGACGATACTTGCGGAATTTTTCACCCGATCTATCTCAAGGTTGGAACGGGGCATGGTGCCCCGATACGCGTCAAGGTTGCAGCCTGGTCTGGACTGATGGCGCAAGATTACTCGTCTGTAATGGAGGGTACTATAATGACTGGTCTTCAGACTCTTAATGGATCCCGTCGTCTGTCTTCGGCACCGACCTATGGTGATCCTTTCACCCTACTTTCCCGTGATGTCGACCGCATGATCGGTTCGATCTTTGGCGACCGTACTGCTGCTTCGGCCAAGGCACCAGCAGAAGGCGCAGATGCAGCCAAGGCTGTGCTGAACCCCAAGATCGATATATATGACGGCGATGATCATTTTGAGCTTTTCGCCGAACTTCCCGGCGTGGATCAGGATGATGTCGATGTCGAAGTGCTCGACGGTGTTCTGACCATCACCGGTGAAAAGAAATTCAGCCGTGAAAGCACCGATGGTGCGCATGTTGTTGAACGCAGCTATGGCAGCTTCAAGCGGTCCTTCCGTCTGAATGATACCATTGATGCCGACAATATTTCCGCATCTTTCAAAAACGGTGTTCTGGTGCTCACTCTCCCGAAGGTAGCAGAACAGAAGCCTGCACCGCGCAAGATTGCGGTTTCCGGCTAAGGATTGTCTCTCCTCCCTCGTGAACTTCTCCCCTGATAGACTGACGGGCGGTTTTACCGCCCGTCTTTTTTTGTTTCTGTAAGCGATGTTGCGGGTTTGGCGCTATCGGCCCGCATATCCGCTGCACTGATCAAGGGGCATGTCAAACAGGCCGTTTTCATCAAACCGTTCAAGTGCCGCAGTCCAGGGGGCCAAGTCGATCTTCTGGGCTTTGAGCCAATCGGCATTGTAATAGGTGTCGCAATAGCGATCCCCGCCATCACACAGCAAGGTCACGACCGACCCAGTCTGCCCGGCGGTTTTCATTTCCGAGATCAGCGACAGGGTGGCAATCAGGTTGGTGCCGGTCGAACCGCCACAGCGCCGTCCAAGATGCTTTTCAAGATAATAAAGGGCCGCAAAGCTTGCCGCATCGGGGATGCGATACATGCGATCAACGACGGTTGGGTTGAAGCTTGGCTCAACGCGGGGGCGGCCAATGCCTTCAACGCGCGAACCCATGCTGTTGGTGACCGAACAGTCGCCGGTTTCATAGCCATCATAAAAGACCGAGTTTTCCGGATCGGCAACGCACAGCTCGCAGCCCTGACCCAAGCTTCGGCCGTAACGGATATAGCGCCCGACTGTTGATGACGTGCCACCGGTCCCGGCACCGACCACGACCCAGCGCGGGATCGGGTGGGTTTCGCGTTTGAGCTGATCAAAGATGCTTTCGGCAATGTTGTTATTGCCGCGCCAGTCGGTCGCGCGTTCGGCATAGGTGAACTGGTCCATGTAATGGCCGCCCAGTTCACGTGCCAGGCGTTGGGATTCTGCGTAAATCTCGCCGCTATGGTCAACCAGATGGCTTTCGCCGCCATAAAAGGCGATCTGATCGATTTTCTGCTGCGATGTCGATTTGGGCATCACTGCGATAAAGCGCAGTCCCAGAAGTTTGGCAAAATAGGCTTCCGACACGGCGGTCGAGCCACTGGATGCTTCGATGATCGGAGTGTCCTTGGTAATCCAGCCATTACACAGCCCATACAAAAACAGCGAGCGTGCCAGACGATGCTTGAGGCTGCCGGATGGATGGGTCGACTCATCTTTCAGATACAGACCGATATCGCCAAGCTTTGGCAGATCAAGGCGGATCAGATGGGTGTCGGCAGACCGGTTGAAATCGGCTTCAATCGTGCTGATGGCATCTGCCACCCATTGGCGGTCATAGGGCATGAAACATCCTGACTCTGGTTGGATCACTTTTGGGGCATGGTTGGGGCAGGGAGCGGGCCTGACCCGGAATTGCGATCTGTTTAGGTCAAAATAATACAAAAAACGACAGTAAAATTGTGTCGATACATTCAGTGCAGGTTGGTGCGGCCGGTCTGCTTACATCGATTTTCAACAGATTGGGCTTGCTAACACTTTTTTCAAAGCTAACCTTTATTGTACAAGGTTCTCGATTCTTCGATTTGACTGGATGGCTCGCAAATCATGGCTGACGACGATAAGGATCCGTTTAGCGTACGCATGGGTGCCTCGGACATCGGGGCGGCTTATGATGTGCCCGTGCGCGTATCAACGGTGATTGGCAAAAGCCAGATTCAGGTCGCGCAATTGATGCGCCTGACCCGTGGTGCAGTGCTCGAACTGGACCGCCGTGTCGGTGAGCCGGTCGATATCTATGTCAATAACCGGCTGGTCGCCCGTGGTGAACTGGTGGTGGTGGATGAAAACCTTGGTGTGACCATCACCGAAGTTGTCAAAAGCGGCATGGTTATCGAGACCCACCACTAATCTTTCAAAACTTGAAGATCACGAAGCGTTTGCCAGCCTAAAGCAGGCTTTCGGCAGCTAAGCGTTTGTCGACGCGTGCGATTTCTTCGGGACGCAGGCGCGGTTCGAGTGCGGCAATGGCCGCATGTGGATCAAGTGGTTCTTCCTCGCCAGCACCTGTCGGGAAGGTAATGGTGCCGCTTGCCGCACGCCGCAGCCAGTAATAGGCATCAGCGTAATTCTGTTTCAGACCCCAGCCGCGTTCAAGCAATGCCCCATACATGAACTGCCCGGCATGCATGTTTTCCTTTGCGGCAATTTCAAAGTGATGGGCTGCCTCGACAAAGTTCTGACGCACACCACGACCATGAAAATACTGCGTGCCAATCATATAGGCCGCATTGCCGTTATGCGGATCGATCTCAAGCGCACGCATGAAATATTTCGTGGCGCGAAAATGATCATAGTGCAGGCCATAGCCATTGAAATGCAGCAGCCCAAGGTAATAGACCGCCCCGCCATGATTGGCCGCGGCCGCCTTGGTGAACCAGTCGGCGGCCATGCCATATTCCGGTTTGCCAAGATCGCCGCGAAAATACATCAGACCCAGGGCATATTGGGCATAGGGATCGTCTTCCTTGGCCGCCAGTCGCCAATATGATTGCGCGCGCAGAAAGTCACCGGCCTGATAGGCATAATACCCGGTCTGGTATTCCTTGCTCATGCCAACGGCGTGGCTGCTTGTTGGAAGCAGCACACAGGCAAGCAGGGCAAGGATGAGAAGGGGGCGTCGGCCGGAATGGCGGGCCGAAGGAGAGCGCGTCACGTTACGGAACCATCAGGAATTTGTTTTAAAGAGCGGCACGACCTTGCGGGCGCGTTTTTCGATGGCTTCAAGCACATTGATGATGTCTGAGCTTTGTTTGATGCGTTCACCACTGTGCAGAGCGACAAACTGTCCGGCGTTTTTATGTTCGCTGCCCAATTTGATGACCGTGAAAAGCGGGGTTTCGTGGGTGGAGCGGAAAATGGAAAACATTGCCATCCCGTCAAGATGATCGATGGCATAATCCTTCCAGGCACCGCTGGCAACCTGTCTTGAATAGGTGTTCATGAGTTTCATCAGTTCAGTCCGGTCAAAATGCACAAAGCTCTTGGCTTTGCGGTACTTTGCCAAATCGAACAATGTTCCCATGGGTTACTCCGCCAGCGTGTGTCCGTGGTTATCATCCGGCCCCAAGGCGTGATGACAACCATGTGACACGGTAGCGCGGATTGACCGATGCCTCAAGTTTCAATGGATGAAATGCACAGCAAACAGTAAGCGTGCTTACAGGCTGCGCGAACGGGTCGGGGGCCAGTCAACGGTCTGTGCCCCGGTGTTATAGGGATCGGGCGTACGATAGCAGCTGACCGCAGCCAACGAACGATAGCAATAAAGCGGTGTTTCCGGGACCGGATCCTTTTTGCAATAGGATTTGCCATCAATCTTGCGGATGGTCGAGCAATCCTGACCGGTCGAAAGCGACACCGCATGGTCAATCAGGGTCTTGTCGGAATTCACAATGCTGATCACATCAAAGGCCAGATACCACTCACCGCCGGTAAAAATGCTGGTGCCGACAATGTCAGACATCGTCGTGCTGCAACCCGAAACGGTCGATCCCATGACGGCGGCAAACAGCCCGGCAAGAATACGCTGTCGGATAATGCGCCGTTTTGAGGCCTTTGTATGTGCAATCTCGCGACGTTTCATTGTGGTCTCCGTCCGCGCACCGGGCAATTATGACCGATGACAAGTTCAAATCTGTTCCCTTGCCAGATGTATAAGCAAGCCCTGTGCCGAACCGAATGTAAGCCGTGCATAAAAGGCCATATGGCATTCCATCGCCGCGTTTTCAGCCGGTTTTGGCAATATCAACGCCCGCCAGGGTGTTTGTGATGCTGCCCGGCAAAGCTTTCAAAGCGGTTTAAAAGCATTAATCTCAGAGGGCATTTTTGTAACGGGCAGGCAATTCTTTCCCGCCCTGATATCTCTGCCCGAATTGGGCCATATCGGCCTGATAGCAACGACATTTGTGATGTTGTCACCCCGCTTATGTCAGTGACGGGTGAAAATAATCATAGGAAAGACCCGATTGGTGTCGAGCAGACTTGACCCTGTACCCGCTGGCGCGTTAAATCCTTGCCAGAATTTTTTCAGATAAGCGGGCAGGTTGCCCGCTTTATTGTGACCGGATTGGAGCCGTTTTCGTGGTTGATATTTTCCAGGAAGTCGAAGAAGACCTGAAGCGTGAACGCAGCGAAGAGCTGTGGCGCAAATACGGGAAATACGTGATCGGCGTTGCCGCGGCCATCGTTCTGGGTGTTGCCGGTCGTGAAGGCTGGAAAACCTATGAAACCAGCACCAGCATCGAAAACGGTACCCGTCTTGCCAATGCTGTCGAGCTGGCACAGGACAGCGCAACCGATCAGGACGCCGCACTGGCTGCCCTTGATGCGATCATTGCCGATGGCAATGCCGACTTTGTCGCGCTTGGCCATTTCCAGAAGGCGGCGGTTTATCTGCGCGCCGATGCGGTTCCGTCGGCGGTGAAAGAACTCGAAGCCGTTGCCGGTAATTCCGACATTGATCAGGTTTACCGTGATCTTGCCGTGGTTCAGATTGCGATGAACAGCGCGAGTGCCAGCAATGCGCAGGACCTGATTGCGCGTCTGGAGCCGATCGCGGTGCCGGAAAATGCCTGGTACTACTCGGCACGTGAAATGATTGCGCTCCTGCACATCGCCGGTGGCGAGGTAGAGGCCGCCAAGCCGCTTCTGACCGAGATCGCAGACGATAACAGTGCGCCGCAGGGCATGCGCGCACGGGCAAGTGAAATTCTCAAGGCTGTTGGTGCCTGACATCACCCGGGCAGCAATGGGGCGTGATGATCGCTCCATATGACGTGAGTTCTTTCAGGGGAAACGGTTTTGACCACACGCGGTATTAAGTCACTTCTGTGCGTAATCGGCATGACAGGCCTTTTGGCAGGGTGTTCAAGCTGGCTTGGCGAGGCAGAAGACCCGCCGCTTCCGGGCGAGCGTATTTCCGTCCTTGCCCTGCAAAGCACGGTTCAGCCCGATGTGGCGCTCAGCGATCAGCGCGTGATCCTGCCCGAACCCGAACCGATGATCGACTGGCCGCAGAATGGCGGCTATCCGAGCCACGCCCTTCATCACGTCGGTCTTGATAACGAAGTTCTCGAACAGGACTGGTCGATTGATATCGGCGAAGGGTCGATGGATGACAACCTTCTGCTCAATCAGGCGATTGTCGCACGCGGTGTGATCTTTACCATTGATGCGGCGGCCGAAGTCCGCGCCTATGCCGCAACCTCGGGCAAGGAAATCTGGTCGCTTGAACTGGCCCCTGAGGACGAAGAAGACAGCACCCTTCTGGGCGGTGGCCTGGCCTATGAAGCCGGTGTCATCTATGCCACGACGGGCTTTGCTGAAATCATTGCCATTGATGCGCCGAGTGCCACGGTTCTGTGGCGTCAGCAGGTCAGCGCACCGATGCGTTCCGCACCGACGGTGCGCGGTGGCCGTGTCTTTGCCATTACCATTGATAACCAGACTGTTGCGCTGAATGCGCGCACGGGTGAAAACCTCTGGAACCACCGTGGTGCAGCCGAAGGCGCATCCTTCATTGGTGGTGCCAGCCCGGCGGTTGATCAGGGTGTGGTCATTTCGGCCTATTCGACGGGTGAGCTTTATGCCCTTCGCGTGGAAAACGGTCAGGTGATCTGGTCGGATGCGCTCGCGGCTGCTGGTCGTACCGATGCGGTGTCGGCGATTGCCGATATTCGCGGCCTGCCGGTGATTGATAATGATCTGGTGATCGCGACAAGTAACTCTGGCCTGACCACTGCGATTGACCTGCGTACCGGTTATCGCGTTTGGGAATTGGAGGCCGGTGGCATTCAGTCGCCATGGGTGGCCGGCGAATATGTATACCTGCTAACCAATACAAATGACTTGATTGCCTTGCGTCGGAAGACCGGACAGGTTAAATGGGTCACCGTTCTGCCCCGTTATACCGATCCCGAGGATCAGGAAGGCCCGATTGTCTGGACAGGGCCGGTTCTGGCCGGTGACAGGTTGATCGTTGGTAACGAGCAGGGCGAAGTAATGACTGTTTCCCCTTATAGCGGTGATATCCTCGGTCAGGATGAAGTATCCGGCCCGATCACATTGCCGCCATCTGTTGCCGGTGACAGCCTTTACTTCCTGACTGCGGATGCCGATCTAATCGCATATCGCTGATCGGTCAGGAACGAACACAGTTTTCGCAAGGTTTCCTTGCAGGTTTTTGCGATGCGCCGTGGGCCCGAATGCCCGCGGCGCATAACGCCTTTTATAACGAGAGTCTGAAAATCAGATGTCGCTGAAAGTTGCCATTATCGGTCGCCCCAATGTCGGGAAGTCGACCTTGTTTAACCGTCTGGTCGGCAAAAAGCTGGCACTTGTGGACGATCAGCCCGGCGTGACCCGTGACCGCCGTTACGGCAAGGCGCGCCTTGGCGATATGTCGTTTGACATTATCGACACCGCCGGTCTGGAAGAAGCGTTTGATAATTCCGTCGAAGGCATGATGCGCCAGCAAAGTGAAATGGCGTTTGAGGAATGCGACGTTGCGCTGTTCCTGATTGATGCCCGTGCCGGTCTGACGCCGCTTGATAACCACTTTGCCGATTGGCTGCGCAAACGCCACAAGCCGGTTTATGTCATTGCCAACAAACACGAAGGCAAGGACCAGGATCCCGGCCTGTATGAGGCATATGGTCTTGGCCTTGGTGATGTTGCACCGATCTCGGCCGAGCATGGCCTGGGCATCGAGCTGCTCTATGACATGCTGGAGCCGCACTGGAAAGAATGGAAAGACCGCGAACGGGTTGCCAAACAGCATGCCCGTGAGGCCGAGGAAGAAGCCGCCATCGAAGATGATTTCGACGATGAAGATGGTTTTGCCGAGGACGAAGGCGAAGTCTTCCCGTCCTATGAGATCGAATTCAGCGAAGATGACGAAGATGAAGACGGTGAACTGATCGACGAAGGTCCGCGTGACAATTCGAAAATCCAGCTCGCCATCGTCGGGCGTCCGAATGCCGGTAAATCAACGCTTCTCAACCAGCTTCTCGGTGAAAACCGTGTGATGACCGGCCCGCAGGCCGGGCTGACCCGTGATTCCATTGCGGTTGACTGGTCTTATGACGGACGGCCGATCCGTTTGGTCGATACGGCGGGTATGCGGCGTAAGAAGAAGATCGATGACCGCGTTGAAAAGCTGTCGGTTGCCGATACGCTGCGCGTGATCCGCTATGCGCAGGTCGTGGTTCTGATGATCGATGCGACCAATACG
The DNA here is from genome assembly GCF_056161285.1 of Thalassospira sp. ABL2_045. Taxonomy (NCBI): domain Bacteria; kingdom Pseudomonadati; phylum Pseudomonadota; class Alphaproteobacteria; order Rhodospirillales; family Thalassospiraceae; genus Thalassospira; species Thalassospira sp. ABL2_045. Next base: position 117,253 of record NZ_JBSWYV010000011.1, on the reverse strand, counting down.
CTTGATAAGCAGGATCTGACGATTGCACGCATGGTGCTTGAAGAGGGCCGCGCGCTGATCATTGCGGTCAACAAGTGGGATGCGATCAAGGACAAGGCGGGCGTCATGCAGGAACTGCGTGACAAGCTTGATGTGTCCTTTGCGCAGGCCAAGGGCATTCCGGTCCTGACCTTCTCCGCGCTGACCGGGCGCGGCACCGATCGCCTAATGCCCACGGTCCTTGATATCCACGATATCTGGAGCCGGCGTATCTCGACATCGCAGCTTAACCGCTGGCTTGAAGCGACCACCGAACGCCATCTGCCGCCGGTCATTTCCGGGCGTCGTATTCGCCTGCGCTATATGACCCAGGCGAAATCGCGTCCGCCAAGCTTCTTTATCAACTGCTCCAAGGCAGCTGAACTGCCCGAAAGCTATACGCGCTATCTGATCAATGGCCTGCGCGAAGATTTCGACATGCCGGGTGTTCCGATCCGCATCTATCTGCGCAGCAGCGACAACCCGTTCGCCAACAAGAAAAAGAAACGCTAGTTTCGAACTTCTTGCCAAACAGAACAAAGCCGCCCTCGGAGACGATGGGCGGCTTTTTCGTGCGGTGAATACGTTTTGCGGGATTTACTTGATCGCGGCAGACGGGCCGTTATCGATGATTTCCTTGATATGGTCAGGCAGGTCGTCTTCGGTGAAGCCTTCCTGAATTTCGCCGTTCTGCACAAAGGCAAAAATATCGGCGATGTCCTGACCGGAAAAATCGATCTGATAGCCCAGATCAGCCTGCTGGAGTGCCAGCATCTGATGTGCGCCGCGCCACATGCGCGCAAAGAACTCAAATGGCTCACGCGCGATATTCATGTTTGAGGCATCAAGGCTGGTCGCGGTGTTGCTGCCGACATTGTTGACCGAATGACAAATCACACAACCGCGCTCGGCAAATAGGGTTTTGCCGCGTTCGGCATCCATCTTGGGAAGGGCAACGGGTGAGGTATCGTTTTCTGCCGCTGTGGCGCTTGTGATGGTTGTGGCGCCGCCAAGGGTGACAAGCATGGCAACGACGCCCATTGGGCGGGTAAATCTGGAAAGACAGGCCGAATTCATAAAGTGCCGTGCTCCGATGCCGGTGGCGGGATGGTATTTAGCCCATGCTATCGGGCAAACACCAGTTATGGCAATGCCTTGATCCGCTTTTTATGTCCAATTTCGATGGGCTGTGGTTAGGTATGAAAAAGGGCCCGCTCGGGGCCCTTGATTTTGAGGTACTTGTTCGTGATCAGGATGCGTTGACCACTTCACCATGTTTGGTGCAGGACGCTTCTGCCAGATCGACGAAGACATCGGTGATGCTTTCGGGTGTCGGAAGCGTTTCGGGGTCTTCGCCCGGATAGGCTTCGGCGCGCATTTTGGTACGGATGCGGCCTGGATTGACCAGGTTGACCTTGACCTTGGTTTCTTCGAGTTCCTGCGCATAGGACAGAACAAGGCTTTCAAGTGCCGCCTTGGTCGAGGCATAAAGCCCCCAGAAGGCACGTCCCTTGGAGGAAGCGTTCGAGGTCACGAAGATTGCCCGACCGGCATCAGAAAGCTGCAAAAGCTTGTCGGTCGTGCGGATCAGGTGGAAGTTTGCCGTGACGTTGGTGGCATAGGTGTTCTGGAATACCTGCGTATCAATGTGACCCACCGGGGCGATTTCGCCCAGGAGACCGGCATTGCCCACCACGATGTCAAGCTTGCCGAACCGCTCATAGATCGTCGGGCCGAGGATGTCGATCTTGTCAAACATGGTCAGATCCAGCGGCAGCAGGGTGATCTTGCCGCCAGCATCGGTGACGTCGTCGCTCAGTTCTTCGAGCGCGCCGACATTGCGGCCAACGGCAATCACATGCGCGCCCTCGGCAGCAAAGCGTTTGGCAACTGCACACCCGATACCATGCGACGCCCCGGTGATCAGGGCGACGCGACCTTCAAGCCGCTTGCTATCGGTCATGCGGACTGCCTTTCCACCAGCTGGGTGAGCTTGCGGTCCTTGTTTTCGGCATTGTGATCGGTGAGCTTGATCGGGTAATCGCCGGTAAAGCAGGCATCACAGAACGCCGGATCATCATTGTCGCGGCCCGGAAGGCCGGTCGCGCGATACAGGCCATCAATGGTGACAAAGGCCAGGCTGTCGACGCCAATGATCTTCGCCATGCTTTCAATGTCGTGGTTGGCCGCCATCAGTTTGTCCTTGGACGGGGTATCAACGCCATAGAAGCACGGGTTCATGGTCGGCGGGCTGGTGATGCGCATATGCACCTCTGCCGCACCGGCCTGACGGACCAGATCAACGATCTTGGTCGAAGTGGTGCCACGCACGATCGAGTCATCAACCAGAATAACGCGCTTGCCCTTGAGTTTGCCTGGGTTGGCGTTGTGTTTCAGCTTCACGCCAAGGTGGCGGATCTGATCGGTCGGCTCAATGAAGGTACGCCCGACATAATGGTTACGGATGATGCCCAGTTCGAACGGGATGCCGCTTTCCTCGGCATAACCAAGCGCAGACGGCACGCCGGAATCCGGGATCGGCACGACAACGTCGGCATCAACCGCCGATTCAATGGCGAGTTCGCGACCGATATTCTTGCGCACGTCATAGACGCTTGTGCCTTCGACGATGCTGTCGGGGCGGGCGAAATAGACATGTTCGAAAATGCAGAAGCGCGATTTTTGCGGCTTGAACGGCTTGATCGAACGCAGGCCATCATCGGTGATTTCAACGATCTCGCCCGGTTCGACGTCGCGGATGAATTCCGCGCCAACGATATCAAGGCCAACCGTTTCCGATGACAGGATATAGGCGTCATTAAGCTTGCCCAGAACCAGCGGACGGACACCCAGCGGGTCACGCACACCAATCAGTTTCTTTTGGGTCATGACGACCAGCGAATAGGCGCCTTCAACCTGGCGAACCGCATCGATCAGACGATCGACGATCTTTTCATAAAGGCTGGTTGCGATCAGATGAATGAAGGTTTCGGTGTCCGAGGTCGATTGAAAAATCGAGCCACGCTTGACCAGCCGTTCCCGCACCGCAAGCGAGTTGGTCAGGTTGCCGTTATGGGCAATCGCCAGACCGCCGAATTCGAAATCGGCAAATAGCGGCTGCACATTGCGAAGGCCCTTGCCACCCGCTGTCGAGTAGCGAACATGGCCAACCGCACGGTGACCGGGCAGGCTTTTGATGACATCCTCGGATCCGAAGATATCGCCAACCTGGCCGGATGCCCGGTGTGCCGGAAAGTCTTCGCCGTCATAGGACACAATGCCTGCGGCTTCCTGTCCGCGATGCTGCAGGGCATGCAGACCAAGGGCCGTCAGTGCCGTCGCATCGGGGGAGCCAAATACGCCAAAGACGCCACATTCTTCACGTAGCTTATCGTCGTCAAATGGATTGGTGGTCAGCATGAGTGGGTTCCGCTCTCTCGCCGGTGGCGCACGGAATTCGTCACATTTACGAAACCCACACGCCTCACTCGTTGGTGGTCGCCTCGATCAGACGATCCAAATCATCGCGCGAGGGCCTTGTATACCCGTTTAGGGGCGCGGGTCCAGTCCCTTTTGGCTCCGGGCCAAGAAGTTGGCGATAGGTTCTTTCGTTCTCATCGGCCTCACGCTGAGCGCGCTCAAGCTCTTGGGCGGTGGTATCGAAAATTTCGTCAGGTGCCATGCGCATAATGAGGAAGGCACCTTCTTCGAGAACCGGGCGGGTGCGGGCATCGCGGACCCAATCGGGTTGCGAATCTGCCGGCAGCAACCACGACAGCGCCAGAAAACCGATACAAACGATCAACGCCCCGCGCACAAGCCCGAAAACAAAACCAAGCGTGCTATCAAGGCTATCGAGCCCGGAATTCTGCACCGCCCGGCCAATCCGCCCGCTGATGAACGAGAAAATCAAAAACGAAATCAGAAACAGACCAACCCCCGTCGCCAGATCGGCAATCAGTTCGGACGGGATCAGTTCACGCACGTAGGGGCGCGCGACCGGATAGCCATAAAGCGCAACAAGCCCGGCCCCGACCCAGCCCATCATCGAAAGCGTTTCGTGGATAAAACCGCGGAAAAAGGCAAAGATCCCCGAGATCAGCAAAATGCCGACAACAATCAGGTCAAACACATCACGTGCGCCAAGATCGGGAAGGGCGGAGAAATCCATCTATTCGTAAACCTTGTTCGTCAGTCCGGGTGGCGGGCGAGATCGCGGTAAAGGCGCTTAATACATGCCTTCGCGCGGACGCACCTTGTCGCGCACATCGTCGCCGAAGAGGTTTACCAAATCCTGAAGATGGCCGATTTCAACCTGATTGAGGCCCTTGATCGAGAGCTTCTTCTTGCCCTGCGTGCCGTTCTTGGGGGTATAGGCATTGCCAAAACCAAGTTTGGTGGCTTCTTTCAACCGCGATTCGAGCTGCCCGACCGGGCGAACCTCGCCCGAAAGGCCGATTTCGCCGACAATCACGGTTTCGTTTGGAACCGGGGCATCGGCAACGGCGGAAATCAGGGCGGCGGCAACCGCCATGTCGGCGGCCGGTTCGCCAACCCGCAAACCACCAGCAACATTCAGATACACATCAAACTGACTAAGCGGCAGGCCGCAACGGGCATCCAGCACGGCCAGAATCATGTTCATGCGCGCAGAGTCCCAACCAACGACCGCACGACGCGGTGTGGCAAGGGCGGATTGCGCAACAAGCGCCTGAATTTCAACCAGCATCGGGCGCGTGCCCTCAAGCCCGGCAAAGACGGCTGTGCCACTGACGGGCGAGTCACGGTCTGCCAGGAACAGGGCGGACGGGTTGGGGACCTCGACAAGGCCGCCATCGCCCATTTCAAACACGCCGATTTCATCGGTCGCACCAAAACGGTTTTTAACAGCACGCAGGATCCGGAACTGATGACCGCGTTCGCCTTCGAAATACAGAACCGTATCGACCATATGTTCCAGCACGCGTGGACCGGCAATCTGGCCTTCCTTGGTGACGTGACCAACCAGCAAGACGGCAAAACCCTTGCGCTTGGCAAGCCGGATCAGTTCCAGCGCACAGGCGCGGACCTGCGATACGGTGCCGGGCGCACTATCAAGCGTGTCAGCATACATGGTCTGGATGGAGTCAATCACCACCACGTCGTGATTGCTGGCTTCAAGGGTGGTGATGATGTCGCGCAGGCTGGTGGCGGCGGCAAAATCGACCTTGGATTTTTCAAGACCCAGACGGCTTGCCCGCATGCGGACCTGATCAACCGCTTCCTCGCCCGAGATATAAGCGCATTTATGCTTGGCGGCCATCGCACCGACGGCCTGCAAAAGGATGGTAGACTTACCAATCCCCGGATCGCCACCGACCAGGAGGGCCGACCCCGGCACAAGACCACCACCACAGGCGCGATCAAGTTCGGCAATACCACTGATCAGGCGTTTGGGGCTAGCGCTTTCGCCTTCAAGGGCGACGAAATCGATGGTCTTGCCCTTCGCCCCGCTGGCAATGCCGCCGGTGGCCTTGGGGCCGCTTTCAACGCGCTCTTCCTCGATGCTGTTCCATTCGCCGCAGGCATCACAGCGCCCGGTCCATTTGCGGTATTCGGCACCACAGTTTTGGCAGATGAAACGGCTTTGGGTTTTGGCCACAGAATGCTCCGCAGATCAGGGAAGTGTTAGTAAATATTAGTGTTGGTCAGGCAGACCGAATTCAGAGATGCTTGAGATCAAGTTCAAGCGGACCTTCGATATCACCGGCAACGAATTGTTGCAAATAGGGGTTATCGGCATCGTCAATATCGGCAACCGGACCGTCCCAGATGATCTTGCCCTGATAGAGCATGGCAACGCGATCGGAGATCTTGCGCGCACTGGCCATGTCATGGGTGATGGTCATGGCACTGGCACCCAGTTCACGGGTGCATTTGACGATCAGATCATTGATGACATCGCCCATGATCGGGTCAATGCCGGTGGTCGGTTCATCAAAGAACAGAATTTCCGGTTCGGTCGCGATGGCACGGGCCAGACCGACACGCTTTTGCATGCCACCCGAAAGCGATGCCGGGGACATGTTGGCGATATCAGCCGCAAGTCCGACATCCTCAAGCCGCGCAATGGCAAGATCACGCGCCTTGGACGCCTTCATGCCCTGACTTTCGATCAGGCCAAAGGCGACATTTTCCCAGACGGTGAGCGAGTCAAAAAGCGCAGCCCCCTGAAACAGCATGCCGGTCTTTGCCAGCATCGCTTCGCGCTCGGAACGCGATGCGGTCGTCATTTCAACGCCATCGACCTTGATGGATCCCTGATCGGGTGTCAGAAGGCCCAGCACGCATTTAAGGGTGACCGACTTGCCGGTACCCGATCCGCCGATGATGGCGACCGATTCACCCTGTGCGACATCAAGGTCGACACCCTGAAGCACCTTTTTCGGGCCAAAGCCCTTGTGAACATTGCGAAGCGATATCTTGGCTGTGCTGGTCATGATCCTGTCACCGGCCCTTATCGCGTGAAGAACAGTTCGGTGACGATATAGTTCGAAATCAGGATCAGGATGGAGCTTGAAACAACCGCATTGGTCGTTGCCTGACCAACACCTTGTGCGCCACCACGGGAATGATAACCGTGATAGCAGCCCATAAGCGTGATGATAAAGCCAAACACCGCAGCCTTTACAAGGCCCGAAACCACATCAAGCTGTTCAAGATACTGGAAGGTGTTGCGGATATAGGATCCGTCATTAAAGCCAAGCTTGTTCACACCCACCAGATAACCGCCCATAACCCCGATGATATCGCCGATCAGAACCAGAACGGGCAGGGTGATCAGACCGGCCACCACACGCGGCACGACCAGATATTTGAATGGATTGGTCGACAGTGTCACCAGCGCATCGATCTGTTCGGTCACGCGCATGGTGCCGATTTCAGCGGCAATCGCTGCACCGACACGGCCCGCCACCATCAAACCAGCCAGAACCGGGCCCAATTCACGGGTCATGGAAATGACAACCACGGTTGCAACCGCACTTTCGGCCGAAAAACGCGAGAAGCCGGAATAGGATTGCAGGGCCAGAACCATCCCGGCAAACAGGGTGGTCATGGCCACCACGGGCAGCGAGAAATAACCGATTTCACGCATCTGTTTGAGAATCAGGCGGAAATAGATCGGCGGTGTGACCATGTGGCCAATCGTGCGACCCGCAAAGACCGTGACGCGACCGACAAGGGCCAAAAAGGTCAGAAACATATGGCCAACCGGCGCAAAGATCGGCATCTGTACTTCGAAGTCCCCTGTTATCGGCCGGTTATTACATTGGGCCGGTTATGTTTTTCAGCTCTCTGTATAGACCCGCCGGTAGCGATGTCCAAGCGAAGTTAGAATTTCATAACCGATTGTACCAGCAGCAGATGCAACGTCGTCAACCGTCATCTTTTCATCAAGAAGCGGAACCATGTCCCCGGTCTTCAGCGGCTTGCCCGGAAGGTCGGTGACATCGACCGTGATCGCATCCATCGAAACACGCCCGACATAGGGAACTTCGTGCCCCTTGATGATCAGCTTGCCGGTGTTTGACAACGATCGCAGCCAGCCATCCGCATAACCAACCGCAAGGGTGGCGATTTTGGTTTTGCGTTTCGCGGTCCAGGTGCCACCATAACCGACCGCCTGGTTTTCATCGATCTCGCGAACCTGCAGGACTTTGACCTTAAGGTTCACGACAGAGCGCATCGGGTTGGTGCCTTCCGGGGTCGGATTGCCGCCCCAAAGCGCGATGCCCGGACGGCAGAATTCCAGATGGTAGTCGTCATTGCGGAAAATCGCCGACGAGTTACAGAAACCACGCGGGGCCGGCGGCAAACGGCGGTACCATTTCATGAACAGGTCATACTGTTCCTTGGTGACCGGATTTTCCAGCTCATCAGCTGCGACCGGGTGGGTCATGTAACCGGCTTTTTCAAACCCGTAGAGCAGCGATGAATATCGATCAACCAGTTCGCCGACTTCTTTGGGCGTCAGGCCGAGGCGGCTCATGCCGGTATCAAGATGGATAAAGGCCGGGGCCGGACGTTCATATTCACGGCACAGGTTTGACCAACGTTCAATCTGCTCGAGATCATTCAGAACCGGAATGACGTCATTTTCAATAAAGAACGCCTCGTCACCGGGCAGAACACCGTTCAGAACCGCAATCCGTCCGCCGCCCCGCAAGAGCGGGAACAGTTCGGCTGCTTCGTTGGCATGTGCCACGAAGAACAGGCGGCAGCCCTGCTTTTTGAGGACCGGGACGATTGTCTGGGCACCAAGACCATAGGCATTCGCCTTTACCACGGCCGCACAGGTGCGCCCGGTATAGCGTTTGGTCAGGGTGTGATAGTTGTCGGCAACTGCTTTCAGATTGATCTGCAGTTCCGCGCACTCGGCAGCACGGCCGACGGCGGGAAGAACGGTCATTCGTAATACCCCGTGGAATCCGTTGATGGAAAGGCCTGGGCCTTATTCCTGTTCAAACTCTTCTTCTGTGTGATCAAGATCGCCAAACTTGGTGTAGTTCCCGTCAAAGAACAGGCGCACGTTGCCCACCGGGCCGTGACGCTGTTTGGCAACAATAACCTCTGCGGTGTTGTAGACGTGGTTCAAACGGTCCTGCCATTGCGAATAACGCTCACCGAACTTGTCGGTGGCCTCTTCCGGGCGCTGGGCCGGCTCGGCACGTTCGAGATAATATTGTTCGCGATAAATAAACATCACGACGTCGGCATCCTGCTCGATCGAGCCGGATTCACGAAGGTCGGAAAGCTGCGGACGTTTGTCTTCGCGCTGTTCGACCGCACGTGAAAGCTGCGACAGGGCCAGAACCGGGACTTCAAGTTCCTTGGCAATGGCCTTGAGCATTCGGGTAATCTCGGAAACTTCCTGCACGCGGCCGTCGCCGCGGAAGTTGGTCGGTGGTGCCAAAAGCTGCAGGTAATCGACGACGATCATCGCAAGTCCGTGCTGGCGTTTTAGGCGGCGGCAACGGGTGCGAAGGGTCGATACCGGAAGGGCCGGCGTATCATCGATATAAAGCGGAACGGTATTAAGTTCCTGGGTCGCGTGCATCAGGCGCTCAAAGTCCTGTTCGGTCAAATCGCCGCGGCGCATGTTATCGCCAGATACCTCTGCCGCCTGCGACAGAAGTCGCCCGGCAAGCTGTTCGGCGGCCATCTCAAGCGAGAAGACGGCAACGGCCCCGGTACGCGTTTCATCGCGGGTATCTTCGCCCGCGGCGCGGTTCTGATGCGATGCGATGGCGGCGTTAAACGCCACGTTCATCGCAAGGGCCGTTTTACCCATCGACGGACGCCCCGCAAGGATCAGCAAGTCAGACGGGTGCAAACCACCCAGTTTGCGGTCAATGTCGCGCAAACCGGTGGTGACACCAACAACGCGGCCGGCGTTTTTATAGGCGTGATCGATATTCTCATACGCCTTGGCAAGGGCCGGGCCAAAGGCCACGAAGCCGGACTCCGCCGAACCGGCGGTCGCCAAGGAGAACAGTTTCTGTTCGGCTTTTTCGATCTGGTTGGTGGCGTCGGTATCGAGTTCGTACTGATAGGCTTCATTGACGACCTCCTCGCCAAGCTCAATCAGTTCACGTCGAAGATACAGGTCATAAACCAACTGGCCATAGTCACCGGCATTGATGACCGAGACGAGGTTGTTGGACAGTTCTGCGAGATATTGCGCACCGCCGATTTCGGCAAGATGTTCGTCCTGCTTGAAATAGGCTTTCAGCGTGACCGGGTTGGCCAGTTGGCCGCGTTCGATCAGTTTGCCGCACGCTTCAAAGATGCGTCCGTGACGCCCATCTGCGAAATGTTCGGGGCGCAGGATATCGGACACGCGCTCATAGGCGGCGTTGTTATTGAGTACCGCGCCAAGAAGGGCTGCCTCCGCCTCGAAATTGTGCGGCGCCATGCGTTCGAGCACCATATCGGCGTCGTCACCATGGTCCGGTTCAAGCGGGGCAAACAGGGCATCTAAATTGGGATCTGTCATGGGCCGAAAAGGTAGCAGGCATCAGCATGACCGCAAAGGGTTAATCGCGTGTGCTCATAGCCGGTATTCCGCCAGCGCAGGGGTCGGGGCATGGGCAGCCCTCTGTAATGGCTTGGAGAATTTTCCGGCGGTCCTTGAACCGCCCAAAAGAAAACGGCGCATCCGCAAGGACGCGCCGTTTTCGAATGTCGTCGAAGACCCCGCAATTAAGCGTTGGTTTCTTCTTCGTCTTCTGCAGCAGCTTCGATAGCTTCTGCAACGTCTTCCGGAACTTCTTCTTCGAAGAGTTCTTCAGCGGCTTCCAGAGCTTCCTCTTCTTCCGCTTCCATTTCCTCGATGGTGCCCAGAACAGCAGCACCTTTACGGAGCTGTTCTGCGGCATCTTCTTCGGAACGTGCAACGTTGGCAGTTACTTCAACGATAACTTCCGGGTGCAGGTTGATTTTAACCTGGTGCAGACCAAGGGTCTTGATCGGCTGATCAAGAACGACTTGGGTACGGGCAACAGTGAAGCCTGCTTCGGTTACTGCGTTTGCGACATCGCGGGCAGTGACCGAACCGTAAAGCTGGCCAACGTCGGATGCCTGACGAACGATGGTGACTGCGAGTTCACCCATCTTCTCGGAAACATCTTCTGCTTCCTTACGGCGTTCCAGGTTGTCAGCTTCGAGCTGTGCTTTCTGTGCTTCGAACACAGAGATGTTTGCTTTGGTTGCACGAAGGGCCATGCCCTGCGGCAGCAAGCGGTTGCGGGCGTGGCCCGGCTTGACAGTGACTACGTCACCCATCTGACCGAGTTTTTCTACCCGCTGGAGCAGAATAACTTCCATCACCGATCCTCCTCATTGCTACGGGTCATCGGTTCTTTCCCCCGCAGCCTGATTAAATGCTCAACAATTCCAAGTCCGGTGATCGCGATAAACGACCAGGTGGACAGAACCGCGACGATGTAAAACACCGTCAGAATTACACGTTTTTGCGGCCATCGGGCTGCCTGCCCATGCACCAGCGCCAATCCCTGAAACAGGAACGGCACTGCCAGTACCACCGCGACGTTGCGCGCCACATACGCCAGCGAACCATCGGCAAAGCCGACCGTAAACCCGGCCAGGGCAAACGCAAACAGTGACCAGCCAGGCAAGGCAAAGGTTGCCATACTTGGTGTCGGACGCAGGTTTTTGCCTGCACGCACCAAAATTGCCTGTGCGATTGCCGCATTGGCGAACAGCATCAAAAGCCAGCTCACCGCTGCAATCGCCGGGAAGTACGTCTGGAACATACCAATCAGACCCTGAACATCGGATGTCATAGGGACACCCATTTCCGAGTACATCTGGCTCAGGAACTTCGCGATGAAGTCCTGAATGTCCACACCTTCCGCCGTTAGTGTTCCGGTAACGAAAATCATTACCGTCGCGACCATGACGGCCATGGCGCTTACGACAATTCCGGAAGGCAGAAAGGCAAGATTGCCATTTTCGTCTTTCCTGATGACCAGCGCCATGTGGGTCAACAACATCGCCGGTCCGGCAAACACGACCATAAAGACCGTGAAGGGCAGTAATCCCCCCATAAGAATGAGGGCAATACATGCGGCAAATGCCGCAACCAGCAGGCGTTTGGGCCCTTGCCACAATCCCGTAAGGAAAAGCGGCAGATGCCCGAAGTATGAGAGCAAAAGAGCAAACGGATTTCCTGATAGAACCAGCAGGAACAGAACGGCACTGCCAAGTCCGGTCCCGATCGCTATGAGGGTATCACGTTGCATCATCTACTCCCGGCCCGAGACCTCAAAAGGGTCTCTTGCCGACTGCCTCAGACCTGGTCTGCGTAAGGCAGCAGCGCCAGGAAGCGTGCACGTTTGATGGCTTTCGCCAGTTCGCGCTGCTTCTTGGCCGAAACCGCAGTGATACGGCTCGGAACAATTTTGCCGCGTTCGGAAACGAAACGCTGCAGCAGTTTGACATCTTTGTAGTCAATCTTCGGCGCATCCGCACCCGAGAACGGGCAGGTTTTGCGACGACGGAAAAACAGACGACGTCCAGCCATGATATTATCTCCTCGCTATCTGTTAGCCGTTCTGACGGGGACCACCACGGCGATTACCGCCACGGCCGCCGCGCTCGTCGCGGTTGCGCAGAATTGCTGACTGTTCTTCTTCGAACTCGTCAACTTTGACAGTCATCTGGCGCAGAACGTCTTCGTTCAGGCGCATCTGACGCTCGTATTCCGCGATCGCTTCTTTGTCAGCTTCGATCTGGAAGAGGGTATAGTGGCCTTTGCGGTTCTTTTTGACACGGTATGCCAGGGAACGCAGACCCCAATATTCGGTTTTGGCGATTTTGCCGCCGAGACCTTCGATGGTCTGGGTCAGCTTTTCGTTCAGGCTTTCGACCTGTGCGGTCGAGAAGTCCTGACGTGCGATAAACACGCTTTCGTACTTGCTCATAATACTCCTATTACTCCTTTTGGCTTATCTCTTCCTGACATGACCTCGTGCCATGCAGGCATAGCCGGGCAATCCCGGCAAGGAGCCGTGAGACGGCGGAATATACACTTTTCACCCATGAGTGCAACGCCAAATGCAGCTTTTTACCGTTTGCTTGATGGACGGATCAATTCTCCATGATCCGCAGGAAACTGCTGGTTTCGGCCTCTGTCATGACATTGGCTGAGCGTTGCGGTTTTGTGATAACCGTCATGCGTGGATTTGGGAAGGGCTCTTTTGAACCACTCGACAGGCGTTTTCGGGGTGCTGGGTCCCGGAAATGGCGGGGTTCGGTCTGTGCGCGGCCCGACCCCGCGACAGGGTGGCAAACCGGGGCGTTTTGTGCGCTGCGCAACAGGCAATCCTTCGTAAATGGTGCAAAATATGCCATAAACGCGCTGACGCGATATCAAGCCCTAAGCAGCATGCCTGTATTTATAAAGTGCATCATTAAGGGCTTGGAAACATGAAACGGATCACGCCCGGCGGGTTTCAGTTCTTGACAGTGCGCTAACGCACGTTATCAAGGGTGGCTCAATTTCAAGGGGCCGGATTTCGGCACAGCCTTCGTAGAAGCTGACAAGGGTTTAGTTATATAATGACACGCGCACTCGTTTTCCCCGGCCAGGGGTCGCAAGCGGTAGGTATGGGCAAGGAACTGGCAGATGCATTTCCGGTTGCCCGCGAAGTTTTCCAGGAAGTCGATGACGCGCTTTCCCAAAAGTTGAGCGCACTGATGTTCGAAGGTCCGGAAAACGAACTGACCCTGACTGAGAATGCGCAGCCGGCTCTGATGGCAGTCAGCCTTGCCGTCACCCGCGTTCTTGAAAACGAAGGTGGTTTCACCCTGACCGACAAATGCGATCTGGTCGCGGGCCATTCCCTTGGTGAATATTCGGCCCTTGCGGCGGCGGGCACCTTTGCCATTGCCGATGCGGCGCGTCTGTTGAAAATCCGCGGTCAGGCAATGCAGGCTGCTGTTCCGGTCGGCGTTGGCGCGATGGCAGCTCTTCTTGGGCTTGATTATGTTGATGCCGTTGCCGTTGCCGAAGAAGCCGCCCAGGGCGAAGTCTGCACCGCGGCCAATGACAATGCCAGCGGGCAGGTTGTTGTTTCCGGTCACAAGGCCGCTGTTGAACGCGCGATTGAAATCGCCAAGGAAAAGGGTGCCAAGCGCGCCGTCCTGCTGCCGGTATCGGCACCGTTCCATTGTGCCTTGATGCAGCCGGCCGCCGATCGTATGGCAGAAGCCCTGGCCGCTGTGACCATGAATGCGCCGGGCAAACCGGTCGTTGCCAACGTCACGGCAGAAAAAACCGACAATCCGGAAACCATTCGTAAACTCCTTGTGGAGCAGGTTTGCGGCACCGTGCGCTGGCGTGAGTCGGTTCTTTATATGAAAGAGCAGGGCATCACCGATCTGGTCGAGATCGGCGCAGGCAAGGTTTTGACCGGTATGGTACGCCGCATTGACCGCGAACTGAGCGGCACGGCTGTCAACGGTCCGGCAGATATTGAAGCATTCCTTGGGGCTCTTTAAGAGCACCCGGAAAACAAACGAACCCAAAGGGAACGAAAATCTATGTTTGATCTTGCAGGGAAAACAGCACTCGTAACTGGTGCGACCGGCGGTATCGGTGGCGAAATCGCCAAGGTTCTGGCCGACGCAGGTGCGAAGGTTGCTCTGTCGGGGACCCGTCAGGAACGCCTCGAAGCGGTTGCTGCCGATATTGGCGGTAACGCGGTTGTTGTTCCGGCCAACCTTTCGGATTCAGACTCGGTCGACAGCCTGATCAAAAATGCTGAAGAAGCCCTTGGCGGTCAGCTGGATATTCTGGTCAACAATGCCGGCATCACCCGTGACCAGCTTGCCATGCGTCTCAAGGACGAAGACTGGCAGGCGGTTCTGGATGTCAACCTGACCTCGGCCTTCAAACTTGCGCGCAACTCGCTGCGCGGCATGATGAAACGCCGTCATGGTCGCATCATCAATATCACCTCGATCGTCGGTGTGACCGGTAACCCGGGCCAGACCAACTATGCCGCAGCCAAAGCCGGCATGATCGGCTGGTCGAAATCGCTGGCGCAGGAAGTTGCTGCACGCGGGATCACGGTAAATTGTGTGGCACCTGGTTTTATCACCACGGCGATGACCGAAGAACTCGGAGATGCCCAGAAAGAAAAGCTTTTGGGCGGTATTCCGGCAGGTCGCATGGGCGACAGCAAAGAGATCGCAGCAGCGGTTCTGTATCTTGCGAGTGACGAAGCTGCTTATGTCACAGGACAGACCTTGCATGTGAATGGCGGAATGGCGATGATTTAACCCGTTGCGGGTTGCCTTCTTTTCTGTTTAAAAGAGGCCGCTATACCAAATATTGAAACTGGCGATTGTTTGTTGCCGGTTTCCGGTTCCCGGGAACTCCTTCAATAGGGGGATGGAACGGGCACCACGTTTACACTACTGACAGAAAACCTATTGAAGGATTTGAGCTATGAGTGATGTCGCAGATCGCGTGAAGAAGATCGTTGTCGAGCACCTCGGTGTTGAAGAAGACAAGGTCACTGAAAACGCAAGCTTCATCGACGATCTGGGCGCAGACAGCCTGGACACCGTTGAGCTGGTTATGGCGTTTGAAGAAGAATTCGGTTGTGAAATTCCGGATGACGCGGCTGAAAAAATTCTGACCGTTAAAGACGCGATCGACTTCATCGAAAAGGCGGACAGCTAAGTTTGCTGTCAGACATGGGCGCCAGAGGCATCCTCAGGCGCCCTTTTCGTCTTTGCTGGATTCATAAAATAAAGGCGTAATGCGGGATGAGACGCGTAGTTGTTACCGGTATTGGTGCTGTTACTCCGCTTGCAAGCGGAGCACAAAATACTTGGCAGAAACTGCTGAACAGCCAATCCGGGATCAAAGGCATCGATACGTTTGACGTGTCGGATATCCCTGCCAAGATCGCAGGCCTTGTGCCGCGCGGTGAGGGTGACGGACTTTTCAACGCTGAAGATCATGTCTCGATCAAAGACATGAAAAAAATGGACGATTTCATCGTCTATGGGATTGCTGCTGCCGATCAGGCACTTGCGGATTCTGGCTGGAAGCCGGAAACCGAAGAAGATCAGGAATCCACCGGCGTTCTGATCGGTTCGGGTATCGGTGGTCTGCCCAAGATTTCCGAAGCAACCGATCTGGTCAATAACGGCAAGACCCGCCGCGTCAGTCCGTTCTTCATTCCGTCCTGCCTGATCAACCTGGTCTCTGGTCAGGTTTCGATCAAACATGGTCTTAAAGGTCCGAACCACGCGGTTGTAACCGCATGTTCGACCGGTGCACACGCCGTTGGCGACGCATCCCGCATGATTATGCTTGGTGATGCCGATGTCATGGTGGCTGGTGGTGCCGAAGCTGCTGTCTGCCGTCTTGGCATGGCGGGCTTTGCCGCTGCACGTGCGCTTTCGACCGGTTACAACGACACGCCGACCGAAGCATCCCGTCCGTGGGATGAAGGCCGTGACGGTTTCGTCATGGGCGAAGGTGCCGGTTGTGTCGTTCTTGAAGAATACGAACACGCCAAGGCGCGTGGTGCGAAGATCTACGCCGAAGTTGCCGGTTACGGCATGTCGGGTGATGCCTATCACATCACCGCACCGGCCGAAGACGGCAATGGCGGTTTCCGTTCGATGCGCAATGCGATCCGCAATGCAGGTCTGAACCCGGAAGACGTCGATTACGTCAATGCCCATGGTACTTCTACTCCGTTGGGCGACGAAATCGAACTGGGTGCCGTCAAACGTCTGTTTGGCGATCACGCCCAGAGCATGTCGATGTCTTCGACCAAATCGGCAACCGGTCATCTTCTGGGGGCTGCCGGTGCGATTGAAGCAGTGTTCTCGATCCTTGCGATCCACGAAGGCGTCGTTCCGCCGACCCTGAACCTGCGCAATCCGTCGGAAGCCTGCAAAGGCATCGATCTGGTTCCGTTGGAAGCCAAAAAGCGCAAAGTCAATGTTGCGCTGTCGAACTCGTTCGGCTTCGGTGGCACCAACGCGTCGCTTGTGTTCAAAGCCGTTTAAACAGCAGAGCAAACCCGGGAGCATTCCCTTGAAGCGTTTTCTGCTTTTTCTTGGCTTTCTGATCATCACCGCTGCTCTCACCACAGGTGGGGCAGCGGTGTATGTTTATGTGCAATACACATCCCCCAGTAACATGGCGCAGGAACGCGACATCATCATCCCGCAGGGGACGGGTGTGCGCGGTATTGCCGAGATTTTCCAACGTGAAAACATCATCACCGAACCGCTGATCTTCCTGGCAGGTGTCCGTGTCAGTCAGCTGGACCGGTCACTGCGTGCGGGGGAATATCATTTCCCGGCCCGTGTCAGTCCAAAGCAGGCGGCAGAAATCCTTGCGACCGGTGACACGGTCAAACGGTTTGTCACCATCCCCGAAGGGCTCCGTTCCGGTGAAATCGTTGAGCGGATCAATCTGGTTGATGGGCTTGATGGCGAAATCACTGATATCCCGCCGGATGGGACGCTTTTGCCGGAAACCTATCAGTTCTCGTTTGGCGATACGAAGCAAAGCATCATTGATCGCATGCGTGCGGCCCATGACGACATGGTCGAACAGCTTTGGCCGAGCCGTCAGGAAGGCCTGCCGTTCCATACTGTTGAGGAGGCGGTTATTCTGGCCTCCATCGTTGAACGTGAAACCGGTGTGGCGGGCGAACGTGCGCGGGTTGCCGGGGTGTTTGTCAATCGACTGCGCCGTGATATGCGCCTGCAGTCCGATCCGACGGTTGCCTATGCCATCAGCCCGGACAAGCGTCTTGAGCGACCCTTAACGCGCCAGGACTGGCGTTTTGACAGCCCCTATAACACCTATGTGACTGCTGGCTTGCCGCCGGGCCCGATTACCAATCCCGGCCGTGACGCGTTCTATGCCGTTCTGCATCCCGCCGCGACCGAGGATATCTATTTCGTTGCGGACGGTACGGGCGGCCATGCCTTTGCCCGGACGCTCAAGGAGCATAATCGCAATGTCGCCAAATGGCGGCGGATCCGCGATGGGCAATAAGCCAGCGGGCGATCTATTGGGCGAAAATGACAAAGGCGGCATCATGTGAATGCCGCCTTTCTTGTTTTAAGGGTCGCTTTCGCTATCGGGCGATGATGTTTTCTTCGGGATCTTTGAGGCGGCAAGATCAAGCAGCCATTGCGGTGCCATCTTCAGCATCCCGATGATCAGGTTCATTTGCCAAGGGAAGGCGATCATGCCCTTGTCGCGTTCAAGGCCGCGCACGATCTTGCGGGCGGCTTTGTCGGCCTGCATGAAGAACGGCATCGGGAAATCGTTGGCATCGGTGATGCGGCTTTTGACAAATCCCGGGCAGATCACATTGACCTTTATCCCATCAGGTGCCAGTGCGCCGCGCAACCCTTCTCCGTAAACTCTTACCGTTGCCTTGCTTGCGCAATAGGCCGGGGCAGAGGGCAAACCGCGCCAGGAAGCCTGTGATGCGACAAGGGCGATCTGACCTCGCTTGCGCGTGCGCATAACCTTGATCGCCGGATCAATAGTGTTGAGCACACCGGCAACATTGGTGGCAAAGATATCGCGGACCTGTTCCGGACTTTCGCCAAGTCCGCCAGTCCCCGCCGAAATACCGGCATTGGCGATCACAAGGCTGAGCGGGGCGATTTCGTCACAATGGGTGACATAGGCTTCCATGGTTTCACGTGACGTCACATCCAGAACATCGGCATAGACATTTGCCCCGGCCGCCCGGCAATCATTTTCCACCAGTTGCAGGCGCGTTTGATTGCGCCCGCTGATAAAAAGCGTCACCCCGGTGCGCGCAAAATGGCGGGCAAGTGCTGCCCCTATGCCGGAACTTGCACCCGTGATCAGAATGGCATTGTACTGAAAGGACATTTTCGCTCTTACGCGGTTTTGAATTATCGACTTTGATTTTCGCGGAACATGCTGCAGCAATAGGGCAGCATTATGAAACAGCAGCAATCAATACCATATTGTCGATATCGCATGGATGATCGGTGTTCACCCTTGGCGGAATTGGGGGCAATCGTTATAAACGCCGAAACACAAAAGCAGATTGGATGAAAGTATGACCGTTTCAAGCATGACCGGCTTTGCGCGCGTTGATGGCGCTGCAGATGGTTTTGGCTGGACCTGGGAGCTACGCAGCGTCAATGGCAAGGGCCTTGATGTTCGCTTGCGTCTGAATGGCGGGTTCGAACGCCTTGAAGCCAAGGTACGCGATGCGGTGTCCAAACGTTTCAAGCGCGGCAATATGGGCGTTACGCTCAATGTGTCGCGCTCTGGCGATACCAATGCCTATTCGGTAAACCGGGAACTGCTTTCTGAACTGGTCCAGATTGCCGAAGAGTTTGATAATACCAGCAGCCTGTCTGGTGGCTCGATTGCTGATCTTCTGAATGTACGTGGCGTGCTTGAGGCCTATGAGCCACAGGAAGACGAAGCAACCCGTGATGCCAATGATGCCGCCGTGCTGGCAAGCCTTGCTGAGGCAATCGATCAGATGGCGACCCACCGGGCGGAAGAAGGCGAGAAGCTTGATGCAATGCTGCGCGGGCATATCGATAATATCGAGGCAACCGTAACCCGTGCCCAGAATTGCGAAGCCGCCCGTGCCGACGCGATCAAGGATCGGCTGAAACGTCAGGTCGAAGAATTGATGGATGCGGGCAAGTTCGATCCGGAACGCCTGCATCAGGAAGCTGCGATCCTGGCGACCAAGGCCGATATACGCGAAGAGATTGATCGCTTGAAAGCCCACATCACGGCCGCCCGTGACATGCTTTCAAAGGGTGGGGCAATCGGGCGCAAGCTTGATTTCCTCTGTCAGGAATTCAATCGCGAAGCCAACACCTTGTGCTCAAAGGCCAATGATATTGAACTGACCAATTGCGGGATGGAGCTTAAAGTGATCATTGATCAGCTCCGCGAGCAGGTTCAGAACGTCGAATAAGCGGGCAGGGAAGGAAGCTTGATGACTGATCCACATAACCGCCGTGGCGTGATGCTGGTTTTCTGTGCCCCGTCCGGTGCCGGCAAAACGACCATTACCCGTCAGTTGCTTGAAAATGATGACAAGATATCGTTGTCAGTTTCCGCAACAACCCGCGAAGCCCGCCCGGGTGAGGAAGAGGGCAAACACTACTTCTTCAAGTCGGTTGATGATTTCAAGCACATGATCGCCGATGACGAGCTGCTTGAATGGGCAGAGGTGTTTGGTAATTACTACGGCACACCGCTCGGTCCGGTGGACAAGGCCCTTTCAGAAGGGCGTGACGTCCTGTTTGATATCGATTGGCAAGGCGCGCGCCAGTTGCGCGACAAGGGCGGCGATGATGTTGTGTCGGTCTTTATTCTGCCGCCATCATCGGGTGAGCTGGAACGGCGCCTGCGCGACCGTGGACAGGATGCCGATGACGTCATCATGAAACGCATGGCGAAGGCCGGTGCCGAGATCAGCCACTGGGAAGAATTTGACTATGTGCTGATCAATGATGATCTCGATCGTTGCGTCGCCGATGTTCAGCACATTATCGGTGCCGAACGGATCAAACGAGAACGACAAACCGGGTTGCCGGGCTTTGTCAAAAAGCTTCTGACCGATTGATATCGCATATGACAATGGCCGCTTTACGAAGCGGCCATTTCTTCATGAACCTGTGTCAGGCGAACGAAGTCTGCGACTGTCAGTTCCTCGGCCCGGGCTGTCTCCGTAATGCTGGCCTTTGCAAGCAACTCACCGACATTGACGTTTAACGTTTTCAGGCTGGCGCGCAGCATTTTGCGGCGCTGGCCAAATGCGGCCTGGGTGATTTTCGCCAGGCTATCAAGATTGATGTCTGTGCCCCGGTCCGCCTTGGGGCGCAATTGTACAACGGCCGATGTGACCTTTGGCGGTGGGGTAAAGGCGCTGCGATGGACATCAAACAGGATGTCACAGTCACACAGATACTGACACAGCACCGACAACCGCCCATAGGCCTTGGTCTTCGGGCGGGCCACGACACGCTCGGCGACTTCTTTCTGGAACATCAGGGTCAGGCTGGCGAATTGATCAATCTGCATCAACCAGCCCAGCAGAAGCTGCGTACCGACATTGTAAGGCAGGTTGGCGACAATCTTGCGCGGGGCGGGGCCCAGTGTCGTGACATCGACATCCAGCGCATCGCCATCGATGACGTGTAGCGCACCGGGATAGTGATTACTGATCTGTTCCAGAACCGGTTGGCAGCGCGGGTCACGCTCAATCACCGTCAGGTTCTTGGCGCCATGAAACAGCAAGGCACGCGTCAGCCCACCCGGACCCGGACCAATTTCAATAACCGTGGCGTCTTCCAACGGGGCGGCAGCACGGGCGATACGCCCGGTCAGGTTCAGATCAAACAGAAAGTTCTGACCGAATTTCTTTTGGGCCGACAGGTCATGGGTTGCGATGACCTCACGGAGCGGTGGAAGGCCGTCATTGGCAAGTTTGCCGGTTGGTTCGATTTGTTCTGACACGTCGGTCAGGCTCCTGTCGCAAGGCGTTTGGTTGCCATTTCGGCGGCCATCCTAAGGGCGGCGATCAGGCTATCGGCGCGGGCAATCCCTTTGCCGGCGATATTAAGTGCTGTGCCATGATCGGGCGATGTTCTTATAAATGGCAATCCCAGTGTGACATTCACACCACCATGAAAATCAAGCGTTTTGACGGGTATCAGGGCCTGATCGTGATAGGGGCAAAGGGCGACGTCATAGTTGGCGCGTGCTTCTTCATGAAACATGGTATCAGCCGGAAGCGGCCCGATGACATCAATACCTTCGCTGCGTAGCTGCTCGATGGCTGGGACCATGATGGTTTGTTCCTCGGTCCCCATCGCACCGTCTTCGCCCGCATGCGGGTTCAACCCGGCAATGGCAAGACGTGGTGTCGGAATCCCGAAGGCATTTTGAAGTGAGTGATGTGTGATCCGGCAACGCTCGACAATCAGCTCGGTTGTCAGGTGCGTCGGGACATCCTTGAGCGCGATGTGGATGGTTAGCGGTACCACACGCAGCTGGCTATTTGCCAACATCATGACCGGAATTGTGCCCGGACCGGCAAGCTCAGCCAGAAACTCTGTATGACCCGGATGGCTGAAACCGGCTTCATAAAGTGCACTTTTCTGGATCGGGTTGGTGACAACAGCACTGGCATCGCCATTGGTCGCCAGTTCAACGGCCCTTGTGATGCTCTCGATCACGACACTTGCTGTCTTCGCCGATGCGACACCGGAAACGGCGTCAACGGTGGCATCCGCGATTTCCAGAACCGGTAAGGCGCGATCAAAGGTCGATGTTGCTGCGTCAATCGTTTTGACGATCTCCAGCGGGACATCGCTTCCGCTTTGCGCGATCGCCTGTTTGACAATGCTGACAGGTGAGATCAGACAGAATGGTGCAATCCCGTCCTGTGCGCGCCGCAGCCATGCCTTCACCGCAAGCTCTGGCCCAATGCCCCCGGGTTCGCCGATGGTCAATGCGATGGGTGCGGGTTTTGTCATCCTCTCTGGGTCCTGTCGACCGGATTACATCCGGATATCAATAAAGGCCTGACGGCGCAGTTCACGCAGTTTCCGACGCGCCAGAATATCAAGACGTTCCATCCGCAGACGGTTCTCAATGTCCTGACGGGTGGGCAGATTGCTTTCTTCGGTGATGTTACAGATCATCACCATCAGAGCACCCCCATCGACGCGAATGATGTTGGATGGCGTGTTTTCATCCAGGTTGCCGACGGCTTGGCGGATCGGGCCGGACAATTCTTCGGGTGAAATGCCTTCCATCTTGCCACTCAGATCGGAACCAAGGTCAACAGCGACATTTGCCATGGCCTGACAGCTGCCGGCGGTTTCGCGGGTGTTTTGCAGAACCGCGACTTTGGCATCAATCTGATCCTGCGGCATATCGCCGCTGATCGGTACAAACAGCTGATAAAGATCAAGACGTGTATCGGTCACCGCATTGGTGTCACCGACACGACGATCGAGCAGTTTTAGGATGTAATATCCACGAATGGTCTGGATCGGGGCGCTGACATCACCGGGCTGAAGCTGGTTGACCGCCTGCTGCAATTCACCGGCCATCTCGCCGGCATAAAGCCAACCAAGGTCTCCACCATTTGCTGCACTGGCACTGGCTGAAAACTGCCGCGCCAGGCCACTAAAGTCAGCACCCTGATTTACAGCATCGAGAATTTCCTGCGCAGTTTGATAGACGCGCGTGCTGTCCTGGGGATTATCGACCGGCAGAAAAATCTCCTGAACCCGGTTACGCGGCTTGTTCTGATTGCTGATGATGCGTTCAAGGTTTTCATCGATCTCGGCCTCGGAAATCTCAACCTCGCTACGCATGGACCCCAGAACTTTCTGCCAGGCCACCTGCGGGCGAATCTGGTTTTCAATTGTTCCCGGTGCAATCTGTCGCTGAGTGAGGTAAGGCTCAAGCGCACCGTCTGGAAGACCAGCATTCTGCTCAATCATCGACTTGCCGCGTGCAACGTCCTCATCCGTCACTTCGATGCCACGGCGCTCGGCTTCCTGCATTTGCAGCTTTTCATTGATCAGTTGCTGCAAAATCTGCGGCGCCATCTCGTTGCTGCGCTGAGGTGTCATCTCGATATTCGAGGATACGGCCACCAGCTTAATGCGCTCCACCAGATCTATCACTGAAATCGGATCGTCGTTGACCACTGCCGCAACGCCAACAGGCGACTGCGCGCGCAGCGGTGCAGCAATCGTCGAGAGTGCGACAGCCAAAATCACAGCACAGGTTTTCAAGGATGTCGAAATCGAAAATTTGGAAATCATTTTTCTTACAATCCGGCTGCAGATTCAAATTCACCCAATGTCTTGAAAACAAGACGGAAAATAAAGTCATCGGACTCACCTAAGTCCTGATCTCGGTAAAAGGTTCGGCGAATGCGACCATCAAAAATAAAGCACTCATCTTCATAAACAAAACCAACACCGTATTCCAACGGGTCAGATTGATCGATGTCATATCGTCCGTAGGCACGTCCGGACCAATATTGGTTGAATTGACGTTGCGCCTGGAAGTAAAATTCTTCTCGTTCATCGAACTCTTCACTACCTGCGTCGTCAGTAAAGTGGACATAGGTTGTGTTGATGCGCAAGGTGTCCATTGACCCGGCACTTGCTGTGACCTGATTACGTCTTGCCGAGAAATCGTCGTTTGAAAGACGATAGCGGTAGGTGAGATCAAGATAACGATTTGGGGCTACAGTGACACGCCCGACATAGTCAGAAAGATGTTCATCCAATCCGGAACCCGACGCAAAAGTATCATTTTTATTCGCGCGGTAGCTTTGGCCAAACATAGCGCTTGTATAGCCTCCCTGGGGGCCATAAATTCCCCATTCAAGGCCGTAACTGGCCCTGAAACCGTCTTCCGCGCGATCTAATCCTCCAAACCTATCGTGAGAGAACAGGTTGATATCGTCCAGTTCAAAGGACTGGGAGTCTTCGTTTGGTATTTCGGCCGGGTTGCCGCCATTGGGAGACCAAGCTGCCATGGCAATTGGTGTTATTACCTGTTGGTATTTGCCTTGGTTGCTCACGAAAGGCATCTGCCAATCTAGTGCTGCCAACGGTAGAAGGCGCCCAGTGTATCCACTGTAGTTTTCTTTATTTTCACGCGACACGTTGGAAACCAGATAATTATCACTGCGAACAGA
This sequence comes from Thalassospira sp. ABL2_045, assembly GCF_056161285.1. Taxonomy (NCBI): domain Bacteria; kingdom Pseudomonadati; phylum Pseudomonadota; class Alphaproteobacteria; order Rhodospirillales; family Thalassospiraceae; genus Thalassospira; species Thalassospira sp. ABL2_045. The sequence goes on along the minus strand of NZ_JBSWYV010000011.1, from coordinate 92,936 downwards.
GAGGCTCAGTTTGGTGACATCACCCATTGTACCTACATGAGGAAGTTCCCAGCCTGCTTTGGCTGAAACACGATGCGAATTGGTGCCATCATCACGCGTGAGAGAAAGGCCATCCAAAGCAAATGTTGTTACACTGCCGTACCTTGCAGGCGCAGACTGTCCATGAAACTGAAGGTGCGGTAGAACAACAGGGGTCGTGTCCCTGTCATCTTCATCTTTCAATCCTTGGAAATAGTATGCATCGGCGCGCGTATAGCTTGCTCCCCTGAAACCTTCAGTGAACAGGTTTGAGGTCAATACAGACGGTGACCCAAACCCGTAGCGCGAAAGATAGGTTTTTTCTGATGCTTGTTCGGCGTCAAAACCCCAACGCCAAGTCGGATCAATATCAAATCGACCTTCAGCGTCTATGTGACCTTGCCAGTCATCATCACTGTCTCTTGTGAAGCTACTGACGACATCAAATTCGCCGCTATCCAGGCGCTGTCGATATTCTGTTGCAAGTACAGGACCTTCGTCAGTCGTGTAAGTCGGGGTGAAAGTCATGTCCTTGCTTTTGTCAATCGCCCAAAAATAGGGTTGACTGAAGTAGCTGCCGACATGACTCGTACTGCCAAATGACGGGGCAAGCAGACCGGACTGACGTTTTACTGTTGGGTCCGGGTGCTGGAAATATGGTGAGTACAAAACAGGGATTCCGGCAACTTCCAGACGGGCATCCTCATATTCCACCGTTTTGCTTTCTGCGTCATGAAGGACGCGTGCGGCGCGAATACGCCACAGCGGTGTCGATCCGCCGCCATCGTCTTCACAAACTTTACATGGGGAGTAAACAGCTTTGGCGATCTCGGTAAAGTTCCCACCGCTCCGTCGCGCTCCAGCGCCGGCTATTCGGGTGTTCTCATCAAGTAGGACATAAATATCTCTGACGATGCCTTCCTTGAAATCTCCGCTGAGTTCGACGTAGCTCGCGAAAGTCACTTCACCACTTGGTTCGGTAATGCTGACATTGCCTGATGCCGTCAGAACATCCTGTGATTGGTCGTAGTTCACTGTATCGGCCAGCAAAATCCGGCCTTCACGTGAAATCTCGACATTTCCACGTGCCGTAACCGTCTGGAGGTCCTGATTGTAGTCAACCTCATCTGCACTAAACAGAATGGCTGGTTCCTGCTGGGGAGCTTCGGAGCCAGTGGTTTGTGCCGAGGCAGGATGCAAATTTGCAAAGCTGCCCCCGGCAAAAATCCCACAGCCCAGAATGGTGCCTGTTACCAGTCTTTTTATCATTCCCCCCGCCATCGTCATAGGCTAGCCGTCCTCGAGATGTAGCAACGTGGTAACTCCCAGCAACAAAGATATTCCCGCAGGCGCCCAAGCCGACAAAACCGGTGGAATACCGCCTGAAACGCCGAGTGCCGAAATCACGTCTGTGCAAAAATACAGTATGAAACCGGTCGCAACACCGCCTCCGATAACAAGCGAGGCGCGACGACGTCGCGAAAATTTAAGGCAAAATGCCGCTGCAATCAAAACCATGGCACATAAAAGTAAAGGCCTCGACAACAGACTGTGAAAATGAATCTGATGACGGGTGGCGTTAAACCCTGCACGTTCAAGCAATGTGATAAAGGGCTTGAGGTCCCAGAAAGACATGGTTTCCGGCGATGCAAAACTGTCCTGAATTTTTCGCGCAGTCAGGTTTGTCGGTAGCATCATCTCTTCGGAGTAAGTGCTGGCTTGTCCGGGCACGAAGGTCCACGCTTCGTAGAAATGCCAGGTCCCCGGTTCGAGAACAGCACGACCTGCATCGATCCTTGTCGTGAAATCATCAGCGTCTTCAAACCGGAAAATTGTGACGTTTCGCAGATCAAGCTGGTCACCTTGCTGGCTGCTGACGGAGCGTGCGTAGATAACGGCCTGCCCATCTTGCGTCCCCTGACGCAACCATAGCCCGCTTGAAGACAGGTTCATGACACTGGCGTTGTTTTGCAGATAGCGTGCTTCAAGCGTTTCATATTTCTGCAGCAGGATCGAGGATAATGGATTGAGTGCACCAACCTGAATGCTGCCAAGGATAAGCGCGCACAGGATTGGTGGCAGCATGAATTGCCATGCAGAAACGCCAGCCGCACGCGTCACAACTAGTTCCTGGTTCCCTGTCAGTTTCCAGAATGAAAACATTGAACCGAACAATACGGCAAAGGGTAGAACCTTCTCCGTCATGAACGGAATACGACTGGTTGCCATTTGCAAGACAATACCAACCGTTGCATCTGGTTTGTTGCCTGCACGACGAAGCAACTCAATCGTGTCGCCTATCAGGATCAGACCAATCAAGAGAGCAAGAATCGCCAGAATGGAAATCAGGACATGTTTGCCAAAATACCAGGTCAGAAGCGGTGAAATCCTCATGCTTCTACCTCTTGATTGACCGCACGCCGCGCCTTGATCACGGGCCCCCGGAAAGTCCAGTAAAGCCCTAACGCGATCGGAATGATGGCGTTCATATACATTAGCGGGACGAGGGCAGGGTTTTTGGCTGCCAGATTTTTCATCGCGATACCTGTTGCCTGGCACAAAACCATCACTCCAATGGCAATCAGAAGACGACCCGTTTGACCACGTCGTGAGAAGCTGCTTGAGACAAGTACCGCCAATGCAATACTCGCAAACGCAATGGCGTTCAGTGGCGAGATCAGGCGGTCATGTCCCTCTGCCCGAAAGGACCCGAGATCGTGCTGCGCGATATCGGGTGGGGTTCCAGTCAGAAGGTTATAAACACTGCGCTCGCGCGCTTCCTGATAGCGCAGGCCTTCCTCAGTTGCACTATGTGCGATATCAACCGCATATCGATCAAAATACAGGATCGACATGGTGCCGTCGTCGGCGTTGACTTCCTGGCGGTTGCCATCCAGCAGGACGATGCGCGGCCCTTCGTCAGTGCGCACCAAGGCGCCGTGTTTGGCCATCATGGTGGTTTGTGCATCCGGATCGCGGGCATCATGGACCAGAATGCCAAGCAATTCATTATCCCGGCCAACTTCGCGGACATAGACGGTTAAGCCGTCAAGGTCGGTGAAGCTGCCTTCCTGTAAAAGAACCGATGAAAAATCATTGCGGATCGAGAACTGCAGTTCCTTGAACTGTGTGTAGCTGTAGGGCAGGTAAAACAGGGTCAAGAAGTAACAAACGGCTGTCGAAAGCAGTGCGACGATCAATGCTGGTTTCGCCAGAGACCATTGGCTTAAACCCGCCGCGCGCATGATGATCAGCTCGCGGTCCTGGATCAGCTTGTTATAGGTAAAGACAATAACGAAAAACAGCGCGATCGGAATAATGATCGTCAGAAAGCTGGGCAACAGCAGGGATGTCAGCTGCAGAAATACAGTAACCGACAAGCCCCGATTCACGATCATCTCGACAAAGCGCAGGCTTTGCGACAGCCAGATGACACACAGAAGACCCAGTGTGACAAAGACCATCATGATCAGCTGCTGTTTGAGCATATATCGGGTTAAGCGATTCATTGGGCGGATTATAGAGAAGCAATCGAAAACCGAAACAGGAAATTGTCGTCAAACCCGTTCAAATCTTGCGGAATTTCTGAATGTTGACCTGCTTGTGCGGGAATGATCGGGTTGGTTGAATTGGGGCAATCAGAAAGTCGCACCATCGTTCCAGTTTGCTGTGATGGTGCGACTTGGTTCTGATCAACAAGCACGGCGAAAATGTGACTGTCGTTAATACATTTTCGGGTCCGTGCAATTCCGCACCTGGGCGGCCATGAAGGCCGCTTCTGGCAGGAGTTGTGTAAGGAAGAAGCTGCAGCTTTTTGTTTTGGATGAACGGAAATCTTTTGGCGTTCCGGCGCTGTTCGCGGCATAAAGCGCGCGCAGCATCAACCATCCGGAAAGACACAGGGCAGCTTGGCGCAAATATGGGGAGGCCAACGCCTGCGCCATGTCCGCATCCGTCGCACAGCGTTCAAGCACGATGGCCGTTGAAGTTTCAAGACCGGCAATTGCGTGATCCACTTCACCGCTTGCCTTCGCAAGGAAGGTCGTTTCATCGCCCGTTTTAAGGTCGCGGATGGTTTCCTTGATCTCGGCGAGCAAGGTGTTGAGGGCATCTGCTTGATCGCGCAGCACCTTGCGCCCAATGAAGTCAAGCGCCTGAATGCCATTGGTGCCCTCATAGATCGGGGCGATACGGGCATCACGCAAGTGTTGTGCCGCACCGGTTTCCTCAATAAAGCCCATGCCGCCGTGAACTTGCACGCCAAGTGACGCGTTATCAACGCCAAGATCGGCCGACCAGCCCTTGACCAGCGGGATCAGAAGGTCAGCGCGTGCCTGCGCTGCGGCGCGTTCCGCCGCGTCCGATAAATGATGGGCGAGGTCTAGCTGGGCGGCAGCGTAAAGCGAAAGCGCACGTGCCGCATCGGTCGAGGATCGCATGCGCATCAACATGCGCTGGACATCGCCATGAACGGCAATCGGGGCCTCTTCGCCGGTTTTGGCATCCCGGCCCTGTTTTCGCGTGTTGGCATACTCAAGGGCCTGCTGGAAGGCGCGCTCGGAAATGGCGACACCCTGTTGACCGACCGCAAGGCGGGCATTGTTCATCATGGTGAACATGTAGGCCAAGCCTTTGCCTTCTTCACCCACCAGATAGCCGGTCGCACCGCCCTTGTCGCCAAACTGTAAAACCGCCGTCGGGCTGGCATGAATGCCAAGTTTGTGTTCAAGCGACACACAGGTCACATCATTGCGCGCCCCGATTTCACCGCTTTCTGAGACCAGATACTTCGGAACGATAAAGAGCGATATGCCTTTGACACCTGCCGGCGCATCCGGTGTGCGGGCCAGCACGAGATGCACGATATTTCCCGTCATCTCGTGATCGCCATAGGTAATGAAGATCTTCTGGCCGGAAATTTTATAGGTGCCATCACCCTGCGGGACCGCTGTGCTGCGAACCTTTGAAAGATCCGAACCTGCCTGCGGCTCGGTCAGGTTCATGGTGCCGGTCCATTCGCCCGAGATCATGCGCGACAGATACAATTCCCGCTGCTGATCCGATCCATGGGCAATCAGCGCCTCGATCGCACCGGATGTCAGCATCGGGCAAAGGGCGAATGCCATGTTAGCTGCCTGCCACATTTCGGCAACCGCAGCCCCCAGTAACATCGGAAGCCCCATGCCACCTTCGCTTTCAGGCGCAGAAATACCCTGCCAGCCACCTTCGCAGAACTGCGCATAGGCCTCCGTCCAGCCGGTTGGCGTGCGTACCGTGCCGTCTGCCTGAAGTTTTGCACCTTCCTGATCACCAATCCGGTTGAGCGGGGCGATGACGGAGCCCGCAAATTTACCGGCTTCTTCAAGGATGGCGTCAACCAGATCGGGGCTGGTTTCCCCGTAAGGCGGTAGTTTGGAAACAGTATCCAGACCGATCACATCATGGATCAGAAAACGGATATCTGAAATGGGGGGCGTAAAGTCGCTCATGAAAAAAGACGTCTCCCTGAAATGTGAGCCGCCCGCTCGGAACAGTCAGCTTTGTGCCGACCTTGTTTTGTTGTCGCGTAGCATAACGATACAGCGTACCAAGATCGAGTCCGTTTCGCATGGATATCCATACGGACGCATTGAACATTGGTTGAATTCCCGCATTTCAGCCCCAACACTGGCGAAATGACATAAGTCTACCGATATGTTGCCAAGGCGTGCACTTGAACGCCCCGACAGGTAAAAGTTGCGTGATATGGCGCCGATTGCATGCCAAGGGGTCGCCAATCGAAAAAAGGCAGGCTAGACTTGCCACAATTGAAGGTCGAGTGATGCCCGATATGCATTCGGTCGAAAAAGTCGAAGGACAGGAGCAAGCTGTTGCTGCGTAAAGGAATATTGCCAATTTTGTTTGCGGTGCTAATTTCGTTCGCCGGGACAAGACTGGTGGCCTGCGCCGGACCGGCATGGCCAAGTGACGAAGAACGCAGATTTCTCGATGCCTATCGTACTAGCGTAACCGCCGGTGCGAGCGAGGAACAGTTTGCCCATGCCGACAAGCTGTATGTCGAAGCGCTGGAAGTGCTGTCGGAAACCTATGTCGAGAAAATTGATCGCATGGCGTTTATCGATAACAGCATTGCCATGCTGGGTGATCTCGAAACCGATGATACATCGCCGGTCGGAGTTGTTGGTGCGGTGCTTGATGACAGCCTGCACGATCTTGATCCCCACAGCGCCTATATGACGGATGATATGTTCCGCCGCCTGCAGGAAAGCACCGAGGGCAGCTTTGCCGGTGTGGGCATCGTTATTGCGCTTGATGATGAACAGCGGATCCGGATCGTCTCCCCGATTGACGATACCCCGGCCGCACGTGCGGGGCTGAAGCCCGATGACCGCATCACCCATATTGATGGCTATCAGATGGTTGGCGAACCGATTTCCGAGGCGGTCCGAAGAATGCGCGGCCGCGTTGGTGATCCGGTAACGCTGACGATCAAGCGTGTCGAAGACAGCTTTGATGTCACGGTAAAGCGTGCGCGGATCGAAGTTCCATCGGTCACCGCAAGCATCATTGATCAGGATATCGGCTATATCCGTGTGTCACGCTTTGATGCCACCACCCTTGACCAGACGCAGGAATACTTGCGTGAGCTTGAAGACCGGATCGCGTCGCCGCGCGGCGTGATCGTTGATTTGCGCCGCAATCCGGGCGGGTTGCTTGACAGTGCCGCCGACATTGCAGACCAGTTCCTGAAAGACGGTTTGATTGTCGCCACCGAAGGCCGTGGTGAGCGGAAATTGCGCAGCTATGAAGCTGATCGTTCCGATTTCTTTGATGAAGTGCCGATGGCGATCTTGCTGGATCGTGGTTCTGCATCCGGTGCGGAGCTGATGGCAGCCGCCCTTCGTGAAAACGGGCGCGGCATCATCATTGGTGAGCGTTCCTTTGGCAAAGGCTCCATGCAGCGCATCATGCCGCTGGCTTCTGGCGGTGGACTTAAAATCACGACGGGGTATTACACCACGCCGGAAAACCACATTGTGCAGGGCCATGGCGTAATCCCAGATATCGAAGTCACCTTGGCCGATGCCGAAGAGTTCGAGCGCGAGATTGATCTTGAGCACGCCTTGCCATCGCGCCGTCGCGACCCGCGCCAATCGTTGGCAACGCTTGAGGCGGCAAGCTGCGAACAGGATATCGAGATCGAGCGCCTTGGCAAATCGAGCCGCGATAACCTGGAAGAAAACCTGGCAGAGGGCGAAGAACCGCCGCGGGATTCCGTTCTTGAATGTGCCGTCGGCTATTTCGATAACGGCCCGCTGGCAAATTACCGCAATCAGGTTGAGCCGCTTTTGCGTGCCGGTCTGTAATAGGTTCGCCTGATGAGACATGAATGAAAAAAAAAGCGCGGCCCGCAAAGGCCGCGCTTTTTGCTTGTTTCGATCTTTGGATCGCGTGCGGCTTAGCCGCGTGACAGCAGATCAATCAGGCTAGACGTGTCCCAGCGATTGCCGCCGCGTTCCTGCACCTGGGCATAGAACTGATCAACGAGGGCCGTGACCGGCAGGCGCGCGCCATTGCGTTTGGATTCTTCAAGACAGATGCCAAGATCCTTGCGCATCCAGTCAACCGCAAAGCCGAAGTCGAACTTGTTTTCGACCATGGTACTGCCACGGTTTTCCATCTGCCAGCTGCCAGCAGCCCCTTTGGAAATCACATCCAGAACCTTTTCCATATCAAGGCCGGCCTTCACGCCGAAATTAACCCCTTCGGAAAGGCCCTGAACCAGGCCGGCAATGCAGATCTGGTTGACCATTTTGGTCAGCTGGCCAGATCCACTGTCGCCCATCAGTTTGCAGGATTTGGCGAAGGCATCAATCACAGGGGCCGCGCGATCAAATGCATCCTGATCACCGCCGCACATGACGGTTAAAACACCGTTTTCTGCACCTGCCTGGCCACCGGAAACCGGGGCGTCGATGAATGAAATGCCCATATCCTTGGCCGCCGCGTAAAGTTCGCGCGCGACATCCGCCGATGCGGTGGTGTTGTCAATCAGGACAGCCCCCTTGTCCATGCCAGCAAACATGCCCGTATCGCCCAGCATCACGCTGCGCAAGTCGTCGTCATTGCCAACACAGGAAAAGACGAATTCCGCACCCTTTGCCGCCTCGGACGGGGTCGGGGCGGATGATCCGCCATATTCGGAAACCCACTTTTCCGCCTTTGCCGCAGTACGGTTATAGACGGTAACGTCGTGACCTGCTTTTTGCAGGTGACCGGCCATCGGATATCCCATGACACCCAGACCGATAAATGCACATTTTGCCATTGTTTGCCTCCCGAAGATTTATATGCATCCAGTAAAGGTTGCAGTGAGGGCAATGTCAATGAACGCAAATGTTACCGCGACAATGTTTTCACGATCTGGAAGACCAGAGGCCGAGCAAGTTGCTCAATCCTCATCAAGTTCCTCGGCAACGCTGTGAATGATCCGGCGGTCATAAACAAGGATCTCGGGGCGCTTGCCGGGATAATCAAACTGCGATAGATAGAAACGAATGGCGTTGATGCGCGCACGTTTCTTGTCATCGGACTTCACGATCACCCACGGGCTGTCGGTGGTGGAGGTATGGAAGAACATGTCGCGTTTGGCTTCTGTGTATGACTCCCAAAGGTTCTGGGACGCCAGATCAACCGGGCTCAGCTTCCATTGTTTCAGCGGATCGGTCTGACGCTGCTTGAAACGTCTGGCCTGTTCCTTCTTGCTGACCGAGAAATAGAACTTCGTCATGTGAATGCCCGACCGGATCAGCATGCGTTCAAGTTCTGGCACCGATTGCAGGAACTCGCTGACATCAAACATGCTGCAGAACCCCATAACGCGCTCGACCATCGCCCGGTTGTACCAGGACCGGTCAAAAAGGGTCATTTCACCCCCGCTTGGCAGGTGTTCGACATAGCGCTGGAAATACCATTGCGTCAGTTCTCGGTCGTTCGGCTTGCCAAGGGCGACAATGCGCGCACCACGTGGATTGAGGTGTTCGGTAAACCTTTTGATGGTGCCGCCTTTGCCCGCGGCGTCGCGCCCTTCGAAAATGATCAGGGATTTGAGGTTTTCCGCCTTGATCCAGTTTTGCAGTTTCAACAGTTCAATATGAAGCGGCGCAATCAGTTCGAGATACTGCTTGCCGCGCATCTTCTTCGCCCGGGCCTTGGGGTTAAGGTCAATGTCGGGCGGAAGCTGATCTTCGGGAATGTTGGCGAGGTTCTGGCTGGTGGCCTTGCTTGAACCGGACGGGAAATCGTCAAGCCGGTCCATGGTCATGTTCTCAGAATCCAGCAAGAACCGATCCTTTGCTTCGCTATCAAGGGTGGAAAGCGTTTCGGTCCGATTGGCTGCAGATCGGCTTTTGGCCGTGCGGCGTGTTGCATCGCCCACTGTATCGCGCATGACATCGCTTTTGTCATGCTTGGCTGGTTTGTCGGATTTTTTTGCCGCTTTCTTTTCTGCAGTCATACGCCGGGTCCCATCGGTTATGGCCAGATACAGCGATAACTTTGCGGGATTATTCAATTCGCCGCAATGCAATGGATCAAATTATCGCAGATAGGGCGGTCTGTGGTCTCGGGCACGAAAATGCCCGGCCAATGAGGGGGCATTGACCGAGCGATAGGCGGGGTGTGCGGTGGCACGAAGGGTGGATCTGCCGTGCGGGGCATTCCGTGGGGGCGGAGGCGACAGATCCCGTGCGGGGTTAACGCAGTTTGAAAGACTGCCGGTATTCTTCTTCGGCCTGGGCGCGGGTAATGCCGATGTCCGAAAGTTGCTGGTCTGACATTCTCAGCAACATTCGGCGTTCTTCTCGGACGGCAAGAAAGCGTGAAAACCGGTTGCTCAGATCACTCAGCCGACCAAAAAGGTTGAAAACAGACGTGCTGATTGATGCTCTGGGTTGGCGCTCCACGGCAGACGGAGCGGGGCTCAGGGAATAAGCCATCATTCTCTCCATAGGTTAATACTGCTAATGCAATGTTTGCTGTTGAAGTCATAGTGCGGCTATATTCGACGCAGAACAAACGAGTATTTCTGATCATATGGATTAGGAATGCTAATCCATATGATCGGAGCAATATTGATGCGGCTTCCGCCCTTGCAATCCGTGCGCGCCTTTGATGCTGCTGCCCGCCATCTGAGTTTTACCAAGGCGGCCGAAGAACTGTTTGTGACCCAGGGTGCGATCAGTCAGCAGGTTCGCCAGCTTGAAGAATATCTTGGCTTCAAGCTGTTCCATCGTTTGCCGCGTCAGATCCATCTGACCGAAGAAGGCGCACAGCTGGCCCAGGCAACCACAGCCGGGTTTTCACGCATCGCGGATGAGATCGAACGCCTGACCCGGGTTGAAGAAACCGGTGTGGTCACGGTCAGTGTCCTGCAAAGTTTTGCCGTGAAATGGCTGGTGCCGCGCCTAGGGCATTTTCGAGATGCCTATCCCGATATCGATGTGCGCATTCATGCCGATGACCGGATGGTTGATTTACGGACCGAAGGCATCGATCTGGCGGTGCGCTTTGGTAGCGGCCATTATCCCGGGCTTGTCTGCGAGAGGCTGATGCGTGACGAGTCCTTCCCGGTCTGCAGTCCGGCTTATCTTGCCGCCCATCCGGTATCCAAGGACCCGGCTGATGTTGCCGGGCATCAGCTGTTGCATGATGCGACGACCTTTATCGATCACCCGCACGCGGCAGATTGGGAATTCTGGCTTAAGGGTGTTGGTGCCGAAGGCGTCGATGTCAGTCGTGGTTTGCGGTTTAATTCCGGCGACATGGTCATTCAGGCCGCCCTGATGGGGCAGGGGATTGCCATGGCGCGCACCAGCTTGGCCGCGCTTGATCTTGCGGCGGGCAATCTGGTGCGTCCGTTCCCGCAAAGTGTGGCATCAAGCGGCGCCTATTATCTGGTGTATCCCGAAGAACACCTGCGGCGTCCACGCGTGAAGGCGTTTGTGGACTGGCTTAAAAACGAAGTCGCTGAAACGCTTCGTGAAATTGACCCGGATGAGGAAAACACACCGGCGTAAGGCGTGCCTCAGATCAGCCCAAGGTCACGCAGCTCATCGGCCATATCATCGGGTAGGGCATCCGTGCCGCCGCCCTGTTTTTCATCGGGTGGGCATTTATCATCGGTGAAGTAACGCCACCCCTGAAACGCGCGGTGCGGATAGGGACGGGTGGCAATCAGTTCATCATCGAGTACGATGCGGCAGTATTTCGTGCCTTCCTCATTGACGAACTCCTCGAGGTCAATGACCCGCTGGCGGCAGCGCACAGCCCCCTTGATCACCCAATAGATTGATCCGCCGTCAAGAATCTCTTTCTTGCGTTTGGGCGTCATGCGTGTGGTGTGGAAAATCCGCCCGTGCATGGCCTGAAAATAGGTCTGCCATTCCTTGAGGCTTTCGGGGCTGTCTGTGCCGACACTCAGTTTTATGATGTTCAAAGGCATATCAGGAAGGTTTCTTGTGCGGTGGGGATCAATGACTGATGAGGTAGAACCCGTACGCGGAACGGTCAATAGTGGATTATTAAAACACAATTTTAAGTGTAGTATATGTTATTTCACAAAAAAACTTGACCAATAAGGGGTAATCAGCCAAATTCTGGTGCAGAAAAGGTCCATGACAGGACCAAACCCGAGAGATTTACAGGCTGAGAGAACCGAATGTCCCTGCAAGTTGTCACGGCAAACCGTCTGGAAGACGGGTTGGTGGTGTTCCTGACCAGCGATGGTGGATGGAGCGAAAACATCAGCGATGCCCGCACTGCCGAAGGCAAGGAAGCTGCAAATGCGCTTCTGGCCGAGGCCAGTGCACCCGAGCTCGATACCATTATCGTCGGGCCGTATCTGATTGATGTCGAACAGCAGGGCGGTGACCTCGTCCCGACAAAATACCGCGAAGTTCTGCGCACCAAAGGCCCGAGTGTCCGCGAGGACCTTGGCTATCAGGCGGTATAAGGAGAAAGCCCATGTATCGTTATGACGATTTTGACCGCCAGCTTGTTCATGAACGCACCGAACAGTTCCGCGAACAGGTAAAGCGCCGCCTTGCCGGCGACATTACCGAGGAACAGTTCCGCCCCTTGCGTCTGATGAACGGTGTCTATCTGCAGCTTCATGCATATATGCTGCGCGTTGCCGTTCCATACGGCACGCTGCGCGCCGACCAGCTCCGTCAGCTTGGCATGATTGCGCGGGTTTATGACAAGGGCTATGGCCATTTCACGACGCGCCAGAACATCCAGTATAACTGGCCGAAGCTTGATGAAATCCCCGATGCGCTGCTTGACCTTGCCAAGGTTGAAATGCATGCCATCCAGACATCGGGCAACTGCATCCGCAACACCACGACCGACCAGTATGCCGGTGCCGCGGCCGATGAAATCGAAGATCCGCGTCCCTATTGCGAACTGATCCGTCAGTGGTCGACCTTCCACCCGGAATTCACTTACCTTCCGCGTAAGTTCAAGATCGCGGTCACCGGTTCGCCCAATGACCGTGCGGCCGTAAAGGTCCATGACATTGGCCTTCGCATGCATCAGAACGATGCGGGCGAGACCGGCTTTGAAGTGCTTGTTGGTGGTGGCCTTGGCCGGACACCATTCGTCGGCAAGACCATTCGTGACTTCATCGGCAAGAATGATCTGTTCTCGTATCTCGAGGCCATCCTGCGTGTGTATAACCGCTTCGGCCGTCGCGATAACAAGTACAAGGCGCGTATCAAGATCCTCGTTCACGAGGAAGGCATTGATAAAATCCGCGAGCTTGTTGAAGAGGAATGGTCCCAGATCAAGGACGGGTCGCTGCGCGTTGATGATGCGGAAATCGCCCATTACATCGAACAGTTCGCACCGCCTGCGTTTGAGGCGCTTTCGGATGACGATGCGGATTTCGAACGGCACAAGGCCGAAAACCGTCGCTTCGCCAACTGGGTGCGTTCGAACGTCATCGAACACAAACAGCCGGGCTATGCGATTGCCAATGTGTCGCTGAAGCCGATTGGCGGCATTCCGGGCGATGCGACCGATACCCAGATGGAACTGGTTGCCGATCTTTCGGAAAAATACAGCTTTGGCGATGTGCGCGTGACCCACGAACAAAACCTTGTTCTGCCGCATGTCAAAAAGGCCGATCTGTTCGCGCTCTGGACGGCCCTTGATGCCGATAACCTGGGCACGGCCAACCTTGGCTATGTCACCGACATCATTTCCTGCCCGGGCCTTGATTACTGCGCACTGGCAACGGCACGTTCGATCCCGCTGTCACAGCGTATTTCCGAACGGTTCAGTGACCTTGATCGCCAACATGATATTGGCGAGCTCAAGATCAAGATTTCCGGCTGCATCAATGCCTGCGGGCATCACCATGTTGGTCATATCGGTATTCTTGGCCTCGATAAACGGGGTAAGGAATTCTATCAGATCACCCTTGGTGGCGATGCCAGCCAGGATGCGTCGATCGGCAAGATCGCCGGTGCCGGTTTCTCCGAGGCCGAGGTGGTCGACGCCATCGAAAGCCTGGTGACCAAATATATTGATATCCGCGACGGCGGTGAACGCTTCATCGACACCTATCGTCGTGTCGGCATGGATCCGTTCAAGGAGGTTCTTTATGGCGATCGTTAAGAATGACAGCCTGATCGAACAGGAATGGATCACGGTTGACGCCGAAGAAGACCTTCCGGCCAGCGATGAAAACCTGATCGTGCCGCTTGCCCGTTTTAAGGAAGAACGTGACAGTCTACTGGGGCGAAATGGTGGGTTGGGAGTCCAATTGAATCCGGGTGATGCGCCCGAAGATCTGGCAGATGATCTTGATCGTTTGTCGATCATCACGGTCAATTTCCCGGCCTATACCGATGGGCGTGGTTATTCCTATGGGCGGGTGCTGCGTGAACGCATGGGTTTCACCGGTGAGCTTCGCGCGGTCGGTGACGTCCTGCGAGATCAGATTCTGTATATGCACCGTTGCGGATTTGACTCCTATGACCTCAAGGTTGAAGGCGAAGTCGCGCTGGACAAGGTCCGCGCCGCGCTCAAGGAAATGACGGTCTATTATCAGCCGACCGGCGATGGTCGCGTAACAGCGCAATCATTGCGCGAACGTCGACGCGATGCTTTGCAGTCATAGGCGATTTAGACCACGTCTAAGACCATTGCCTTAGAAGCAATTTAAAATCGATCAAGGGGCACCCGAACGGGTGCCCCTTTTTCTGTTCTACGTTCCGAGCCACTCTTCAAATAACGAAAAAGTATAATATAAAACAATAATATACGTGGTTTCCTGTTTTTTTAAGCACCTATATGCCACGGTATGCTTATGTAAATATCATATACCTCCCGCATCCCACAACCGACTGGGTGGATAGCATCCAAAGCATAGTGCCGTAATCACGCGTATATCATGCCATGATTGTAAAAGTATAATATGACTAACGAGGCTATAGTTTAATTTGGGAGTGCCTCATTCATGTCGGTGTTTAATCGTCTCAAGATTTCTACAAAAGTGTATGGCGGGTTTGGCGTTGTGCTGGTTTTGCTGGTCCTGGCGTCACTTTGGTCGGAATTCTCGGTCAGCAGTGTCGGGGATGATTTTGTCCGCTATCGCCACATCGCCTTGCAATCAAATCAGGCCGGGCGGGTACAGGCGAATTTGCTCGAAGCCCGCGTTTTGATGAAACACTACCTGCTGACCGGTGATGGAGCCGCGGCAGACAACGTCAATGAACGCCTGGCAACCGCGATCAAGCTTAATGCCGAACTCGCGCCATTGCTTGATACGCCTGAGATGATTGAAATTACCAAAGCAGCATCCGAAAGCCTCAATACCTATCGCGAGACCTTTGCCCGTGTCGTATCCCTTCCAGCAGGAGACGCTACACGTGATGAGCTGGTGACCAATACGCTCGATAAAATTGGTCCGATGGTGGCCGCCAACCTTGAAAACCTCAAACTGGCGGTCAAGGCCGAACAGGATGAAATTGGCCCGCGGGCCACCAAGGCCGCGTCCCAGGCCGTGATTGTCACAGCGATTGTTGGCGGTGTTGCCCTTATTCTTGGTGTTTTTGCCGCCTGGACCATCGGAACCGGCATCTCCCGTCCGATCCGCCAGATCACCGAGGTCATGAAGGAACTCGCCGGGGGCAACAAGCAGGTCGAGATTCCCGGTCAGGATCGCACGGACGAAATTGGCGACATGTCCAATGCCGTGTCGGTGTTCAAGGAAAACATGATCAAGGCGGAACAGCTTGCCGCCGAGGAAGCCGAGGCTGTCAAGCGTCGCGAAAAGCGGGCTGAAAAAGTCAACGAACTGACAGTCGGTTTTGATCAGGACATGGCAGTCGTCCTCAAAACCCTGGCATCTGCCGCAACCGAGATGCAGTCAACTGCAACCGGTATGAGCAGCACGGCCGAGGAAACCAGTCGGCAGTCCGGCATCGTCGCAGCCGCGGCCGAGCAGGCATCAACCAACGTGCAAACCGTCGCCAGCGCGACCGAAGAACTCAGTGCCTCGATCTCTGAAATCACCCAACAAGTCAGTCAGTCGTCAACGGTTGCCAATCGCGCGGTTGAGGATGCGCAAAAAACCAATACCCAGATCCGGGGCCTTGCCGAAGCCGCCCAGAAAATCGACGATGTGGTCGGCCTGATCAGCGAAATCGCAGAACAGACCAACCTTCTCGCACTCAATGCCACCATCGAAGCTGCACGTGCTGGCGATGCGGGCAAGGGCTTTGCCGTGGTCGCAGCCGAGGTCAAAAACCTTGCAACCGCAACCTCGCGCGCGACCGAGGACATCACCAGTCAGATCACCAGCATTCAGCACGAAACCGATGGCGCTGTCACCGCGATCGGTACCATTTCAGCGACCATCACCGAAATCAGCGAGATTTCAGCTACCATTGCTAGCGCGGTCGAGGAACAGGGGGCGGCCACTCTTGAAATCACCCGTAACGTGCAGGAAGCCTCGGTCGGCACGACAGAGGTAACTTCAAACATTGTCAGCGTGAATGAGGCGGCCGGGTCCACCGGGGCTGCAGCCGAACAAGTGCTCAGCGCGGCATCCGAACTGTCACGCGAATCAGAAGGGCTGCGTCATAAGGTGCAGGCATTCCTTGATGCCGTAAGGGCCGTCTGATTGCGCTTAAATCTGGTCGGGCGGGGAAAGTGTCATCAAAAGGCACGGGCCCTTGGCGGTGTCATATTCCCGCCCGGCGACAAAGCCGATGGCTTCATAGCAGCGAATGGCACGTTCGTTCTCGGGATCGGGATCAATGCCGATCATGGGCGCGCCGCGCTCAAACAGTTGGGCGGTCAGCATTTTCAAAAACATCTGACCATGTCCGCAGCCCATCATGTCGGGCACACCGATAAAGGCATCCAGACAACGGGTGTTTGCCGGCAACGGATCAAAATGCGCCTGGGGCCATTGATGTGCATCGTAATGCTGGGCAAAGGCAAAGGGTCGATTGCGATAGGACACAATCAGTGTCGCCATTTCGGCCAGTTCGACATCTTCGGAAATCAGTTCAATCTGTTCAGCCGGATCGCCCCACCAGCGGATCACATCAGGCACATGCAGCCAGCGACCAATCATCGGCAGATCATTTGGGGTGGCCCGTCTGAAGCTGTACATTTGTCCGTAATCAGTAAACAATATAATATTAGTTGCGTTTTGGAAAAGTATATTTGGCGAGTTTGAATGAAGAAAAAACAAGAGATTTGGCAAGAGCATCCCTTAGTTTGTCACTACACTAATCAGGCCGGACTAGAAGGTATACTAGACACAAATCAACTGTGGGCTACAAGTTATAAGTGTTTAAATGATACTTCAGAGATCGGTTTTTTTCGCAGTCTGGCTGAAAGGGCACTTTTGCCAAAATTTCAGACGCTTAGTAATCGGCTAACTAACGAGAACGCCACAGCGCGGGAAGTTTTCGAACTGATAGGCGGTCCTGAAGTCGTTGCAAAACGTGATTTCGACGCACTTTTGGATGCTTTGTACGAGGTGACATTCTCTCCGCAGAGTGGTTGTTCTGAGCTGTTGCACCCCTTCGTTACTTCCTTTTGCACTCACAAAGAAGACTATGAATCTCGGAATGGATTGCTGAGTCAATGGCGTGGTTACGGAGCAGGTGGAGGGGTCTGTTTGGAGATCAATACCAAAGAGCTCTCAGACATGATTCAAGCTGAATACGATAGTTACAGCTATACTATTTCGAGCATGTCGGATGTGTCATATGGTATCGGGGATGACGTCATGGAGGACTATTCGGAAGAATTATCAATAATTACTGAGCAAATTGAAAAGTACTTTGAAGGTCTAAAAGACGAATTTTATCGGCTATTTGATCCTTTCTCGAGACTTACAACGTGTTTGAAGCATCAGGGCTTTAAAGAAGAAAGAGAGGTACGGATTATTAAGTCACCGGTTCTGAAAAATGCACCGGATGCGTACTTCAAAGATCAAAAGCTAAACTCAAAGGAAATCTATACGCGTTCGAATGGTAGGCATATGGTTTCGTTTATCAAGCTTTTTGAAAAGCAAGAAGTACAGTTGCCGATCAAAAGGATTATCGTGGGGCCGTCCATGAGACAGGAGCGCAACTTTGATGCAGTCAGATTTGCGGTTGCGGATCGTGATATCGAAGTGGTGAAGTCTGAGACACCATTTGTTGGTTAGAGCTTTGCAGCCAAGGCCAGATTAACCTTCGATGCGCTTGATTTTCCGATCTGATCACAAATCCACCTGCCTGTCTCGGCAAGTTTTGCAAGGTCGATACCGGTTTCGATGCCAAGACCGTTCAGCATATAGACAACATCTTCGGTCGCGACATTGCCGCTGGCCCCATTGGCATAGGGGCAGCCGCCAAGTCCGGCCACCGAACTGTCAATGGTGGTAACTCCCATCTGCAGAACCGCCAGCAAGTTTGCCAGTGCCTGACCATAGGTGTCATGGAAATGCGCGGCGAGTTTTTCGGTCGGCACATGTTTGGCCACAGCAGAAATCATGTCCTGCGCCTTGATCGGGGTGCCGGTGCCAATCGTGTCGCCCAGACTGATTTCATAACAGCCCATGTCATAAAGGGCGCGGGCGACCTCGGCGACCTTTTGCGGTGCGATATCCCCTTCATAGGGGCAGCCCAACACGCATGATACATAACCCCGCACGGCAAGGCCTGCTTTTAGGGCGGCATCTGCCACCGGGCGGAAACGACCAAGACTTTCGGCAATCGAACAATTGATGTTCTTTTGCGAGAAACTTTCGGACGCGGCGCCAAAAACGGCGACTTCGGTTGCACCGGCGGCAATTGCGGCCTCAAGCCCCTTGATATTCGGGGCCAGCACCGGATAGGTCACACCGGGCTTGCGGGTGATCTGGGCCATGACATCGGGCGCATCGGCCATTTGTGGGACCCATTTCGGGCTGACAAAGGCGGTGGCTTCGATCGCCGATAATCCGGCATCATTCAAACGATGGATCAGCTCGACCTTGGTGTCGGTTGGCACCATCGCCTTTTCGTTCTGAAGCCCATCGCGCGGGCCGACTTCGACGATTTTGACGCGGCTTGGCAGATCGGAAATCAGGGCCATTATTCGGCCTCCTCGATCGCGATCAGTTCAGCGCCGTCATCAACCTGATCCCCCACGCCAAAGAACACCTCCTTGACCGTGCCCGATACAGGGGCGGAAATGGTGTGTTCCATTTTCATCGCTTCCATGACGACCAGCTTGTCACCGGCGGTGACCGACTGGCCGGTCTCGGCCATCACGGCAATGATCTTGCCCGGCATCGGTGCGGTCAGGCCGCCGCCTGTGCCCTCGGACCCACCGGCAGCTGCCAGCGGATCAAAGATATCAAGACGATCCGAACGCCCATCGCGGAAAATCATCAGACGATTACCATCACGCAGGACGGTTGCGCGTTTGCGGACGTTATCAAGGCTTGCAACGATGGCGCCGTTTTCATCGCGTTCGGCACTGGCGATGATAGCGCTACCATCGGGCATATCGATGACATAGCCCTGATCACGGTAATGCACCTTCACCAGCATGTCCGACCCGTCATGACGCAGGATCAGGTCATGGTGGTTATCGTCATTCAGCCTGAAGCCCGCCGTGCTGTGCCAAGGCGAGTAGGGGTCGTTGCTTTGGGCCGCATAGCGGGCGGCCTCGGTATCGCGGGTCAGAAGGATATCAAGGGCGGCGAATGCCAACGCCTCGTTATCGGGTGTGACAGGGGCCGGGATCAGGTCATCCTGATAGTTCGGGATAAAGCCGGTTTCGACGTCACCCCGCTCAAATGCCGGGTGCCGGGCAATATTGCCAAGGAAGCCGGTATTGGTCGTCACACCAACGATCTGAACATCATTGAGTGCCGTCGCCATACGACGCAGGGCGGCCTTGCGGTCCACATCCCACGTGATCAGCTTGGCGATCATCGGGTCGTAATGGATCGATACTTCGCCGCCTTCATAAACGCCGGTATCGACCCGCACATGATCGGTTTCACGCGGCATGCGCATATGGACAAGCTTACCGGTGGCCGGCAAGAAGTCATTCTGCGGATCCTCGGCATAGATGCGTACTTCAAAAGCATGCCCCTTGATCGAAAGCTCCTCCTGCACCTTTGGCAGGGGCTCACCATCGGCGACACGCAACTGCCATTCCACCAGATCTTCGCCGGTGATTTTCTCGGTCACCGGGTGTTCGACCTGAAGACGGGTGTTCATTTCCATGAAATAGAACGCACCTGACGCATCAAGCAGGAATTCAACCGTACCCGCGCCCTGATAGCCGATCGCCTTGGCGGCATCGACGGCAGCCTTGCCCATCTGGGCACGCAGTTCGTCACTCATGCCCGGGGCCGGGGCCTCTTCGATCACCTTTTGATGGCGGCGCTGCAAGGAGCAATCGCGTTCGAACAGGTAAACCGCGTTGCCATGGCTGTCGGCAAAGACTTGAATTTCGACATGGCGGGGTTTGACGATCAGCTTCTCAATCAGGCAATGGTCATCGCCAAAGCTGCTCGCGGCTTCGCGTTTGCAGCTGATCAGCGCATCCTTGAAATCAGACGGGGTTTCAACCGCGCGCATGCCTTTGCCGCCGCCACCAGCCGATGCCTTGATCAGCACCGGATAGCCGATCTTGTCGGCCTCGGCCGCCAGAAGGTCGGGGTCCTGATCCTCCCCATGATAGCCTGGCACCAGCGGCACACCGGCCTTGCCCATGATTTTCTTGGCTTCGGATTTTGAGCCCATCGCACTGATGGCACTGGCCGGCGGGCCGACAAAAACGCAGCCGGCCTTTTCCAGCGCATCGGCAAAGCCGGCATTTTCCGACAGGAAGCCATAACCCGGATGAACGGCATCCGCACCCGATTGCGCAATGACTTCAAGCAGACGGTCGGTGCGCAGATAGCTGTCTTTGGGTGCTGGCGCGCCAATATGGTAGGCCTCGTCCGCATGTTTGGCATGCAGGGCCTTGGCGTCGGCATCGGAATAAACGGCAACCGTGGCAATTCCCATGCGGCGGGCGGTCTTGATCACACGGCAGGCGATCTCACCGCGGTTGGCGATCAGAAGTTTGCGCGGCATGTTATTTCTTGCTCCAGTTCGCGGGACGTTTTTCCAGAAAGGCACCGACACCTTCGCGGCCCTCGTCGCTTGCCCGTTGATCAGCAATACGGTGTGCTGTGTCGTCAATTACGGCATCTGAAATCGGCTTGTTTGCAACCGCGTAAATCAGGTTCTTGGCGGCATGCATCGCATCCGGCCCATTGGCCAGCAGAAGCGTCGCCATTTCCTGCCCACGGGCAGTCAATTCATCGGGGGAGGTGATTTCATGCACCAGACCTATCTGCTGGGCTGTCTTTGCATCAAAACGCTCAGCGGTCAGGAAATAACGCCGTGCCTGATTAACCCCGATGGCCTCAACCACATAGGGCGAAATCACCGCCGGGATCAGACCCAGTTTGACTTCAGACAAGCAGAAGCTCGCACGTTCTGACGCAATGACGATGTCACAACAGGCCGCAAGCCCAACCCCGCCGCCAAAGGCCGCGCCATTGACCAGGGCGATGGTCGGCTTTGATGCGAAGTTCAAAACCTTCATCAGTTTGGCAAGCGCACGGGAGTCAGCCAGGTTTTCAGCATGGCTATAGCCCGCCATGCGCTTCATCCAATTCAGGTCGGCACCAGCCGAAAAGCTTTTGCCCGCCCCGGTCAGAATGATCACGCGCACAGCCGGGTCCGCATCAAGCGCCTCGATCTTCGCTGTCAGGTCAGTGATCAGGACGTCGTCAAACGCATTGTGGATTTTCGGGCGGTTCAGCGTAATGGTCGCAATTCCGAAATCGCTGATTTCACAGATGGCAGCGTTGGTCATGTTATCGGTGTTTATATTGCTCATGATCACCTCACATTCTGAACACGCCAAACCGGGTTTCTTCGACCGGTTTGTTGAGTGCCGCCGACAGGCCAAGACCCAGAACCATACGGGTATCGGCGGGATCAATCACACCGTCATCCCAAAGGCGGGCTGACGCGTAATAGGGGTGACCCTGTTCTTCATACTGATCGCGGATCGGGCCCTTGAATTCTTCCTGCTCGGCTTCGGGCCAGCTTTCACCGCGTTTTTCCATGGCATCGGCACGAATTTGCGTCAGCACGTTGGCCGCCTGTTCGCCGCCCATGACCGAAATGCGGGCATTTGGCCACATCCACAGGAAGCGCGGGCTATAGGCGCGGCCACACATGCCATAGTTCCCCGCCCCGAATGATCCACCGATCAGGATGGTGAATTTCGGGACATTGGCGGTGGCAACAGCGGTGACCAGTTTCGCACCATCCTTGGCGATGCCACCACTTTCATATTTGCGGCCAATCATGAAGCCGGTGATGTTTTGCAGGAAGACCAGAGGAATGCCACGCTGGGCACAAAGTTCGATGAAATGCGCGCCCTTAAGCGCGCTCTCAGAAAACAGGATGCCGTTATTGGCAACGATGCCGACCGGATAACCAAAGATACGGGCAAAGCCGGTGACAAGGGTCGTGCCATACTGTGCCTTGAACTCATCGAACTCGGAGCCATCAACGATACGGGCAATGATTTCGCGCACGTCATAGGGCTTCTTGGTGTCAGAGGGGACCACGCCATAAATCTCGTGCGGGTCATAGGCCGGGGCGCGCGGCTCGCTCAGCGTCAGGCCGGGGTTCTTGGTCCAGTTCAGGTTCTTGACCACATCACGCGCGATTGACAGCGCGTGGCTGTCATCCTGGGCATAATGGTCGGTGACACCGGATGTTTTGCAATGAACATCCGCCCCGCCAAGGTCCTCGGCCGAGACGACTTCGCCGGTTGCGGCTTTTACCAGCGGTGGACCACCGAGGAAGATCGTGCCCTGTTTGCGAACAATGATGCTTTCATCCGACATTGCCGGGACATAAGCACCACCCGCCGTGCAGGACCCCATGACAACCGCGATCTGCGGGATGCCCTTTGAAGACATGGTTGCCTGGTTAAAGAAGATGCGCCCGAAATGGTCGCGATCCGGGAAAACGTCATCCTGACGCGGCAGGTTGGCGCCACCACTGTCCACCAGATAGATGCAGGGCAGATTGTTTTCCAGCGCGATTTCCTGTGCGCGAAGATGCTTCTTTACGGTCATCGGATAGTAGGATCCACCCTTGACCGTCGCATCATTGGCGACAATCACGCATTCAACGCCCGATACCCGGCCAATGCCGGTAATGATGCCTGCGGCCGGGACGTCTTCATCACCATACATGCCATGCGCGGCAAGCTGGGAAAGTTCAAGAAACGGCGAGCCAATATCAAGAAGCTGTCGAATGCGTTCCCGTGGTAGGAGCTTTCCGCGCCCTGTGTGGCGATCGCGTGCGCGTTCACCGCCGCCAAGCTTGACCGTCGCGATCTGGGCGCGCAGATCGGAAACCAGCTTTTCCATATGCTCGGCATTGTTGCGGAAGTCTTCTGAACGGGCGTTTACCGCAGATTTCAGTACCGTCATCGTCCGTTTTCACCGTTCTTTTGTTGTGGGCAAATCGGCCCGCGTGCAGGGTGTTTATGGCTGTTGTTATGGGTGAAGTTTACGTAAACGTCAATATTAAATCGGTATTTTAGTACCGAAATTATCTATATGCTGCAAATGCGCAGAATATGAAGCGTTTGATAGGCCTTTCATTGGCTCAGGTAATCCAGATTTTTCGGCTGGCGGATGGCGGCTCATTGCTGCGCCGCACCAAGCCGGTTCGGTTTACAAATCACGTGTTCGCGGAATACACTTGTGTGCAGAGACACATGGAGACGGTTGGTGTTCGGGTTTGGTTGGCGTAAAAAAGAAAAATCTTATACGGCTTTGATCTGGCTTATGTTTTTGTCGGTGGTTGATGGCCCGTATGCCGCAACGCCGGTGCATGCGCAGGCATCCGTAAACGACATTCATTGGCTTAAGGCCGATGTCCCACCCATCGGTATTTCAAGCGGTCCACTGGCCGGCAAAGGACTGCATGGCGGTATCTTGAAAGCTCTTTTGGGCCATGAAGCCGGTCCGGGGATGGTCGAGGGGCATGCAAACATGGCGCGCCTGTTTAGCCTGATAAAATCGGGCAATTATTGCGTGCCCGGACTGCTCAAAACATCCGAACGGGAAGAGTTCGTCTATTTTACGGATCATCCGAGCGCTGTGCTTGATTCAAGTCATCTGGTTTACGCGGCCAGCAACAAGAAGCTGCGCGACAAGATTGATGAAAATGTCTCGCTCAAGCAGTTGCTTAAGGATGGTTTTGTCGTCGGGGTCGGGGCGGGCATATCTTATGGCGACGGGATCGATGAAATTATCCAGAGCTATGAGGATGAACCGGTCGTGATCCGCCATCCAACACCCAATTTCATCGAGCCGATCCTGTCGATGATTGAAATGCAGCGGGTGGATTTTTCACTGGCGCCGCCTTGGGTGATTACCTGGTTGCTGGTGAACGAAAAGCTGAAGCTGCGCGATGATCGAACCCCCAAGATCATCACGCATCCATTTCGCGAGGCATCGACAAAAATCAATTATCACGTGGCCTGCACCAAGAATGACTGGGGCAGGCAGGCGGTTGCGTTGTTGGATGACTTGCTGACCCGCGCCGATGTTCAGAATGCCCTTGATCGCAATGCCGACGTGTGGATGTCGGTCAAAAAGGCGCAGGAACATTTGCTTGAATAGAGCTTGGTGGGTTAGTCAGCAGGATCGTCGATCAAGCTGCCCGAGGCGCCCTTGCGCAGTGAAATCCACTGGCCAAGCTGATCGATGCGATCATTTCCGAAAAACGGTTCGTCCTCATAAAAGAAGAAGGGCGAACCAAATGCCCCCATGGCAATGGCGTCTTCAGTGACGCTGCGCACATGGTCTTTCCATTTCTGGGATTCGACGGCCGTGCGCATTTCGGTGGCATTGATGGAATGGCGGGTTGCCGCAGCAAAGACGTTTTCCGGGTTGGCCATATCAAGACCATCGGCGAAATAGCCGCGATAGATATCCATGGCGAACTTGCGGGCCAGCATCGGAGATCGCGATTCAAGCCAGTAATAGGCACGCGTCGGTACCAGGGCTGCGTAGGGGAAGTTTTTCGGGATCTGGAATGGCACGTTCTGCAGACGTGCACAGCGTTCCATGTCATGGCGGAAATAGGGACCGCGGATCGGTTGATCCAGAAGCGGGCTTTGTCCGGTCTGTTTGAAGGCCGCGCCAATCATGAAGGGGCGCCAGACGACGGTGACCCCAAGGCGTTGTTCAAATTCTTCCATCCGCTCGGCGGCGAGATACCCGTAAGGTGACGAAAAATCGAAATAGAAGGTGACCTCAGACATTTCCCAAACCCCGTTTTACGTAACCAGTTCATCACAACAATTTTTACGTGCAGATCTTTTGCCTGCTTTACTATACGTAATAGTGATCTATTAAGTTGTTGTGAATCAACAAAATAATAAAATCAGGGAACCACAATTCCGGGGCGGACTTTCACTTCTTCCATGACGACATATGTATGAGTCTGACCGACACCCTGAACAGAAGACAGCCGTTCGAGGAACTCGCGATAGGCATACATGTCCTCGACACGCAGTTTGGCAAGATAGTCAAAACCACCCGCAACCATGTGGCATTCTTCGATTTCAGGGAGCTTTTTGATCGCCGCGGCAAAAACGTCAAAGACGTCTGGTGTGGTACGATCAAGAATGATTTCAACGAAGACGACCAGTGACTGGTTAAGCTTGCGCGGGTCGAGTGTTGCCATATAGCCGGTAATAAAGCCGTGCTGCTCAAGCCGGCGGACACGTTCCAGGCAGGGGGTCGGGCTTAGATTGACCCGGCGTGACAGCTCGACATTGGACATGCGACCATCATTTTGCAGCTCGCGGAGGATCTGTTTGTCGATCTTGTCCAGGCTCTTGTGGTTCTTCTGCATTATGGATATCCAGCCAGTGTTTATGACTACAAGAATGTGAAAACTGTGGATGATATATCGTATTTTATCGAAAATTGGCAGCACATTTTTCGGGTGAAATAATATTGTCGGTCACCATAGAGGTGCAACAGGCCCCGAAGCGCTTGGAAAAGCATGCGTTCTTCGGCGTTGGCAAAAGTCAATCATCAGGGAGAGGCTTGAAAATATGTTCCGTTCCGAACTGTCCCAACCAAACGAGATCCGCCAGACCATCCGCGATTCCTATCGTGCTGATGAAGAAGCTGTCGTTGAGCGCCTGATCGAAGCGGCGCGTCTTTCCCCGGAACAGACCGCAAGGGTTCAGGGTCGCGCCTATCAGCTTGTCGCCCGTGTCCGTGAAGCTGACAACGGCAAAAGCGGCATTGATGCTTTGCTCCATGAATATGAACTTTCCAGTAAGGAAGGCGTCATCCTGATGTGCCTGGCCGAGGCATTGCTGCGCGTACCTGATGCGGTGACTGCTGATAAGCTGATCCAGGACAAGCTGTTTGACGCCGACTGGCAGAGCCATCTGGGCCATTCCGACAGTTTCTTTGTCAATGCGTCGACCTGGGGCCTGATGCTGACCGGGCGGGTGATCAAGTTCGGCAAGGCGGAAAAGGCCGATCCGGGTCGTCTGATCAAACGCATGATTGGCCGTTCTGGCGAGCCGGTCATTCGTAAGGCGTTCAACCACGCGATGCGGATCATGGGCCGTCAGTTCGTGATGGGCCGCACCATTGACGAAGCCGCCGAACGCGCCAAGGCCAATGAGGAAAAAGGCTATCGCTATTCCTACGACATGCTGGGCGAAGCCGCCCGCACCATGGATGACGCCGATCGCTATTATAAGGCCTATGAAACCGCCATTCACGATATTGGTCGGGTTGCCAATGGCCGTGGCCCGATCGACAGCCCGGGTATTTCGGTCAAGCTGTCGGCGATTCATCCACGGTATGATTTTGCCAATTATGAGCGGGTGATGACCGAGCTGACCCCGCGGCTTAAGGAACTGGCCCTTCTGGCCAAGAAATACGATATCGGCTTCACCGTCGATGCCGAGGAAGCCAACCGTCTTGATCTGTCGCTTGATGTCATCGGCACGGTCTTTGCCGATCCGGATCTTGATGGCTGGGAAGGCTATGGTCTGGCGGTTCAGGCCTATCAGAAGCGTGCCTATCACGTTCTGGAATGGCTGGCGGATCTGTCGACCAAGGTCGGGCGCAAGATGATGGTCCGCCTTGTGAAGGGCGCTTATTGGGACACCGAAGTCAAATTCAGCCAGGAAAACGGCTTTGACGGATACCCGGTCTTTACCCGCAAGGCATCGACCGATGTGTCCTATCTGGCATGCGCGAAATATATGCTGTCGCGGCGCGATGCGTTTTATTGCCAATTCGCAAGCCACAATGCCCATACCGTGGCTTCGATCCTTGAAATGGCGGGCAACGATCGCACCTTTGAATTCCAGCGCCTGCATGGCATGGGCGAAGCCCTGTATGAGCAGATCGTCGATAATAAGGGTGAAAACGTTCCGTGCCGTGTTTACGCGCCGGTCGGCACCCACGAAGATCTTCTGGCTTATCTCGTGCGGCGTCTGCTTGAAAACGGGGCCAACACCAGCTTTGTGAACCGTATTCAGGATGAACAGCTGCCGATCGAGGAAATGATCGCCGATCCGATCGAAAAGATGGCAGCGCTTCCGCGTAAAGGTCATCCGAAGATCCCGGCCCCGATTGACCTTTATGGCGCAACGCGTGTGAACTCGCGCGGGATTGACCTGACCGATACGGAAGAGCTCCTGCCGCTTAGCGCCAAGCTTGCCGAGATCAAGGACAAGACCTGGAACGCTGCCCCGCTGATTGATGGCAAACTGGTTTCCGGAATGCCGATTGATGTCATCAACCCAGCCAAGCTGAATGAAAAGGTCGGTGACCTTGTTCAGGCGACCGAGGCCGGTGTTGAGGCCGCCGTTGTCGCCGCCGTGAAGGGCTATGAAACCTGGAACAAGACACCGGCAAGCGAGCGCGCCAAGGCATTGCGCCGTCTCGGTGATCTGCTTGAAGAAAACATGGACGAGTTCATCGCGCTTTGTCAGCGCGAAGCAGGCAAGCTGTATCTTGATGGTGTTGCCGAGGTGCGTGAGGCGGTCGATTTCTGTCGCTATTACGCCAACCGGGCGGAGGAAACCTTCCGCGAAGGCAGTCCGCTTGAAGGCCGCGGGGTGATCGTTTGCATCAGCCCGTGGAACTTCCCGCTGGCGATCTTCCTGGGGCAGGTAACTGCCGCCCTTGCAGCAGGAAATGCTGTCATTGCCAAGCCGGCAGAGCAGACTTCACTGGTTGCAGCCCGTGCCGCAGAATTGATCCTTGAATCCGGTGTGCCGGGCTCGGCATTCCAACTGGTGCCGGGGCCGGGCCGTGTGATTGGTAATCAGCTGATCAATGATCCGCGCATTGCCGGTGTCGCCTTTACCGGCTCGACCGAAACTGCACAGCTGATCAACCAGGCGCTGGCAAAGCGCCCGGGTGTGCCACTGCCGTTGATTGCCGAAACCGGTGGTCAGAACGCGATGATTGTTGATTCGACCGCACTCCCCGAACAGGTCGTGCAGGACGCGATCATTTCCGGCTTCCAGTCGGCAGGTCAGCGTTGCTCGGCGCTTCGTGTTCTGTTTGTTCAGGAAGACATTGCCGACAAGCTATGTGACATGCTGGTTGGCGCGATGAAGGAGCTTCGCGTTGGGGATCCGAAGTTCCTTGATATCGATGTCGGTCCGGTGATTGACGAGAAATCGCGCAAGGTTCTTGAGGCCCATGCCGAACGCATGAAAAAGGAAGCCAAGCTTCTGCATGCTTGTGACACGCTTCCGGAATGCGAAGGCGGCAATTTCTTTGCCCCGCATTGCTTTGAAATTCCGTCGATCGAAGTGCTGGAACGTGAAGTGTTCGGGCCGGTCGTGCATGTGGTGCGCTACAAGGCGCGGGATCTTGACAAGATCCTCGATCAGATCAATGCATCGGGTTATGGCCTGACCCTTGGTATCCATTCACGTATCGATACGACGGTACGCGAAATCTCGCATAAGCTGCGTGTCGGGAACTGCTATGTAAACCGCAACCAGATCGGTGCCGTGGTTGGCGTGCAGCCGTTTGGTGGGCAGGGTAAATCCGGGACCGGTCCAAAGGCCGGTGGTCCGCACTATGTCGAACGGTTTGCCAAGCCGATTGCACATGCCCAGACCATCTCCAATGACGATGTGGCAGATGATCGTGCACCGATCATCGTCAAGGATGTTATCGCGACAAACGAATATGCCGCGATGCTGACGGCCCAGGAAGAATGGCAGGCAACTGATGGCAATGCCCGTGTCACCATTCTTGAAAAGCTTTCAAGCAAGATGGAGGCATCTGGCACTGATGCCCTGGTTGCCGGGGCGGATCATGTGGCGAACTTTGCAGCCCTTTCGGAAAACGGCTTTGTCGCACCGACCCGGATGCCCGGGCCGACCGGTGAAACCAACGACCTGTATTGTCAGGGGCGTGGGGTTTACCTGGTGCAGGCCGACAAGGACGCCGAACCGGCAAAGATCATCCGTCATCTGGCCGCTGCCCTTGCGGCTGGCAATGCGGTGATCCTTGCAGGTGACCAGAAATGGCTGGCTGATATTCCGGCACTTGCAAAGCAGGCGGGGCTTCCGGCCAAGCTGATCAAGGCAGTCGGGACCAATACGGGCCTTGGTGCGATGTATGATGGTGACATCGCCGGGGTGTCCTGTGTGGCCACCCTTGATCGGGTGACCTCGTTCAAGCAGCTTCTGGCCAAGCGTGATGGCGCGATCCTGTCGCTGATTTCCGATAGCGGAGCCGAGGATGACGGCGCACTGCCCGATGAGGCGTTTCTGCATCGCTTTGCCACCGAAAAGACGATTACGATCAACACCACGGCAGCCGGGGGCAACGCATCCCTGATGTCGATGGAAGAGGACTGATCCTGATCGGATTGGCGCTTTTGTGATCCTGAAATCAGCAAATGGACCGGGAAGGGATTTCCGGTCCATTTTTCTATCTTTTATTCATCTTCTCTGAAGTAGTATGCCTGCGCTCGAAAAGCGGTTGGGCTTTTTTTCGTCAAAATTGGCTGCAATAGCTATTGGCCGGAACAGATGACGTCCTGCGGCGTTGATACTGACGCAAGAAAAATGACCCATGTCGGGCAGGCATGAACAAGGAGAACAGGAATGATCAAGGTAACCCACGGTTTGGGCCGTGTCCTGAAAACGGTATCGGTATGTGCGCTTTTGGCGGTGCCGCTTGCGGCTTGTGGGCCGTTGCAGATGCCGTTGGAAGACCGGACCGGCAATGACCAGTGGCTCGATACCCAGATCAAGTCCGGCATCCTTGGCGAGTTTTCCAAGGTCGATCACACCTATCTGATGGATGTGAACATCGATATCTGGGAACAAAATGTCATGGTCACCGGCATGGTGGATTCCAAGGGCAAGTATTACGACGTCATGTCGATGGTCAAACAGGACAACCGTATTAAGACCGTCCATGACCATCTGGTGATTGCCGATCAGGAAACGATTGATGCCTACCATGCGGCCGAAGACGAGTATGGCAAGAATGCCGTTCCGACGGATTCGGCCACCCAATCGGTATCCGATGTCTGGATCGAAAGTCAGATCAAGGCATTGTTATTGGCCGAAAAAGGCGTGAGCTCGGTCAACTATCGTTGGCAGTCGGTGAAAAATGTCGTCTACATCATGGGCGAAGCGCAAAGCGATACCGAGCTTGAAAAGGTGCTTTCGATCGTGCGCCGGATCAAAGGTGTGACCAAGGTTGTGAGCCACATCACAACAGCCTGATTCGTCGATCACCTTGTGATAAAACAGTTTTTTGGAAATTCCCCGTAGGCGTTCGGCCTTGCGGGGAATTTTTTTGGTCGGGCCAGATGCAAAAGTGTTTGAAAACCATTCGCATTTATCATACAGGTGATTGCACGTAATTAATAACTGATTGCAATCGCACCATGTATGTCTGCATTTGTAATGCGCTCAAGGAAAAAGACGTTCGCCATGCCGCCGAGCAGGGCGGGGCGACACGTCCGGCGGAAGTGTTCCGTTTCCATGGCTGCGCGCCGCAATGCGGGAAATGCGCCTGCCATATGCGCGCAGAGCTGCTGCAGGCGAAAACCTGCGGCAATTGCGATTGTGATGATGCAGCGGCTGTAACGGCGAATATCGAACCGATTGCCGCCGAGTAAGGCGCTTCCAGACATCCAAGCGAAACGAAAAGGCGAAGCCACTTGGGCCTCGCCTTTGTTGTTTGTGTCTGACTTCAGTCTTACCTGGAACGTTATTTCTTCGAACCAAAGCGTTCTTCGGCCAGTCGGTCGGCGACAAAGCCGGTCGACAAGTTCTGGTCCTTGGCGCGTTTGAAAATCTCGCGCACGGTGTCGCCAATGCCTTCGATATGCATGTTGGTTTCGGCCACGGTTTTGCCTTCGCGACAGTAATAGACTTCAACCACACCGCCGGCATTGATGACATAGTCCGGGGCATACAGGATACCCGCCTCGCGCAACATCTCGCCATGGCGGTCATGCTCAAGCTGGTTATTGGCGGCGCCGGCAATGATGCCAACTTTAAGCGCCTCGATCG
The DNA here is from genome assembly GCF_056161285.1 of Thalassospira sp. ABL2_045. Classification (NCBI taxonomy): domain Bacteria; kingdom Pseudomonadati; phylum Pseudomonadota; class Alphaproteobacteria; order Rhodospirillales; family Thalassospiraceae; genus Thalassospira; species Thalassospira sp. ABL2_045. The sequence continues at coordinate 61,712 of NZ_JBSWYV010000011.1, read as the reverse complement.
AGCGATCATTGATCACCCCGCCAAGGGCGCACGGGGCAAGGATATCGGCCTCAACCGACAGGATTTCATCGACGGATACGGCCGTTGCCCCGAACTCCATGACGGCGGCCTTGACGCTGGATGGATTGAGGTCCGCGACAATCAATTTGGCCCCGGCAGCATGCAGCATGCGGCACAGGTGATAACCCACATGGCCCAGCCCCTGAACCGCGACGCGCATGCCTTCAAGCTCCTCACGGCCATGTTTGAACTGGACCGCTTCCTTAAGCCCGATGAAAACGCCATAGGCGGTAAACGGCGACGGGTCGCCGGTGCGTTCCGGATCCTTGCCATCATTGATGCCGCCGACATGTTTGGTCTGGCTTGCGATATGGCCCATGTCTTCGGGGCTGGTGCCGACATCCTCGGCCACGATATAGCGCCCGCCAAGCTGTTCGACAGCACGACCCATAGCGCGGAAAATTTCCGGTGTCTTCTGGCTGCGTGGGTCACCGATGATGACGGACTTGCCGCCGCCCAACGGCAGATTGGCAAGCGCAGATTTATAGGTCATGCCGCGGGACAGGCGCAAAACATCATGGATGGCGACCTGTTCGCTGGCATAGGGCCACATGCGACAACCGCCAAGTGACGGGCCAAGGTTGGTATTGTGGACGGCGATGATGGTTTTCAGGCCGGTGGATTTGTCGCTGGCAAAGACGACCTGTTCATGATCATCAAAGGCGATATCGGAAAAGACGTTCATCCTCTTGCAGCCTCCTGGCAGCATCATTGTTCTGGTGCAGGCTGTTTCCTGCTTATCCCTTTATGTTTGATGCATCGGGCTGTTGATCAATTTCTAATTCCCGAAAGACGGAAAAAAGACCGTTTCGGTTGAAGGGCGGCTTTCGTGCGGAAATATTCTGAGCCTGATGGAAAGGCTTTGTAATTTTATTGCGCGCGATGTGCGGCGCACAACGATCTGAGGGACGCGCCAAGCGGCAAATTCAGCTTTTCCGGGATTCTTTTTGCGGGACTATTTCCGAACCTTTTCCGGAGACCATTTTATGTTGCATTGCACTTACGGTGATTTGTCCTGAATCAGGGATTTGATCATGCGGCCATGCCAAATTCGCACTTGAAACCGGAGTAATTAATCTGGAAATCTCAATTAACCGGACAATTTACGGCTCGTTAAGGTGCGAAACGTAGACTCACGGTTGGGTATCTTGTGGTTGAGATTCCCGGTTCAGGACAGGTTGGCGTCTGGGCGGCGCCAGCGAACAAAAAGTAAGGAGAGCGGCGGAAATGTCTGCATTCACAGACCATCGCCAAACCGTATATGAGGTTGAACTGCACAATCAGGCTGTGCGCGAGTGTGTCAAAGAGAACCGTTCCCACGAACTCTTTGATGACCGTTGGGCTGATGTTCAGACTCATGAAGTTGCGGCAAGCGACGAAAACAAGGCCCTTGCCATGATCGAAAACAGCTATCCGTCCGAAGACGGCTTCGTTGTCGATCACGTCAAACGCCTTGGCTGATTTACGCTGAGCGGGCAGAGATATGGTCCATGGTGAATTCATGGACACAAACACATCGGGCGGGGATTACCCCGCCCGATGTGTTTGTGGATGCCGTTATGAACGTAAATGTTCAAGGCAGGGCGCGGTCAACAAAGTCCAGTCGATCTTGACCCCAGAACATTTCGTTTCCAACGAAATAGGTGGGCACGCCAAAGATGTTGCGTTCACGCGCTGACTGGCAGTTGTCGTCATAGATCTTGGCGATCTCGGGCAGGTCGGCATTTTCCAGATATTCTGTCGACAGGCCGTTTGAGACCAGTGCATCGCGCACAGTCGCAGGCAGCGAAATATCGCGTTCACGCAGCCATATATCACCCATCAGGGTTTCGGTCAGGTCGCTGACATCCTTGCCGTCTTCTTGAACCGCAATGATGGTGCGCGCTGCACGCGTTTCATCCGCCGGGAAATGTGCCGGGTGCAGGTTGATCGGGATGCCAAGATGTTCTGACCAGCGTTTCAGCTCAACCAGGCGATATTCCTGACGCGGTTGCGGGCGCTTGGCCAATGGGACGCCACCACCATGTTCCCAGACATCGGCAGCCCGGCAAGGTTTGTGAATGATCTTCACGCCATGCTTTTTGGCGATGTCGACAACGCGGCGAAACCCGAAAAAGGACCATGGGGATTGCACGAAGAAATAATGAATGATCGGCTCGGACATGTCGGCCTCCTGTCTCTGCAGTGCAGATGTTGTTTTTCAATGGCCCATAGACTGCCCAAGCAGGCATGCTTCGTCAAACACCTGTCACGGCTTGACAGATGAGATCCGTTCATATGTTTGTGATGGTGTTTTGCGGGTCCTAGTAATCCAGCCACCAGGCATATTCATCAATGCCCCCCATCAGGACCCCATCAAAACCAAGCTTCATGATGTTGCCGAGATAGCTGTTCTCGCTGCCAAAGATGATGCTTTGCCATTCGCGGGTCCAGTAATGGACATGGTTTTCCTGGCCCCAGCGCGCCATCAGGTTGCCTTCGCTGACGAAATCGGGGCTGCCGGCCCGCCATCCGCTTTGCCAGTAATAGCGATATGTCTCTGCGGTCGCGATATTGAGATAGGAAATCAGCGTGCGTGGTGTGCCGGTTGTCTTGTAGCGCAGGCGCTTCATATCATCATAGGTCAGCGGGATGGTTCCACGATGGAACGGATCTATGATCAGGGTATCGTAATTGGTTGCCGCCAGCGCATCGACATAGGCATCTTTGGTGCCATAGGGCGAGCTATCAAGCACCATGGCATAGTTCTTTGCCTGGCGGATATTGTCGATCACATGCGGGTTGGAACCAAACGGTGTGTTGGGCACCTTTGCCAGTGATGAAAGCTGCATGCCCGGCGGCGGGGCCGCGTAGTAAAGCGCATCGAGATCGGCAAGTTGCGCACGCGCCTTATCCATATCGGCCCGATTTTCGGTGTAATCGACAGCGAGATATTGCAGGCCTTCAAGCTTGAGCCGTTCCAGATATCCCAGAATATATTTGGTTTCTTCGGCGTTGGTCGCTTCGCCATAATTCTCGAAACCGTAAAACGGCGCTTCGACCAGAATGGCATCAAGAGCGCGAAGGTAATTGCGTGCCGGTTCGGCAACACCGCGGGTCGCAAACAGCGTTTTTTCAAGGAACTCGGTCAGCTCCAGGCCATTCATGGCAATGATCGAAAAGTCACTGCGATAGCTTTTCGCCCAGCGGCTGATCGCGATGACGTAATCGCGCATTTCCTCGACGAAGTCTTTTTCAGGTCGGCCGGTATTGATGCCAGACCGACCATCGCTCAGGCTGTTGGGCGGTGGGATAAAGGGCTCAAGTTCCTGAGCATAGGCGCCAAGCGGTGTTGTCGCCAGCAATGCGCCGCCAAGCCCGGCCGCACCAGTTCCCAGAAAATGTCGACGCGAGATGGATTTGGGCAAGCCGTGCCGCTCAGCCGTACTTGGCGTCGGTTGGATCTGCCGTGACTTGCTGTGACGTTGGTTGGCCATGCCTTTATCCATCGCTGATTAGTTTGGCGATATTATGATGTCGCCTGCATCGCGCCTTGCGCAGTGATTAGCTCGGTCACCCGGTTGCCAATCGCAAGCGATGCAGTAAGACCCGGTGATTCAATACCATAGAGCATTACAAGACCATTAAGCCCGTGCTGTTTTTCATTGGCAATCAGGAAGTCACGCGCAGCTTCGCCCGGCGCCTGAATTTTTGGTCGCACACCTGCATAGCCGGTCTGAAGGGCATTTTCGTCAAGATCGGGATAGTATTTCCGGATGGCTTCGGCAAAGGCCGCACGGCGTTCTTCGGGAACGTCATAGTTCGGCGCGTCCACCCAGGTGACATCTGGGCCAAAGCGCGCCTGACCGCCCATGTCAAGGGTCAGGTGGATGCCAAGGCCTGCCTGTTCCGGGGCAGGGTAGATCAGGGTGGAAAATGGCGCCTTGCCCGACAGAGTGAAATAACAACCACGTGCGTAATGCTGCGGTGGGACAGTCGTGGGCGGCAAACCGGCAAAGTTCCGACCCAGTGTCTGGCTGTGCAGGCCGCCTGCAACGATCAATTCCGCGCAGGTCAGGCTCATTTCCTCGCCATCGGCATCGGTGGTGTTGACGGTATAAAGTCCGTTTTCAAAGCTGACGCCGGTGACCTTGGTGTTTACCGCAAGGGTCGCGCCATTGTTTTCCGCCTCACCCAGCAGGGTGACCATCAATTGGTGGCTATCGACAATACCGGTCGATGGGCTTTCAAGCGCGCCAACGCAATGCAGGTTCGCTTCACGTTCAAGGGCTTCGTCGCGCGAAATCCAGACAAGATCATTCACGCCATTTTCGGCAGCCTTTTCCTTTATCCCGGTCAGTGCTGTCATCTGGTCTTCGGCGGCGGCGACGATCAGTTTGCCGGTGCGTTTGTGTTCAATGCCGTTTTCCTCGCAATAGCGATACAGCATCTCGCGCCCGGTGACACAAAGCTCGGCCTTGAGGCTGCCTTTCGGATAATAGATCCCGGCATGTATGACTTCGCTGTTGCGCGCACTTGTCTCGGTGCCGATTGCATCGTGCTGTTCAATGATCAGGACTTCGCGCCCCGTGCGTGCAAGAGAACGGGCGCAGGCCAGTCCGACGACGCCGGCACCGATGACGATGGTTTGAATATCTGCAGTCATGATCACTTGTGTCTTGGTTGGAATGTAGGAAATGCGGTGGTCAGGATGTGGGGGGACCCTAGTTCGCTTGGCGGAAATAGACAGCCTGTCCCTGATTGTCCTTGCCGTTGCCGGTGACAACTGCGGGCGCCTCACTGGTGTAATGGCCGCGTGCAAAGCTGCTGTCGTTGCAATAGACATACCAGCTGCCAAACGGCAGAGTATCACTTTGATAGGCACCACCTTCATGGCGCCAGATGCCCTCGCAATGGCGCTGGTCGTCATCAAGGATCATGGTGCCTTCGCCAGATGGCTGGTCAAAGCGCAGCTTGCCGGTGCCACGCACAGATTGCCAGTTGGTGACGATATCAATTCCGTCAATCGGTGGCGGCGTGGTTTCACCTTCGGGCTGCTCGAGGACTGGGGCATCCGCTGGCCCGGCAACAGCTGCGGAAATCGCCGAATTTTCCGGCAGTTCAATCGTCAGGCGGCCAAAGAACCCGGCGGCAAATTCCTGTGCATCAATCATCGGCAGGCCACTTAGCGGCGCGCTGACCCCATTGGCAGCCTGAACCTGTGTCGGGGTGCAATAATAACCCAGCAGGCGACTGCCGCGTTGGGCTGGTGTTTGCGGATCCCACTGTCCGACAAAGGAAACGCATTGCGATCCATCTCGGGTAAAGGGCGACAGGGCGATGTTGCCATATCGGGTTTCCTGCACAAAGTTCGCTCCATTCAGGCTGCTGCGTCCCTTGAGTGCATCAAACATATCAAGCAACTGCTCGGATGCCATGGCGGTGCTGAACCGAAAACCGGGGGCAGAAGTCGTATAAACGCTTTCCAGATAAAGGTCGCTTGCGGTCGCCGGCGATTCCGAGACCGAGCGCGGCGCATACCAGCGCCCGACAAAAACCGTGCTGTTGTCGCGATATTGACGCAGGAAGCTGTTCTGGCCATCGGTATTGGTGGCAAACAAAACTGGGCTCTGGTCTTGCGGGATCTGTTCAAACCCGCTGGTTTGCTGTGCAAGCGCGATCTGGGGGACTGCCACCAGAAGGCTTGCAAGCATGCTGCCGATCAAAGCCGCCCGATACTTCACATTACGTCCTTTCAGTTTGTTTTCAGGCGCATTTTTGCGTTGCGCTACCCTTATCTTTACCTTTGTGCATCTAGATTGGCTAGGGTGCAGTAACCTTTGCCATGTCAATCAGCTCGCTTTTACCTTGATTTTTGGGATTAAACGGGCTCATTGGGGAGATTGGCCTTGGGGACGAAGACAATAAGCCTGAAGATACGGAGCATATAATCATGACGGTGCACCAGACCGGCGCAGACGGGGACAGCGCGGGCCAGCAGACGGCAACGGACAAGCAACCGCCGTCCAATCGCGCCCATGTAATCGTGATCGGCAATGAAAAGGGTGGGTCAGGCAAATCTACAACCGCGATGCATCTGATCGTTTCCCTGATGAAGATGGGGTTCAAGGTCGGATCGCTCGATATTGACGCCCGTCAGGGAACACTTACGCGGTATGTCGAAAACCGGACCGCCTTTAACGAGAAAAAGGGCCTTTCACTGCCGGTGCCCGAACACCGCCCGATCTTTCGGAGTGAATTGTCCGATGGCAATGAAGCCAAGCTCGATGAGCGCGAACGCTTTACGACGGCCCTTGGGGAAATGGTGGTCAGCTGCAATTTCATCGTCATGGATTGCCCGGGCAGTGACAATTACCTGTCACGTTTGGCGCATGCCTGTGCGGATACCCTGATTACGCCGATCAATGACAGCTTTATTGATCTTGATATGCTGGCCCGGATTGATCCGGACAGTCTCGATATCAAAGGGCCCAGCATCTATGCTGAGATGGTCTGGGATGCGCGTAAGCGTCGTGCGGCCATTGATGGCGGCAAGATTGACTGGATTGTCATGCGCAACCGTCTTTCGCATCTTGATGCGCGCAACAAGCGCGACATTGCCGAAATTGTTGAAAAACTCGCGGATCGCATCCGTTTCCGGCAGGCGCCGGGATTTGGCGAGCGTGTGATTTACCGCGAACTTTTCCTCAAAGGTCTGACGCTTCTTGATCTGCGCGAAAAAGGTGTCGGAATCCCCATGAGCATGTCGCACATGGCTGCCCGTCAGGAAGTCAGATCGCTTTTGGAAGTGATCGGTTTCAAACCGGCAGATGGCGAGGAGTTGCCGATCTGAAGGCTTCCGGCCTATATCTTGTGGGACACGAAATTGTCCAACCGGAATATAAAGCAGGCAGGTCCCTTTGACGCGCAAAGACATCATTTCTGAGACATCCGGGGCGGAGGAAGTGGCAGACTTCCTTGGCAAGGCCCGTGAACTTGCGGTTAAAGCGCCGTCCTCCGGGCCGGCTCAGGGGCGTTTGATTTTTGCCATGGATGCAACGGCCAGTCGTCAGCCGAGCTGGGACCGTGCCGCTGAAATTCAGGCAGAGATGTTTGAGGCGGTGGACGGCGTTGGCGCGCTTGATGTGCAGCTTGTGTTTTTCCGAGGGCTTTCGGAATGCAAATCAAGCGGCTGGTGTCGAAATGCCAAGTCCTTTCGCGATTATATCACCAAGGTTACCTGCCGGGCCGGACATACGCAGATCGAACGGGTTTTGGCCCATGTTGAACGCGAAACCGGGGATAAAAAGATCGATGCATTGATTTATGTTGGCGACTGCATTGAAGAAAACCCGGATCATCTGGCCCCGATCGCCGGGAAACTGGCGCTCAAGGGAGTTAAGGCATTCATGTTTCAGGAGGGTCATGACAGGGACGCTGCCTTTGCCTTTGGTGAGATTGCCAGGATAACCGGTGGTGCCTTCATGCAGTTTGACGCCAGTGCGGCAGGCAAGCTCCGTGATTTGTTGGGTGCCGTGGCAAGTTATGCCGTTGGCGGGCAGTCGGGGCTTTCGATCTATCAGCAGAAAACCGGATCTGAGGAAGTTCTCAGACTTGGTCACCAATTGCGAAAGCCGCGTTGATGCAGTGGTTTCTGATTGGCATCGCGCTCTTTGTTGGCGTTGGTTTCTTCATCCGCTGGATGACCGAGGCAGAGCCCAAAGAAATCCGCAAAATTGTCTTATTTCTGATCATCTTGGTGTTGATCATGCTTGCCGGTTGGTTGTTGCTCACGGGCAAGATCGCCGCAATGGGGGCTGCCTTGGTGGCCGCCGTGCCGTTTCTGATCCGGGTGATGAAGCTTGGATTCCTGTGGCCGATTTTTCGCAGGATCTTTGCCGCGTCGCAAAAGCGCGCGCAGCCGGGAAGTTTTGGCAACCGCACGGCCGGGGCGGGATCAAGTTCGGAAATTCGTACGGAATTTCTCCATATGGTGCTTGATCTCGAAAGCGGCCAAATGCGCGGTGGTGTTGTCAGCGGTCCCTATGCCGGGGCCGATCTTGACAGCTTGGGACTTGACGACTTGCAGTCGCTTTATGTTGACTGTTGCAGTGCAACCGATCAAAGCCGGGCGGTTCTGGAAGCCTATCTTGACCGTCGTCCTGATTGTGCGGGATGGCAAAGCTGGCGCCAGGGTGATCACGGCGAAGACAGAGCACAAAACGGAGGAAACGACCGCAACTATCACGAGCAAGGCCGAGATGGCGAAAGGAGTACAAGTGCATCTGGCATGACGGCTGACGAGGCCCGGAATATCCTTGGTGTGGGTGAAAATGCCACCCGTGACGAGATCAACCGGGCCTATAAAAAGCAGATCAAGGCGGTTCATCCCGATCATGGTGGATCGGATTATCTGGCGTCAAAGATCAATGCCGCGCGAAGCCTTTTGTTACGGCTATGTAAAGATTAGCGTTAATAATGCGTGCGCTTGCTTGATCCGTGTTCTGGAAATGTGGCAGAAGCATATATGCAGGCAATTCCGATACGGACTGGCGTGCGGCGGTTGAAAAAGGAAAGTATTGAATGTCAAAAAGAATCAAGAAGGCAGTTTTTCCGGTCGCAGGTATGGGAACCCGCTTTTTGCCAGCCACCAAGGCGATGCCCAAAGAAATGCTGCCGGTCGTTGACAAACCGCTTATTCAATACGCTGTCGAAGAAGCCATTGCCGCAGGAATTGAAGAATTCATTTTTGTCACCGGTCGCGGCAAAACCGCGATTGAGGACCACTTTGACCGTTCTGCCGAACTTGAAGCAATCCTGAAAGAACGCGGCAAGGAAGATGCGCTTTCCAAGGCGCTTGAAATGATCCCGGAACACGGTCGCGTCACCTATACCCGTCAGGGCAATCCGCTGGGCCTTGGGCATGCTGTTCTGTGTGCTAAGTCGCTTGTTGGCGACGAGCCGTTTGTCGTGCTGTTGGCCGATGATCTTATCCAGTCCAAAACCCCCTGCATGAAGCAGATGGTTGATAGTTATGGCCGCACTGGGGGCAACATGGTTGCCGTGATGGATGTGCCGCGCGAAGAAGTTCACCGTTATGGTGTTCTGGAGATTGAAGGCACCAATGGGCGCCTTGTCAGCGCATGCGGCATGGTTGAAAAACCGAAACCGGAAGAAGCGCCGTCGACCTTGTCGGCCATCGGGCGCTATATCCTTGATCCGGGCATCTTCGAGGTGCTTGAAAACATTCCACGCGGCGCTGGCAATGAAATTCAGCTGACCGACGCACTGGCGGCCATGATCGGGCAAGTGCCGTTCTATGGGTACAACTTTGAAGGCCGTCGTTTCGACTGCGGTAATAAGATCGGCTTCCTGAAAGCCACCATGTCATTTGCCCTTGCCCGTGAAGATATGCGTGACGATGTCCGTCAGCTCATTCACGAATTCGCCGAAGGCGAAGCAGCGCAATAACCACTTATGTCAACAATGACCGACCGAAATAGCCAAATGATCTGTTTCGGTCGGGATCTACTTACCAGGATAGAACCTCCATGCGCGTAGCTATGATCGGGACCGGATATGTTGGGCTTGTTTCCGGTGCCTGTTTTTCCGAGTTCGGTACGGACGTTGTTTGTGTCGACAAGGATGTGGAAAAAATCGCCCGTCTTGAAGACGGTATCATGCCAATCTACGAGCCGGGTCTGGATGTTCTGGTCGAAAATAACGTCAAGGCGGGTCGTCTGACCTTTACAACCAGCCTCAAGGAAGGGGTCAAGGACGCCGACGCGGTCTTTATTGCAGTCGGGACCCCGACCCGTCGCGGTGATGGCCATGCCGATCTGAGCTACGTCTATGCCGCGGCCGAGGAAATCGCCGAAGCCATGGACGGTTTCACGGTTATTGTCACCAAATCGACCGTACCGGTCGGTACGGGCCGCGAAGTCGAACGCATCATTCGTGAAAAACGCCCGGATGCGGAATTTGCGGTGGTCTCGAACCCGGAATTTCTGCGTGAAGGCTCCGCCATCGGCGATTTTATGCGCCCGGATCGCGTCGTGATCGGCACCAGTGATGAACGGGCGCGCGAAGTGATGTCGGACTTGTATCGTCCGCTTTATCTGATCGAAACCCCAATTGTCTTCACCACCCGTGAAACCTCGGAAATGATCAAATACGCGGCCAACACCTTCCTGGCCGCAAAGATTACCTTCATTAACGAAATTGCCGATCTTTGCGAGAAAGTCGGGGCGGATGTGCATGACGTTGCACGCGGCATCGGCCTTGATGGGCGTATTGGCAAGAAATTCCTGCATCCCGGCCCGGGCTATGGCGGATCCTGTTTCCCGAAAGATACGCTGGCATTGGTGCGTACTGCACAGGAATATGACAGCCCGCTTCGCATCATCGAGACGGTGGTGGACGTCAATGCCAAGCGTAAAAAGGCAATGGCAGATCGGGTCATATCGGCCTGTGGCGGATCGGTTGCGGGTAAAACCATTGGCATTCTTGGTCTGGCCTTCAAGCCGAACACCGATGACATGCGCGATGCACCAAGCCTTGATATCGTCCCCGCCCTGATCGCAGCAGGGGCGACCGTGAAGGGCTATGATCCCGAAGCCATGGAAGAAGCCAAAAAGCTTCTGGAGGGCATTTCCTATTGCGAGAACGCCTATGAGACGATCGAGGGCGCTGATGCGATGGTTGTCCTGACCGAGTGGAACGAATTCCGCGGTATGGACCTTGATCGCATCAAGGACGCGCTCAAACACCCGATCGTAGTTGATCTGCGTAACGTTTATGACCCGTCCGAGATGGCTGAAAACGGTTTCAGCTATTCCTGTGTCGGTCGTGCATCTATCGGAGGCTAATCCAAATCATGACGAATACCGCCGGACACAAGTTTGATAGCTCTGTTTTGCGCGAATATGACGTGCGTGGCGTTGTCGGAGAAACTCTTCACGCAGCTGACGCCAATGCGCTCGGCAAGGCATTTGGCACCATGGTGCGCCGATCCGGTGGCAAGCGCGTTGCGTTGGGCCGCGATGGCCGTCTGAGCTCACCAGAGCTGGCGGCTGCATTGGCTGAGGGCATTCTTTCGACCGGGTGTGACGTGGTGCGCATCGGTCGTGGTCCGACCCCGATGCTTTACTTCACCGTCTATGATGAAAAAACCGATGCCGGCATAATGGTGACGGGGTCGCATAACCCGTCAAACTATAACGGCTTCAAGATGCTCAATGCTGGCAAGTCCGTGTTTGGTGACGCCATTCAGGAGCTTGGGACAATCGCCGCTGCCGGTGATTTTGAAACCGGGCAGGGGAGTGCATCCGATATCGAGATCGAAGATCGCTTTGTCGAACGCCTTCTGGCAGAACTTGATTGTGATGTGCCAAACCCGATGACGATTGTCTGGGATTGCGGCAATGGTTCTGCCGGGGATGTTGTGCGCGAGCTGACGGCAAAGCTGCCGGGTACGCATCATCTGCTGTTTGATGACATTGATGGCAATTTCCCAAACCACCACCCGGACCCAACGGTTGAAGCCAATCTGGTTGACCTGAAGGCCGCAGTTTCCAAGCACAATGCCGACTGGGGTGTTGCCTTTGACGGTGACGGTGACCGGATTGGTGTGATTGATGGCAAGGGCAATGTGCTTTGGGGGGATCAGCTGCTTCAGATCTATGCCGCTGATGTTCTGGAGCGTCAGCCGGGGGCCGCGATCATTGCCGATGTGAAAGCCAGCCAGACCCTGTTTGACGAGGTCAACCGGATCGGTGGCAAGGCCATCATGTGGAAAACCGGTCACTCCCTGATCAAGACCAAAATGATCGAGGAAAAAGCACCGATCGCCGGTGAAATGAGCGGTCATATCTTCTTTGCCGAACGTTATTACGGTTATGACGACGCAACCTATGCTGCCGTGCGCCTCTATCGCATTCTGGTACAAAGTGGCAAAAGTCTTGCTGAATGGCGCGAAGCCATGCCGGTTGCCGTCAATACGCCGGAAACCCGCATCGACTGCCCGGATGATCGCAAGTTCGCCCTGATTGAGGAGGTCCGCGCGCGTCTGGCGGAAGCCGGTGCGGAAGTCAGCGGTATTGATGGTGTCCGTGTCAGCACCGAAGATGGCTGGTGGTTGCTGCGTGCGTCAAACACCCAGCCTGCCATCGTGGCCCGTTGCGAGGCCACCGATGACGCCGGTCTGGAGCGACTGAAGGGGCAGGTGACCGCGCAGCTGGTTAAAAGCGGTCTGTCTTCGGATGACTTCTTTGCCCTTGGTGGCGGTCACTAATCTCGCCCATTGCGCAATAAACAATAAAAATGCCCGTCAGATACTCTGACGGGCATTGTTGTGTCTTTGGTGTTTTCTGTCGTTAGAGCAGTTTCCGTTTAGATTGAAGCGTTTTGTTCGTGTTTGGCGAATTGTTTGGCAAGGCACAGCGCGCAAGGGCGATGCGATGCATCGTTCAAGCGGTGTAACGCCGCAAAACATCGCCAAACCGAACCCTTCGGGCCGGGACATTCTTCTGCCCCGCAGCGTCAAGGATCTTGCCCGTAGCACCGTTACGCACGGAGGTCCTTTCCTTGCAGGACAGAAGAATGCCTCCGGCAAAACGTTTCAATCTAAACGGAAACTGCTCTAGCCAGCGTCGCCTGAGTTAACCGGGATGCAGGCGACGTTTTCACGTTTCAGTGCGGCACAGGCTGCACGTGCTTCGTTCTCGCCATCAAAGCCCAGCAGACGGGCGCGATAAACAATGCCGGTGCCACTGGTTTGCTGCTCGACCGCGGCACGGGTCAGGCGCAGGACGTCCGGCGCGGTACGTGCTGCTGCAAGAACGGCTTCCTGGGCGCGGCGCTGGTCGCTAAAGGCGCCAACCTGAATGCCCCAGCCGGTATCGGTTTCGGGCTTCAGGCGGGTTACAACCGTCTGGGTGTCAACACGGCCCGGCTGTTCGGCTTCGCGCATGGTTTTGCGTTTGGCGATCAGAAGCTGCGCGTCGGCTGGCAGGATCTTGTCTTCCGGGCTGATGCGCGGACGTGGAACGACGATTTCGCCTTCCTTGGTCAGTTTGACATAGGCCTGATCAAGAAGCTTCTTCATCTGGGCGTCACGGGTGCGCGCGGTGCGCCCCCCAAACACAACACCAATCAGGCGTTTGCCATTGCGATTGACCGACGCCACAAGGTTAAAGCCTGATGCATTGATATAGCCGGTCTTGATCCCGTCGGTACCGTAATAGGACGCCAGAAGATTGTTGTGGTTGCCATAGGTGCGGTTGCCAAAACGGAATTTCTGGGTCGCAAAGTAATGGTAATAGCTGCCGTAATTCTTGCGGAGCGCCACGGCCAGTTTGATCATGTCGCGTGCGGTGGTCATCTGACCACGGTTGGGCAGGCCCGAAGCATTCCGGAAGGTCGTGCGCGACATGCCAAGGCGGCGCGCCTCAGACGTCATCATCTGGGCAAATTTGATTTCCGTGCCGCCAAGATGTTCGGCAACAACAACAGCGATATCGTTGGCGGATTTGGTGACAAGCGCCAGAATGGCGTCCTTGACCGAAATGGTTTCACCCGCCTTCAGCCCAAGTTTGGACGGTGCCTGGCCCCAGGCGCGTTTGGAAACCTTCATGCGAGTCGAAAGCGAAACTTTACCGTGCTCGAGCGCATCAAAGACCATGTAAAGGGTCATGATCTTTGTCAGCGAGGCCGGATAGACTTTGTGATCCGGACGGTATTCATGCAAGGTTTCGCCAGTGTCGCCATCGATGATCATCGCCGTGTAGGTCCGCGCCTGTGCAGCGGACGGCGAAAGAACGGTGACTGAGATGATTGCGACCAGACACAAAAGCACAGAGACAAGCCCACGCACACAACGCGAGCGTGTCACTGACTGAGCTTTGGCCATTGCATTTGGCCCGGCAAGGGTCATTAAACGCATTTTATCGGGCTCGGCTTTCAGGTTTCCCCAAGAACTAAATAAGCTCAATGTCGCATCCCAGCCTTAAACAAATGTTTAAGAGCATCAATTTTAGACAGTCGTCATTCGGGCCTTGAGATGGCCATTTTTATACGCGAAAGTACCTTTTATATCTCCAGATTGGCAAAAAATCGAGGATCGAATGTCCGAAAAAAGGGTTCCAGTTCACACCACTGCACGCAAAATCAATGGCCGTTGGGCCCGTACAAGCGTGGCTGCGTTGCTTGTCGCGGGGCTTGCCGGGTGCACATTTACCCAGACCAGTGATGTCAGCAATCCGATCGTGCGCAAGGGGTCCTGGTTCTCGTATCTGAATGCCGACGACCTTCGTCAGGCCTGTTCGGCCGGTGATGCCGAGGGGCAAATTCGCATTATTTATAATGCCGACTACTATAAGGAAATCCGCGTCTTTGAGCTCGACCCGTATCCGGGGTTTGAGGAATTCAACCTGACCACCCGCGTCTTTGGCCCGCTGGAGGTCAAGGACATCAATGTTGAGCTCAATGCGCCGCTTGGTGCGTTCGGCGGCGAAGAAGCTGTCGACCGGATAGATCGCGAATCCTATCTCGCCGTCACCGATGCTTTGCAGGCCGAGGGTTTCGGAACGCAAAGCCGCGATGGCCTGCGTCTGTATTCTGACGACTATTACTGGGTCGCGATTGGATGTTCGTCTGGCGGCATCACGCTCGGCGCTTGGGCGTCTGGTGTCGATGATATGCGTGCGCTTGAATTCCCGGATGTGTTGGCAAGTTTGTCGTCGATTGAGCGAGAGCTGCCTGAGCCGCCGGCTGCTGAAAATGCGCGTTCCCAGGGGGCGGCGCAGTTGCACTACGTTCAGAATAACGACTCTCGTGATTTCTACCGTACCGTGCGTGGAAACATGCTGCGTTAAGTGGCTTTAGGCCTGTAAGCGAGCGTCGGAGTGCCATGTTTGTAGGGCATCAGTTAAAATAGAATTTGCTGCAACGCAGCAAGGGTGTCGGCTAGTGCCTTGATCAAACTGATGTTTTATAATTTGCCTCGGTATTCCGGCGTTTTTGGTCCGTCAGATTCCCTGGTTTGTGCTGGAAGTGTCACTAAACTGTGCTTGACGAAGTGGGGGTTTTCCATCTAGGGTTATGTTGCAATGCAACATTGATCCGGGATGATGTCCCGGCGATCAGGAGGTTGAGGCAATGGCTGTTTCCAGGAAGAAAACGTCCGGGAAAACCGCAAAGAAGCCGGTTACCACGTCGTCATCCAAATCTGCACCTGCATCTGTGCCTTCGGTTTCCGAGGCGGCCCCTGTGAAGCGCAGGGTTATGACCTCATCGGAAATTGAGGCTGCGGCCCAAAAGGCATCCGTCGCGGATGTAACGGTGGCGGCGTCAAAGCCCGCTGACACCGACACCTCGACCAAAGCAGCTGCAAAAACAGCTGAGGGTGCTGCGGCCAAGAGCTCAGCGCCTGCCGCTCAAGTGGCGAAGGTGACTAATTCAGCGCCAGCTGAGACAACTTCAGCCACCAAGGCGAAAGCCGCCAAAGCCAAAGAAGCGGTTCCTTCTGAAAAGGCGCAAAGCGAAGTCTCGTCCTCGGGCACAGAAGCTGCCTCGGAGATTCCGTCGTCTTCTCCTGCGCCGAAACAGGGAAAATCTCCCGTTGCAAAAACAGGGGCCGCGCGACCGGCTGCAGCTGCAAAGCCCAAAGCAGCCAAATCGACAGCGCCCGTATCGTCCACCAAAAGTGAAAAGGCCAGTACCGTGAGCACGAAACCCAAATCCGCGGCAACCAGCAAATCGGCCGCATCTTCCGCCCCGAAAAAGACCACCACTGCCAAGGCAGCTCCGAAAAAGGCTGCTGCAGCTCCGGCAAGCGAGGCATCAAAATCTGCCCCGGCACCAAAGGCTGTAACGCCAGCCAAGCCGGCGGCAAAACCGGCTGCGCCGAAGGCCGTAGCCCCCGCGAAGCCAACCACTTCGCCAGCGCCGACCAAGCCGGCAGAAGCACCCAAGCCGATCGCTGCCAAGCCAAAGGCAGAGCCAAAGCAGCCTGATGTTTTCGGCTTTGGCGCACTGTTTATGGATGGAACGGCGATGGAACCCTATTTCGAGCTGTGGAAAACGCCCGAAGTCGAGGCAATGGTTGCTGCGGGCAACGATGCGTTCGAAGACAGTTTTTCTGCCGCCAATGAAGCATTTGGCAAAATCTTTGAAACAATGACCGGTCAGGCAGATGTATTTTCTGGTGCCGGGTCGCGGGTTGCGGCCCAGTATGAAGAGCTGCTTGATACGCAAAAGAAAAGCTTCGAGGAAGTCTGGCAGGCCACCATGGCGATGTTTGAAAAGACCGGTGGCATTGGCACCGAGCTTTCCAGCCGGATGCAGAAGGAGTTCGAAGCTTCCCAGGATGATCTTGATGAATTGACGAAGGTCGAAAGCCTTGCCGATCTTCAGGAACTCCATACCCGCATTATCAATCGCTGCTATGCCAACAGCGTCGCTGAAGGCGAGAAAATGCAGGAAATTATGTTTGGCGCGCTTTCGGACGGACTGGAAGCAATCAGCAAGGCAACAAATGTCGCGATGAAGTGATGGCGGGAATCCCGAGGTTGGATCGCAACCATCCTGATAATCCGAATTTCCGGGCGGACATGGCAATCAGTCATGTCCGCCTTTTCTTTGCGTTTTTCGGTTCTGGTGAAAATTCCGCACAACCTTGGCGACAATCACAAGGAAGTTTGTCGGCTGATCTTGCAGTGCGTTATTCGCGGCCTAAATGAATCGAAGATGGACAACAAACGAAACACGGATGCACAATAAATTCGTAGTGATCACCGCCTAGCGGACTTTGAAAGAGTTTGGCAATGACCTATCATGGAGTTCATGCAGGAAATAAGGGTTCCGGTAAGTAGAAGATGACTGAACAGGATAATGACGGCACTGATCTGCCGAACACGGGGATCGTAACAAAGACACGGCCCAAGACGAAAAAGCCGTCCATGTACAAGGTGCTGTTGCTGAATGACGACTACACACCCATGGAGTTCGTCGTTCACGTACTGGAACGGTTTTTTGAAAAGGGACGTGAAGAAGCCACCGAGATCATGCTTCAGGTACACCGCAAGGGTGTAGGGGTGTGCGGTGTCTTTACCTACGAAATCGCAGAAACCAAAGTTAACCAGGTCATGGACCTGGCCCGCCAGAATCAGCATCCGCTGCAGTGTACCTTAGAGAAGGAGTGACATATGCTATCGCGCAATCTTGAGGAAAGCCTGCACCGTGCGCTCGCATATGCGTCGGAGCGTCGGCACGAATATGCCACTCTTGAACATCTTTTGCTGTCATTGACAGAAGATCAGGATGCCCTGGCGGTTCTTAAAGCCTGCCGGGTCGATATTGATCGTCTGCGGTCTGACTTGCTGGAATTCGCCGATAGCGAACTTTCCGGCCTGATCAGTGCGCGTTTGGTCGATCCCAAGCCGACCGCCGGTTTCCAGCGCGTTATCCAACGCGCCGCCATCCACGTGCAATCATCCGGACGCGAAGAAGTTACAGGCGCCAATGTCCTTGTTGCCCTGTTCTCGGAGCGGGAGTCGCATGCTGTCTATTACCTGCAGCTGCAGGATATGACGCGTCTGGATGCGGTGAACTACATTTCACATGGTATTGCCAAGGCATCCGAGATGAATGAACGTCGCATCCCGCGTGGTGCCGATGAAGAACCGGTCTCGGGCATGTCGCCAGAAGGCGAAGAAAGCGGCCCGGCCGAGGGCGAGGCGCTCAAGGCCTATTGTGTGAACCTCAATGTCAAAGCCCAGAGCGGCAAGATCGATCCGCTGATCGGACGTCAAAGCGAAATTGACCGTACCATTCAGGTGCTGTGCCGCCGGACCAAGAATAACCCGCTTTACGTCGGGGATCCGGGCGTTGGTAAAACCGCCATCGCCGAAGGTCTTGCGCGCCGGATCAATGATGGTGACGTGCCTGAGGTGCTGGAAAATGCCACGATCTTTGCGCTTGATATGGGCGCACTTCTGGCCGGCACGCGCTATCGCGGCGATTTCGAAGAACGCCTGAAGGCGGTCGTCAAGGAACTCGAAGAGTATGAGGGGGCTGTTCTGTTCATTGACGAAATCCACACCGTGATCGGTGCGGGTGCCACGTCGGGTGGGGCCATGGATGCCTCGAACCTGCTCAAGCCGGCACTGGCAAGCGGATCGCTTCGGTGCATCGGGTCGACGACCTATAAGGAATTCCGGGGTCACTTTGAAAAGGACCGCGCCCTTGTCCGTCGTTTCCAGAAAATCGATGTCGAGGAACCGTCCGAAGCCGATACCGTCAAGATCCTCAAGGGGCTCAAGCCCTATTACGAGGAGCATCACCAGGTCAAATACACCAACGAAGCGTTGCGCTCCGCTGTTGAGTTGGCGTCGCGTTACATCAGTGACCGCAAGCGGCCTGACAGTGCGATTGACGTGATTGACGAGGTCGGTGCATCCCGCATGCTGATCGCACCAAGCAAGCGCAAGCGGACTGTTGGCAAGCGTGATGTCGAGGAAATCGTCGCCAAGATTGCCCGCATCCCACCAAAATCGGTTTCGACCGACGACCGCAAGGCGCTCGCCAATCTTGAGCGCGATCTTAAAACGGTTGTGTTTGGTCAGGATGGCGCGATCGAGGCGCTTTCAAGTGCGATCAAGCTTGCCCGGGCAGGTTTGCGTGAACCTGAAAAACCGATTGGCAGTTACCTGTTCTCGGGCCCGACCGGTGTTGGTAAGACCGAGGTGACCAAGCAACTGGCAACCGTCATGGGGATCGAGTTCATCCGATTTGACATGTCCGAATATATGGAACGCCACAGTGTTTCACGTCTGATTGGTGCGCCGCCGGGCTATGTCGGGTTTGATCAGGGTGGTCTGCTGACCGATGCTGTTGATCAGCACCCGCACGCAGTTGTGCTGCTCGATGAAATTGAAAAGGCCCATCCGGACCTGTTCAATATTCTTCTACAGGTCATGGATCACGGCAAGCTGACCGACAATAACGGCAAGACGGTCGATTTCCGCAATGTCGTGCTGGTGATGACGACCAATGCTGGCGCGTCGGATATGGCCAAGCCGCCAATCGGCTTCAAGCGCGAAATGCGCACCGGCGAAGATGAAGAGGCAATCAAACGCACCTTCACGCCGGAATTCCGCAACCGTCTGGATGCGGTCATTCCGTTCGCCAACCTGAAGCCGGAAGTCGTCAAAATGGTCGTCGACAAGTTCATCTTGCAGCTTGAAGCGCAGTTGGCGGATCGTAACGTTTCGATCGAGCTCACCGAAGCGGCCCGGAGCTGGATGGCCGAACGCGGTTACGATGTGGCCTTTGGGGCGCGTCCGTTGGGCCGCGTTATTCAGGAGCATGTCAAAAAGCCGCTCGCTGAAGAGTTGCTGTTTGGCAAGCTGTCCAAAGGTGGTGCTGTGCTGGTCGATATTGAAGACGACGCGGTCATTTTCCGCTATCCGGAAGATGACAACGGCGAAAAACAACAGAAAAAAGATCCCGAGATGGCGGGCTAACAGAAGCCTTTTGCTGTTCTCAGGTTGTTGTTAATGATTGGCAGTATAGATTGGTGCCCGGAGACCCAGTTTCCGGGCACCGTCATTTCAAGAATGCCAGAATGTTATGAGCCAAGCAGCACAACGAAAATACAGAAACGAGGTCGAGGAGTTTCTCTCCCGGCTGGAATTGCGTGCGCGCAAGCTGATTGCGCTTGCCGAAGTGCTCGAAAAGAATGCCGACAAGTCCGATGTGACCGGTTACCGCCCGTTCCGTGAGGAAGTTGACAACTTCAAGGCGTTGTCGCTGGTAATTATGGAGCGGATGAACAAGCTCGAAAGTCATCCCAAGAAAGAAGAACTCGAAGAGCAGTTTCACAAGCTGCAGGTCTTGATGCTGCGTATTGTGATCAAAACCAGTCTAAAGTTCTTCTTTATCATGAGTGCCAAGGAAAACCTGCCGCTTGGCGCCCGTGAGATGTTTCAGAGCGAGTTGCGTACCCTCTATGAGGCAGAACGCATGATTTCTGACCCGCGCTATATCCGTCAGCTTGACGACTCCGCCAAGGAAGATCTCGATACGGCCAAAGACATCCTCGAAGAAATCATCGAAAAGGCGCCAGCCTTGCTGAATCTCGGTGCTAGCAAGAAAAAGAAAAAGCGCAGCAGCTAGGCGCATTAAGTTGCGTGAAAATAACGAAATGTTCTAAATTAGAAGTAGTTATTTGCAAATTGCAAAGATTGATTTTTGCAATTTGCAATCTTTGCATTTTGAAATGCAAAGATTATGGGGTAATATTTCTGTGTTCGCCAAAGAGCGTGTCCGATATCCCCAAAAACGTCGGGTTTCCGGGGATTTATAAAGTTGGCACGCTTCCTGCTTAGGTCAGGGTGGACAGTTGTTCTTTGCAGGGGCGCGTCTCGCGCCTGGAACAACGTAATCTTCTGCAGTTTGCTCGTGTCCCAACCAAACTCAGCGGCGGTTTTATACCGCCGCTTTTTTCTTGCCTGAATTTCGGGTTTCCCGTTTCCCCAACTTCTGCTGATCGCACTGTTGTTTTAGGGCGCGCAATCCACATATGGAAAATGTGGAAGCTCCTCTCATGCGGCTCCACTTTTCCTTGGATTCTAAAAAAGGTTGTATTCGAATTATATCCTTTGTATAAGGCGCTATACGAATAGATAGTCAACTCACGCCGTCGGCATAGACTAGGGGAGTAAAACGAATGAAATCCAAGTGTTGTGTGGCTTTGGCCGGGATGCTGACAGCAGCAGTGCTTGCTGTGCCGCATGTCGCGTTTGCCAAGGCAGAGTTGCCGGGAGATCCCAACGTGCTCATTACTGATGAAGTGATCCGCGATATCCGCGAGTGGCTTGCTAATCCGGTTGTGGCACTGTCGATCACATCGCAAAACAAGCTGCGTACGAACATGACGCAGGATGAGATTGATGCGGCAGACCAGCAATGGCGCGCAGAGCGCGAAGCTGAAGACCAGCCACTGGTCGCTGCAATCCTGACCAACCCGCTGTCGAGTTATCTTACCCAGATCCAGGCACGTTCCGGCGGATTGTTTGCCGAGATTTTCGTGATGGACTCGGTGGGCCTCAATGTCGGTCAAAGTTCCATCACGTCGGACTTCTGGCAGGGGGATGAGGCAAAGTTCCAGAATACCTATCCGAATGGGGCGGACGCCGTGTTTATTGACGAGGCCGAATACAATGAGGGTTCGGACTCTTGGCGCACGCAGCTCAACATGACAATGAGCGACGCGGACCGTCAGCCGATCGGTGCTGTGACCATTGAGGTCAATCTCAACGAACTCGCGCGTCGACGCGGTCTGTAGGGGAAAAAGTGATGAAATTTTTTGAAAACCTCTCTATCCCGTCAAAATTGATGACCTGCTTTGCGATCATGATCGCCGTGATCCTGATGGTCGCCGGTGCTGGTATCTTTGCAACCATGAAGGTCAACAGTGCGAATGAACAGCGCGAGTACCTTTCCGAGTTCGAGCGGGACTACCGTGATCTTGATCGGGCTTATCTGATGGCCCGTCAGGAACTGATTTACTTCCTGACCACGGGGGATCGTGCCGGTTTGGCCGGTTATGAAACCGCGCTTGAAGAAATCGATATCCGGACCGACGTGCTGAAGTCTTATGAAGTGATCAACCCAGAGGTCGCGACATTGATCGAAGACATGGACGGCGCAATTGATCGCTGGGAAGAAATCGCGCTCCAGCAGGCAGAGCTGATGCATCATTATCTGACGGTCAACCATGCCCGTGCGATTGAAGCATCCGGTGAGCCGCGCGAACTGGCCGATCAGGTCACCATGATTGCCGGTGATCTTGCTAAAAATATCGATCAACTGGTGCTTGATGTTGAGGCCGAAGTCGAACAGGCGATGACCATCTTCCAGATTACCCTGGGGGTTGGTGTTATCCTGTTGATCGCGATGGCGGTGCTGTTTGGCGGAACATTGTCACGCATGATCGCAACGCCGATCCGCAAGATGACCGAAGCGATGGGCAACCTTGCGGCCGGGAACCTTGATATCGAAACGCTTGATATGAAGCGTGCCGATGAAGTTGGTGCGATGGCGAAATCGCTTGAAGTCTTCCGCGAAAACGCCCGTGAACGTGCCCGCATGGCCGAACAGGAAAAAGTCGAAGCCCAGCGTCAGGTTGAACGCAGCCAGCGTATGGGAAGCCTTACCAAGGGCTTCGATGAGAAAATCCAGGATGTGTTGACGGCAGTGAATGCAGCACTTGATGACGTGCGTTCGGCCTCCGAGACACTGACTTCGCACGCGCAGCGCGCCAACCAGGACGCACAGGATGTGGCCGAACAGGCCCAAGAGTCCTCGACCAACATCGAAACGGTCGCGTCTGCAACCGCACAGTTGTCGGCCTCGATCTCGGAAATCTCGTCGCAGATTGCCCGCGTGACCGAAATCACGCAGGTCGCGGTTGGCGAAACCGAACGGACCAACGAACGTGTCGAGAAACTCAATGATGCCGCGCAAAGCGTTGGCGAGGTTGTCAATCTGATCAGTGACATCGCCGATCAGACCAACCTGTTGGCACTGAACGCGACAATTGAATCGGCCCGTGCCGGTGAAGCAGGCAAAGGCTTTGCGGTCGTTGCTGGTGAGGTCAAAAATCTTGCTTCCCAGACGGTTAAGGCAACCGAGCAGATCACGGCCAAAATCGCCGAGATGCAAGGCGAAACCGGTGCTGCCGCTGAGGCCGTGCGTGGCTTTGCCGACACCATCACCAAGATCGACGAGCTGATGTCGGTTGTTGCCAGTGCCGTCGAAGAGCAGGGTGCAGCAACCGAGGAAATCTCACGCAGTGTCGAAGGAGCGGCCAACGGTAACGTTGCCATCACCAATGCTGTGAAAAACGTCGCGGATGCAACGACGGAAAGTGGCGATCTGTCGAACGGCCAGCTTGATAGCGTCGGTCGACTGGCTGCCGCCAATGACGAGTTGCGCAGCCATGTTAATGGCTTCCTGGATGACGTTCGTACCGTCTGACGCATCAGATATCTTGATAAAAAAGGCGCGGGGGAAATCCCTGCGCCTTTTCTTTTTGTCTTGTGTTTGGGTCAGCTTTTCGGGGTGGGTTGGTCCTGGCGATAGGGGCTGTGTTCCGACAGGATAAAATCGCGATCCTGATCAATATGATCGCGTTCCTGTGCCAGAAACTGCGCAACAGCGCGCTTAAGGCCCGGATCCGCAATCAGGTGGGCGGAATGTGTAATCACCGGCTCGTAGCCGCGCTGAATCTTGTGTTCGCCCTGTGCCCCGGCCTCGACTGTTTTCAGGCCATGTTCAATGGCGATATCAATCGCCTGATAATAACAGGTCTCGAAATGCAGAAGCGGCGTGCGATCAATCGTGCCCCAGTTGCGGCCATAAAGCGTTTCCGACCCGATCATGTTAAGCGCACCGGTCACCATTTCGCCGTCATTGAAGGCGCAGACCAGAACCGTACGGTCGCTCATGCGTTCATGAAGCAGGTCAAAGAATTCGCGCGTTAAATAGGCCTGACCCCATTTGCGGTCCGATGTATCGCGATAGAAATGATAAAACCGGTCCCAATGATGGGGCTTCAGATCATCTCCGCGCAGTGCTTCAAAACTGTACCCGGCTTCAAGAACCTGTTTGCGTTCCTTGCGCAGGTTTTTGCGTTTGCGCGAATTAAGCGCGCCGAGAAAATCATCGAAATTCTGATAATCACGGTTGAGCCAATGGTACTGCATGCCGGTGCGCGGTAAAAAACCAGCCTGCTGCATCTGCCTGCTTTCATCGCCGCTACAGAACGTGACATGCAATGTCGCCATGCCAAGCTTTTCTGGCAGGATCGTCATGCCATTGATAAGAGCGCCACGAACACTGTCAGGATCTGGGTGATCCTTGGCAACAAGCAGCCTCGGGCCAGGGACTGGGGAAAACGGCACGGCTGATTGCAGTTTCGGGTAATAGCGCCCGCCAGCGCGTTCATAGGCCTCTGCCCATGCCCAGTCGAAAACATATTCGCCGTATGAATGGGCTTTGACATAAAGCGGCACAATGCCGATCACAGAGCCTGTTTCATCCTCGGCCACCAGATGAAAGGGCTGCCAGCCGGTTTCGGCCGTGGTCGAACCGCTGTCTTCCATGGCTGAAAGAAAGGCAAAACTGACAAACGGGTTATCATCCCCCGCACAGTTGTCCCAGTTCTGTTGTCCGATTTGATGGATATCGGTGACGGTTCTGATTTCGACAGGCAAAGCAAGTTCCCCGAAGCGGGTCCCCAAAGGTGATAAAGGCCCGTTGAAGGGGCCTGATTTTCATACGCATTAGCCGGTATATGCGTTCAGAAGATAGGCGCAATGCACATTTACGCAAGGGAAAGCCTTTGACGGACGTGCCGCGAAGTCCTATTTCATTGTGCCACAGGCCGTTTCAAACGGTTTGAAAAACGGCTCGGGGATTTTCCCGTGTCGCCCTCGCGAAGAAAAGGATGGTGCGCCGTGAACAGCAAACTTTCGTTGGAGAAGGACAAGATCAAGGTTGTCCTGCTCGAAGGAATCCATGAAAACGCTGTAAAGATGTTCAAAGAGGCCGGCTACTCAAATGTCGACCATTACCCTGCTGCGCTCGACGCGGACGAACTGAAGTCCGTTGTCTCCGAAGCGCACTTTTTGGGCATTCGTTCCCGTACCAAACTCACCGAAGAAGTCATTGATGCCGCATCCAAGCTGACCTCGATCGGCTGTTTCTGCATCGGCACCAACCAGGTTGACCTGCAGGCTGCGGCCATGCGCGGCATTCCGGTGTTCAACGCACCGTATTCCAATACCCGTTCGGTTGCTGAACTGGTGCTGGGTCAGATCATCATGCTGCTGCGTGGTATTCCCAAGCGCAATGCCGCCGCCCATGACGGTGGCTGGCTGAAAAACGCCCATGGCTCCTACGAGGCGCGTGGCAAGACGCTGGGTATCATCGGTTATGGCCATATCGGTTCGCAGCT
Organism: Thalassospira sp. ABL2_045; assembly: GCF_056161285.1. Lineage (NCBI taxonomy): Bacteria > Pseudomonadati > Pseudomonadota > Alphaproteobacteria > Rhodospirillales > Thalassospiraceae > Thalassospira > Thalassospira sp. ABL2_045. The sequence goes on along the minus strand of NZ_JBSWYV010000011.1, from coordinate 36,652 downwards.
GTCGGTGCTGGCGGAATCGCTTGGCATGAATGTGATTTACTTCGACGTGGTCAACAAGCTGGCCATGGGGAATGCCAATTCCTGTTCGTCGATGGATGAACTGCTTGAAAAGTCCGATGTCGTCACCCTGCATGTTCCGGCCAATGAGCAGACCAAGAACATGATCACCGGTGCCGAAATCGCCAAGATGAAAAAGGGCGCGCACCTGATCAATGCCGCGCGTGGCAATGTCATCGTGATTGAAGATCTGGCAGCGGCGCTTGAAAGCGGTCATCTGGCTGGTGCGGCACTTGATGTGTTCCCGGTTGAGCCGGCAGGCAAGGACGAACAGTTCGAAAGCCCGCTGCGCGGCATGAGCAACGTGATCCTGACCCCGCACATTGGCGGATCGACACAGGAAGCACAGGAAAACATCGGGATCGAGGTGGCAGACAAACTGATCACCTATTCCGATAACGGTTCGACCCTTGGGGCTGTGAACTTCCCGGAAGTCTCGCTTCCGGTCAAGGACCGCACCCATACCCGCTTCATGCACATTCACCGCAACGTTCCGGGCGTGCTGCTTAAGATCAACGACGTGTTCGCCCGTCGTGGTATCAACATCAGCGGCCAGTACCTGCGTTCCGAAGGTGGCGTTGGTTATGTGGTTGTCGAAGTCGACAAGGAAATCAAACCGGGCGAGGGCGTTCGTAAGGAGCTGTCAGGCATTGAAGGCACGCTTCGTGTCCGCTTCCTGTTCTGATCCGAACAGATAGTTTTGAATAAACAAAAGGGCGGGTGCCAAAACGGTGCCCGCCCTTTTTGTTGTCGGTTCTGGCTGCCCTAAAGCTTGCGATACATAACCAGTGCATCGGTTTCGCCCAATGTCGGGTGCATGAACGCACCGGGCAGGCGCCCAACAATCTCAAAACCAAGCTTCGGCCACAGGTGAACAGCGGCGGCGTTGCTGGCGATCACGAAATTGAACTGCATGGCGCGATAGCCCAGCACCTTGGCGCGCAGCAGTGAGTCTTCGCACATGCGCCGTGCAATGCCCCGGCCACTGGCCGCGGGGGATGTCATATAGCCACAATTACAAACGTGCGATCCGCCGCCGCCCTGATTTTGGCGGATATAATAGGTGCCGACCACCTTGCTGTCTTCCTCGGCCACTAGGGTGACCTTGTCCTTGCCCATCCAATAGCCAATGACGTCGTCGTCGGTCATGTCGCTATCGATGGCATAGGTGTCGCCGGCCCTAAGGATCGGGGCGACGATATCAACAATGGCGGAAATGTCTTGTTCGGTGGCGGGGCGAATGTTCATGTGGAACTCGTCTTGGTGTCGTAGGGGTGGTGGCAATCGCGACAGCAGAATTCAGGATCGCGGATGTGCCTCACTATCGCCGCCTGTCAGCGTTTCTTCAAGGATTTCCGGCTCGACCTCAAACGGAAGGTTGGCGCGTCCTGTCAGCGCCTTGGCCAGTTCGTTGCGATATCGCTCGCGCGGGATTTCCTCGACCCCGAACTGTTTGAGGTGATCGTTGACAAACTGCGTATCAAGCAGGCTGTAGCCGCCCTGACGCATCAGTGCGACCAGATAGACCAGGGCCACCTTGGACGCGTTTGTTGCGCGCGAAAACATGCTTTCACCAAAGAACGCCTTGCCGAGGCTAACACCATACAGCCCCCCAACCAGTTCGCCGTCTTTCCAGGCCTCGATCGAATGGGCACAGCCCATCTTGTGAAGCGCGCAATAGGCATCAAGGATGTTTTCGTTAATCCAGGTGTCATCGCGGGTGTCGGTGGGTTCTGCACAGGCGCGAATGACATCGGGAAAGGCCCGGTCGACATGGATTTTATAGGTGCCCTTGCGCACAGCCTTGCGCAGGCTGCGCGGGACATGAAACCCATCAAGCGGCAAGATGCCGCGCCATTCCGGATCAATCCAGTACAGGGTCGGATCATCGTGGCTTTCGGCCATGGGGAACAGGCCGACGGAATAGGCTCGGATCAAAAGATCAGGGGTCAGCTGGTTTGACATGATCGCAGTGATAATTGCTTCGGTCCTGTTTTCTGGTGACAATTTACATATTAGGAACGCTATGGGCTCCGACAAGGTCAACACTTCACCCAGTCTGAACCCATCACCGATTATAGGGAAGCCTGATTAACAGTTTGATGTGGATCGCAGATAAAAAAACGGGAACCCGAAGGTTCCCGTTTGAAATTGATTTCAGCGCTGATTACAGCGTTTTTTTCATGCCCATGAACTTTTCCAGCCAGTGGATGTCATAATCCCCTTTCTGGATGTCCGGGTTGGCAAGAAGTGTCTGATGCAGCGGGATGGTGGTTTTGATGCCGCCAATCGCATATTCCGCCAGTGCACGGCGCAGGCGCATCATACATTCTTCACGGTCACGACCATGAACAATCAGCTTTGCGATCATGCTGTCATAATAGGGCGGGATCGAATAACCGGCATAGATGCCGCTATCGACACGCACGCCCAGACCGCCCGGCGCATGATATTCCTTGATCTTGCCCGGTGACGGAACAAAGGTTTCCGGGTCTTCGGCATTGATACGGCATTCAATGGCGTGACCATGAATTTCAAGGTCTTCCTGCTTGAATGACAGCTCAAGACCAGCCGCAACACGGATCTGTTCACGCACAAGGTCAACACCGGAAATCATTTCCGTAACCGGGTGTTCCACCTGCAGGCGGGTGTTCATTTCAATGAAATAGAACTCGCCATTCTCATACAGGAACTCGATCGTGCCGGCATTGCGATAACCCATGCCGATCATGGCATTGGCAACCGTGGAGCCGATCCGTTCGCGTTCTTCTGCTGTCAGGGTCGGAGACGGGGCTTCTTCAAGCACCTTCTGGTGACGACGCTGCAAGGAACAATCGCGTTCAAACAGGTGAACGGCGTTGCCATGCATGTCGCCAATGACCTGCAACTCGATATGGCGCGGTTTGCCAAGGTACTTTTCCATGTAAACGGCGGCATTGCCAAAGTTCTGCAATGCTTCCTTGCGGGTCATGGAAAATGCTTCGGAAAGATCTTCTTCGCGATCGACCACTTTCATGCCACGACCGCCGCCGCCGCCAGATGCCTTGATCAGGACCGGATAACCGATCTCCTTGGCGCATTTGCGGGCTTCGTCAACGGTGGTGATTTCACCATCAGATCCCGGAACACACGGAATGCCAAGCTTTTCGGCCGTCTGTTTTGCCGTGATCTTGTCACCCATGGTGCGGATATGTTCCGGCGTCGGGCCGATGAAGGCAAAGCCGTGCTCTTCGACCATGGACGCGAAATCAGCACTTTCCGACAGGAAGCCGTATCCCGGATGGATGGCCTCGGCCCCGGTGATTTCAGCAGCCGAAAGGATGGCCGGAATATTCAGATAGCTGTCTTTGGATGCTGCCGGGCCGATGCAGACCGATTCGTCGGCCAGACGCACATGCATGGCGTCTGCATCAGCAGTGGAATGCACCGCGACAGTTTTGATGCCCATTTCGCGGCAGGCGCGCTGGATACGAAGCGCGATCTCACCACGGTTGGCAATCAGGATTTTGTCGAACATGCGGTTGATACCCCGACTTATTCAATAATGACCAGCGGCTCGTCATATTCGACCGGGTGGCCGTCGGTCGCGATAATCTGGGTGACCTTGCCCGATTTCGGGGCGCGGATCGGGTTGAAGGTTTTCATTGCCTCAATCAGCATCAGGGTCTGGCCTTCGGAAACCGATGCGCCAACCGAGATGAACGGTGCTGCACCCGGTTCCGGGGCGAAGTAAACAACGCCGACCATCGGCGATTTGACAGCACCCGGATGGGAACCTGCATCTGCCGGTGCGGCAGGGGGCAGCGCCGCAGCAGCAGCGGGTGCCGCAGCCGGGGCAGCCGCCGGAGCAGCAGCAACCATGGTGCCCTGACGGGCGACACGAATACGGTTGTCACCTGCGGCAACTTCAATTTCGGTCAGATTGGTGTCGTCCAGCAGCTCTGCGAGCTGGCGAATGGCGTCATTGTCGATGTTGAACTTGCTCATTTCGATATCTTTATGATGGTGTGTGGATCAATCCGCGCATGGCATCCAGGGCGTTCTTGTTGCTCCGGGAGCCAAAGCCATAGATCATGCCGTGTAAAGCTTTCGAGACGTATGGATCGTGTCTGAATGCATTCCGCTTTTGAATGTTGGACAGATGAATCCCGAATTTCGCCATGGTCGATGCGGCGAAAGCTTCAAGGATCGCAACCGATGTGTGCGTATATGCCTTAGCATTACCAAGAATGCCAGAGTCTTCTTGTCGGTTTTGCCTAAAACCAGTCAACCCGTTCACTTCCATTCTTGTTTCGAGGCATCCGTCGCTTGTCTGCCCGCGATGTTTGTCGATCGTCACGTAAACGTCCGAACCGCGCAGCAGCAGCGATCTGCATGCCCAACATTTGGAGTTGCGTTTATAACACGACTAAAGTCTGACGCAACTTTGCAGTGGCCTTTGCAACGCTGCCTTGATGCTTGGCCTGCATGGCAAATCTCGGCTCAATCCGGCTGCCAATGCGACCAAACCCAAAAAGCCGCGTAACACGGCTTGCCTCAGGCAAAGGTGCTGCGCATACTGCGCGGCAATTGTGAAGATTTTGATACCACAGGGATGAAGCAAAAAGATGCGTCTGACGATCAACGGTGAAGACCGCACAATCGAAAATGCCGGAAACGTTGCCGACCTTCTTGGCGAACTTGGAATCGCCCAGACCAAGGTCGCAGTCGAACGTAATCTGGAAATCGTTCCCAAGACGGCGTATGGCGAAACCCCGCTTGCGGATGGCGACAAACTTGAAATCGTTCACTTCATCGGTGGCGGTTCGCAGGAAGCTAATCTGGCGACGGCCGAAGATGACGGCTTTGTCGTTGCGGGCAAGAAATTCTCATCGCGTCTGCTGGTCGGGACCGGCAAATACAAGGATTTCGAAGAAACCAAAATCGCGATTGAGGCATCCGGGGCCGAAATCGTCACCGTTGCCGTGCGCCGTGTGAACCTGACCGACCCGAACCAGCCGATGCTGGTCGATTATGTCGATCCGAAAAAATACACCTATCTGCCCAATACGGCGGGCTGCTTTACCGCCGATGATGCGGTGCGCACGCTCCGTCTTGCGCGCGAAGCCGGTGGCTGGAACCTGGTGAAGCTTGAAGTGCTGGGCGATCAGGCGACGCTTTATCCCAATATGCCTGAAACGCTTGTCGCCGCCGAAGCACTCATCAAGGATGGCTTTGATGTCATGGTCTACTGCAGTGATGATCCCATTCAGGCCAAGATGCTTGAAGACATGGGTTGCTGCGCGATCATGCCGCTGGGCTCGCTCATCGGATCAGGCATGGGGATTTTGAACCCGGTCAATATCGCGCTGATCAAGGAAAACGCCAACGTGCCTGTTCTGGTCGATGCCGGGGTTGGCAGCGCATCGGATGCGGCGGTGGCCATGGAGCTCGGCTGTGATGGTGTCTTGATGAATACAGCCATTGCCGGGGCAAAGGACCCGATCCGCATGGCGCGTGCGATGAAACACGCGATCATTGCCGGACGTGAATCGTTCCTGGCTGGCCGCATGCCGAGAAAGAAATACGCTGATCCGTCCTCGCCTCTGGCCGGGATCATCTAGGCACTATCACTTGCCAAAACCCGCAATGCAAAAGGGCCGTTTCGAAAATGAAACGGCCCTTTTTGTGTTTTGTTGAGATGTCGAAACCATCAAACTGCAGATGTAGGCAGCTTGAGGGTCAACAGGCTTCCCGGATCAGGATGCGTCCTTCAGGCCCGCATCGACAAGTGCGTTGACGCGGTCCATATCCGCACCCGAGACCATGGTGCCATTGATGAGGAAGGCCGGGGTGCCGGAAATACCAACCGCACGCGCCATCGAGGAATACTGTGCCAACATGCCGCTGATTTCCGGTGATTTCATGTCGGCCAACATCTGGTCGACATCAACACCCGCACCGGCGGCCAAATCATTGATCGTGTTCTGGTCAAGAACGCCACGGCTGCTCATAAAGGCTTCGTGCACCGCCATGTATTTGTCTTGCTTGGCAGCGGCCAGTGCGGCACGCGCGGCAAGGCCGCTTTCTTCGCGCAGGATCGGGAATTCAACAAAGATGGTGCGTACCTTGCCATCACTATTTTCTGCAATTTCCTTCACGCCATCAAAGGCGCGCTTGCAGTACCCGCAGTGATAATCGAAAAACTCGATCACGGTCACCGGTGCATCAAGCGGGCCAACGGACGGAACGGAACTGTCGGCAACCAGTGCATCCCAGACCGGTGTGATCGCTTCTGCCTGCTGGCGGGCTTGTTCGGATGCTTGCCAGGTCTGAACGTTCTGAATGGCGCGCAAAAGAACATCCGGATTTTCAAGCAGGTACTGTTCGATAACGCCTTCGATTTCAGCTTTCTGATCGGTGCTGAGCGCATCCTGCGCCATTGCGGCCTGCGACCCAAGCAGCATGCCAAAACCAAGTGCCGTACCGGCAAGAAAGCGCTTTGCGATCTGGGAAGTCATAGGGCGTCCTTTTGTCTTTGGTCAGTCGATGACGTCTTGGTCCTGACCCTGATTACATGTGATGGTTTTTGATACGTGATCAGGCTGCTAACGGGAAAGTAAAATATGCGTTAGATGTGTGACACTGTTCTCGCTAGCGACGTGATCCTTGCCTGAAACAAGCCCGATCCAGACAAGCCGAACTTCATCGGCAGCCGTTTCAGGCCAATAGCGGCGATAAAGCGTTGCCAGGTCGAAATATTCGCGCTGCCATTCGCCGTAGCGCACCGAATATTGCCCAATCGCAATCCGCACTTCCTGATCCATTGTGGGTTTGCCCGACCCAAGATCGCTTTCCGTCCAGCTTCCTTGATCCTGGCGCCGAAAGCCAAGAACCAGTTCCACATCGCCGACCTGAGCGGCACTGTTGAACTGCCAGTCAAACGACAGGAATGGCGAGGCCAGCACAATCACATTTGTCCGGCGCCCGATTTCAAAGGCGCCTATGCCCGGGCGGGCGGCAAGGGCAATGCGCCCGTCCTTGTCTTCCCAGCCAAGCGGGGCTGGTGTGGTGTCTTGTGCTTGGTGAACCTGCCAATAGCGCGGCGGATTGCTGAGCGAAAACGGCGCATAAAGCAGCTTCAGATCACCACTGACATCCACACCCGCATCGGGCAGGGTGCAGCCCGCCAACCCCAGGGATCCGATGACAATCATCAAAGACGCAGCACGTCGTACTTTTGAGAGAGTCCAGACCGGATGCAAAAGTGCTCGCAGAGCGACCTGCATCCTCAATTGGGTTTATCCTTGCTTGGCACGCCATCAGGATTGGTGGCCTGCAGGATATCTTGCGCCCGAAGCCACGCAGCCGTTCCTTTTTCAAGTTTCCGGTCCGCCTGAACCGCGTGATAGCTTGCGGCCTGCCTATCACCGGTCAAAAGGCTGTATTCAGCTTGGGACAGGGACGCTTCGCCCTCATTGCCAAGCCGGTTTTCGACAATCGCGCGGAAACGCCATGCGGACGCGTTGCCACGTTCCCGTGACAACGCGCCAATCAGGTTCTCCTTGGCCGGGGCAAGATATTGTTCATCGCCGGTTTCAATCATCGCATGGGCCAGCAGCAGCCGGATCAGCGGCGCGCCATTGGACAGTTCTGCGGAATTTTGCAGCGGCGGGATGGCTTCGCGCGCACGGCCGAATTCCAGAAGAATCTGGCCTTTCAATTCCTCGAAATAGGCGTTCGACGGTTCCTCGGCGATCAGGCCTTCGATGATCTCAAGAGCCGGATCAAGCTGGGAATCGCGATAATAGGCGATGGAACGGGCATAGCGTGCCGGAATGCTGGTATCGCTTTCCGGGTAGGTGCGCATCGTATTCTGGATATGGTTGGTAAAGGCAAACAGCTTGGCGCGCATGCGGGCATGGCGTTCATAAAGTTCCGGGCTGACCTTGGCATCCTTAAGCGGCGAGTTGGCCACATAATTCTCAAGAAAATCGACACGCTCGACAGTGAGCGGGTGGCTTCGCAGATACGGGTCCTGGCTAGCGGTGCTCAGCAATTCCTGACCTTCAAGCGTCTCCATGAATTCCATCATGCCGCGTGCTGAAATACCAGCCTCTGTCAGATACTTCACGCCGGCCTGGTCGGCACTGCTTTCCTGGGTTCGGGAATAGGCAAGGAAGTTACGGGTCGCAACGTTCTGACCACCGAGAATGGCGGCGGTACCAACGTCAGACCGGCCCGCGGCAACACCTGCGGCAACCCCGGCAATGGTGGACAGAATGGAGATCGCAGACGCGTTGCGCAGCTGGTCATGAACACGCGAAAGGTGGCCGCCCGATATATGACCGGTCTCGTGGGCCATGACGCCGATAACCTGTTCGGGAGTCTCTGCTTTTAACAACAGCCCAGTATTGATAAAAAGCTTTTGGCCCCCGGCAACAAATGCGTTCAAGCTGTTGTCGGAAACGATATAAACTGACACGCCATTCGGATCGAGGCCCGCCGCCCTGAAAATGGGCGTGGCATACATCCGGAGGGTTTCTTCGATCTCTGTATCGCGGATAAAAGAACGACCCTGCGCGAAAACCGTGCTAGGCAGGGCAACAAGGAAAATGGCAGTGAGAGTAATAATGCGTCTGAGCAAAATGTGCGTTCCATATTTTCGTTCGACTGATGTCGGTTCCATGCCGACGCGCAAGCCATCATGGCGGATCGCGTTCGCAATCGCAATGACTGCCGGTCTTGCTGCATGTAGTGCTAATGAAACAGAAAATATTGGTCAAATAGGGGCAGTCGCTGGCTATTTCGGCGGCGTCGTCGCCGATGAGCCGCGCGCGGTGCGCAATGCGCGCGATGTTTTGTCGGCTGGCGGGACGGCGGCGGACGCGGCGGTGGCGCTTTATGCCACCATGACCGTGACCAAGCCCTCGGTTGCCGGTATCGGCGGGGGCGGTGTTTGTGTTGTGCATGACCGCGCGACGCAAAAGGTCGAAGTTCTTGATTTCTGGCCGCGCCCAGGCACCCGGACCGGTTCCGATCAGACCGCAACCACCATTCCGACCGTGCCGCGCGGCCTTTATGCGCTAAGCGCGCGTTACGGCCGTTTGCAGTGGGGCTCTTTGATCAGTGCGGCTGAGCAATATGCCCGCCTTGGCGTGCCGGTTTCGCGCTCGCTGGTCAAGGATATCGAGGCAAACCGTGCCCGGATCGAAGCCAGCCCGGCGCTGCGCGCGACCTTCATGCCAGATGGCAAAATGCTTGAGGTCGGCGATCGCATTCGCGCGGTTAACCTGGCAGCCCTTCTGACCTCGCTTCGCGTCAAGGGACCGGGCGAGTTTTATAACGGCGCATTGGGTGCGGATATCGCCAATGCCGTGACGGCCGCCGGTGGTACGCTTACTGCCGAAGACATGCGCAGCTATCGCCCGCAATGGAAAACCGCGGCCGAGGTCAAGGTGGGCAATGAAACCCTTTACCTTGCCTATCCGCCGCGATCTGATTCCGGTGCGTCCGTGATTGCTGGGGGCAGCGACCTTGCCGATATCCTCAACCGCTATCTGGCGGATATCGCGTCGGGGACGGAGGCTGCACAAGCCAAAGCCGGACGCAGTGGCTTTGTTGTCGTTGACCGTGCGGCCAATGCGGTTGCCTGTGTCACCACCATGAACACGCCGTTTGGCGCCGGGCTTGGTGCGGATGCCTTTGGCCTTAACCTTGCAGCGGGCGATGCCGCCATGGTCTCGACACCGCTGATGGGGCCGGCTCTGATGGTGAACCCGTTTGTTTGGGAATATTATTACGGTATCGCCGGGACAGGCACGCCAGCCGGGGCGACCAAACAGATCGCCACCATGGCCGAAGACCTGATTGGCAGCGGTGCCGCATCCGGTGTGGCGCTTAATTCTGACGGGGCGTCTTCGGTCAATGTGATCAAGTGCCTTGAAGGTACGCCACCCCATCCGGAAAGCTGCCAGTTCCTTGCCGATCCGGCAGGCGGCGGCATGGCCGGGACCCGCTAATCAAAGACCACCAAACAGGGCAGGGGACAACCTGCCCTGTTGTTCTTGAACCCATGTCAGGACCCCACAAATGGCATTGAAACAATCCCTTCGCGGCGCAATTTCGCCCTTTATCGTGATGGACGTCATGCGCGCGGCCAATGCGCGCGAAACCGAAGGCAAGGCTGTCTATCACCTCGAAGTCGGTCAGCCAGGAACCCCAGCACCGCGCAAGGTGCGCGAAGCCGCGGCCAAGGCACTTGAGAGCGATCTGATCGGCTATACCAACGCCATGGGCATTGATCCACTGCGCGAAGCCATTGCCGGGCACTATAAAACCAAATTTGGTGTCTCGGTCGATCCGGCGCGCGTCTGTGTCGCCAGTGGGTCGTCCTCAATCTTTGTGCTGGCGTTTCTGGCCGCGTTTGATGCGGGCGACCGTGTTGCCATGGCAGCACCCGGTTATCCGGCCTATCACAACATTCTAAGCGCGCTTGGCATTGATACAGTCAACCTGCCGGCGGGGCCGGAAACCCATTATCAGCCGACCGTACAGATGCTGCGTGATCTTGATGAGCCGGTCGATGGCCTGATCGTTGCCAGCCCGTCCAACCCGGCGGGCAGCATGATCGATGTTGAAACCTATCGTGAGTTGGCGACCTATTGCCGCGACAATGGCATTCGCCTGATCAGTGACGAGATCTATCAGGGCATTTCATTTGGTGATGTTGCCGAATGTACTGCCCTTGAATTCGGCGATGAAGCGATCATCATCAACAGCTTCTCGAAATACTTTTCCATGACCGGCTGGCGTCTGGGCTGGGCGATTGTGCCGCCCGATCTGATGCGTGCGGTCGAATGCCTGCAACAGAACCTATTTATCTCTGCCCCGGCATTGTCGCAGCTGGCCGCAGTGGCCGCGTTCGATTGCGAAGACGAACTGCAAGCCAATATCGCGGCCTATGCGCGCAATCGTGAAATCCTGCTTGATGGGCTGCCAAAGGCGGGCTTCACCAAATTCGCCCCGGCCGATGGCGCGTTTTACCTTTATGCCGATGTTCGCGAACTGACCACTGACAGCGAAGCTTTCTGTAAACAGATGCTCGAAGAAACCGGTGTTGCGACCACGCCGGGCACTGATTTCGACCGTCTGCGCGGCAAGGGTTATGTCCGCTTCTCATTCGCGCATAGCGAAGAAACCATGACAGGTGCGGTCAAGGCGCTTCAGAACTGGAAACGCTGATCTTTCAAAAGATCGCCAAAGAAAAAGGGCTGCCCGATGGGCAGCCCTTTTTTGTTTGATCTGTTGGCCGGCCTTAACGACCAAGGCTCCACCAGCCGCGTTTTTTCGGCTTCGGCTTTTCATCCTTTGCCGGCTCGGGCGCAGGTGCTGCTTCCGGTGCCGGTTCGGCATTCTCGGCTTTGGCCGGTTCAGCTGCTTTCGGCTCTGCCGGTTTTTCTACCGGGGCCTCTGCCTTCGGAGCATCTTCCTTCGCCGCTTCCGGTTTCGGTGCCGGGGCACTGACTTCTGCCGGGGCAGGGGCCGGTGCGCTTGCTGCTTCCGGTTTGGCTTCGCTCGGTGCTTCCGACGGTGCTTCCGGGACCGGACCAGACTGGATCGGGATGTTCTTCACATCGCGCTCGTTGCTGCCGTCATTGTCGCCGTCACGATTGTTCGGGCGGTTGTTACGGTCGCGACGATTGCGGCGGTTGTCATTGCGATCACGGCGCGGACGGGCCGGGGCCGGGGCAGTCGTGCTACGCGAACGACCCGCACGAACACCCTCCTGATCGAAGCTATCGGCATCCTGACCTTCGCTGTCGGCATCGATCACGGTGTCTTCATCCGTGCCGTCCGGTGCTTCGTGATCGCGGTTGCGGCGTGCTGCCGTCAGGGCCGGATCATCTGCGGGCGAACGGGTACGGTTGCCGTCAAAGTCCTGACGGCGCGAACGACGGCGACCACCACGCTTGCCGCGACGGCGGCGTTTGCGGTTGCTGTCATCATCATCGTCGTCATTGTTGTTATTGCGATCATTGTTGTCAGACGCATCCTCGCTGTCGCCCGATGCATCCTGCTGCTGATCATTGTTGCGATCATCGCGGTCATCGTTGCGGCCACGGCGGCGACGACGGCGACGACGGCGCTTGCCGCTCTGATCGTCATCTTCGTTACGTTCCGTGTCGTCTTCGTCATCCGTATCAACCGGATTTTCAATCGCGGTCAACGAGACACTGTCGGTATTGAGAACCGGTGCGGCATCGTCGGCTTCGTCACCCTTTTTCGCACGGGTGCGTTCGATGCGGTGATCTGGCGAAATCAGGCTGTCATCACCAAAGATCATGACGCTGAAGCCATAACGGCTTTCGATCTCGCCAAGCGAGTCACGCTTGCGGTTCAGGACATAAAGCGCAACTTCACTGGCAACATGGACGGTCAGCGCGCCGGAACGGCGGCGCATGCCTTCTTCCTCGATGACGCGCAGCAGATGCAGGGCTGCACTTTCGATCGAACGGACAAGGCCGACACCACGGCAGTGGGTGCAAACTTCAAACGCGCTTTCGACCAGCGACGGACGCAGGCGCTGACGCGACATTTCAAGCAGGCCAAACGGGCTGATGCGACCGATCTGCAGGCGGGCACGGTCGTTGCGCATTGCTTCTTTGAGCTTGCGTTCGACGGATGCCTGGTTGCGGTGGTCTTCCATGTCGATAAAGTCGACAACGATCAGACCGGCAAGGTCACGCAGGCGCAGCTGGCGTGCCAGTTCTTCGGCCGCTTCAAGGTTGGTCTTGTAAGCGGTTTCTTCGATGTTGCGTTCACGGGTCGAACGGCCGGAGTTCACGTCAACCGCGACCAGTGCCTCGGTCGGGTTGATGACAAGATAACCACCGGATTTAAGCTGTACGACCGGGTTGAGCATCGCATCAAGCTGGCTTTCCACCTGGAAACGGTGGAACAGCGGCACGCCCTGATCCTTATAGGGCTGCACACGCTTGGCATGCGACGGCATCAGCATCTTCATGAAGTCTTTGGCAACGCGGTAACCTTCGTCACCTTCGACCAGAACTTCATCAACATCACGTGCGTAAAGGTCACGGATGGAACGTTTGATCAGATCGGCTTCTTCGTAAATCAGGCACGGTGCCTGGCTCTGAAGGGTGGTTTCGCGGATACGATCCCACAGACGCATCAGGTAATCAAAGTCACGCTTGATTTCGGCCTTGGTCCGTTCGGCACCGGCCGTACGAACGATAACTGCCATGCCATCGGGAATCTCAAGCTCAGCCAGAATGGATTTCAGGCGCTTGCGGTCCTTGGCATTGGTGATCTTGCGCGAAATGCCACCACCACGCGGGGTGTTTGGCATCAGAACGCAATAACGACCGGCCAGCGACAGGAAGGTCGACAGGGCTGCACCCTTGTTGCCGCGCTCTTCCTTGACGACCTGAACCAGAATGATCTGGCGGCGTTTGATGACTTCCTGAATTTTGTAGCGCTTCTGAAGCTGACGGCTGTGCGATTCGACGAACTCGTCACTGTCATCGCCACCAAGGTCTTCGATGTCTTCTTCGACATCGGCATTGGTATCAAGGGCGGTGACTTCGGTATCGGTGTCGACATCAACGTCCAGCTCGGCGACTTCGGCGGCCATTGCAGCATTTCCGCCGGTTGGCGTGTCATCACCGTTTGAACCACTGTCGTCGTTGCCTTCGGAAGAGGTGCCTGCATCTGCATCCGAACCGGCTGCTTCGACCTCGTCGCTTTTCTTGCGACGGTTGCGCGGGCGACGGCGACGCGGCTTGGCGTCTTCTTCGTCACCGGAACCGGTGTTCTCGGATGCCGCATCAGCCGGGGCAGCGGCATCGGTCGATGCGTCTGCATCCGTGGTTTCTACTTCTGGCGTGTCGGAGGTTTCGTCCTTGTCCTTGGCGCGCGGTTTGCGGCGCGAACGGGAACGTGACGGTTTCTTTTCTTTTTTCGGGCTGTCTTCGCCGTCGCCGATATTGTCTTCGACGATTTCGGCGTCCTTGACCTGCGTGTTGCCTTGGGCATTGCCCTGCGCAATCGCTTCGCGGTCAGCAACCGGAATTTGATAATAGTCGGAGTGGATTTCGCTAAAGGCAAGGAAACCGTGACGGTTTCCGCCATAGTCAACGAAGGCCGCCTGAAGCGACGGTTCTACCCGCGTGACTTTGGCGAGATAGATATTACCCTTGATCTGTTTTTTCGTCGATGTTTCGACGTCGTATTCTTCTAGGCGATTTCCATTAATAACAACGACGCGGCTTTCTTCCGCGTGCGTTGCATCGATAAGCATGCGTTTGACCATTCGGAACCTGTTCCTATGGGCCCCGCCAGTTCAATGCTATGGGCGCAATTGCGCTGATATGCAAACAAACCGGCGTGTCCGGAGGCGCCGCCCATAAAGGTCGCGATATGTCCTGTATGTATCTGGGTCATCGCGTGTCGGCTGCTCTTCCGGTTGGACCTGGTTTTGGTGTTGAAACAAAAGAATTAGATTGCGTGTCTTTTCGAGCGCGCCAAGACAGCCTTTTTGAGGAGGGCTCTATCGGGAGCGGGAATTGCCGCGTCACCGAGACACCGACCGTAAGAACTGCACTCGTCGCGTCCTCAGCTTGGTGGCATTTTGGTTGCTTACCACAAAGCTATTAGGAATCTCGGGTGCAACATATCCCTTTTATGCGTTTGCTACAAACAGTTTTGTTGCTGGATGTGACGACTTTCTGACAGACCTGTTCAAAAACACAACGAAATCCGCGTGATTTTGCGCAGGGCGATTAATTTCGGGCAAATATATGAAAAGACACTGTTTTTATCCGGTGATCAATTTGCCTTGCCGTCGCGCAAAGTTGATGACGGGGACCGACAAGTTCCGGCTTTGGTCAATTGCCCGTTAACCAACGCGTTGCTATAAGCGGTTTATAGATGCTCTTGCAGGGTAACAGGCGCCGAAACGACAGATGATTTCACAGCAGGCACTTTCACACTCCATGACGAAAAACGCCCCGTCGCGGTCAATCTTTACCAAGATCGCCAAAACGGTGATGGTGCTGTTTGCGCTGCTGTTCACGTCGCAGATGATGACGTCTGCCGCATCCGCCGAACCGGCCAAGGTGCTTGGTGCGCGTCTGGGTGTTTATCCTGATTACACGCGTTTTGTGATCGATCTCGATCAGGATGTCGATTTCACCTATTTCCTGCTGCCTGACCCATACCGCATCATCATTGATATGCCCGAAATCGACTGGAACGCCCCACCGGGCAAGGTGACCTCGGGCGGCGGGCTGATTTCCGGTCTGCGCTATGGTCTGTTTAAACCGGGCACGTTCCGTGTGGTTCTTGATGTTGCGCAGCCGTCTCTGGTGTCGAAGATTTTCTCACTCCCGCCTGGGGGTGGCAAACCCAACCGTCTGGTGGTTGACCTGAAACCGACAGGCCGTGATGCGTTCCTGACGGCATCGCGCCAAAGCATGGAAGCCTATTCCGCGCGCAGCCGTAATGACACCAGTGCCACCGAGCAAAGTGTCGATGTCGCTGTGAAGTCTGGCCGTGGCGGTGATGAAAAACCCTTGATCGCCATCGATGCCGGGCATGGTGGGGTTGATCCGGGCGCGATCGGTGTTGGCAATGTCTATGAAAAGGACCTGACCCTTGCCGCGGCGCGCCAATTGGCTGAAACCCTGACGGCATCGGGGCGTTATCGCGTGCTGCTGACACGTGACAAGGACGTGTTCCTGAAATTGCGTCAGCGCGTCGAAATCGCGCGCAAGAATGGCGCGGACCTGTTTATTTCCCTGCATGCAGACTCGATTGCCAACCCCAAACATCGCGGCGCGTCGGTCTATACCCTGTCTGAAAACGCATCGGACAAAGAGGCCGCCGCCCTGGCATCGAAGGAAAACAAGGCCGACGTCATTGCCGGGATTGATCTTTCCGATGAAAACACATTGGTGCAAAGCATCCTGATCGATCTGGCCCAGCGTGAAACCATGAACCTGTCGGCGACCCTGGCGGCCAACATGGTTACCCAACTGGCCCAAAGCATCGAGCTGCAGCGCCGCACCCATCGCTTTGCCGGGTTTGCGGTTCTCAAGGCGCCCGATATCCCGTCCGCCCTGTTTGAAATGGGATATCTTTCGAACGCGACGGATGCCAAGCTGCTGCAAAGCCCCGCCCATCGCAAAAAGATTGCCGAGGCCGTCATGCGGGCAATTGATATCTATTTCGAGAAGCACAAGTTTTAAAAGCTGGGCGGCGCGATTGCGGCCTTCGGGATCAATCCGGCCTTTGGGGCGTTGATTGATGGTGGTTGTGCGCTGTTTGCGGAATAAAACCCGCCGGGCGTGGCGGCTGTCACAACCTCGTCATTATTTTGCCGCTATAATGCGGGCAAATCCGGGTTTTCGGCACAGACGGGCGAAATGTCTGCCGGGACATTGCATTTCCGATAAGAGTGCATGAATATGCCCCTGATCGGATCAGGCCAACAAAATGAAAAAGACCTGCTTACATGCGCATTTTACTTAGTATTTTCGGCTTTCTGTTCTTGATGGCGGTTGCGGGCGGTGCCGGTATGCTGGCGATCTTCTGGCATTTTGGTCAGGGACTTCCCGATTACACCCAGCTTGAAAATTACGAGCCCGAGGTCATGACACGTGTGCATGCATCTGACGGGGCGCTGATTGCCGAATATGCCCGCGAAAAGCGCGTTTTTGTGCCGATTTCGGCCATTCCGCATAAAGTCATCGACGCCTTTGTCGCGGCCGAGGATAAAAATTTCTTCTCCCATCCGGGGATCGATTTTGCCTCTGTCCTGCGCGCGGCTGTCACCAACGTGGTCAATTTGGGCACGGGCAAACGCCCGGTCGGCGCATCCACCATTACCCAGCAGGTCGCCAAGAACTTCCTTCTGACCAACGAAGTGTCCTATGAGCGCAAGATCAAGGAAGCCATTCTGTCCTTCCGCATCGAACGCGCCTTTTCCAAGGAACACATCCTTGAGCTTTACTTAAACGAGATTTACCTCGGCAGTGGCAGCTATGGTGTGGCTGCTGCCGCCTTGCGCTATTTCGACAAGTCGCTTGATGAGCTCGATGTCGAAGAGGCGGCCTACCTTGCCGCCCTGCCAAAGGCACCCTCGAACTATCATCCGGTCCGGAACCATGACGACGCCAAGGCACGCCGGAACTGGGTGATTGGCCGGATGCTGGAAGAAAAATACATTACCGAGGCCGAAGCACAGGCCGCTTGGGCATCCCCGCTTGAAGGCAAAACCCGTGAATCGGTTGATACCTATCAGGCCGACTTCTTTGCCGAGGAAGTCCGTCGCCAGCTTGTCGACCGTTACGGCGAAGGCATGCTGTATGACGGTGGCCTTTCGGTGCGCTCCACCGTGGTGCCCAATTTGCAGGATATCGCTGACAAGGCCCTGTTTGACGGCCTGGTCGAATATGACCGTCGTCACGGATGGCGCGGTCCGATCACCAATATTGATCTTTCCGGGAACTGGCAGCAGACCCTGCGCGAAGTTGAAACACCGGCCGACATCCCGTGGGATCGGGCAGTGGTGCTTGATACCGATGCCAATGAAGCAAAACTTGGCCTGATGAATGGTGAGCAGGGCCGCATTCCGCTGCGCTTCCTGACATGGGCACGCCCGTGGCAAAAGGGCCAGACATTGGGGGCGGTGGTGAACCGCCCATCAGATGTTCTTTCGCCGGGGGATGTCATTTACGTCAAACATTTTGCCGAGCTGGATGGTGAACAGCTGCCGCCCAATACCTATGGCCTGCGTCAGATCCCCAATGTGAACGGTGGTCTGGTGGCGATGGACCCGCATACCGGACGCGTCTTGGCGATGTCGGGTGGTTTTTCGCATGACCTGTCGAAATTCAACCGTGCGACACAGGCCCGCCGTCAGCCGGGTTCGGCCTTCAAGCCATTTGTTTATCTCGCTGCCCTTGATCAGGGCTTTACCCCCTCGACACTGGTTCTTGACGCGCCGTTTGTGATTGATCAGGGCCCGGGACTTGGCAAGTGGAAGCCGGGCAACTATAGCGGCAAGTTCTATGGTCCTTCGACCATGCGCCTTGGCATTGAAAAATCACGTAACCTGATGACGGTGCGTCTGGCGCAAACCATCGGCATGCCGACCGTGGTTGATTATGCCGAACGCTTTGGCGTTGTTGATGAAATGCCCGATGTTCTGTCGATGTCGCTGGGGGCGGCCGAAACAACCGTGATGCGCCTGACCGCGGCCTATGCCGAGCTGGTCAATGGCGGCAAGAAAATCACCCCGACCCTGATTGACCGCATTCAGGACCGTCGCGGCAATGTCATTTACCGCCGCGATGAGCGCGAATGCGCCCAATGTCAGGACGTGGCATTTCGTAATCAGATGCCGCCGGACCTGCCTGACACCCGCGAACAGCTGACCGATCCGGCCAGCGCCTTCCAGATGGTGCACATCATGGAAGGTGTTATTACGCGCGGGACCGGTCGCCGCATTGCAGAGCTTGGCTATCCGCTGGCGGGAAAAACCGGAACGACCAATGATTCCCGCGATGCGTGGTTTGTTGGCTTCTCGCCGGATTTGGCGGTTGGTGTTTATGTCGGCTTTGATGACAACCGATCCCTTGGTGACAAGGAACAGGGTGCAAGTGCAGCAGCCCCGATCTGGAAGGAATTCATGCGCGGTGCGCTTGCGGGTACCAAGGCCATTCCGTTCCGAACCCCGCCGGGTATCCGCATGGTGCGTGTAGAAGCGCGCACCGGTCTTCCGGCCCGCCCGGGCGATCAGGACGTGATCTGGGAGGCCTTCAAACCCGGCACCATCCCGGCGTCAAACGACAATGTCATTGATGGCGGTTATAGCGGTTCGGGTGGATCCGACAGCGGGGGTGGCTCTGTCGCAGGGCCGGGTGGTATCTATTAGAGTTATCAGTTTTCCCTCATGAAAAACGTATGAACCCGGCGCATCAATCGCGCCGGGTTTTTGCATGCTTGCGGGGGTTTCAAGTGTGGCAAAAACTGTTATAAGCCACGCCGATATTGCCGCATCATCCATGCGGCGAAACAGATTTTCAGACGAATAACGGAGACATCAATGCGCGCCGAAGCACAGGCATTGGTCGATGAAATCAAGCAGTCGATGGCACTGCTGAGGAGGCATCTTTGACTGGGATAACGCTCTTAGACGCCTGGACGAACTGAACGCACTTGCCGAAGACCCGACCCTTTGGGATGACGCGGCCAATGCGCAGAAAGTCATGCGTGAACGTACCCAGCTTGATGACGCCATCAATGGTTATAAAAAGCTTGCCCAGGAACTCGAAGACAGTGTCGAACTGATCGCGCTTGGCGAAGCAGAAGGTGATGAAGAAACGGTCGAGGAGGGCGAAGAAGCCCTGCGTTCGATCCGCGAAATCGCCGCAAAGCGCGAACTTGAAAGCCTGCTTTCGGGCGAAGCCGATTCCAATGACGCCTATCTTGAAATCCATGCCGGTGCCGGCGGGACCGAGGCGCAGGATTGGGCATCGATGCTGGCGCGCATGTATTACCGTTGGGCAGAGTCCAAGGGTTACAAGCTCGAGATGCTCGAAGAAAGTGACGGCGAGGAAGCCGGCATCAAATCGGTGACCTACAAGATCACCGGTCACAATGCCTATGGCTGGCTCAAGAACGAAGTCGGCGTGCATCGTCTGGTGCGTATTTCGCCCTATGACAGTTCCGCACGTCGCCATACCAGTTTCTCGTCGGTCTGGGTGTATCCGGTGATTGATGACGATATCGAAATCGAAATCCTGGATAAGGATCTCCGGATTGATACCTATCGTGCATCGGGTGCCGGTGGTCAGCACGTTAACAGAACCGATTCTGCGGTGCGTATGACCCATATTCCGACCGGTATTGTTGCCCAGTGTCAGAACGACCGTTCACAGCATAAAAACCGTGAAACGGCGATGAAGATGCTCAAAGCCCGTCTTTATGAGGCAGAGCTGCAAAAACGCGAAGCCGAGGCACAAGCGGTTGAAGACAGCAAAACCGACATCGGTTGGGGCCATCAGATCAGATCCTACGTCCTGCAGCCCTATCAGATGATCAAGGATCTGCGTACCGGAACGGAAACGTCCGATACCCAGGGCGTTCTGAACGGCGATCTTGATGCCTTCATGGCCGCCGCCCTTGCCGCAAAGGTCACGGGTTCTGCCGGTGAAATCGAAGATATCGATTGATTGCCTGCGGGTAGCTGCCTGATTTTACAAACACCCCGCTGGCATATCAGCGGGGTGTTTTTCTTTGTACACGCCAAAAAGACAAGAAAAACGATCCAGGTCTGTAAAAATCCCATTTCTGTCACAGAATTGCCGGATAGCTTTGCAACAGTGAGGTCAAGCGCGGCCTGTCAAAAACAACAAAGCACCGGCACAGCACGGGCACTGGCAGGGCGTGTGGAGCAAACATCCATACTCTCACGGGAAGATCCAAATGGCCCATCAGTCCCATGGTCCGGTCGCGGTTGGCGACCAGTTTAAACTCGCGACACCCAACGGTCCGATTTTCGAAGTTATCAAGATCCGCGAAATGGCACCGGTCGATCATGCGCTGATCACCAAGGTGCGCGATACCAAATCACCAACCCTGATTTCGATCTCGACATTGCTTGACCGTGATTTCTACATTCCGGTTCCGCCGGAAAGCCGTCAGATGCCTGACAACGATGGCATATTGCGCGGCCTTTGATTGTAAAGCCTATCGATAGGCTGTTTTGCGTATTGGAAGACGAAAAACAGGTTGGCTTGGCGGCCCGGACGCGATGAAATGGCCTGATGTGAATTCATCGCCATCCGGGGCCGCCAACATGTCCGATACCAAAACCGATCAACAAATCCTCGAGCGCCTGTTTTCCGTGCTTGAAGACGATATTCTGCCAAAAACGCGCGCCGGGGTGTCGGGCGGGAACAAGCTTTTCGGGGCGGCGATCCTGCGCAAGGATGACCTGTCACTGGTGATTGCTGAAACCAACAATGAAACCGAAAACCCGCTTTGGCATGGCGAGGTTCATTGTCTGAAGCGCTTCTATGAAATCCCCGCTGATCAGCGCCCGGCAACCTCGGAGCTGATCTTCCTTTCCACGCATGAGCCATGCTCGATGTGCCTTTCCGCCATCACCTGGGCCGGGTTTGATAATTTCTACTATTTCTTTTCCTATGAAGATTCGCGCGATGCCTTTGCCATCCCCCATGACCTGAAAATCATGAAAGAGGTCTTCACGCTTGAAGACGGCGAATACAACAAATCCAACGCGTTCTGGGACAGCCATTCGATGATGGGCATGGTTGCAGAGATGCCGGGCGACGAAAAAGAAGCCTATGTCGCCCGGGCCAAGGCGATCTCCGATGAATATGACGCGCTTTCTGCGCAGTATCAGGACAGCAAGGCAGATAACGATATCCCGCTAAGCTAAACCCAGCGCAAGTCGAGTTTCCAAACCAAAAAACGTGCCCCGTTATGAAACGGAGCACGTTTTGGCTTGGGCGAGAGATTTGATCAGGCAGCTCGCACCGTTGCGATGAAGCTATCGACTTCCTTGCCAAGTCGGGTTGCAGATTGTGAGAGCTCTTGTGCGCTGGCAAGAACCTGGGCTGCGGAATGGCTGCCTTCGGTTGCGGCCTTGGTAACATCGGTAATTGCGTTGGCGACTTCCTGCGTGCCATTGGCGGCAAGAGCAATGTTATGGGTGATTTCGTTCGTGGTGGCGTCTTGCTGCTCCACGGCGGCCGAAATCACGGTCGAGCTTTGTTTGTTGTTTTCAATAACGTCACTGATCTCATCGACCGCGGTCACCATGGTGTTGGTGATCCGCTGTACCTTTTCGATCTGTCCTGCGATGTTTTCGGTTGCACGAGCGGTCTGGCTTGCAAGGTTTTTGACTTCCTGTGCAACAACCACAAACCCTTTGCCCGCATCGCCTGCGCGCGCCGCCTCAATCGTGGCATTGAGCGCGAGAAGGTTGGTTTGTTCAGCAATGTCCTGGATCAATTCCACCACGCTGGAAATTTCACGCACAGAGTCTGCCAGTCCGTTCGCGGTTTCGCGCGTCGAGGTGGCTGTTTCGGTTGCACGGGTCGTGATGCTGGTGGCGTTTTGAACCTGCGCACTGATTTCCCGGATGGAGGTTGCCATCTCCTCGCAGGCAGATGCCACCGTTTCGACATTGGCACTGGCAAGGCCCGACGCATTTGATACCGACGTTGCCTGCGTGTTGGTCTGTGCCATCATTGCTGTCAGACCCTGCGCGGTTGCTTCAAGCTCGGTCGCGGCAGACGCCACAACCCTGACAATCGAGCCGACATTGTCCTGGAAGGCATCGGCAAGCTTGTTCATCTGCTCACGCTTTTCTGCAGCAGCGCGTTCCTTGGACTTTTCAGCCTCGGCTTCAAGTTCCTTGGCCCGGATCATGTTGGTTTTGAAGACTTCGGTTGCCTTGGCGATATCGCCTATTTCATCGGCGCGGTTGGTGCCAAAGACCTCGGTATCAAGTTTGCCATCGGCAAGCTGTCCAAGATTACCAACAATCTTTTCAATCGGTTTGGTGACCGAGCGGGCAAAAACCATGCTTCCGCCAACGCCAAGGGCCGTCACGATGGCGACGATCACTGCCGCGATCATCAAGGCGCTATAAACCGGCCCGAATGCTTCGGCGGTATCGATTTCGCCCAGTACAATCCAGTCAACGCCATTGAAGTGGACCGGCATATAGGCCGAAATCACCGGGATACCACGATAATCAAGAATTTCGTGAATACCACTATTGCCTGCCAACGCTTCGCGCGTTGCATCCTCGTTTACACGGGTTTTCAGGATGGTGCTTTCCTCGGAGAATCGCGAATCACTGCGCATCAATCCGTTTTGCCCAACGATATAGGTCTCGCCACTTTCACCCATGCCAACAGACACATTCATGATGTTGTTAATGCGTGAAATCGGCATCTGGAAAACAAGCACGCCAAGCAATTCGCCGGATTCGGTGCGGACCTGATGGCCGATGAAGCTGGCCGGTGCGTCTGCACTGGGCGTATAGGGGCTGAAATCGGTAAAAGCGATGTCTTTGGGTGAGCTTAGTGCCATTGTATCGCGAAATACGCGTCCAAGATCGGTATCTGCCCACTTACCGTCATTGAGGTTGGTGGCAAAGTCCGCTTCCTTGAAGACGGAATAGACAAGCTCGCCATCCGGACGGATCAGGAAGATGTCGTAATATCCTTTTAGTTCAAGGAACTCGCGGAAATGCGGGTGATAGGTGCGGTGCGCCTGGCTCCAGTCGGATCCATCCCCGGCATCGGTCAGAAGGTGCTTCTCGCCAAGCGGATGCTTATTGTCCGAGATATAAAGCGTTTGAAGCTTTGACATCGGATTGCCATCCAGACGGTCCCAACCTTGGGTGAATGCGTTCAGGGCATCACGCGTAAAGCCACTGTCGGCTTCGATGATCAGGTCTTCCTCAATCGATGTCAGATAGGATTGAATAGACTGTTTACGAGCATCTGTGAGCGCGAGAAGTTTGTTATGGACTTCTGTTTTCTGGGTCACCCAGAGTTCAAAAGACAAAATGCCACCAGCGCTCAGCGCGGTCAGCAGGATCAGGCACGCTATGATCGTCGGCAGCTTCACCGAAATACGTTTCATGACATTTCCTCTCGCAGTGCCCGTCGCCCGTTGGCGAGCTCTGGGGGACTTTCGTCCAGGTTTCGACAGTGTCAAAATTAACCGTTGGTATAGTTTTTACTTTTGTTGACGACGCGAAAACATCCCCATTTAGGGATATTGATTGTTTGTTGAGTATTTGGTGATTGAACGCCAGAGTTGAAGTGCGCACTGTATGTGCTTGCAAACGGTGTTTGGAACGTCTGAGTCCGAATCTGGCGAGTTTTATCGATCAGTTCTGCTAAACTGCCGGACATGGAACAGCTCAATAACGATATTTGCTATCAGGCACTCAAAACCCGGGACCGTCGCTTTGACGGGCGGTTCTATACGGCCGTGCGCACCACCGGGATTTTCTGTCGTCCGATCTGCCCGGCCGTGACGCCCAAGCGTGACAATGTCGAATTCTATCCCAGTGCCGAGGCCGCGATTGCGCACGGCTTTCGCCCGTGCCTGCGTTGCCGGCCCGAAGCAGCGCCGGGCAGCCCGGCAAGTGCGGGCGTGCATGCCACCGTGGCCCGCGCGGTGCGTCTGATTGATCAAGGCGCGCTTGAAGACGGCTCGATTGCGGGGCTAGCGGATCGGCTTGGCGTCGGGGACCGGCATTTGCGCCGCATCTTCAAGGACCATACCGGCGTCACCCCGCAGGAACATGCGAAGGCACGGCGACTGCTCCGTGCCCGACAGTTGATTGTTGATAGCAACCTGACAATGACCGAAATCGCCGACATCGCCGGGTTTGGCAGTTTGCGCCGCTTTAACGACGCGATGAAGTCTGCCTATGGTCAGGCCCCAACTGCCTTCAGGCGGGGGGTGAAATCCAGCACACCGGCAAATGCGGGATCGGATGATCCGTTTGCCCCGCGAAGTGATGATTTGATTTTACGCCTTCGCGCCCGCCAACCGTTTGACGCCGAATACCTTCTGACCTTTTTCCGGGCGCGTGCCATTCCGGGTTTGGAAACCGTGCGGGAGCGCACCTATGTGCGCGGCTTCAAAATTGACGCGCGTCTGGGTTTGATGATCTGCCATTTCAGTTCAGATCAAAGTGGCGTCGATGTCATCCTGCGCGGTCCTGCGCGTGAGGCGGTACTTGAAATCGGCGAACGGGTGCGCAGGCTGTTTGATCTTGATGCCGATGTTCCATCGATCACCGCGCAATTTGCCGAGGATGCATTACTCGCCCCGCTGGTGGAAAAACGACCGGGCCTTCGGGTGCCCGGATGTTGGGACCGGTTTGAACTGGCCGTTCGTGCCGTGCTGGGGCAGCAGGTCTCGGTCGCAGCCGCGCGGACTTTGGCCGGTCGGCTGGTCGCGCGTTTTGGGGATGCTTTGCCAGATGATCTGGTGGACGGAACCGGCATCACGCATGTCTTTCCAACACCACACAGCCTGATCGGGCAGGAACTGATCCCGATTGGCCTGACCACGCGCCGGGCGCAAACCCTTGCCGATGTGATTGATCTTTTTGCCAGCCCGGACTGCGATCAGAAATCCGGTGATGAGCTAATTGCGACAATGACGGTGATCAAGGGGATTGGCCCATGGACGCTGAATTATTTTGGCCTGCGGGGGCTTGGCGATCCGGATGCCTTTCCGGCGGCTGATCTTGGCATCCTCAAGGCGTCAAGCATGGGCGGTGGCCCGGACAAACCCAAGGCGCTTGAAAGCATTTCGGAAAACTGGCGGCCATGGCGGGCCTATGCCGCGCAGTATCTTTGGTCCGCATTGGAAGGAGAATGATGATGTCTACCCAGATTAATGTCATGCGCTACGCAAGCCCGATCGGGAAACTCTCGCTTGCGAGTATTGGCTGCAAGCTGGTGCATCTTGATTTTGAAGACAATGACGACCGCCTGCACACCATCCAAACCCGACGTTTCAAGGACCTTGACTGGCAAGAAGGCGGCACGGCACCCGCACCAGTGATCAAGTGGTTGGACGACTATTTCGCAGGCACCGTCGGGCCGTTGCCGATGGACTCAATCAACATGGTCGGTACCGCGTTCCAGAAATCAGTCTGGGATGCCCTGATCACGATCCCGAGTGGTCAGAGCCTGTCTTATGCCGGGTTGGCTGATCAGTTGGGCAACCCCAAGGCGGTGCGGGCCGTGGCGCGCGCCAATGCGCTTAATCCGGTTTCGATCATTGTGCCATGCCATCGGGTGATTGGGTCAAATGGCACCCTGACCGGTTATGCCGGTGGGCTTGAGCGCAAGAAATGGCTGCTGGAGCACGAGGCCGCCATGCGGGCCAAGGCGGCCTGATATCAAAAGAAAAGGCTGCCGGGTGGCAGCCTTTTTTGTTGTGGCGGTTGTGGGTCGGCTGATCAGATCGACATGACGATCCGGCCATCGATCTTGCCGTCACGCATACGATCAAAGATCGAGTTGATGTTTTCCATCGGCTCGGTCGTGAAGTGGGAATGCACTTTGCCATCGCCCGCGAAATCAAGGGCTTCCTGCAGGTCCGCACGGGTGCCGACAATCGATCCACGGATGGTTTTGCGCGACAGGACGGTATCGAAGATATCAAGTTCAAACGTTCCCGGGGGCAGGCCGCACAGCGCCATGGTGCCACCACGGCCCAGCATGCCAACGCCCTGTTTGAAGGCCGCGCGCGAAACAGCGGTGACCAGCACGCCGTTGGCGCCCCCCATCTGTTTCTGAACTTCGGCGACAACATCGGCCTCGGCCGCATTTAGGGTCCAGTCCGCACCAAGATCCTTGGCGAGTTTGAGTTTCTCGTCTGCAATTTCAACGGCGATAACTTTCATGCCCATGGCCTTGGCATATTGCACGGCCATATGACCCAGTCCGCCGACACCGGAAATCACCACGGTCTCGCCGGGTTTGCATTCGGTTTCCTTGAGCCCCTTATAGACCGTCACGCCAGCGCACAGGACCGGCGCGGCATTGCCAAATGCAAGCGGGTCGGGCAGGTGGCCGACATAATCGGGATCTGCCAGAACATATTCGGCAAAGCCGCCATTGACGGAATAACCGGTATTGAGCTGCTCACCGCACAGTGTTTCCCAACCGGTAATGCAGTGATGGCAATGACCGCAGGCCGAATGCAGCCACGGCACGCCAACACGGTCGCCTTCCTTGACCGATTTTACACCTTCGCCAACTTCGGCAACAATGCCGACCCCTTCGTGACCGGGGATAAAGGGCGGGTTCGGTTTGACCGGCCAGTCGCCTTCGGCTGCGTGAAGATCAGTGTGGCAGACGCCGGATGCCTCGATCTTGACCAGGATTTTTCCCGGCGTGACCTTGGGTACGGTGACTTCTTCAATCGACAGGGGATCGCCGAAAGCGCGAACAACGGCGGCTTTCATGGTGGAGGGCATGGTGACAACTCCTTGCTGATGACAGTGAAAAGATCATGCTTTTCGTCAAATATCGCGCTTGGGAGTGTCGATGATTTAAAGCACTACCACCATGAGCTGTATCAATTGTCTGATGATTTATTTTTGGCGGTGTGCTGTTGATGCGCTTTCGCCATCAATGTCGGGCAGTTCAAGGACATAGTCCTGATAATAGTCGGGCGGCATCCCGGCTTCGTAGCGTGCTTCGTCATTAAAGGGTGGTTTGAGCGGCCCACGGAAATGTTTGCGCAGCATGTCATGCCAGGTGGTGTAATAGGGCAGCCCGCGCTGATCACAGACATATTCGTAGTATTTTCGACCGGCTGCGACATGGGCGATTTCATCATGGGCGATGATTTTAAGAATACGCGCACTTTCCGTATCCCCATGCGCGAGAAGCCGTTCGATGGTTGGCGGGGTAGCATCAAGACCGCGGGCCTCAAACACCATCGGCACCACGGCGAGACGCGGCAAGATGTCATAGGCCGTATCCATTGATGTCTGCCATAGCCCGTCATGGGCCGGCAAATCGCCATAGGCCGCGCCCAGTTCGCCAAGGCGCTTGCTGATCATTTTGAAATGGCGGGCTTCGTCATCAGCCACCTGAACCCAGGCATCATGAAAATCGCGCGGCATGTCGGCTTCTGGAAAGCGCACACACAGATCCCAGGCCAGATCAATCGCGTTAAGCTCAATATGGGCCAGCGCATGCAAAAGCCCGATGCGGCCCTGAACACTACCTTTCTTGCGTTTGGGCATCTTGTTGGGCGCAAGAAGTTCCGGCTTTGCCGGACGACC
Source organism: Thalassospira sp. ABL2_045 (assembly GCF_056161285.1). Taxonomy (NCBI): domain Bacteria; kingdom Pseudomonadati; phylum Pseudomonadota; class Alphaproteobacteria; order Rhodospirillales; family Thalassospiraceae; genus Thalassospira; species Thalassospira sp. ABL2_045. The sequence continues at coordinate 8,715 of NZ_JBSWYV010000011.1, read as the reverse complement.
CGGGCGGTTGGGCAGGTCGGTGGAGCCGACTTCGCTGATCTCGCCGCTGCGCCACATGGCAGCCATTTCGGCGGTGACATTGGCCTTCTCGGCGGCGTCTTCGGTCAGAAGGGCCTTTTTCGCGGCTTCGGCAAGGGTCAGCTTGGTCATGATCGTCCGGGTACGGGGTTGTTTCTCGGGTGCGCTTTGTCTGCCACTTGGTGGGGACCGGGTCAATGCCAAAGCAAAAGGGCGGTCCGTCATGGTGCCGGTCCGCCCTTGATCAATTTCGTCGGTGGAATGAACTAGGTGATGTTAAAGCGTGCCAGTGCCTCTGCCAGATCCTCGCCAAAGGCATTGCCCTTGCGGATGATCGCGGTTCGGCATGGCAGGTCCTGAAGCGACGGGTGGTTCGGTGCATCCGAGGTCAGAACGGCGGTCGGAATGCCGCGCGTTTTTGGCATCGCCTGAAGGGCATTAGCCACATCAACGCCGCTTAGTTCATCAATGGTTTTCGCAACGATGATGAAATCCGGACGGGTGCGCACCGCAAGTTCAATCGCCTCGAACGAAGTTTGCGTGACCGAGCTTCGATACCCGCAGGCGGCAAGTTCGCGTTCCAGAATGGTTGCCATCGAGCGCTGCGGAATGACCAGCAGTGCTTCGACATTGGCCTTCTTCAACCAGGCCGGATCAATATCAGGGGCCCGTTTGGATGGCAGTTCACGCACAAATTCGGCGGTGTCGGTGCCACCGGCTGTCATGTCACCTTCAAGCAGGGACTGGATTTTATCGACAAAGGCCTGAATGTCCTCAATCGAGCCATCATTCAGTTCCTTGCAGGTCGTGACGTAATCGGCAAGACGATGACTGGTCAGGTTGATCAGCGGTGCTGCAACCGACTTGCCCTTGTACCGCAGATTGAAGACTTCGCGCTGGATGGCGGTCAGGTGGGCAGGATCTTTTTTACCGCGTGCGTTCTGCAGATGAACGTCAATCGAATTGATGATGTCATTTGCTTCGTCGCGAAAATCCGCCAGCATCTGATCGTCGAGATCGACAACATTGTTACTCATTGAATTACCCGCTTTGCCGGCATGCCGGTGAGTTTTCATCAAACAGGTGAGGACAATGCATCACCCATCACTCCCATATCCGAATTTTTATCCCGACAAACAAGGGATGGCAACAAAATCAGCAAATTGCGATATTGCCAGAAGCCTGAAAGAAAACATTTTTTGTGCTGAAAAAAACAAAGGCCCGGCACTGAAAAGCCGGGCCTTGTTGCTGAAAAATGCTGAACTCAAAGGGCTTTGACGGCCTCAAGAACCTCGGCGACATGGCCTTTGACCTTGACCTTGCGCCAGGCATTGCGAATGACACCACTGCCATCAATGACAAAGGTGGAACGCTCAATGCCCATGAATTTCTTGCCATACATGTTCTTTTCTTTCCAGACACCGTAATCCTCGCAGGTGGTGCCGTTCTCGTCAGAGGCGAGAATGAAGTTCAGATCATGCTTGGCCTTGAATTTGTCGTGCCGTTCGGCGCTGTCTTTGGAAATGCCGATGATTTGCGCGTCAACTGCGCTGAAATCGGGTTCGGCATCGCGGAATTCGCAAGACTCGGTCGTGCAGCCCGGGGTCATATCCTTGGGATAGAAATAGATCACCACCGGCTTGCCTGCCAGGTCAGACAGTTGCACGCTGCCATTGCCATCGGTTGGCAGTTTGAAATCCGGGGCCTTGTCACCAACATCAACTGTCATGGTCTATCCTTTATCTCTGATCTGTTTGCCGCCATCGTGGGATGGATATGGTCGAGAAAATATAATGTCTTATAAGCTTGGCAAGGGCTGTTGGATCATTGTGGTGAGTCTGATGGCGTAACCTTTTCGGCGGGCGCGGCAATCACACGGTCATAGATATCTTTGATACGCGTTGCCGTGCTTTCCATTTTGTCCTGAAGGCTTGCGAAATCATCGCACTTGCCAGCATTGGCCAGCATCTTTTGCAAATCCTCGCTCGCACTTTCCGGATCAAACGGGCCTTCGGTGGTCAGGCGCAACATGGCTTGCAGGGCCAGCCAGAAGGAACTGCCATTGGCCAGAAATTCTGCTTCTTCAGCCTCCATGATGCCAGCTGTGCCAAGGTTTTTGAAAACCTCACGTGTGGTCGGGGACAGGATTTCGGGATGGTCATGGGCATGGCGCAGTTGCAGATATTGCGCAATGAATTCCAGGTCAACCAAGCCACCACGACGCATCTTGATCGCCCACGGGTGGTTGTCGCCTTTGCCCGCTTCCATGCGGTTGCGCATGTCATAGACCGCACGCACCAGCTGGTCGGGATCGCGCTTTTTGCACAACACGTCATTGGTGGTCGCCAGCACCTTGTCACACAGCGCCTTGGGCCCATAAACCGCGCGCAAGCGGGTCAGTGCCATATGCTCCCACGTCCAGGCTTCATTGTTCTGATAGGCCTCAAAACTTTTGAAATGGGTCGCAAGCGGCCCCTTGGACCCGCTGGGACGCAGGCGCAGATCGGTTTCAAACAGCACGCCTTCGGCGGTCGGGGCCGACAGGGCGTTGATGTAACGCTGACTCAGCCGGATGTAATAATGGCCGGGTGACAGGGGCCTGTTGCCATCAGATTCTTCGGCGTCTTCGGGGACCTCATAGATAAACACCATATCAAGGTCCGACCCGGGTGAAAGTTCCTGACCGCCATGCTTGCCAAGCGCAAAGACCGCAAGCCCGCCATCGGCAAACTTGCCATGCTTGGCAGCAAAATCGTCGGCAATGCGCGGGAACAGGGCACGAATGGCAACGTCGGCCACATCGGCCAGGGCCCGGCCCGCTTCGTGCGGGGTTTGACGGTTCTGGATGGTTTGCACATCAATCTGGAATTTCTGATCATTCGCCCAACGCCGCGCAGTATCCAGCCAGTCTTCGACCATGTCTTCGCGTGACAGGCGGACATCAAGCTCCGCAATCATCGCGTCGGCATCAGGCAATTCTTCGTGGAAGCCCGACATCAGAACGAAATCCAGCACCGCGGCATTGCGCCCGATATATTTCGCCATGCGCGGCGCGGTGCCAGCAATCTGGGCCAGAAGTTCCAGCAATTGCGGGTTGGCGGTAAACAGCGAAAACAGCTGCACCCCGGCCGGAAGACCTTTGAGGAAATCATCAAAGGCGCGAAACGCCATGTCCGGATTGGTGGTTTTGCCAAGGGCACCCAAAAGGGTCGGCATCAATTCAGTCAGGATTTCACGCGCCCGACGCGATCGGGTCGCGCGATAACGCCCATGGTGCCAGCCGCGCACGGTGACCGAGACATTCTCGGCATTTTCAAAGCCCATCTCACGCAGGTTTTTCAGCGTATCGGGATCATCTTCGGTGCCGGTGAAAACAAGATTGCCAGACGTGCCGGCCAGCGGCACATCATCCTCGAACAATTCGGCATAGTTGTTTTCAACATTGCGCAGATGAAGCAGCAAATCCGCCTTGAAGGCATCAAGTGTGTCATAGCCAAGGAAGGTCGCAAGGGCGAGCAAGCCGTCATCGGTATCGGGCAGGGTTTGCGTCTGCTGATCATTGATCATCTGCAGGCGGTGTTCGACTGTCCGCAGGAAATCATAGGCAGCCAGCATTTCATCACGGACTTCTTCGGACACCTGACCGAATTCAGTCAGCGTGCGCAAGGTATCGCAGGTCGCCTTGCCGCGCAGGGCAATTTCGCGCCCGCCCCAGATCAGTTGCTGGGTCTGGGCAAAGAACTCGATCTCGCGGATGCCGCCACGGCCAAGTTTCACATTGTGACCGGGGATATTGATCTTGCTGCCGCCCTTATGGGCGTTGATCTGGCGCTTGATCGCATGAATGTCCTGAATGGCAATGAAATCAAGGTGCTTGCGCCAGACAAACGGGCGCAGGATTTCAAGAAACTCGTCACCTGATTTGCGATCCCCACCAACGATGCGCGCCTTGATCATGGCCGCACGTTCCCAGTTCTGCCCGACGGTTTCGTAATAGGTTTCGGCTGCAATCATCGACAGGATCGGCGGGGTGGATGCGGGATCGGGGCGCAGGCGCAAGTCGGTGCGGAAAACATAGCCATCGCCTGTGCGTTCTTCCATGATCCGGGTGATGTCGCGCACCATACGCACCAGATCCTGTTGAATGCGATCCGGATCCAGATAGGTCACCACATCCTGATCATACAGGAAAATCAGGTCGATATCGGATGAATAGTTAAGCTCGCCAGCCCCAAGCTTACCCATGCCAATGGCAAAGATGCCCGATCCTTCAAGCGGGTTTTCCGGGTTTGGCAGATCATATTTGCGCAGGCGCGCCATGGCGGACAAACAATGCGCCATGGTGAAATCAAGCGTGCGTTCCGCCGTTTCACTGATGGCCGAGGTAATTTTATCGAGCGGCCAGGCCTTGCAGATATCGGCGACCGCAATCACAAGTGCTGCCTTGCGTTTGGCAACACGCACAGCAGCCATTGCAGCTGCCTGATCCAGATCGCGTGCATTCGCACTGATATGGATCGGCTTAAGTGCATTGGCAAAAGCCTGATCAAGGCCGCGATCAAACACATCGCAAACCGTATCAGGATCGCGCAGGCACAGGTTGGTCAGATAGGGGCTGTTGCCAAAAAGTGCTTCCAAAACCGCACGTTTTTGGGGATTGGACGCAATCTCGCCAATTTTGTCTGACAGGCTTTCAAACACCGGTCGATCACCCAGCGCGTTCCAGCGTTCGAACGCATTGGCGACACGATCGGAATCGAAGGCTTTGGGCAGGTCCTGTGAAATCCAGGAAAGAGACACTTTTTGCGTTCCTTGTATTGCGAAATGGTCACAAACCGCGCTATGCAAAGGGTTGCGCCTGATTGCATAAACTCTGCAAGGAGTTGGACGTCCTGATCAACAGGATGACTTATCTGTTTCTAGCTTTTCTGTGATCGGACAAAAAGGGGTATAGATCAATAACGGTCTGGTACTTTCAGGTAAGGTGGTCGTCGCCACAATCATACCAGACCTGACAGGTTGTTGATATTGCTGCATATGACATCGGGAACACAGGGTACAAAGAGTGCGCCACGTTAAGACTTTTGCCGGATGGCTGGCGCTGACTTTATCAGCCATCGTCCTATTTGTCGGCGTGTTCGCAGCAGTCACGATCTGGCGGCTGTCCCAGGAACCCGTGTCCCTGCATCGCCTGACCCCGTATCTGGTCGACCACCTCAATCAATCGATGGGCAATAACCGGCTGGCCGTCGACGATGTCGTTCTGCGCTGGCGCGGCTGGGATGAAAAGTTTGATGTCGGTTTGCGCGATGTCAGCATCTTTGGCCCGGACAATCAGGAACTCCTCCACGTCCCCGAAGCCGATGTTGTCTTTTCCAGCAAGGCGCTGTTTGAAGGCGTACTGGCCCTTCGTGAACTCAATCTGATCGGTCCACGCATTCGTCTTGAACGCAGTGCAGATGGTACTATTGATGTCGGCTATATCGCCGAAGAGGCGGTGGAAGAAGTTGCAACCCTCCCGGACACCGAAAGCGCGGTTGATGGTGCAGCGGCACCCGTCGGGGAAACCTATGAAAAGGGCCGTGGATCATCGGTCGTGATTGATCTGCCAGATGCCCCGGATAGCGAAGCCGAAGAACCGGCGCGTGAAACCGAAAATCCAGAAGATGATACCGCGCTTGTCGAGCAGTCCGGTAATCCGGTTTTGCATGATGTGATTGCCATCCTGTCGGGCGAGCGCACCGATATTCCGGCTGCGGCCTATTTCGAAAGCTTCGGGATCGTCAATGCCGACCTTGAAGTCCGCGATGAGAAAATAGGTATCGTCTGGGCCGCACCACAGGCCGATATCCTGCTGTCGCGTCGTGCCTTTGGGATCGGGGCCGAGGCCTCCTTGCAGGTCAGTGCGGGTGATATTGCGACCCAGGTCCGGGTGACCGGGGATTACAGTATCGAAACCGGCGAGGTGGACCTTGAAGCCGATATCGGCGAGGTCGAGCTTTCCAATCTTGTCAGCATATCAGACCTGTTTGAAGAACTTCGTGACGCCTATGTCCCGGTGTCGGGCAAGGTGCAAGCCCGCCTTGATGCCAATGGCGAACTGATTTCGGCATCGACGGATATGACCGTTGGCAGCGGGGTGATTACCTTCCCCGAAGAATTGCGGGCGACCTACCGCGTGACAGACGGGCAGATTGTCACAAGTTTTGTGCCCGGTCGTTTCAGCATTGATAATGTTGTTTTGAATGTCGGCGATGCCTCGGCGAAATTGCAGGGCGTTGTGCTTGATCCGTTCAGCCAGTGGCAGGTGAACCTTGATGTTTCTGCCACCGACGTCGCGACCGACGATCTTGATCGTCTTTGGCCCGAGGGCGTTGGCCATGATGCGCGTACCTGGGTTGTGACCAACCTGTCCGAGGGTATTGTTCATCAGGCAACCATGCACACGGAACTGCATCAGGATGAGACCGGCGAGGTTGTTCTTGACGACCTGGGCGGTCAGATGACGATGTCGGGTGTGACGGTGCATTACCTTGGCGAAATGCCCGAAGTGCTCAATTCCGCCGGGCGGGCAGAATTTGATGAAACCAGTTTCAGCATCTTTGTCGATACCGGCGAGGCCGATGGTCTTGAGGTCACTGATGCCAGCATCATCTTTTCGAAACTCGATGAACCGGTACCCTCGGCAGATATCGAAATCGTCGCGCAGGGCAGCGCGCGCAAGGCACTTGAACTGATCGAGGCGAAACCACTTGGCTTTGCCACGCGGCTTGGCATTGATCCGGCCCGGATCAGCGGCGAACAGGCCACCCGTGTGCGCCTCAACTTCCCGCTTTTACGCGCTGTGACCTTTGATGATGTTGATGTCGCAGCGGCCTCGCGGATTGAAAACGCGGCGATTACATCGGCATTTCGTGGCATGGATATCGCCGATGGCAGCTTTGAATTGCAGGTCAACACCAAGGGGCTTGAGCTTGGCGGCACTGCAACAGTTGGCCGTGGCAAAACCAATATTAACTGGGTGGAAACATTCGACCAGCAAGCCGATGTCAAAAGCCATTATAAGCTGTCAGGCGATCTTGATCTTGCCGTTCTGCCCGATATCGAACTTGACCCGCGACCGTACCTGAACGGGATGGCCAAGGGCGATCTTGATATTCGGGTTGCCTCGGACAAGGTGCGTGTGATCGGTGATGTCGATCTTGCCGATGTCGGGATTTCCATTCCCAATGAAACGGTTAGCTATCGCAAGGAACCGGGGGCTTCTGCATCCGCCAAGTTCGATGTTGCCGTGCAGTTTGATGGTGGAGGCGTGATTGACAGTTTTGCCATCTCGGCCCCGGCACTTGAAGCCAGCGGACGCGCAAACTGGCGCGGTGATAACGCCATGGCCGACAAATGGTTGGTCGAACTGCAAGACACCCGTTTTCGGGAGAATATCGATCTTGCCGGCACCGTCCGTATGGAAGACGGCGACCGTCTGCTGGTCGATCTTCGCGGTGCGCAGTTTGATTTGCGGTCCTTCATTGATAGTGATGCAGCCAAAGACAGTGCGCCGGACGCCGAGCCCGAGATGCAGAATTATCTCGTCACGCTTGAGGCGGGTGGTTTCCTGCTAAAAGGTGAAGAACCGCTTTTGAATGACGGCAAGATCACCCTGCGTCAGGAAACCGATAACCGCGAACTTGAAATCACCGCCCGCCAACTGATCGCAACCCCGTGGATCGTGGATGACGAAGGCGACAGCGACGATACGCCACGGGACCTTTCGGGCGCCAATAGCGGTGGTATTGGCGGCCGCGCCGAACGCACCGGCGGCACGACCGAAGTGTTCCTCAATATCGAACAGATGGTCATGGCCAACGGCGAGTTACTCGCCGATGTGCGTGGGTCCATCCATACCGTCGGGCAGGAGTGGGATCGTCTTGTCCTGAACGGGGCATTTGGAGACCGGGCCAATGTATTTGCGCAAGTCACCCGCGAGGATTTCCAGACCCGCACGGTGACGCTAACCAGCGAAGATGCCGGGCGTTTCCTGCGCGCAGTGGATATGTATGACAATCTTCTGGGCGGGCGTCTGACGATCGAGGGGACGGTTGATGAACGCGACTTTGCCCAACCGTTTAGCGGGCAGGCCAGCATTGATGAATTTCGTGTGGTCAATGCGCCGATTGCGGCGCGCGTGCTGAGTGCTGCTTCGCTCACCGGTCTTGGCGATGTTTTGCAGGGCAATGGCATTTCCTTTAACGAGCTGAACGGCGAATTCACCTATGTGAATGATGTGTTGTCGCTTTCAAAGGTCGCGGCAAATGGCTCTGCCGTCGGGGTGACGGCAAACGGATCGATTGATCTGGCGAAATCGGAAATCCGTCTGGCGGGCTCGATCGTGCCAATCTATGCGCTGAACTCCGCCCTCGGTGCCATTCCGATCCTGGGTGATATTCTGGTGGGCGAAGAAGGCGGTGGCATCTTTGCCCCGACCTACACGATTGAAGGCGATCTCGACGAACCCGACATTACCGTCAATCCGCTTTCGACCTTTGTGCCGGGTGTTTTCCGTAACCTGATTACCGGCGCTGAGCCGGGATAGGTAGAGATACGAACACAAAAAAGCAGCGGTGTTAAGTGTCAAGGACCGCTGCATGATATATGCGCATCCTTGCGTTTGCCCTTACAATGATTTTGCGCATGACGGCG
>NZ_JBSWYV010000010.1:0-172663 GCF_056161285.1 Thalassospira sp. ABL2_045 | reverse complement strand
TGCCGTCGTCAGAAAAATGGTCACGATCCTCAATGCGAGAATGCGTGACCACTATGCTTTAATACTTGACGGTTAATACCGCTGCTTTTTTAATGCGGTATCGAAACGCGATTGATTTAGCGGGTCCCGAACAGACGGTCGCCAGCATCACCAAGGCCCGGCACGATATAGGCCTTTTCATTAAGCTTCTCATCAAGACCGGCAGTATAGATCGGCACATCGGGGTGCGCGTCCTGGAAGACTTTGACACCTTCCGGGGCAGCGACCAGCGCCATGAAGCGGATATCTTTATCCGCGACACCATATTTGTTGAGCGTATCAATTGCGGCCACCGCCGAGTTGCCCGTCGCCAGCATCGGGTCGACCAGGATAAAGGTACGGCCTTCGACTTCCGGCAGCTTGACGAGATATTCGACCGGCATATGGGTTTCCGGATCACGATAGAGGCCGATATGGCCAATACGTGCCGAGGGCATCAGTTCGATCAGGCCATCTGCCATGCCCGAACCGGCGCGCAGGATCGGCACGACGGCCAGTTTGCGGCCCTGAATGACCGGCGCCTTCATCGGGCAGATCGGGGTTTCGATGTCTTCGAAGCTGACAGGAAGCTCGCGGGTGATTTCATAGCCCATCAGAAGGGCGATTTCCTTGAGCAACTGACGGAAGGTCTTGGTCGAGGTACTGACCTTGCGCATATGGCTCAGCTTATGCTGGATCAGCGGATGATCAAGAATATGAAGGTTCGGGAAATCCTTGTGCGTGCTCATGTGCTTTCGGCCATCCTGTCTTGCTTTGCAGCCGTCCGAAACATGCGGCTGCCCATCTGATGTTTGCGAACCTAGCGCGTAGCGCCTTTGTCCGAGGATGGCAAGTAGAATGCCCCAATCAGAGGACAAAAACAAACCCGATGAGATGAATTTGGCAATTGACGGTGCCAAGCCCAATAGAAAAGCGGGGCAGCCCCTGTGACCACCCCGCTCTGCATTATGACATCACTATATATAAAGTGTGTACGTTAGCCGTTAGCGTGCATCAATTCACCACACGGTCGTTCGGTTCGGCCCGAACCGGGAAACCGTCAATCGAATGATCCGCCTTGATCTTGGCGGCGTCATCGCGGGCGGCAGCCAGCGTGGCATAAGACCCGATGCGGACATAATACCACGCCCCTTCATCCTCAGGACCGCGGACGACGACAGCGACTTCAAGTCCTTCGCCGCGCAGTTCTTCGGCCCGTTGGCTGGCATTTTCATGCACCTTGAAGGCACCAACCTGAACCGAGAAGGGTTTGCCGGCATCAGCGGCCGCTTCGGGCGCCGGTGCAGCTGGTGCAGGTTCCGGTGCCGCAGCGGTTTCTGTTTCCTGTGCGGCCGTTTCTTCGGCTTCGGCCGATTGTGCTTCGGCGGCTTCGGTTGCAGCACTGTCCTGTGCGCTTTCAGCGGCGGGGGCTTCTGGTGCAGCTGGTGCTGCAGGCGCCTCATCGGACGTGCCGGTCACGTCACGGATTTCCGGGGCAGCGATTTCCGAGGTCTCGGTTGCTTCGGGCGCGGTTTCTTCGGCGATCTCTGCGGTTTCAGGTGCCTCTGTTGCCGCATCTTCGCTGGTGGCAGCATCATCCGAAAGCGCTTCGGTGCGCAGGGCAATCAGATCACCAACCGGATCGTCGCTATCAGCGCTGATTTCCGGGGTAGTGGCCGGTTCGGATGCCACAGGCGCGGTGTCTTCGATCACGGCGGGTTCTTCCGGGGCGGAAGCCAGCATTTCGACCTGCGGCTGTTCGGTTTGCGTGGTGCGGGCCGCCTCGTCAGAATCCATAAACAGCCCTGCGCCGACCAGCATGCCAGCAAAGAACAAGACAAGGCCCAGCATGCCGGCACCCGTGACCAGGCCAAGAAGGGTTTTGCGATCCATATCCGCTATCCGTGCATTAAGGTTTTGCCGATCACCGGGGTGCTTTCCCCCACGGGCGTTGCCATCACCCTGCCCGTCCCGGCCATAGATAAAGGCCGGAAGCGGTGCATCCTTTTGCCCGGCATCCGGGTCGCCCTGCGATTCCGGGGTTGCGCGCAAATCGGTTTTATTGGTGTGGTCTTCGCCAGCCATGGATTTGGCCATCCTTCACGACATCAAAGTTACCCTGCTTTTTTAACCGCCAGCACCTTTATAAAACGCTAAAGCCGCGCGAACGTGTGCAACTGCACCGCACGGCAAAGCTGCGCGCACGCCACACCCAAGCAGTGCAATGTCCGCCAATGGATCAGATCATTTTGGATAAAAAAAGGGGGACTGGTATGTTCCCCGGCATTGTCCCGCACAATGATCCGGATACCAGTCCCCTCGAGTGAGAGAGATCGACCTTCGGGGAGAGAGAGTCCCGAAGATAGAAGCCATCAGGCACGCCATGTCAGCCTGATGGCCGGTCACAAACGACGTTGTCGTCTGCATTTGACAAACACAGTCATAGAGCATCGGTTTTGCAAATGCAAACGATTATCACACACATTCGCAGAAAAAATTTAAATGCGTTGAAAAAGCACCTGTATTCCACCGCTAAGTATCGCAACCTAAAGAAGAATTTTGAAATTGTAGACAATTTCAAAACTGCTGTAAGCCGCAGCTATCCTCAAGGACAGCGAACTAAGGGATTGTTTTCCAGATAAAGCTCTGCTTGGATCAGGGAAACTACTCATAAGAAGTAGCGGTGTGAACGGGAGTGACGCGAGCCAACACGACCAACATAAAAATAAACACGGTTTGCTCTGGAGTGACAAATATGACGGGAGACAAGGCCGCGAAGACGGCTATTGCAGGGGGTGCTACCAGCCTTCTGACGTTACGGCGAATCTTGCTTGTAACGGGGTTACTGGTTTCAGGTGCTGTGACATGGATGCTGCTTTGGACCGGTGACACATATCGCAACTTTGCGATTGAAACGCTGAACAATTCAGTCAGCGGCACAGTCAATTTCTTTGTCGGGTCGCGCGTTGCGACCGATTATGCCGACAAGATAACCCCCATCGCCAATGAATGGTCGCGTCTGGGCAGCCTGGTCAAAAGCTATCAGGAAAACGACCAGACGCGCATGAAGGCCGAACTCGACATTCTGTCGAACGCCCGTGAAGTGGTTCAGGGGGAAGTGAACCTTTTGGGTGCCGCTGCCTATGACCAGGAATTCAACCAGTTGGCCACCTCGGAAGCCAATCTGGGCGCAAGCGTTACCGACGATCCGGACGTCAAAGCCTTTCTCGCGAACCGCGAAAAAGCCGAAGCCCGCAAACCGGCAAGCTTCATGTGGGCAAGCCCGGACGGGCGTCCGGTGTTTAGCCTGATCTTGCCCGTCGGTGGCTTCCGCGCGGTCGGATTCCTTGAGGTCATCACCGATCCCCTGCCCCAGCTTGAAGGCATTGGCAAGGTTCTGGGCGGGAATTTCCAGATTCTCGATGTTTCCGGCACAGTGCTGTTTGAAAGCCTTAAGGCCCCGGAAGAAGCGCAAAGCGAATCTGCCCGTGCTGCAGAAACCACTGCTGATACTGCAGATGAAGCTTCCCCTGAGGCGGCAACTGAAACCACAGAGACCGCAGCTGCACCCGATTCTGGCGAGACCCATCGCGCCGCTATTGACGTTACCATCAGTGATGGCCGAGGTGGCGTTTGGGCCGAGGCCCGCTTTGATCGCGATATTTCCGACTTCTATGAGCAGACCAACGACCTGCGTCTTCTGTCGATCGAGATTTTGGTCGGTGTGCTTCTGGCTGGTTGGATTGTCGGCTGGATCCTGTTGCGGACCACGGTTCTGCGCAATCTGCGCGCCTTTGCCCGTGCGATGACCTCGATCTCGCAGGGGGACACCAATGTCAGCCTGCCCGATGTCGGTAATGACGAAATCGGCGAGATGAAGAAGGCTTTGATTGCGCTCAGAGAATCGGTGCGACAAGCCCTGATCTTGCAAAACATGGTCGAAAACACCCCGACCATGACCGCAATGATCCTTCCAGATGGCAAGCTGAGTTACCTCAATGCCAGTGCGCAGGACTATTTAAACGGGACAACCGATACGGTTGCGGGTGATTTCCTTAATCTCGGCCCGGCTTTCCAGACAAAACTTGCCAATCCGAACAATCTGCCATTTTCCGAGATCATGCAGACCGAACGAGGATATCTCGATATCCTCGCCGCCCCGGTGCGCGACAAGGACAATGTCCTTTTGGGTACCATGCTGGCCTGGAACGATGTCAGTGAACGTGAAGAAAGCAAGATCGCGGTCACCGAAATGATGGCCGAGGTCGCCCGTGTTGCCCAATCCGTAACCGAGCAGTCCGAAGGCTTGCTCAGCCTTGCCAACGAGCTGACAAGTCAGTCGGAAAACACCGTGCAGCAATCCGGCAGTGCTTTGGAGGTATCGCGTGATGCGGCATCCAACACCCAGAACGTTGCCACGGCAGTTGAAGAACTTTCATCCTCGATTGCCGAGATCAACCGTCAGGCAACCGAGGCTTCCAACGTGACCGGACGGGCACGCGAGGAAGCCGAGGAAAGCCAGCGCAATATCGGATCGCTTGAAAAGGCCAGCTCCGAGATCGGATCGATTATTGATCTGATCAATGACATTGCGCACCGCACCAAGCTTCTGTCACTTAACGCGACAATTGAAGCCGAACATGCCGGTGAACTTGGCAAGGGCTTTGCCGTGGTCGCCAACGAGGTCAAATCGCTTGCCGATCAGACCGCCAGTGCGACGGGCCAGATCGGGGACCTGACCGCAGCCATTCAGTTGGAAGTGCAAAAGGCTGCCCATTCGATCAGTACGGTTGGCGAGGTTATCCATCACGTCAACGACATCCAGTCGACCATTACCCATTCGGTCGATGAACAACGTCGTGCGACAGGTGAAATTTCTGAAAACGTACAGCGGATTGCGGCCGGAGCCGGATCGATGGATGAAATGATTACGTTCGTGAATGACGGCGCACAGGGGACGGGCCGCAATGCCCATGACCTTAACACCGCCAGCCATAACCTTTCAGAAGTGGCACACAACCTGTCAGAGAAAATGCGTGAATTCAGCGAGCGGATGAAGCTGACCTGATCAGCTTTCCCGGTTGAACTTTACCCAGAACAAAGGGTGGCACTTTCGGGTGCCGCCCTTTGTCGTTCGACCATATGGTCGTTTGATCAGTTTGCCACGGATTTCGAGGCGATTTCATACAGATCGCGCGAGATTTGCGGTTTGGCGAGGATGCGGTTGAGCGCCGCCCTCATCTTGTCGGCCCGATCTGCATCGTATTTCGCCCATTTACCAAGCGGCGAGCACAGGCGTGCTGCGACCTGTGGGTTGATGTCATCAAGCTCGATCAGGCGATCAGCATAGAATTCATAGCCTGAGCCATCCTTGGCATGGAAATGACGCGGGTTGGCCATGGCAAAGGCGCCGATCAATGCGCGCACCTTGTTAGGGTTGCGCATGGTAAAGGCCGGATGGCTCATCAAATCCTTGACCCGCGCCAGGGTATCGTCGCGCGATGACATGGCCTGCAAAGTGAACCATTTGTCCAGAACGACGGCATCACTGGCAAAGCGTTCCTCAAAATCGGCCAATGCGGTTTCACGACCCGGATGATCAAGATTATTGAGCACCGAAAGCGCCGCCATTTGATCGGTCATGTTATCCGCCGTGCCATATTGCGCGGCCGCCACGCCGGCATATTCATCCGCCCCGCTGGCGACCAGATAAGCAAGGGCCGTTGCCCGCAAGGCACGCTGCCCTGCCGATGCCGCATCCGGGGTAAAGGCCGCGTTTGACGCATTCTGGTGATAGGTGTTGGCGAAATCATCTGAAAGCGCCTGCCCGATGCGTTTGCGAAGGGCTGTGCGGACCTGATAGATCGCTTCGGGATTGGCGGGCTTGCGCTGTTCAGACAGGAAAACCTCGCCCGGCAGGACAAGCGCATCGGCACGGAACGCTTTATCGAGGTCGTCATTGACAAGCGTTGCGCGCGTTGCGGCAATAAAGGCATCAACACGGGCCTGCTCATCGGCAAAGGCGGCATCGATGTCGCCGCCATTTTCCTCATAGGCAGCGATTGCAGACAACATCAGACGGGTTGCGTATTTCTGCCCGGCTTCCCAGCGGTTAAAGGCATTGCTGTCATGGCCCATCAGGAAGACCAGTTCGCCATCGGGTTGATCGGTGATGATGTTGACCGGGGCCGAGAACCCGCGATTAAACGACAGCACCGGCGCCTCGGAAACATCGTCAAACACGAATTCCTGGCTGGCCTTTGTGAGCTCAACCGTTTTGGCAACCAGATCAGATCCATCCGCGCCCAAAAGCCCGATTGAAATCGGCATATGCAGCGGCTTTTTGTCTGGCTGGCCCGGCGTCGGGTCGGTTTTCTGGGTGATGGTCAAACGGTATTGTTTGGCATCCGCGTCATATTCGCCCTGCCAACCGAGCTTTGGCGTGCCTGCCTGCGAATACCAGAGTTTAAGCTGGCTGAAGTCCGCCCCATTGGCGTCTTCCATCGCCTTGGCAAAGTCATCACAGGTCACCGCCTGCCCGTCATGGCGATCAAAGTAAAGGTCGATGCCCTTGCGATAGCCATCAGGACCCAGCAACGTATGCATCATGCGGATCAGTTCCGCGCCCTTTTCATAGACCGTCGCGGTATAGAAGTTGTTGATTTCCATATAGCTGTCCGGGCGCACCGGATGGGCCAGTGGCCCGGCATCCTCGGGGAACTGGGCGGCGCGGAGTGCATTGACGTCCTTGATGCGCTGCACAGGGCGCGACCGTTGATCGGCCGAGAATTCCTGATCACGGAAAACGGTCAGACCTTCTTTGAGCGACAGCTGGAACCAGTCACGGCAAGTCACGCGGTTGCCCGACCAGTTATGGAAATATTCGTGCGCCACGATGGATTCGATGCGTTCATAATCAACATCGGTTGCCGTATCGGGCCGTGCGAGAACGAATTTGGCGTTGAAAACATTCAGGCTTTTGTTTTCCATCGCGCCCATATTGAAATCGGACACCGCGACGATGTTAAACAGATCAAGATCGTATTCGAGGCCATAGACCTCCTCATCCCACTTCATCGACCGTTTGAGGCTGTCCATGGCATAGTCACAGCGATCTTCATTGCCATGTTCGACAAAGATGCGCAGCGAGACATCCCGGCCCGACATGGTTTTGAAGCTGTCTTCAACACAGGTCAGGTCACCCGCCACCAGCGCAAACAGATAGGATGGCTTGGGGAATGGATCTTCCCACACCGCAAAATGACGGCCACCTTCAAGGTCGCCACTGTCGATCAGGTTGCCGTTTGACAGCAGAACCGGGCAGCTTTCCTTGTTGGCATTGATCGTGACCTTATAGGTCGCCATGACATCCGGGCGATCCGGGAAATAGGTAATGCGGCGGAAACCTTCGGCCTCGCACTGGGTGCAAAAGGCACTTTGCGAAACATACAGCCCTTCAAGGCGGGTGTTGTTGGCCGGTGAAATCTGGGTTTCAAGCTCGGCGACAAAGGTTTCGCTCGGAGCTGTAAAGCGCAAGCCTTCCTGATCAACCGTGAAATCGCTGGATGCCAGACGGGCATCATCGAGGGTGACGGAAAGGAGCTTCATATCCTCGCCGTGCAGGAAAACTTCGTCGCCCTTTCCGGTGCCGCGCACAGGATTCGCAGTCATAAACAGGCGCGATTTGACGTTTGTGACGTCACGATCAAGGTCAAAAACCAGTTCGACCTTTTCGACGATAAAGTCAGGTTCCTTATAGTCTTCGCGGCGGATCACTTGCGGCTGTTCAGACATGGAGGCGTCCTTTTTTCCTTGGGCTGCGCGGTTTTGGAACGGATTGTATAAATTCGCCAATTTCGCCATGCAGTGTGGTGTTTCAGTACTGAATTTCGGTCAGTGATATCACTGATAGGATAAATTTCATTTTTCCTCAAATGCGGAGTTTACGGCGCCGATTTTAATGGGCATACTCTCAAACGGTGGCGCGAGGGGGGCCAAAGTTTCACATTTCGTGGGGCGAGAGTGATCTTTGGTTTCCCTCAACCTTTCTGCCCGTTTTTCCACACCAAACCTTCCATGCAGATTGGCGCCAAACGGGTCGCAGCTTACCAAAATCAAAAATATCCCATTCTATTCGCATCTAATAATTTGTGAGTTCCGATTGAACGGGATAGGATAATTGCGACTTGTCGGGGAAACCAACTTCAGGGGAACATCGCCCATGTCCGAGACCTTCCAGATTCTGATCGCTGATGACCATCCGCTCGTACGCGGCGCGCTGAAACAGGCCTTGAGCTCAGAACTGGAAAACGTATCGGTCCTTGAAGCCGGCAGCCTTTTTGAGGCGATTGATCAGGTCGAAGCGCATAAGGGCGATATTGATCTTGTCCTGCTGGATCTGCATATGCCGGGCATGAACGGCTTTACCGGCCTGTTTACCCTGCGTGCCTCCTATCCCGACATTCCGGTTTCCATTGTTTCCGCCAGCCAGGAACTGCCGGTCGTGCGGCGCTCCATCGAATATGGCGCATCGGCCTTTGTGCCGAAATCAGCCCCGGTCGATCAGATCGGCCTTGCGGTCAAAACCGTGCTGGATGGTGGCATGTGGATGCCAGACTGGGCGCGCGAGGCCATGGAAAACGGCCCGGCCGATGACGAGGCCACCGGCCTTGCCGAAAAGATCGGCCAGCTCACCCCGCAGCAATTGCGTGTTCTTAACATGCTGACCGAAGGCAAGCTCAACAAACAGATCGCCTACGAACTTGACGTGACCGAGGCCACCGTGAAGGCCCACGTATCAGCCATCCTGCGCAAGCTTTCCGTCCATAGCCGCACCCAGGCGGTGATCATCGCGCGTGAATTGCAGCTTCAAGAACCGGCCATCGAGACCTGACGCGCGGCAAGTTCGGGAACTTCCACGACCATCAACCGTTACATGCATATCGCTTAAACCTCCGCAGGCGTTTTGCCCTGCCCGCCAGGAGAACATGCATGTCGGTCAGAAGCACTGCGCCTTCGCCTGAAACCGGTGGCGCGACGCCATCCCCGCCCACCGACACCAGCCCGCGTATGATTGCCCGCGCGCTGGTTTATCGCCGTGCCCGGACGATCTCGGTCATCGGGACATTTCTGGTTTTGTTGCTGGGCTGTCTTTATGTCGCGCAAAGCCTATTGCTGCCGATCATATTGGCATTCCTGCTCTCGCTGGTTTTCTCGCCGGTTGTGCGGACACTTGCGCGTTTTCGTATCCCCAATGGCGTCACGGCCTTTGCGATTGTTCTGGCATTAAGTGCCTCCGTCATTGCCGGGATTTACGGGCTCAGCGGGCCAATATCGGGCTGGATTGATGAAGCGCCCAATATCGAGCGCCAATTGCGCCTGCGCCTTGCCGATCTGAGCGAGCCGCTTGATAAGCTCCGCGAAGCCCAACAACAGGTGTCCGAGGCCACCGATCAGGAAAGCAGTGACGAGGACGTGCAAAAGGTTGTGGTTGCCGAACCCAACCTGCTCAGTCAGGCGGCCCAGGGCGCACCCGATATCATGGCGGGCATTACCCTGATGCTCGTGTTGTTGCTGTTTATCCTCTCGGGCGGGGATCGCATTTATCAAAAACTGATCCGCGCCCTGCCGACCTTTGGCGACCGGCGCAAGGGGTTGCGCATTGCCCATGATATCGAACGCGAAGTTTCACGCTATCTGGCAACGATTACTGCGATCAACATCCTGCTTGGCATCGTCATTGGCACCCTGATGGCCATTGTCGGCCTGCCCAATCCGGTCCTGTGGGGGATTGCTGCGGCCGTGCTGAACTATGTGCCGATCCTGGGCGCGATGGCCGGTGTTGTCGTTGTCGCCGTGGTGTCGCTTGTTTCGATGCAAACCACCGGACAGGCCCTGATTGCCCCGGCACTTTATCTGATCTGCACGGTGATCGAGGGGCAAATGATCACCCCTGCCCTTGTTGGCAACCGGCTCAAGATCAATTCGGTCGCGATTGTTCTGGCCATCGCCCTTTGGGGCTGGCTCTGGGGCTTTGTTGGCGTGCTGGTCGCCGTGCCGCTTCTGATCGTAACCAGTGTCATCGCCAAACATGTCGAAGGGCTTGGCGGATTGCGTGAATTGCTTGGGCCGCACAACAGTAACACCAAGGATAACAGCAATTCGGCCCGAATCCTTCCTGAGCGCATGCCGCCTAGCCGATAACACCGTCTCAAAACCTTCCCCCTCACACCCATTTAGTCCGCGCATATGGCGAAAGCTCAATATTGATCCGCCGGGCTAATTCATATAAAAAAACGCCAACCGGATAGGGTGACTACACTTAAACAGGGTAAGAGAGAGATGGGCTTCACGCCAAAGGTCGCAACCATCATTTGCGCGGCAATCGCTGGACATGGGCTGTTCACAAACCCGGCCCATGCAGATCAGGCCAACTGGTCAGGATTTTACGGCGGATTGGCGCTTGGCGGGACGTATGGGCAATCAAACCCCGACACCGTTGGTGAACTCAGCGAATATTTCACCGATGACGACCCCGAAGTACTGAAGCCATCCCTGCAAAAAACCATCAGTGGCTCCGCCCTTAGCGGATCCGTTTTGGCGGGATACGAGCACACGCGTGGTCAGATAGTCTACGGCATTGAAACCGATATATCGGTAATGGACTACTCCGAAACATCTGCAGCTGGACCAATCACCTACAACTCCAATACGACGGTCGACTTCAATGTCCGTACAACAGTCGAAACCAACTTTTCTTTCAGCATCCGCCCCAAAATCGGATATGCCGTTGGAAACTGGATGTTCCACGCCGCTGCGGGTCCGTCGATCGGTTATTTCGACTATGATTTCCGCTACAGCGACACCAACGCCGGCGGTGCCGGCAACGACTTCAGTAAAAGCACGCTGGCATTAGGCATTTCATCCGGACTTGGTGCGTCCTACAAGCTGGATGATGGTTGGGTGCTTCGCGGCGACTACGTCATGAACTACTACCCAGAAGTAATTGATGAACGTCAGAGCTTCCAAAGAGCTGGCTTCCGTGGTTCCTTCGATCATCAGGTTGATTTCCAGTCTCATAACGTGCGGGCCGCGCTGATCAAACGGTTCTGATTCGGCCCTGCTGGATCACGAAATGCATAAGGCGACCTCGAATGAGTGTCGCCTTTCTTTTGCGTCGTTGTCTTCGGCACGGGTTTCTGACACTGTCGGGTTATGTCGCAGGATCAAGTCCGTGTAATTTCCCATGATTGTCTGGGTGTTGAAGCCGTCATGGCCGAAACACGCCATTCCTTTGCCAAGCACACCCACGAGGCGTTTGGCATCGGCTTCATGTATTCCGGGGCTCAAAAATCGGCCTCCGGGCGCGGCATGGTCGAAGCCGGGGCTGGCAACATCATCACGGTCAATCCGCGCGAAGTGCATGATGGCCATCCGATTGGCGATGGGCCGCGCGGCTGGAACATGCTGTATTTCGACCCGGCGCTGATTGCGCAGGCGGCAAGCGACCTTCCGGATGCCGCCACTGATCAATATGAATTCACCCGCCCCGTGATGGACAGCCCCCATGTCCGGCACTGCTTTGGCGCATTGTTCGATGCCATCACCAATGGCTCGGAAGAAAGTGCACGGCTTCGGCGTGAAGAGATGCTGTTGCTGGTGCTTCATCACGCCATGATTTCACCGGGCGAACCCAAACCAAAATCAAATGCGCGCGCTGCTGTTGCCCATGACCGGGTCAAGCGCGCCAAGGCATTGCTTGACGACAGCCCGACAAAAAGCCACAGCCTTGATGACCTTGCTGACGCCACGGGGCTTAGCAAGTTCCAAACGCTGCGCAATTTTACCCGGGCCACTGGCCTGACCCCGCATGCCTATCAGATCCAGCGACGCATTGATTTGGCCCGCGCGATGATCAAGTCCGGCGAAACGCTTGCCGATATCGCAAGTGCCGCGGGCTTTGCCGATCAAAGCCACCTCAACCGTCACTTTGTTCGCGCCTTTGGCCTGACTCCGGGCCGCTATGCGCGCGCGATCCGCTCAAACTAGGCCAACTGCACGTCCTGCAATTCCGTTCAAGAATGCTTGGCTCTCCATCCGTAGATTGAGGGCAACATAGTCAAACGAACGGATGGACCATGATCAGCCTCGACTTCCTGATAACCTCCCTCATCATCGTCGCCCTGCCCGGCACCGGCGTGATCTATACCCTTGCGCTTGGCCTTGGGCGCGGCATGAAAGCCAGCATCTGGGCGGCCTTTGGCTGCACGCTTGGCATCGTCCCGCACATGACCGCCAGCATCCTGGGCCTCGCCGCCCTGCTCCATGCCAGCGCGGTCGCCTTTGAAATCGTGCGCTATCTTGGCGTGGCCTGGCTGCTCTATATGGCCTGGGGCATGTGGCAAGGGACCGGCGCAATGAAAGTCACCGCCAATGAAACTGCCACCGGCGTTCTTAAAATCATCCGTGACGGGATATTGCTTAACCTGCTCAACCCGAAGCTCTCGGTCTTCTTCCTCGCCTTCCTGCCGCAGTTCGTCAGCGCTAACACACCCGACACAACGCTTGAAATGACCCTGCTCGGCCTGATCTTCATGGCGATGACATTTGCGGTATTTGTGGTTTATGGCTGCTTTGCGGGCGCGCTACGCAGCCACATCATCGAACGCCCCAAGGTCATGAGCATTATTGGCAAAAGCTTTGCTGGCGCCTTCGTTCTGATGGGCCTGAAACTTATGCTGACAGATCGTTAGGTTGCTCGTTTAAGAGAATACCGTTGTTCCATTTTTTGGAACATGCTATCCTCCGTTAAATCGAAATGTTTAAACACGCCGAGACAAGGACGCTAAATGCGCATCATTGCCCGAAAGGCGCTTGTCGATTTCTGGACCAAACACCCCGAAACCGAACAACCCTTGCGGGCATGGTTTGATCGTACGCGCAAAGCCAACTGGCAAAACCATCAGGATGTTCTGGCTGTCTTTGGTACGGCAAAAAGCATCAATGCCGAACGGATCAGGTTTAAAATCCATGGCAACGATTACCGCCTGATTGTTGCCTTTCGCTATGACGTCCAGATCGCGTGGATCAAGTTTATTGGCACCCACGCCGATTACGACAAACTTGACGCCAAAACCGTCGACAAGTTCTGATCGGAGTGGGAAGGAGAAGAGAATGCAAACGGCCTATGCCATCAAGCCCATCAAAAGCAAAGCGGACTATGAAGCCGCGATGGACCAGCTTGAAAAGCTATGGGATGCCAAACCCGGCACGCCGGAGGCCGATCAGCTTGAAGTGCTTGGTATCCTGATTGACCAGTATGAAGCGCAGCAATTCCCGATTGCTGCGCCCGATGCGGTCGAAGCGGTACTATTTTACATGGAGCAAAACGGACTGGATCGCGCCGAACTTGGCAAACTGCTCGGCAGTCGTTCCCGCGCGTCAGAATTCCTCAATCATAAAACCAGTCTATCGCTGACGCAGATCAGGAAACTGAATGAGACTTGGGGCATTCCGGCGGATATACTGATACAACCAATCAAAGAAAGTGCTTAAGCACAATTAACCCTAACTTTTTTCTTTCCAATCAACTCATAAACTGCCCGGCAATATCATAAGGACACCGGAGTATGGAGTTTGATCCTGCACAACTAGCGACTCAGATAGCGGGTGACCGTACGGGGTTTGACTGGTTGGAACTAAGAGACTGTATACACTCTTCGCCAACAAGGGAACTGTGGCAAAAGGCATACGATGAGTTTCTGATGAAGAGACTTACAACAAGATATATTTATCCAATCCAACTTCTCATGAAAAATGGAGAACAAAAAGGTGAGGGTTATTCGATTGTATCTATTCAATGTGCACTAATTGAATTTTTGGCAGCATTCCGTGACGGCTTAACATACAAATTCGTTCCGCGCGGGCAATTGCTTGGGGAGTTTGAATACAGCGGAAGCAGGAATCTCTACGTTGATTTCTTAACAAGATCGCCATTGTTTTCAGATTTGTTCGATGAGAATCTAGCCACTGATTTTTACGCGAATATTCGCTGCGCTTTATTACACGAAGCAAGAACAAAGAATGGATGGAGGATCAGAGCCTCTGGGAACAAAGCAGTGTGTAAGCATAGTAAAATTGTGTATCGGGACACACTGCAATATCTGATCGAATCATACCTTTCCCTCTACAAGAAAGAACTACTCGAATCTGCAGACAAAAAGCAGGCGTTCATACGTAAGTTTGATAGCTTATGCGAATAGATTCTACTCCGCCGCATCAATCCCCAAACGGTTGAGCGCGCGTGTCATGAGCGCGCGCAGCTTGGCCGGGCGGAGCGGTTTGTTAAGCAGCGAGAACCCTTGATCGGCGATCAGGTCGGCGGTTTCGGTCGAGCGGTCGGCGGTGATGATGACGCCAGGCACGTTAACGCCGTGAACATCGCGGAGCCGCATCAGGACATCAAGGCCGGTCTGGCCGGAATCAAGGTGGTAGTCGGCAAGGATGATGTCCGGCGCAAAGGGTTGTTTGCCGTCTTCGGCCTTGGTGAGCATGTCTTCGGCGTCGGTTCCGGACTGGGCGGTGACGACGACGCAATCCCAGTTTTCGAGCATGGCGCGCATACCATCAAGGATATCGGGTTCGTTATCAAGACACAGCACCCGCAAGCCGCCCAGTTCGCCGGCCATGCGGCGTTTGGGTTTCGGTGCCGCGGTTGTGTCGGCAACGCCCAGCGGCACTTCGACCGAGAAGACTGTGCCGCGACCGGGGCGCGAGCGCACAGAAACCGGGTGCCCCAGCGACTTACCGAGGCGGTCCACAATGGCAAGACCAAGGCCAAGCCCCTTCACATCAGTGGTTTCAGGACCTTCGAGGCGATGGAATTCGCGGAAGATGATTTTCAGTTTGTCTTCAGGGATGCCCGGCCCGCTATCCCAGACTTCCAATCGGAGGTTATCACCGCGCACACGGCAACCCACCACCGCCCCGCCGGTACGGGTATAGCGCATGGCGTTGGAAATGAAGTTCTGCAGGATACGCCTAAGCAAACGACTGTCACTGCGCACCCAAAGATCACGTTTATGGACCTTGAAGCTGAGCCCGGCATTTTCGGCAATCGGGCCAAATTCGGTTTCGAGCGCGCCCAACACATCATTGATGGCAAAGTCCCGCACAGTCGGCTGCATCGCGCCCGCATCAAGCTTGCAGATATCAAGGAGTTCATTGAGCAACTCCTCAACGCCTTTAAGCGACAGATCGACCTTGCCGACCAGATCCAGCACATCTTCGGCGAGGCCCTGCTTACCACCAAGTGCCACGGTAAACAGGCGCGCGGCATTCAGCGGTTGCAGAAGGTCGTGACTGGCGGCGGCAAAGAAGCGGGTCTTGGTATCGTTGGCGGTTTCGGCCTGTTCTTTCGCGTCCGAGAGTTCGGAGTTGAGCACCTCCAGCGCGTGCGTTCGTTCGGTCACGCGGGCTTCGAGGCCCTCGTTGGCTTCCTTGAGCGCCTGTTCGGCGGTCTTGCGTTCGGTGATGTCGTGATAGATGCAGAAATAGCCCAGCACTTCGCCGGTTTCATCAAAGTGCGGGATATAGGTGCCTTCGGCATAGCGGCCTTCGCGCACACCAAGGGTGGCGCGTTCGTCATTGCGGTTGCGCGTGATGGCGGGGAATTCGATCTCGAAACTCTGTCGGTAGCCCTGCAACACAAGCTCGATCATGGGGGCGAGATGGACATAGCGTTCCTCGCCGACCGCTTCGCGGACCGACATGCCGTGGGCCTCAACCCTTCTCAGGCCAAACATCCGCTCATACGGTCGGTTGGTAAAGCGCAGGCGCTGATTTTTATCGGCGTAGGCAATCATCACCGGAATGTTGTCGGTATAAATCCGGATGTTGCGTTCACTATCCCGCAGGGCTTCTTCGGTGCGCACACGTGCGGTGATGTCGGCAATGGTGGCAACAAAGCCGCCATCGGGCATCGGGTTGGTGCGGACTTCAAGCACCATGCCGTCAGATCGCTTGCGCTCATAAGTATGCGGCAAACGGCGCATCTGTGGCGCAGCATTGCGGCCAAGCAGGATATCAATATCAACCGCCCGGTTGCCATTATCGCGGCAAATATGGACAAGCTCAGAGAGCGGCAATGTGACCTGAATGTCGCTGGTCGAAATACCCAGCAGATCAATGAAGCGATGGTTCCAGGTCGCAAGACGCAAGTTCTGGTCAAACACCCCGACCCCTTGAGAGATGTTTTCAAGCGTGTTGAGCAAAAGATCGCGATTGAACTTGATGGCCTCGGACGCTTCGTCAAGCAGTTCCATGGCATCGCGGCGCGAAACGGCCTTGTCGGGCAGCAACAACGCCATCACCACGCGTGAGGATGCCGCGCCGACCGCGCCGGAGAGCAGATGTTCGGTAAAGTTCGCGGCATCGACATCGGCAATGTCGGACCGCTTTGTCGCTCCGTCGCGCGACTGCAGGTAATTGCGAAAGGCGCGCTGTGCCCAGTGCTTGCCAAGAAAACGTGCGGCAAGGTCTTCAAGGTCGCCCAGCGTTACCCGACCGGGCCAGGTATCATTGCGCGCCCGGGTATCCTTGCGCCAGACATCGACAAAGAGCTGTGCCTGACGACGTTGCGTCACGCCCTGCACGCCCACGGCAGAGCCGACAAACATCAAAACGAAGTTGACGCCAAGCGACCAGACAACCCCGTGGGTCAGATGGTCTTCAATCCCGACGCCCAAAAGGGCCTGGGGATGGAGGATGCCAATACCAAACGGCCCGTCGGTGAGGATCGAGGATGGCAACAGCCCGCCTTGCACAAAGGCCGGCATCAAAAGCGTATAGGCCCACAGCCCGAAGCCCGACAAAAGCCCCAACCGCACCCCGGTCCGGTTGATGTTTTTAAGATAGATCGCCGCCAGAACCGCCGGACCAAATTGCGCCATCGCGGCAAAGGACAGAATGCCGATATCGGCCAGTGCATAGTTTTCGGCCAAGAACCGATAGAAACCATAGGCCAGAAACAGGATGGCGATGATGGCCGCACGGCGGATTTTCAAAAGCACCTGACTGACATCGCCCGACATGCGTTTCTGAAGACGTTCGGAGCGCAGCAAAAGCGGCATGACCAGATCGTTACAGACCATGGTCGAGACCGCGACACAGGACACAATCACCATGCCGGTACTGGCCGAAAGCCCACCGACAAAGGCAAATACCGCCAGCCAGTTCTGCCCGCCCAGCAAGGGCAAGGTCAGAACGAAGGTATCGGGATTGACCGTTGGGTCATCGCCAAACATGAACAGACCGGCAATCGCAATCGGCACAACAAAGATGTTGATCGCAATCAGATAGGCCGGGAACAGCCAGCGCGCGCTGGTCAGATTGCGGCTGTCATCATTTTCGACAAAGGTGACATGGAACTGGCGCGGAAGGCAGAAAATGGCAAAGCCCGCCAGCATGGTGGCGATAAAGAAGTTCGATGTCAGCCAGGTATCGGGGATGAACATCTGGCGTATGGTGGGATCGGCAAGGGCGCGTCTGTTGATATCAACAAAGCCATCAAACATCCCGTAAACGACAAAGAAGCCAACCATCAAAAGGGCTGCCAGCTTGATCAGGCTTTCAAACGCCACGGCCAGAATAAGACCGTCATGATGTTCGGATGCGTGGATGTAACGCACGCCAAACAGGATCGCGAACACCGCCATCAGGATGGTGACGTAAAAAGCTGTATCCTTGGAAAAATGGCCTTCGGCATGGCGCACAACCTGTTCGCCAAGATTGCCGATCAAGACATCAAAAGACAGCGACACCGCCTTAAGCTGTAATGAAATATAGGCCAACACACCGACCAGCGCGATCAAGGCAACAAGGGCGGCCAGACTTTGGCTTTTTCCATAGCGCGAGCCCAGAAAATCGGCGATGGAAGTGATGTTTTGTTTGTGACAGACACGCGCGATCTTGGTCATGATGCCAAAGCCGACAATCATCACCACAATCGGGCCGATATAAATCGGCAAAAACGCCCAGCCGCCGGTCGCCGCCGAGCCGACCGAGCCAAAGAAGGTCCAGCTTGTGCAATAGACCGCCATCGACAAAGCATAGATCGTCGGTTTGAGCTTTGATGCGCGCCATTTATCGGCATATTTGTCGCCATAATGGGCAATGGCAAACAACAACCCGATATAGGTCATGGCAACAATAAAGATCAGTCCGCCCTGGATCATCCGCGCGTAGCCCTGTGTGTCATTCTGTAACCGGCTTCTATTCCGGCCGCCAATTCAGGCGGTTAGGATAAACTCTGATCGGGGACTATACCACGGCGGCGTTATTGTCTAAAACGGCGCAAATCGATTTGAGACCAAAACCCAAGGAAAGCGTGGTCAAGATGGATTCTGATTATGGCTTTTACGCCGGTATCCTGCGGTTCGTTGCCAAGAAAACCGAAACCGAAGACCCGGAAATCCGCATCATGATGGGCCATCTGGCCGGGATTTCCGATGCGATTGAACAAAGCGGCCGCTTCATGGTCGAACGCAACAATTGCGAAAGTGCCGCACGCGCCTTTGCCGGTGTTGCCAAGTTCCTGCAGGAACGCATCCTGCCAGAAGCGCTTAATGCCGGGAACGAGGGTGCGGTTGAACAGCTTAAATGGGCGATTGAAACATCGCTGGTGCTCGCCGCCGAACTGGTCAAACGTGCCGCGAATGAAGAGCTTGCCGATCAGGACAGATTCACCTTTGACCTGCCCGCAACGCCAAACGCCCCGACGCTGCACTAACCACTATGCGCGACGACTGGCGTCATGGCGTCATCGCCCGACAACGCAAAAGGCCGACACCCGAAGGTGCCGGCCTTTGTCATTTCGCAGGCTTTACGGCTCAGGATTTGCGTTTGGCAAAGACATTTGCGCGCTGGTTAAGCGCGGTTGCCTCGAATTCCTTGCCGTAAGGGGCTGCTTTCTTGGCAAAGTCCATCAGCGACGCATAGATGCGACCATTGAGGTCATTCTTGCCTGCGATTTCTTCAATCGCTTCCTTGGCAGCACCGGCAAAGGCAGAAATCAGGTCGTCATTGAAGTGACGGATCTCGGTGCCTTTATCAAGGATCGCCTGATAGGACTGAACGTTGTTGAACGTGAAGTCCGACAGGGTCTGTTCGGTATTGGCCTGTGCGGCCACCGCAACGATTTCCTGCAGATCTTCTGGCAGTTCGGCGAACTTGTCCTTGTTGATAAAGACTTCGATACCCGAACCCGGTTCGGCAAATGCCGGGGTGTAGTAATATTTGGCAACCGATGCCAGGCCAAAAGCATAATCGTTCCAAGGGCCGACCCATTCGGCCGCGTCAATCGCGCCGGACTGCAGGCTTGGCAGGATATCAGATGCCGGAAGCAATGACGGGGTCGCACCCAGGCGACGCATGGCTTCGCCACCGATACCGGCATAACGGACTTTGAGGCCCTGCAGATCATCGACCGAGTTGATTTCCTTATTGAACCAGCCACCGGCCTGAAGGCCCGTGTTACCAGCGAGGAACGGCTTGACGTTGAACTGGGCATAAAGCTCGTCCCAAAGCGCCTGACCACCGCCAAAACGCAGCCAGCCCGAAAGCTCCCACGCCATCAGACCGAACGGAATGGTGGTGAAGAACGAAACAGCCGGGTCCTTGCCAAACCAGTAATAAGGTGTGGCATGGGCCAAATCGGCAACACCCTGCTCGACCGCATCCATGCATTCAAGGGCTGGAACCAGTTCGCCGGCACCATAAACGGTGATGTTCAGACGACCACCCGACATCTTGTTGACACGCTCGGCAAACAGTTCGCCGTTGGCGCCAAGACCCGGCGTCCCTTTTGGCCAGGGCATAACCATGCGCCAGTTGATGGTTTCATCGGCTTTGACAATGGCCGGTGCGGCGGCGGTGGCGGCAAATGCACCTGCGGCAACGCCTGCGCCGCTCAGAAACGCGCGACGTTTCATTGTGGGGCTCCCAATATTGGTAAAATTTTGCGTAAAAAGTTCACGAAGCTAATTTCGTAACC
The DNA here is from genome assembly GCF_056161285.1 of Thalassospira sp. ABL2_045. Taxonomy (NCBI): domain Bacteria; kingdom Pseudomonadati; phylum Pseudomonadota; class Alphaproteobacteria; order Rhodospirillales; family Thalassospiraceae; genus Thalassospira; species Thalassospira sp. ABL2_045. The sequence goes on along the minus strand of NZ_JBSWYV010000010.1, from coordinate 152,595 downwards.
GTGTTTGCGGCTAAAGTTACGTTTTTTGGCGCATGCAACAATTAACGATTGCGGGATGCTGCATCGCACCGAGCGCATGACGTCGACATTTCGTCGACAAATCTTCAACCATAAAGCCAAACAAAAAGGGACTGCCAGTTTGGCAGTCCCTGATCGGGGATCGAACCGTGTGGTTCGATAGAGGTTTGTATTCTGTCGTTTCCAGGTGGGCTTAGTAGCCCCAAACCTTTGCACGATGCAGAAGACCGGTCGCCTCGAACTCCTTGCCATAGCGGGCCGCTTTCTTGACGAGGTCAAGGTAGCTGGTCGCAATCCGGCCCGCCAGATCGTTCTGGCCTGCGATTTCATCGACGGCGGCCTTGGAATGTTCGGCCAGCGTCATGATGACTTCATCAGGGAACTGACGCACTTCAACACCCTTATCAATCAGAGGTTGATAGGACTGGATATTGTTGAAGGTGAAGTCTGCAAAGGTGTTTTCAGCAATGGCCTGTGCCGCAAAGCGAATGATCGCCTGCAGATCCGGGGTAAGTGCATCGAACTTGTCTTTGCCAACAAAGATCTCAAGACCCGGGCCAGGCTCGTGGAAGGCCGGGGTGTAGTAATACTGGGCAACCTGATACAGGCCAAAGGCCATATCGTTCCACGGACCAACCCACTCGGCCGCGTCAATGGCGCCCGACTGCATCGCCGGCAGGATTTCACCTGGCGGGATCATGGTGGCGTTGGCACCGGCACGGCGCATGGCTTCGCCGCCAAGACCGGCATAACGCATTTTCAAGCCCTGCAGATCATCAAGGGAATTGATTTCCTTGTTGAACCAGCCACCGGCCTGCATGCCCGAGTTACCGGCATAGAACGGCACGACATTGAATTCGGCGTAAGCTTCTTCCCACAGCTTCTGACCATCGCCAAAGCGGATCCAGCTTGACAGCTCCCACGCGGTCAGACCGAACGGAATGGTCGAGAAGAAGTTAAGGGCCGGGTTTTTACCCTGCCAGTAATAAGGGGTCCCGTGCGCCATTTCAACCACGCCCTGTTCGACTGCATCCATGCATTCGAACGGCGGCACCAGTTCGCCCGCCCCATAGATGGTAATGTTCAGGCGACCGCCCGACATTTCCTTGACCATGGCGGCGAATTTTTCGGCATTGGTGCCAAGCCCCGGCGTGCCTTTCGGCCACGGCATCACCATGCGCCAATTCAGAGTTTCCTGCGCGGATACGACAGCCGGCGCTGCAACAGAAGCAGCAACCGCGCCTGCGCCCATTCCGGCCCCTTTAAGGAACTGACGACGTTTCATTTCCATCCCCTTAGATTCTTGTGTTTTGGTGGTTTTTTGCGCAACCACCGGCCTGCGGAGGGGGATTTTGGCTAAAACAGCTGTGGTTTTCCACTATTTTTGCCGAAATCAGGAAATATTTTTTCGTGACGCTACGGAACTAAGGTTTTCGCGCCTGTCTTGGACTTTTACGACCCAAGGTAGCGACTGTAATCGGCCACGAACTGTTCAACCGTACCGGCACCCTGGGGCGTGTTGTAGTATTGCTTCCAGTAGGCAGCCAGTCCATTGACGTCATTCGGATCGCTCGGCATGGCGGCCGGGGCGCGGTAATAACGAATGCGACACAGCGCTGTGGCGTAGGCCAGATTGGTCGCCAATTGGGCGTCCTTATCGGGCGTGCCATCGGATTTTGCCGGCTGGGCAGCCAGAAAACCGTCGACCTTCGCTTTCAGATCCGCACGGTAATCAAGGTAGTTTTCATAACAATCATGCAGGGTTGCGGGCTCCATCTGAAAGATACCCAAGGCCGGCCCACCGCCAACCTGTTCAATGTAATCCCCCAAATGACTTTCATGGGCGGCCGTCCCCATGATCAGGTTTTCGGCAACGTCAGATGCTGGCAATCCCAGTTCTGCCAGAACCGGTTTGACGACAAGCGTGCGAAGCTGCGTGGCATTAATTGGCATGGAAGCCTCCATTCAACCATAGATACATACAGCATTATGACGCGCTCGACCTTGAAATGAGAAAAATTTTCATGAGATTCTCCGCATGCGGGTATTTCGACGAATAATGGCGGTATCCCCTCCCCTTAAAAGCATAAAACACCAACCCTATGTATAGTTAAACTATGCTGATCCATACCAACCTAAAGTTCTTCAGGTAGTTTTTAAGTGTTCCATTTACTTGCCGTTTCGTGGGGGACAATAAGTGATGCATCCAGAACTAAAACGCCGTCTTGACTTCATTGGACTGGACGAACCAAAGATCAAGCAGCTCATTCGGGCGTGGCCGGTGATCGAGAAAAACCTCCCTGCCATGCTCGATGAATTCTATCGAAAAGTGATGGGTAATGCCGAGTTGGCCAAAATCGTCGGCGATCCGTCCAATATCGACGGCCTCAAGAATGCCCAACGCAAGCACTGGGCAAAACTGTTTGACGGCACATTTGATGAGGAGTTCTACGAAGAAGTTCGCCGTATCGGCAAAGCCCATGAACGTATTGGACTGACACCGGAATCCTATGTGTCGGCCTACAACTTCATGCTTGGTGAAATTACCGCCGTTCTCTGCAAGAACTTCCACCGCGATGCCCAGCTCCCCACGATGATCATCGCCAGTACGAATGCCTTGCTGGTTGATGTCGAAATGGCCATCACGGTCTATTACGAAGAGACCGAAAAAACCTATTACAAGAAGCTTCAGGAAATGTCCGATGAGTTCGAAAAAACCATCGGAACGGTTGTTTCAGCGGTATCAAGTTCGGCCTCGGACATGTCACAGGCATCCGAGACCCTGATGACCAGCATGCAGGAAACACAGGGCGAGGTTGAGAAGGCCCGCGGTGCTGCAGAGATATCCGCAGACAACGCCACAACCGTTGCCGGTGCGGCCGAGGAGCTGGACAGCTCCATTCGTGAAATCTCAAGCCAGGTCTCACGCGCATCGACCATTTCCAACGATGTCGAAGATTCCGTCCGACAGACGTCAGACACGATCGAGGCGCTTAATACCGCCGCCGAGCAGATCGGCACGGTCGTCGATCTGATCGACAAGATCGCAAGCCAGACCAACCTGCTTGCACTCAACGCCACGATTGAGGCCGCCCGTGCGGGCGAAGCCGGCAAAGGATTTGCCGTCGTCGCAAGCGAGGTCAAAAACCTTGCCAACCAGACAGCCAAGGCCACCGGCGACATCACCGAACAAATCAACAATGTGCAGCAAAGCACGGTGGCCGCGGTGAATGCCATTCACGGGGTGGCCGGCCAGATCAGCAACATCGTTGATTCCGTTACCGCTATCTCGGCCGCCGTCGAACAGCAGGCCGCCGCAACCACGGAAATCAGTGGCAACATCAACGCCGTTTCCTCTGCCAATCGCGAGGTCAACAGCAGCCTTGAAACCGTCAATGGCACGGCCACCCGAACCAGTTCGGTCGCCATGAACGTTTCGGAAGTATCGCAGAAACTGAAACAGAATTCCGAGCAACTGCGCAAAGATGTCGATGCCTTCATCACCAGGCTGACATCGTAACCCCCTAACCCAGAGTTCCGAGGTTTGCGGCCCTAGCGGTCGCGCGCCTCGGACGGGGTAATGCCAAACACCCGCTTGAACGCAGTCGCGAAATTGGCCGGGCTTTTGTATCCGGCGATCCAGGCTGCCTGCGCAATTGTCAGGCCGTCCTTTTCCATGGCGTCACGGGCATTCACCAGACGGCTTTCGCGAATAAAATCCTTTACCGTCATACCATAGGCATCCTTGAAGATGCGCTGCATGCTCGCAACACTGATCCCGATGGCCGCCGCAATCAGCGGCAGCGTTTGCTGCTCAGGATCGCTCGCCAAAATGTAATCGCGAATTTCCTGTGCGCGATGATGACGGTCAAGGGCATCCGGTTCTACGCTTTGGGCGCCATTCCCAACAGTACCGGTTTCGCCCTGAATGGCTGACAGGGCCTCGGCAAGAATTTCCAGCCCCCGGCTTTCCTTATAAAGTTCGCGCACAATCGGATCGGATGCGTGCGGATAGATTAGCTGATCGGCAAGAGCCAACACCCGCCGAGATGGCTTCCAACTGCGTACGGATATGCCGTTTTTGAAGAACTCGGTTATCTCTTGATAGCGTTCCGGGGACTTGCCGAGAAGCTGCTGCACGACCCAGTCATATTGGGCCGAAATCATCACCTTGCTGAGTTCACTGCCCTTGTGAATGAAACGTCGAACCGATGACGGCTTTGGCACAGCCCAAATAAACCCGACCGGATGATCGCGTGCATCAAGGTCAATTGGCATACCATCAAACTCGGCCTGAAGGCGGCCTTTCAAGATCACCGCAACCTTGACGGCGGCCTTCACCTCATAATTGGCGATGGCGTCCTTCATATCGATGGTGTCAGAGGTGTGGATATTCAGAAAGGACGGCGAGTTACTGAAAGACATGCGCCCGCTCATCAAGGAACCGCTGTCGGTCTTCGATCCTTCAGTCGCCTTGATCCGTGTCCCCAGTTCTTCCAGTTGGCTGCTGGTAATAGAGTCACGCCGCGTTATTTGCCGGTGCGCTGTTACCCCCACGAACCTCTCCCATGTTTTGAATTCAAAAAGCATCTTTGAACAAGGGCGCAAAGGGGCATCGAACGGCCTTTGCGCAAACATGCTGACGATTTCGCAAACATGTCCGGCGATTTGGCAAACGTTATTCCTGTTGCGCTATCACCTGCGAAAATAATATTCACAATCATTCGCATTTGCAAATATTTTCACACGGGAATCAAAATGCCAAAGTCACCCCTGCAAGTCACAACGCCCCGAATCAGCAGCTTGCTGCGTTCAACCATCCTTGCCGGTTTCGCCTTGTCGGTCGCACCGACCTTCGCCCTTGCGCAAAGCGCGAGTTCAGATGAAACCGAAACCGTAACCCAGCCGGTCGAAGTAACTGCATCGGTCCAGTCGGCACAAACGCTTCCGGGTGGTGTCGCCATCGACGAGGAAGAACTTGATCGCCAAAACGCGCAAACCATCAAGGATGTGTTTGCCAACGAACCATCGGTGCAGGTTGGTGGACCAACAGCAATTGCGCAAAAGGTTTACGTTCAGGGTATTGAAAACACTAAACTCAATGTACAGGTCGATGGCACGCGTCAGGTTGATTCCAGCTTCCACCATATTGGCACGGCAATTATTGACCCGAGTATGCTCAAATCGGTTGAAGTTGAATCCGGGGTTGCCCCGGCAGATGCCGGCCCGAACGCGCTTGGCGGTTCCATGTCTTATGAAACCAAAGATGCACGTGATATCCTTGACCGTGATGAAGCATTCGGTGGCTTTGCCAAAATTCAGTATAACAGTAACACTGGTGGCCTGACCGAATGGCTGACCCTGGCCGGTCAGCACGAAGGTTTTGAGGCCCTTGCCTATGTTCAAAACAGCAATCAGGGCAACTACGAAGATGGCGATGGCAAGGAAGTAACCGGAACGGCCGATGGCGGCGAGAATGGCATGGGCAAATTTGCCTTTACCGGCAATGATGGCGGCCGGTTTGAGGCCTTTGCCAGCCACCTTGAAGACGAAGGAGTGCGCCCTGCCCGCCCGAACTTTGGAAACCTTCCCGGCAGCACACGTATGCCACAGTGGATTTCCTACAAAGATACCTCCGTGGGTGTCAGCTATGTTGACGAGGAACCAAGTGGCATGCTGGCACCAGAACTAAGCCTGAACTACAGCAAAACACATCTCGACATACCAAAACTTGATAATACCACACACATCGAATCAGAAATTGAAACCCTGAACGGTAAAGCAGCCAATACCTTTGATGTCGGTATGGGGAGTGTAACGGCAGGGGTCGATTTCTATCACGACGAAGCAACAGGTGGCGGCGACACTGCACGTTCAGCAGGGCTTGCTGGCCGGTTCACAGAAACATCAACCAATATTGGCCTGTTTTCTCAGGCGCGCCTGTCCTTAACGGATCGTTGGCGTGTTTCGTTCGGCGGTCGCGGCGATCAGCAATGGTTTGACGGCATCGACGGAACCGACTTCAGCGAATTCGGCCTGAGTGGTAACGCCAATACCGAATATGACCTGACCGATGACCTGATGGTTTATACAGGATTGGGAACATCGTTTGGTGGACTGCCCCTCGGCGAATCTTCGATTTATAACTATACTGCCATGTGGGACTATTCCGGTTTTGCACCATCGCGTTCTTACAATGCGAAGTTGGGGTCACGCGTTACATTGCAGGATTGGGTATTTGACGGGAACCTCTTCTATAACCTGATTGATGAATCGCATGACCTGTCGGATGCAGATCGAAACACCACTGTAGACCTTGATACCCGTGGCGTGAACTTGTCGGCAACTTATAACTATGGCCCAGGCTATGTCCGAGCAAGTTATACACACACTAATGTCAAGTTGGACGGTTCTGTCCCGGCCAGTACAAGTGCCTCGTATCAAGGGGTTATCGTAGGTGACATTCTCAACATTGATGCCGGGCACAGCTTTGATGACTTTGGCATACGTGTCGGGGGCGGCTCAGAGTTGGCATTGTCTAACGACAGCCCCGAGGAAAATGGCCATGAAAAACTCGATACTTACTTCGTCGCCAACCTTTATGCCGAATGGGTGCCTGACGCTATGAACAAAGCCGTTACCCTGCGCGTCGATGCATTGAATATCTTCGATCGCGATTATGTCTCGCGCACTACAACCGGTTATGACAACAGTAACGTTGAACCTTATCACGAACCCGGACGCACTTTCCTCGTTTCGGCTAAAGTCGATTTCTAAGGACAGAGCGACAAAGACAGAGACCGAAATGGGTGGCACGTTGCGTGTCACCCATTTTGGCGTTTGAAATACAACGCATAACACCCCCTCAGGACTACCTGACATGAAAATTCGCAATTTTCTGAGCCTTGCTGCAGCAACAATAATATGGACCGCACAGGCAGCAGTTGGTGAAACAGTCACCCTGACCGATGTCGCGGGCCGTGAAGTCACCCTTGAAGTTCCGGTCAAGCACATGATCCTTGGCGAAGGCCGTTTTCTGCCTTCTATCGGTATTCTTGATCCCGGAAACCCGGTGCGCTGGATTGCCGGAATGATGGGCGAGTTCAAATCGCTTGATCCGGCGTCTTTTTCACAATATCGCGAAAAATTCCCCGAGATTGATGACATCCCGCTGGTGGGTCGCCGCAACGAAGAGACGTTCTCTGTTGAAAAAGCGGTCACGGTTGAACCCGACGTTGCGATTTTTGGCATGTCAGGTGGCCATGGTCCGGGGTCGACCAGCCACGAAGTCCTATCGGTCATGGGAGCCGCCCACATCCCGGTGGTGATGATCGATTTCCGCTCCAAACCGTTTGAAAACACGCCCAAAAGCATTCGCCTGCTGGGCAAGCTGATGGGCAAGGAAGAACAGGCAGAAGCGTTTGTGAAATTCTATGAGGAGAACCTGTCAAAGGTGACCTCGCGCGCAGCGGAAATCACCGAGAAACCCAGTGTCTTCCTTGAAAGCCGTGTCGGCCTTGCCGAGAATTGCTGCGAAGCCATGGGCAACGAGATGATTGGCAAGTTTGTCACCCTTGCAGGCGGCGACAACATCTTTGCCGATACCATTCCCGGCGTCATCAGTCAGGTATCCGTCGAACAGGTCATTGTCACCGATCCCGACGTCTATATCACCACGGCCATCGGAACAGCCGGACTGGATGCAGACGCCAATGCAAAGCGCATTGTGCTCGGCGCAAAGACCAATGCCGAACAGGCGCTTGCATCGCTGGCACACAGTATGGAACGCATCGGCTTGCCGCTTCTAAGTGCGGTGAAAAGCAAACAGGTCTATTCCGTCTGGCATCATGTTTATAACAATCCGATCAATGTCTTTGCCCTGCAGGCGATGGCAAAGTGGGTGCATCCCGACATCTATGCCGACCTTGATCCCGATGCCGCCCTTGCAACCTTTTTCGAGCAGTTTCAGGCGGTTGATCTGAACGGTGTGTACTGGGTCGGACTCAACGATGCGCCTGCAGACTGAACCAGCAAAAACAGCTTCAAACAAAATCCGAGAGATCGTCAGATGTTTATCACCAAAGGATCGGTAAAAACCGAGAAGGCCGCGAAGTACCTTGTCCAACTGTGCAAGCATTTCTCCCACAAGGTCGAGGTTGAATTGCGCGAAACAACAGGCGATGTCGCCTTCCCCATGGGCCCTTGCGTTATTACCGCCCATGAAGACCGCCTGACCTTTGACGGGCAATCCCACAAGCCTGAGGGCATCGAGAAGATGAAGGGCATCATCATCGTTCATCTGGATAAATTTGCCTGGCGCGATGCACCGCTAGAATATCACTGGGAAGATGGTGAAACAGCGGACTAACCCGCGACACCAAATATAAAAAAAACGCCAGCTTTTCCGGGCTGGCGTTTTGTTTTTAATGAAGCTGATAATTCACCGGGACGGTCCAGATAACCTGTTCTTCGGTCATCTCGTCGGGGAATGGCGGGAATTTCCGCACCCGTTCAATCAAACGTTCGGTTTCGCGATCAAGGATGCTTGATCCACTTGAACTGACCATGCTGGCCTCAAGCACCGTGCCATCACGGGCAATAACGAGGCGAATACGGTTCTCGCCCTCGATCCGGCGGCGCATGGCACGTTCGGGATATTCACGATAGCGCGCAAGGGTTTGCAAAACCGATTGCTGATAATCAACCATCATGGCCTGGCTGGCCGCACCGCCGCCGCTTCCCGTCGACGAACTGGCCGCCTGGCTTTGGCTGGTTTCGCCTGTCGTCCCATCCGACTTGACCGAGTTGGTCAGCCCTGAGGGCTGCGGCGTGGGCTGGGCGGCTTTTTCGACCGGCTCTGGCATTTTGACCGGTTCTTGCGCCACAGGCTCCTGAACCGGTGGTTTCGGCTTCATGCGCACCGGCAGAATTTCAGCAAGCTGCTGCTCGACAACCGGTTCCGGCTCGGGCTCCGGTTCAGGCTCAACAACCTCTTTGACGACCGGTTCGGGTTCAGGCTGTTCTTCAACGATTTCGGGCTCTGGTTCCGGCTCCGGGATTGGCTCAGGCTGTTCCTCGACAATTTCGGGTTCCGGTTCCGGGATGACTTCCGGTTCGGGCTCAGGTTCCGGTTCGGGCTCGACCACTTCCTCAGGCATAGGTTCGGGCTCAACTTCCGGCTCGGGTTCCTGTTCTTCTTCGGGCTCGACGATTTCTTCGGGCACTTCGGCCGCTGTGCTGTCAACCGCATCAGCACTTTCGGTGTCGGTTTGGGCCTCGCCAGTTTCCGCCTGTCCGGCACCAAGCGAGATGCTGATGCTTTGCACCGCCCCTGCCCCGCCCCACCCCGATGGCTGCGGGTCGGGCATGGCAAGGACAATGCCACCCGTCAGGACAAGGCCGGTCAAACCGGTTGCAATCAAAAAGTCGACGCGTTTGGACATGCTATTCCTGCCCCGGCTGCATTGCCGTCATCAACTGAACCTTTTCGATGCCAAGTTCCTGAAGACGCGCCAGAAGTGTCACAACCTTGGCCCCTTCGACTTCACGGTCGGCACGGATTTCAACCGGGCGACCGATATAATCGGCCGGCAACATCGACGACAGGCGATCAAGCCCGCCGGTCAGATCATCAATCCCGATTTCGCCCGTATTGCTAAACCACAGAACAATTGTGTCTTCGGGCTGGGCTTCGGCGGTCTGGCTGGCCGGTGGATCGACTTCAAACGGACCCAGCTTTTGCAGGCTTCCGGCGATCATGAAAAAGATCAGAAGCAGAAAGACGATGTTGATCAAAGGCAACATCGGTTCCTGAACCGGTCCGTCCTCGGCAATCTGGATGCGGCGCTTCATTCGATGAACTCCACATCCGTCACACCACCGCGCCCCAGTGTATCCATGACTTCGACCAGGCGCTGCAGATTGGCACCATTGACCGGACGCAGGCGCACCGGCGACCCGTCATGATCGCGCAGAAGGGTCGGTGCGAGATTGGACAGGGCAATCGCATTGCCATTGATCGACAGCCCACCATTCACATCGACTTCGACCGTAACCGGGTGGGTATCGCTTTGGCTGGTGGATCTGCCATCGGTGATGCTGACCGACATCTCAAAGCCCTTCCAGTCCAGGAAGCTTGAGGCCAGCATGAAAAAGATCAGCAAGATAAAGACAACATCAATCAGCGGGGTCAGACCGATCATCGGTGATGAACCGCTGTTGCGTTCGCGCAGCTGCATTGGGCGACTTCCGGAAACGGGGGTTATTCGGCGGCGTGGCGCAATTCGGAAAGGCTCGATACGCGGTGGAGCGCCTTCTGGGCCAGCTCACCACGATTGACCACCAGTGTGCAGACATCCTCCATCGTGGCGGCTGCCCGGCCAATCACGCCCTGCATCCACATATGGAATGCCGTTGCCGGGATCGCCACGACAAGACCAATCGCCGTCGTCAGAAGGGCCAGCCAGATACCGCCTGACAGCACGGACGGATCAATACGGCTGCCCGCCCCTTCCATACGCTGGAAGGCTTCGATCATGCCCATAACCGTCCCCAGCAGGCCCAAAAGCGGGCTGAGCACAGCAATTGCCGACATGATCCGCAGACCACCATTCAAGCCATCAATTTCCTTGCGCGCCCGTGCGGCAATCAGATCCGATGCCGCTTCGCGATCCTGTGAGGAGCTCACCGGCAGCGCCATGCCCGAAAGGCCGATCCGCGCGGCCGGATGACGACGGCGTGCCAGAAGTTCGGCCGCCTGTGCTTCGTCGCCTGCTGACAGGTGACGTTCGACATCCTTTACAAAACCATCGGCAAAGACACCGCGGCGCAGGAAACCGACAAGCTTATAGAAGAATACGACAAGCCCGATCAGCGCCATTGCCGCCAGCACCCAGCCAACCACGCCGGCCCGGTCCACCTGTTCGATCACCGGAAGTGCGGTGAAGTCGCCCAGAAAGCCCGTTGACTGGGTGGTTGCCATGGTATCAACCGGAAGCCCGGTATCGGGATCCACCATGACAGTCCCGTCCGCATTGAGCGTTCCGGTCGCAGCGGCACCATCTGCCTGTGCGCCATCGGAAGAAAGCGGCGTTTGCGCATCCGTCGATGCGGCCGATGAATTTACTGGGTCAGACATGTAACTTTCCCGATCACAAAATTGATCATCACCAGAAGACCTGCTCTGGTGCTCTTGAAACTGATTTGCATTCCTTACAGGAAACAGCATTGCGATGCAATCGCAACCAACAGATCAAGCAACATTTTCATGTCTTTGCCCTGCCCCGGATAAGGCCCAGGGATCGGTCATATAGGGAAGCCCTGCGCAAAGCAGCGTTGGCGTTATGAGAACGGGAAAGATGGCGGCACGGCCCAGATATGCAAAACCCCCGGAACTTCTGGGTTCCAGGGGTTTTGAATTGGTGAGCCCGACAGGATTCGAACCTGTGGCCAACTGATTAAAAGTCAGTTGCTCTACCAACTGAGCTACGGGCCCTCAAGGTTGGTGAGCGGCGTTTTAATGGGCTGGGCGGCATCGGTCAACCCCCCTTTTTATGCGAAGATGCACATCAGCCATGAAAAGATGGAAAATGCCCCAAAATGTCGGGCAAAGGGGGTGGCAAAACACCATCGCGAAAAACACAACATCCTGCTCATAGCGGACGACCGCGCACAGGACATCGACAAAATTCAAAAGGAAAATCCGGACAAATAAAAAGCCCCCGAAACCGGTTAGGTTTCAGGGGCTTATTGGTGAGCCCGACAGGATTCGAACCTGTGGCCAACTGATTAAAAGTCAGTTGCTCTACCAACTGAGCTACGGGCCCTCAAGGTTGGTGAAGCGCGTTTTAATGGCACAGGCCCCATCGGTCAACACCTGTTTTCCATATTTTGGCTCTTTTTGCGCATTCAGCCCCAAAAACGCGAAAGCCGCCCCACAAAGGAACGGCTTTCGGTTGTAACGATTTAATTACTGCGATTACTGCGCGTCAGCAGCAACCTGCATTTTCACGATCTGATCCGGGTCGGCAACGCTGCCATTGGCCCAGGGCGCGCCCCTTTTGATCATGTCGACATACTCCATGCCCTCAGTCACCTGACCCCAGATGGTGTACTGACCATCAAGGTGCGGTGCATCGGCAAAGACGATGAAGAACTGGGAATCTGCGCTGTTCGGGTTGGCCGAACGCGCCATGGAAACGGTGCCGCGCACATGACGTTCGTTGGAGAATTCCGCATCAAGCTTCTGACCCGACCCACCGGTGCCATTGCCCTTGGGATCGCCGGTCTGCGCCATGAAACCTTCGATCACACGATGGAATTTCAGACCATCGTAAAAGCCTTCACGGCTGAGTTCCTTGATCCGGGCAACATGGTTCGGTGCCAGATCCGGGCGAAGCTGGATCACAACGCGGCCATCTTTCAGGTCAAGATAAAGCGTGTTCTCCAGATCCTGTGCGACAGCGTCGTTTCCAGTGGACATGGTGATAAATCCTAGTACGAGTGCGATAATTGAAAATAGACGAAAAAGACGCATGGCCTGCGTTATTCCTTTTCTTCTGCCAGCTTTTCGTGCAGGCGTTTCAGCACGTTGGCGGGCACAAATTCAGTGACATCCCCACCCAGACGGGCGATTTCCTTCACAAAGCGCGAAGAGACAAACTGCTGTTTGTCCGATGCCATCAAAAACACGGTTTCGACTTCCGGCGACAGTCGGGCGTTCATCCCGGCCATCTGGAATTCATATTCAAAGTCCGACACAGCGCGCAGACCACGGATGATGGTACTTGATCCGTTTTCCTGCGCGAACTGCATCAGAAGCGAAGAAAATGGCTTTACGGAGGTACGGGCAGCAACTTCGCCGCCCGCAGCCTTGAGTGCACCTTCAACTAGTGCACAGCGTTCCTCGACCCCGAACATCGGGCCCTTGCCGGCATTGATCGCAACACCGACAATCAGCTCATCGACGATCCGGGTCGCGCGACGAATAATATCCATATGGCCCTGGGTTACCGGGTCAAAGGTGCCCGGATAAATCCCGATACGCGATACGGTAGAAGACGTTTCAGTCATCAAACTTCCAGTTATTCGTCGAGATCCGAGTCATCGGATGCCGGTGCTGCGGATGCATCTTCATCAGATGCCTCGGCAGTCGGAGCTGCGCCCTCGTCAGTACCTTCGGCACCTTCGACAACACCTTCCTCGCCATCAATGAGCTCTTCATCTTCTTCACCAAGGTTTGACAGACGTTCGACCGCCACGACTTCTTCGTCCTTGGCCGTACGGAACAGCGTCACACCCTGGGTCTTACGACCGGCAATACGGATGTCATGGGTCGGCATACGGATGACCTTGCCACCATTGGTGACCATCATCAGCTCGTCGCCTTCTTCGATGACAAACGATGCAGCAACCTGGCCGTTACGTTCAGACATCTCGATATTGGCAAAGCCCTGACCGCCACGGCCCGTCACACGGTATTCATAGGCAGACGTACGTTTGCCATAGCCGTTTTCGGTAACCGACAGGATCAGTTGGTCGCCGTCATAGATTTCCTGATAGCGTTCCGCCGTCAGAACTTCGAGCGGCAGGTTGTCTTCGGTGACTTCCTCGCGACGCAGTTTGCCTGCGATCGAAAGGTATTCGTCACGTTCTTCCATGCTGACATGGTTGCCAAACAGGACCGACATCGCAATGACATCGTCCTCATCGGCCAGACGGATGCCACGCACACCGACCGAGTTACGGCCGGTAAAGACGCGAACGTCGCCAACACGGAAACGAATGCACTTGCCCTGACGGGTTGTCAGAAGAATGTCGTCATCCTCGGTACAGGTCTGAACCGCAATCAGCTTGTCGCCACGTTCTTCTTCAAGCTTCATGGCGATCTTGCCGTTTGATTTCACATTCACGAAATCGGCAAGGCTGTTCCGGCGCACATTCCCGGTCGAGGTGGCAAACATCACATGCAGGTTCGGCCATTCTTCCTCATCCGGAAGTGGCAGGACCGTCGTGATATATTCACCTTCGGACAGCGGCAACAGGTTCACAAGCGCCTTGCCGCGTGATTGCGGGGTTCCCATCGGCAGACGCCAGACCTTCATTTTATAGACCATGCCCTCGGAGCTGAAGAACAGAACCGGGGTGTGGGTATTGGCAACGAACAGCTTGGAGACGAAATCTTCCTCGCGGGTTGCCATGCCCGAACGGCCTTTGCCCCCGCGACGCTGTGCGCGATAGGTCGACAGCGGAACACGCTGGATATAGCCGCTATGAGACACGGTCACGACCATCTCTTCGCGGGCAATCAGGTCTTCGATGTCATGTTCGAATTCTGCTTCCTGAATTTCGCTGCGACGTTCATTGGCGAACTCATTGCGCATTTCAGAAAGTTCATCCTTGAGGATCGTCAGCTTGCGCTCACGCGAGCCAAGGATATCGAGGAAGTCCTTGATCTTCTCACCCAACTCGGTCAATTCGGCCGCGATCTTGTCACGTTCCAGACCGGTCAGGCGATGCAGGCGGAGTTCAAGGATCGCACGTGCCTGCGCTTCGGACAGGCGATACATGCCATCAGACGATCCAACTTGGTTCGGATCGGCAATCAGTTCGATCAGCGGAACGATATCGCCCGCCGCCCAATCACGTGCCATCAGCTGTTCACGTGCCACGACCGGATCGGCCGCATTACGGATCAGTTTGATGACTTCGTCGATATTGGAAACCGCAATACCCAGACCAACCACAACGTGGGCACGATCACGTGCCTTTTTCAGAAGATGGATGGTCCGGCGGGTAATGACTTCTTCGCGGAACTCGACAAAGGCCTGAATGATGTCTTTCAGGTTCATCAGTTCCGGCTTGCCGCGGTTAAGGGCAAGCATATTCACCCCAAACGAGGTCTGAAGGGCGGTAAAGCGGAACAGCTGATTCAGAACAACATCCGAGTTGGCATCACGCTTGAGCTCGATAACCATGCGCACGCCTGAACGGTCAGACTCGTCACGCAGATCGGAAATGCCTTCGAGTTTCTTTTCGCGCACCAGGTCGGCGATTTTCTCCATCAGGGTGGCCTTGTTCACCTGATAGGGAACCTCGGTCACGATGATGGCTTCGCGGTTGGCACGGATTTCCTCGACATGGGTGCGTGCCCGCATGACGACGGAACCACGACCGGTCTTGAAGGCCGAATGGATTCCCGAACGGCCGAGGATCAGGCCACCGGTCGGGAAGTCCGGGCCGTGGACAAATTCCATCAGACCTTCGACGGAAATATTGGGATCATCGACATAGGCCATGCAGCCATCAATGACTTCGCCAAGGTTATGCGGCGGAATGTTGGTTGCCATACCAACCGCAATACCGCCGGCACCATTGACCAGCATGTTGGGGAAACGGGCCGGGATAACAGACGGTTCCTTGGTGGTTTCGTCATAGTTATCGCGGAAATCAATCGTGTCCTTGTCGATATCATCAAGCAGGAAGTGCGCGGCCTTGGCCATGCGCGCCTCGGTGTAACGCATGGCGGCGGCCTTGTCACCGTCCATGGACCCGAAGTTGCCCTGCCCGTCAATCAACGGCAGACGCATGGAGAAATCCTGCGCCATACGGACCATTGCATCGTAAATCGCGCTGTCGCCGTGCGGGTGATATTTACCCATCACATCCCCGACCACACGGGCCGATTTGCGGAACGGTTTGTTATATTCAAATCCGTTCTCGTGCATGGCGTACAGAATACGACGATGTACCGGCTTCAAACCGTCTCGGACGTCAGGCAGTGCGCGGCTGACGATCACGCTCATCGCGTAATCGAGATAGCTCCGGCGCATTTCTTGTTCGATGGAAACCGGGAAGATATCGCGGTTCTCAGGATTGGTCTCTTCGGTGGACAAAGCCCGTGACCTCTTAAACGCTTGATCAGAAATGATTCAATCGGCGTGACATGCCCCGTTTTCAGGCGCATGCCGGACCAGAAAGCCGGAAAGTATCAGGTTTGTCCCACACAAACAATATTGACAAATCCTATCCTTCACGGTTGGGCGAGAAAGTTCGAATTTTATCGCGAATTCAGGGATTTCATCCCCATGAAAACCGTCATTTTCCCGGTGCTTTATCGTCTTTTGGCGTTTCCACCACCGGCGCCATCGGGTTGGCCTTGGCACCCGTTACATTTGCACCGCTCGTTTTGCGTCCGAACCGCAGCTGTGATGCCGCAATACCGCCCAGAATAATCGCCAGCGCAATCAGGGCATTTGGCTGTGGCACTTCGCCCAGAATGACAAAACTGATCAACACCCCGACCGCCGGCACCAGATAGTTGTTAAACACAAGGAAACTTGCCCCGGCCATGGCGATAATTTGCAAAATCAGGAACATGGCAATACCGGTCGGAAAAATGCCGAGATACATGATGGCAAGTGCGCCTTCCAGATCCCAATTCATCGTCCAGGGCTGATCGACAATCAGGGTAAAGGGCATCAGCATCATGGCGGCAAATGTCAGGATCACCGCCGTTGATCCGATGCGTGGCTGATCACGCAGATTGCGCGCAATCAGCGATGAAATGGCATAGCCGATGGCAGCCACCAGAATGGCCAACTGGAACAGGAACTCCCCACCCAGCCCCGAAAGCGTTTCCGGCCCGACCAGAACAATCACGCCAATTGTGCCCAAAATCACGCCCACGACCTTGCCAGTTGAAAGCTTTTCATCATGGGTAAAGAAATGCGCCAGAACGACCGTGGTCAAAGGCACGGTCGACATCAGGATGGCGGCCAGTCCGGCATCGACTTCGGTCTCGCCAAAGCTGATCAGGAAGAACGGAATGGCATTGCCAATCAGGGCCACCATAAAGGTCGAGATCCAGGCACGCTTGCCTTTGGGCATTTCCGATTTACGGATCGCAGCAAAGCACCAAAGCACAAGGGCGGCAAAGGCCAGACGCCCGCTTGCCACCACAAGCGGTGAATAGGCATGCACACCAATCTTGATGAAGGTAAACGAACTGCCCCACATCAGCGCCAGCAGCACCAAAAGCACGTATTCGCGTATTCCCGGACGTTTCATTTTGTCAGCCTATTTTTGCCATACTTGTTGGGCCTGATCGCTTTGGAAAACAGACCAAATACCTGCGTTAAAACCCTGAGGGTTTTTATGCAAGCAAATAGAGTTTAAGTCGATTTACCCCGACAACGCGCCAGGAAAATCCCATGAAACGAAGTTTGCGAAAATCTCGCGCAGATCGCCCCGCCTTAAGGCAGATCAAAGCGTTTCGACGGCGAAAATGAAAAAAAGCATCATCGGAATAAGATAATTGTTGCGAATGACTTGCAATTGCATTATATTTCGCACAACAAAAAATTCGGGATACGAGAAGATGAGTTACATTGATCAGGAATTGACGGTCGAAGACATGCTTGCCGACCCGATCGTTCAGACATTAATGCGCTATGATGGCGTCTCTGCCAGTGACGTCCGTCACACCATCGACAAGGCTTGCCAGAATCGCGATGGCGATACGGGTAATCCCGTGACGACCGTCGAACCAAAACTGCAGCAGACCCACGTTCCCAATGCACAAACCGGTGCGGCCTATCCGGTGCGTTCCGGGGTGCGCAGCACGGCGGCCTGACGGGGCCAAGCAAACCCGTTTCTGAAATCATATGCGCCCGACATCTTGATGATGACGGGCTGTCCTGACGTCTCTCTTGGCAACCCACCAACAACGTGGCACGATTGGCCCGCACAATTTCGCGTAATTGGCCCTTACGACCGCACCACATGCCTTTTAGGGTATCTGCAATCCACGACACTTATGATTGCCCCGCGATAAAGGATGTGATGATGCCCAGTGAAATTCGCCCGATAACCCCTTCTGATTTCGAAGCATGGATGCCGCTTTGGCGCGGTTATCAGACCTTCTATAAAACCGACATTCCGGGCGATGTCAGCCAACAGACCTGGCAACGTTTTCTCGATGCCAATGAGCCGATGCATGCGGCGCTTGCATGGCAGGACGGCAAAGCCATTGGTATGGTCCACTGGATTTATCATCGCTCTTGCTGGACCACGGCTGATTACTGCTATTTGCAGGATCTCTTTGTCGCTGAAGACCTGCGCGGTACCGGCATGGGGCGCAAGCTGATCGAACATGTTTACGATCATGCCGAGCACACCGGCGCGGCCCGTGTTTACTGGCTGACCCAGAAGGATAACGTGACGGCAATGAAGCTTTATGACCGGATCGCCGACAAACCCGGCTTCATTCAGTACCGCAAGATGCTGTAGGACAATGTGCGGCGTTGAAATCCTCAGCGCCGCACTTCGTTCAGTGCCCAGTCATAGTGATAATTATCCACCTCAAGCTCATCGATATTGGCCAGGGCGCCCGAAAGTGCCGGTGCGGCAAACGCCCTCAGATGTGCGACGAAATCCGCATCGCTTTCCCCGAAATCATCGCGATACCAGTCATAGAGGCTTGAGAGCACAAGACGGCCATCGTCTTGTACACGCACGGCACGCGGATGGTTGATAAAGCCGCGTGCGGCTTGATTGAGCTGCGCTTCAAGCGTGTCGGCTGCAAACGCCTCTGGCGCCAAGGCCGGACACCCGATCGATGCACAATTCACGACATAATGAATGCGCGCATCGCGCCAGATCGGACGCAGGATGCGATGTTCGATATCATCAAGGCTAAGCGTCCTTCCCTCCACCGTGATCAGTTTCTTGCCCCACGGGCCGGATGAAAACAGTCCTGGCGAGATATCAATATCGCGGATGCTGTCGACCGGATAATGATCCAGAACCACCTTGACGGTCAGCGCATTATAAAGATTCACCCAATAGGCAAACTGCTGATCACGGTTGTGCTGATCGACCGCGACCTTGGTCATGTCCTCGACATAGTCGGCAACCATCCCAGCCCCGCCATCCTGGCTGGCACGCTCGTATTCAAAGCTGGTCACACCGGGCTCAGTCACCGTGACATAACGATCGAGCACCGCCTGCCAATCCCCATGATCAACCGTTATCGTGCTTTCTGGGTTATGCGCCTGCCAGTCCGGCCACAAATCGGCCTCCGGTGCGGCATGCACCGCAAACGGCTTTGCGAGCATCAGCACGGCAATCACAACAGGGAACAGGGCAGAAGCAACAAAACGCATCATCGACAACCAATCTTGACCAAATTGGCTCCACCTTACCCGCCACGCGCCAAACCACCGCATCAAACCGCCGTGATCATGATGATGATCATCATAACATCGGGCCGGGCATCTCCTTGATCTGCTTATGTACATTTAACCCAGAGTTGGGCTATAATGACCATCATGATACAGGCAGGTGCAATACAGGTTATCCCCGGAAGTGGTGGGCAACTTGGTCAGATTATTGCCACACGCGCCCTGCCCGGCTCCGGGAGCCAACCGCCGACCAGCGGGTCGGGCGGAACGGCTGCGTCTGCGCCGCAAACTTTGCCGGCCGCCGTTGCCCTGGTTCCGCTTTCAAGCACGCTTTCCCCATCACAGCCCCCGGCAAACGGGCCCGGTGCGCGCAGTGAAGCCGCGACATCCCCCCAAACAGGTACGGGCGAACAAGCCGCGCCACCGCCTCCACAACCGGCGCAAACCGCACCGGTCAACAGTGCGGCATCCGTGGTGACGATCATCCAGCAGCTTGATCCGCGTGACATTAATGGCGGCGCGCCGGAAGAACCCGAAACCCAAAGCCCGACACAGCGTCAGCAGGAAGAACGCGAAGCCACCCCTGAAAGCGCGCGTCAACCAACATCAAACCCGGCCCTTCTGACCGCAACCGAACGCGAAATCGTCCAGGAACTGCGCGCCCGTGACGCCGTTGTCCGGACAGAGGAAGAAAGCCATCAGGCCTTGGCCGGTGCCAATGCTGGCATGATCACCTATAGCTACACCCCCGGCCCGGACGGCCGGCTTTATGCCACCGGCGGCAAGGTTAGCATCCGCCCGATTCAGGGCCTTGAAGGTGCTGCCGCCATTGCCAATCAGGCCGCCATTTCGCGTGCGGCTTCCGTCCCTGGAAGCTCGGCCGCTGATTTCAATGTCGCCAAGGGCGCATCCATGAACATCTCGGCGATGATTTCGGCACAGGCCTATGCGGCGGCTGAAAGCTATCGCGCAACCATCGGCCTTAACGCCGCACCGGGCACTGTCGACCTAAGTGGTTAGATCACAACCAAAGCACTGTCTTAGGCATTAGAATGGAATTTCGTCTTCGTCAGCGTCCCCTAAGTCCTCAAGGTTACTGCTGCTTGGCCCTTCGATCATTTTCTGCTCCTCGCCACGACCCAGCCTCTTGATGTCGTTATCTTTTTTTGCTTTTCCAACAACGCCTGCAAGACGCTCAAAGGCCTGAATAGCCGGTTCCAGCTTTTTTGCTGATTCTCCTCCAGCAGAACATAGCTCTATCATCGCCTCACCAAGACGATCTAGTCCAGAGCGCCCTTTATCCACCTCGGCAGCCAAAGCGTTAATTTTCTTCAAAATATTCTCTTTTAGACGCTCTTCAATGTCTACTGCTCTGACAATTTTTCGCACCCTACTCAAATGAGAATGAATTTGATCACGATAATCGTCTTCTAGAGAAAATTCGCTTAGACCTCCCTCTCCCGAACCATGGAAACTCTTCAACTTCAACGACGCGATTAGGTAAGTCAGTTCCGACATAAAAAAGCGAAAATACTCGTCGAATTGCTCATAGTCGGAAGGTGGGGAACCAAATTTGACACCCAAGTCATAATTGTCAGCGAATGCTTTTACACATGAGACAAACTCTTTTTCAGCATCAAACCTGTTACTTGAAGGTGATTGTGACAACTCGTCTTTTAGCTTTTCAACATATCTCAGGAACGCCAATTTTGGATCTTTTGGCAGGTTTAAGAACTCGTCATCGGAAAGCATTTATTTCACCACGAAACATTCCACCTTTGATTGATAGAACATCAAAACCTTTAGTGAAGCAATATAACCAAACAAAAAAAGCGGCCCCGTTGGGGCCGCTTTTTGTTGTGTGGTGCGTTTAAGCTCAGGCGTAATGCCAGAACACATCAAAGCCCGGATTAAATACCGTCACCGGCCCTTCGCCGGTTTCGATCTTTTCGGCAAACTTGGCCGGCTCGCTGCGTTTTTCCAGCGTGATTTGATCGCCATTGAGCGGCAGGCCGTAATATTGCGGCCCATGCAACGAAGCAAAGCCTTCAAGCTTGTCCAGCGCCCCTTCCTCCTCAAACACGTGGGCCAAAAGCTGCACGGTGTTATTGGCGGTAAAGATACCGGCACAGCCACATGGGCTTATCTTGCGCTCATCAGTATGCGGGGCTGAATCGGTGCCCAGGAAGAAGCGGGCATCACCGGATGTTGCCGCCGCACGGAGCGCCAAACGATGCTTCTCACGCTTGGCAACCGGCAGGCAATACATATGCGGATGAATGCCGCCGACCAGAATGGCATTGCGGTTAATGATCAGGTGATGGGTGGTGATCGTCGCACCCAAATTCTTGTCATTGGCTTTGACATACTCAACGCCGTCTTCGGTGGTGATATGCTCGAGAATCACGCGCAGTTCCGGCAGACGCTTGCGCAGCGGCTCAAGAACCCGGTCGATAAACACCGCTTCACGGTCAAAGATATCGATCTCCGGATCGGTGACTTCCCCATGAATACAGAGCGGAATGCCAAGCTCGGCCATGCGCTCAAGCGCAGGCATCGCGTTATCGAAATTGCGTACACCACTGTCGGAATTCGTGGTCGCACCCGCCGGATAAAGTTTGAGTGCGGTGATCACACCCGCCTTGTAGCCTTCCTCGATATCATCGGGATTGCTGCCCTCGGTCAGATAAAGGGTCATCAGCGGCGTAAAATCATGGCCCGACGGGATGGCCGCCGTAATCCGGTCGCGATAGGCCACGGCATCGGCGGTCTTGACCACCGGCGGCACCAGATTGGGCATGATGATCGCACGGGCAAAATGCCCCGATGTCTCGCCAATCACACCTTTGAGCATCTCGCCATCACGCAGATGCAAATGCCAGTCATCGGGACGGCGAAGGGTAATGCGGTTGGTCGACATAGTGCGATCTCCTGGCAAGCAATGAACCCGTTTGGGAAATATGCTGGGTTACCTAGCAGATCAATGAAGATTTGGAAATCGCCTAGCTGATCGAAATCATCAATAAAGTGACGTCGATTTTCTGTTCTTTGGAGGAATGATTGAAATAGAAGCAGCTAAAAATCCATCAAAACGACTCGACTCGTGTATTCGATTCGTTTATTTATAAATCTTCACCGCGAGACAAAACAAGGCGCCCATGGCCGGACGCCTCGTTTCGCAAATATAAACCAGCGCACATGCTGATCACATTTATAGAATCGAATATCATGATCAACGTTACTGACAAGAGTGTCAATAAAAAGTTGGCACTCAAGTAGGGAAGTGCGCAAACGGTATGTGAGGTTGCGATGCCACCTACAGGAGTGATTTGGTGTTATCTATTCATTAAATTGATGGACACGATAGCACGGCTTCTCGAGTTGTACATATAGCGCAATTGAAATCACAGACAACAAAAGGTCAGGCTTATTGGCCTGACCTTTTGACGCTATCTGGGCTCTACGGCGCCGGGGACTGACCGAAAAATAGGATAGATTTATTTTTCTGCCCCATCCTGCCCGCCACCTTTGACATACCCTTTGTCGCCGTCGTCAGGCGAGTGAGAGCACTGCTGCCCCCTCAAGCAGATCCATCAGTTGCCCGAAATATCCGCCTGATCGTGCGGGCGACGTCGGATCAGAGGTGATGACCACCGCCAGGTCCTTTTGGGGGTGTGCCGCGATGATCTGGCCGCCATAGCCGCGGGCGATAACAAAGCCGCTGCGGCTCAGGAACCAGCCATAGCCATAGGCAAGGCCCGAATAAGGCGATCGGGTGTGGGCCTGGGTTGATTGGTCGATCCAGTCGGCCTGAATGATCTGATCACCTTCGAACCGGCCCTGATCACGCATGAGCGCCCCGATCCGCAACATCCCGCGCGGGGTCAGCGCCATCTCGTTGCCGCCAAAATAATAGCCCTGCGGATCGCGTGTCCAGGCTGGAATTTGAATGCCGAGCGGCTGACCAAGAGCAGAACGCGCCTGTTCCAGCAGGCTTTTCCCGGTCGCAACCGTGAGTACGGCACCAAGGATATGCGTGGTGCCGGTCGAATAGATCATACGCCCGCCGGGGCTTGCGACCATCGGGCGGCGCAGCGCAAAGGCAAGCCAGTTGTCGGAATTGACCCAGGCGCCGTAGTTGCGCCCTGATGTGCCCTCAAGCCCGGCCCGGAGCGTCACCAGATCTTCGATGGTGAGATCTTCGACACCCGGGGTGGCGTCCGATGGAATGATAGATGGCGCGATCTCGCCGATGGTGGCGTTGACCGAGGGGATCGCGCCCTCTGCGATCGCGTTGCCGGTCAGCAGACCGATGATGCTTTTCGAGCAGGACTTGATGTTCGCAACCCGATCCAGGCCCGGCCCACGCGGGGCTTCGGCGACGATCACCTCGTCACCGCGCTGGACCATGATGGCATGAAGCTGGGACATTTTCCCAATGCGCGACCGGATGTCAGACGGCGTTTGTGCAAAGGCCCGACCTGCAAAGGGAACGGCCGCAGCCCCCAGAAGGGTCGCTGAGAAGGCACGGCGGGTCAGCATCGAAACGGGGCGGTCGCTCGGCATTTACATCAGTCCTTGGCGTTTGGAAACATATGCGATGCTCAACCTGTTCGCAGTCCAAATGACCACGGGCTGCACTGCACCGCACAGCCTTCCGGTCCATCGCGCCGGAAGATCAATCCCTTATCTGGAAGTAATTCGTCAGGAATGTGACATCAGATCACAATCAGAGAAGCCGACGGTCAGGACCTAGACCTTCACGGCGATGTCCGAAAGCGCTTCGCCTGCCAGTCTTTGCGCAAAGGCCTGCTCAAGCCCCTGCTCAAACCCGCGTGTGTAGCCCTCGGTATCAAACAGCGGCTTGGTCTGGCGGTTGGTGGCAAGTTTGGCGCGGAGTTCGGCCAACATAGCTGGGTCTTGCGCGAGCTTGAGGATGAGTTCCTCGTAAGCCGCTGGCGTCTCGGCGATCAGTTCCGGCAGGCCAATGGCCGACAGCAGGCTGGTGGCAACGCGCGCAGCGAACTGTTTGCCCGCCAGTGTCACCACCGGCAATCCGGCCCACAGCGCGTCGCTGGCGGTCGTGTGGGCGTTGACATTGAAGGTATCGATAAACAGATCGGCATGGCGCAGGCGTGCAAGATGTTCGGATTGCGGCATGTAACCGGCAAAGATCAACCGCCCCCCCGAAATACCGTTCTTTTCCGCAGCCGCGCGCAGATTGGCCTTGGCGACATCATCATTGCACCAAAGCCAGAGCACACTGCCCTCAACCTTTGCCATCACGCGCATCCAGATGGCGAATTCCTGCGGCATGATTTTGTAATTGTTGTTCAGACAACAGAAAACAAAGCCGTCTTCGGGCAGGTCAAGCTCGGCACGCGTCATCGACCTGGTCGAGATTTCGCGCGTGTTGTCGTTGGGCTGATAGCAATCGGGAAGATAAATGATTTTCTCGTGATACCCACCGCGCTGTTCGGGTGGAACAACCACCGGGTCGGCGACGATATAATCAATGAAATCTGCCCCCAGTGTGCCGGGATAGCCAAGGTAGCTGATCTGAAGCGGCGCCATGCGCCCGGTAAAGGGCACCAGCCGGGCATCGCGGGTATAGCCCTTGAGATCAATCGCGATATCAAGGTTGTGTTCGCGGGCAAACTGCGTCAGATCGCTGTCCGACATGTCCTGCACATCAAAGAACTGATCAACATTTTCAAGAACCTGATCGCGGTTCGCATCGGTTTTGCTTTTGCCATAGCTGTAAACGAAGATTTCGAATTTCGATCTGTCATGATGGCGCAAGATACCCGCCATCAGGAACATGGTCGCATGATCATGAAAATCGGCCGAGAAATAGCCAAGCCGGATCTTGCGCCCGTCAGCAGGCGTCGGCTCAATCGTCGAAATCGGGGCGGCTGGGGAGAAATGGCTTTGCGCCCAGTTTCGCGCCCGGGCCAGTTGATGGGCCGGATGATCTTCAAACGGCAGCAGCGGAAATGGCACGGCCGCCTCGCCCGTCACGCCAAGCTGATCGGCGTATTGATCAAACAGGTCACACGCCCGCCAGTCGCACAGTTGGCTTTGTTGACGCAGTTGCTCGACAATGGCCGGGACGTAACCGGGCTTGACCGCCAAGGCACGTTGATAGGCCTCAATCGCTTCGGGCGCGGATTTAAGCGCCGCCATGGTTTGGCCAAGGCCGTACCAGGCCTCGGCCAATTTGGGTTGCAGCTTGAGCGTCTTGAAATATTGCTGTTTGGCGTCCTCAAGCAGATCGCGCTCACGCAGCGTGTTGGCAAGGTTATAGTGCGCGTCAACATAATCGGCCTTGCGCGCAATCGCATTCAGATAGCAGCCTTGGGCTTCTTCAAGCTTGCCCGCAGCTTTCAGGAGATTACCAAGGTTATTGTGCGCCTCAGGGAACTCCGGCGAAGCGGCAATAACAGTGCGATAGCATTCCTCGGCCTCAGCCAGTTTCCCCAACCGTTCAAGAATGACGCCAAGGTTGCTTTTGGCGGCAACCATATTGGGTTGCAGGCGCACGACCTGCCGCAAGGCCTGCTCGGCGTCATCAAGCAGGTTGAGGTTACTGCTGACCGCAGCACGGAAATTCCACAGCTTGGCCGAATTGCCATATTGGCCCAAAAGCTGCCCGGTCATAGCATGCACATCTTGCAGGCGACCGGCCTGATACGCTTGCGACAGTTTGGCAAAGACCTCGGCTGGCGGTTCGCCCCCAGCACCGCTTGCACCACCCTTTGGCCCGGCACCGGGCTTGACCGGACCACTGAGCTCCGCCAGGGCGGATTTGACGCGTTCGTTTTTGGGGTAATCGACAAGAATGGCTTCATACAATGCGCGCGCCTCGGCGATTTCACCTTTGCGCATATGCGCTTTTGCGCGCTTCATTGCCTGATCAACTTTGAGCTTCGCCATGCCGCCCCATATCGCCCCGAACATTGATATTTTCGGGCAGTCTAGATGATAAACCGCCAAAGGCAACCGGGGTGCGGCAAAAAGGCCTGCAAAAGACAAAAGGCCAGGCATTTCTGCCTGACCTTTTCACATGGGGCGAGTGATGGGACTTGAACCCACGGCCCCCAGTGCCACAAACTGGTGCACTTGTATTTTGAAAGTTTCAATAAAAATCGAAAAATCAATTTAACCAACTGATTCTAATAATTTATTTTGTGAATCATAAACAACATGTTTATATAAAATTCGATAGTTTGAAAGTGGATTTTTGTAGATTCTGCTACCTATTTGCTACCTAGAATGAGAAAATGAGGGCGCTTGAGTGACAGCCAAAAAACAATCATTGAGCAATCTACTGTGCAAAAATGCGACGCCTGAGAGCAAGGAATACGTAATTTGGGACACCCAAACCAATGGGTTCTTTTTGAAGGTCACTCCGACCGGCCGGAAAACGTTTGGTCTTTATTATCGCAGCAGCACAGGCAAGCAGCGTCGCCCAAAGATTGGCTCCTTCCCTGAGATTAAATCCAGTGCCGCAAGAGAGATCGCACAACGTTGGCTTTATGAAGTTGCCGTGGGTAACGACCCGAGCGCGGATCGTTCAGAAGCCAGAAATTCAGCGGAACTGACAGTTCGCGATTTGGCCGACCGGCATATGAGGGAGCATGTTCAAGTCAAAAAGAAGGAAGGCGAGAGCCGCTCGAACGATGAACGCAATTTGCGCCTTCATATCCTGCCGGCCATAGGCGACAGGAGAGTCTCTGAGATTGAGCACGACGACATCTTCAAGCTACACCGACAGCTACAAGCCAAGTACGCCGTCAACGGCAATCGCGTTGTCTCCCTGCTATCGAAAATGTTCAACAATGCTGAACTTTGGAAAATGCGTGACTATGGCTCAAACCCATGCCGCTTCATCCAATTAGATCTAGAAGAAGAACGCGAGCGCGACCTTGAAGATTGGGAATGGATAGCACTCGCTAAGGCACTTGATGAATATGAGAAATATCAACTCGGCAATGTTGCGATCTGCTGGCTGATCAGGTTGATTATTTTCACAGGTACCCGGCGTGGCGAAATCATGAATGCCCCCTTGTCTGCAATCGACATGAAACGTGAAGTTCTCATTCCGCTCGACCACAAGGGCAGCACGCTTGGCAAATCGCGAAAAAAGAAGCGCAAGGAAATTGTGCTCAACAGTTTTGCCCTGAAAGTCATTGAAGACAGGCTCAAGCATCCGCGATGGAAAGACAATCCTTGGCTCATCCCTGGGCGGCCTGCAACAACCACCGATGGGTCTGTTATCCATAAACATATGATCAACCCGAAGAAGCCCTGGGAGAAAATAAAGAAAATGGCCGGGATCACGGATTTGCGAATTCATGACCTACGTCACGCATTCGCAACCGTCGGCATTGACGACAATATCGACATGACGATGATCCAGAAGCTGCTTGGCCATTCAAAAATTGAAACAACGATGCGCTATGCTCACCGACGACACGATGCACAGCGCAAAACACAAGACAGAATCGCAAACGCCATTTCAGCAAGGATGCGGGGAAGCGAGAGCTAAGCTGGGAATACCCACGTAGGCAACTTTACCCTGAGCGACTGACTAACCTCTTCAAGCATTGCTCTCGCTTCAAACAGTTCATCAGGCTCAAAATCATCTGGATCGAGCGTAGTGCGACTACCCACACGAAACTCAGCAAATTGCTCCACCAATGCGGCAGCGGGCAAGAGCGCCCTATATCCGTAGGTCGTGATTTCTCGGTACTCATCTTGGCATTTGGCCGGCACAACGGTCCAGGGCTCCAGCAACTGGAACCATTCTTCTCGCACACCAAACAAGTCGAAATTTCCCAGTGCACAGAAATCCCCGGCACCAGCCGGGCCCTTATCTGTTTTCTTCGGAAGAACAGCCAACTGAATTCTTCTGCAAGGCTGCGTGGTCCACCCATTCCCATGCAGAACCGAATGGCCAATGAGCACTGCCTCTGGATACACCTGAAGCAAAGCTTCACGTGTGTACTCCTCCTCAAGCAGAGAAGCACTTCGGCGCTTCTTCAATCGTTCGCTACCAACGTAAACTATCAGTTATGATCCGTTTCAAGATTCGATAATGTCAAAGAAAGCCCCAAACCTGATACATTCACAATCTCAAATATTCTTCCATTTTGTTGGTTTCTGCATCTCGGAGATGCTCGAACCAACAAAATGGAGGTTAAAGGAGGCCATATCTGTGAAGTTTGTCATGCTGCGGCGTAAAAGCAGAGCCAAGACATGCTCAACCGCCGCACTCAGCATTCAGGTACTCTCGGACGACAAGCAGGTCAGCCAAGTCCCCACGTTTCATAACATCCAGGGCACTGAGACCATCAAAGTTGGCATTGGGTTTCTTGACCCAATCATACCCGCGACTGGTATCGACGAACAAATGACGCAACCCTGCATGAATACCCATTAAAACAGCCATACGCGTCAGAGCTTCCTGCTCAATTGCGCTCGTGTCACCGCCCTTCAGAAGGTCCCAACTTTTTTCCGATATCCCGCCAAGAAGGATACGCGCCTCGGCATCCGAGATACGCCAGTGAGAGAACAGCTTTACCGTTGCCCTTGCAAGTGCTGCGGCTTCTGCTTCGGTGAACACGGGCTGCTCCAAACGAGCTTCAACTTTATCAAGCGGGTCGAACTCCACGTGTGCTCTCCAGCGACAATAAGTGCGCCAAACTTGGATTAACTTTTGCAGACATAAAGGCCACATCCAAGCCGACCGATCTGGCCAAAGCTCTCTATTCTAAGTGAGAGCAGTTTGCGCTCGAATAGGCCAACGTCGCAACAGCATTTTGCAGCACTCTGCTTACTGCACCTGTACTGTAATTATTTCTAAAGATGCACTGTTTCCTGACAACTTCCTGAAAAAACCTTTGTCGCACTTTTGTGCCTGAAAACAGTGCCCCAAAACACCCTTCTCCCTATGTTAGTGCGACAAACCTGATCAGGGTGTTAGTATGCCCACAAACTTGTATATCAGTTGTATACCCAATGGCGACCCAATCTATATCGAATATACAATTGGTATCGGTTGGATATAGTGTGCGTCGCCATCTAATGTCGGTTAGATATACATTTGGTATACAAATGCTCTCCGCAGCCTTTCCCAACTCCCGGATCAACTATTCTCACTAAGTAACATCAAGTCTGCCAGAGACGTTAAGTCATTGATGTTGCCGTTGTATATTGAATGCCATCTTTTGTGGCTATGTGAGACGGATACACTGGCTTTAGTCAACTGAACACAACACCATTACCAAAGCCCGAACTCTCGCTAAAGATGCTACTATTTAGAAGTATGGGATGTATCGAAAGCCCGATTGGGTGCACTAGGGATAGAGAGAAAGCATAACTGGGCGATTACACCCTTGTGAGCTATGTGTTGAAGATAACAAAATACCCACGGTCAGATATAAATGGACGAACGAGATCGCGAAGAACACTTATTGGAGCGATGCGCCAAGGTTGGACGCGGTACCGCTTCGTGCGCGTCCCCTTCGTCGGCGATGGAAGCCAATGCCTTCCGTGTGGCCGGCTTGATCCTCAGATCAAAGTTTCCCAACGAAGCCGATCGTCTACTAGTGGCATCGCAGAATTATTTTGACATCAATACGGATGAATTGGTGGAGACCGCAGAGGCTTTACGTCGAAACTGGGTACCAAGCCTGCCACGGTTCCGAGATTTCCTGTCTGTAAAATTCACTCAGGGAACCCGGTAAGTGATTGCACCTCGAAAACTTCATGTTGAAACGCCGTTGGCAATAGCGATGTTCAAGCTGATGCAGGAACTCGAGGGACGTCTTGGCCTCACAACCGAGGTAGATGTCTATTTGGCGGGCGGAATGGCGGCGCACCTCTACACCTGTTATCGATCAACTTCAGACATCGATGCAGAATTCAGCAGGTCTTTTCCGGTTCCACAAGACCTCATGATTGAGTTCGAGGGCGAAGATGGTCAATGCCAGGTGCTATATTTTGACACAAATTACAATTCAAGCTTCGCTCTAATGCATCGTGACTATCAGCATGACGCTCATCCGGTAACCGCATACAACGGTTACTTCAAGGTATTTACCCTCGCGCCGGTAGATCTGGCGCTAAGCAAGGTTGCGCGCTTATCACCGAGTGATAAGCAAGACATCGCGCGATTAGCTGCAGCCGGATTTGTGTCGTCGCGCGATCTGCAGCAGCGAGCCGATGAGGCGCTTGTCAACTACATCGTTAAACCAATTATGCTAGAGCACAATATTCAGGACGCAGTAGAGGTCGTGAAGGAGGCAGAGACAAACCCTTAAGGCTGACGTAACAGCCAGCTCTCCAGACGGTGGCCCCATCTGCCCAGCTGAACGAAACGTCACCCCACGCAGCTGCTGAGCCCCGATGGCTATGGTTGTCTTCACCGCCGAACCGTCATCGAAACTGACTTCGATATCGCGCCCAGTGTCTGCTTGGTTTTCTTAGCGCACCTAGATCAAGCGCACTGTTAATTCGCAATTGTGTTGATCTCCCCTGTTTGGAATGAAGTATTCCCTAATACTTGGTGCGGAGATGTGTAACGTGTAACAAAAGATGTCAAAAATCTGCATAATTGGCAGAAAAGCTGACATTTCTTCAAATCTAAATTCTTTAGTAGATTATTTGAGTCGAATTGCAGAGCTAAGGCACTTGATTATTGTTTCGGACCACTTCACCATGTACTCGGGAGATGACGGATCGTTATCCAACATTCAAATGCTGACCATCGGCTTCGACATGAGGTTCTGACGAAAAGAAATGCCTTGCTTTAACCGATCTAATTACTTTGAGAATTAATCGCGCCATTGCCACATCTGCGGACACTGAGACACTCACATTCGTTGCGAACTTATGATGTCGGGTTCAGCCTTCCCGATGACGATAAAGGTCATTGGAGCGATTCAAGTGTGATTGCATTTCCCGGGCGGCCTGTTCGGAGTCATGCTTTTCAATACACTTCACGATCTCGCTGTGCTCTCGAAGGGTAACATCTTCCTGACCTGACCAGATCAGCAAGTCGGTGTGGTAATTGAAAACCCAGTTCAGCATTGCTTCACTGACGGCTTGAAAAATCGGATTGCCCGAAATGCTCGATACCTTGATGTGAAAGGCCATATCACTCTTGATAAAGGCCGCCGCATCTCCAAGTTTTTCGCGCTGTGTTTCAATCAAACCTTTTAGGTCTTCAACGTCATCCACCGTCGCATTCAGCGCCGCAATCCGGACCATCCCCACTTCAAACAGTCGACGCGCCTCCTTGAGATGTTCAAGATTGTCAGGCGATGCTGACAACAACATGCGCGCAACCATATCCATCTGCCGGAACATCAGGTCTGCGGAAAGCTCGCTCACACGGGCACGTTCACCGTGGGAAATACTGATCAGACCCAAAGTATGCATGGATTGCATGGCCTCGCGAACTGCCGGTCGGCCGACACCGAAACGCTCCATTAAGGTGCGCTCTGACGGCATCAGATCACCTGACCCCAATTCGCCGCGCACAATCATCTCGCGCAGGCGTTCAAGCACCTGATCTGAAAGTTTGCGTCGGACGATTTTCTTATCGTCGCCTGTATCTGCCCAACTATTCATACGAATGTGGTTCCGTGCCATTCTGAAGTTAATCTTGTTGTGCAAACTTCTAGCGTATCTCCAGTCAATTGAGAACCTCGGAGCAAGGTAATTCGAGTTGCAGCATTCCATAAGCGTCAAGCGCTTGGCACCCTGCCAAACCGCCGATCTCCACATTGACTGATTGCTTGGTGAGATTGGCCATCAGAACCCTGACAAGGGCCCCATCCTTTTCGGCAACAGCCGCAACCTGTTTTGGATCATCGACACGGCAAGGCAAAACCGGTTTCCCTGCCATTTTTGAAAACGCCTTTATGACCTCGCCGATTGGCAAGAGATTTGAATTTTCAGCATCAACAATACCGCGCGCACCAATCAACCCGGCTGGCACCCAACGGCTAATATCGTTTGCAGAAACCTGCATTCCATAGCCAATTGCCCAAGCCGCCCCAAACTGTTCCCGGTGACGGGGATCGTCATGGGTCATGCAAACCTGATCTCCATTCGGATTGGGAAATGTGCGTGAACCATAAGGGTTCTGGCGCATGGCAATGGTGGTCGGCCCCAAACGATACTCTTTACCCGAACCAAGAATGGCGCGAGCGGACCGGAAAATATGCGGTAAGGTTTCCAGCGTTTCCATGACACTCTCGTCATCTGCCGCATGGACAATGGGATTGGTCGCATGGGTGACGAAATCAAGCATCTCTACTGGCGGCCGCTTTCGGTTAAGTTCCGTAAAGTAGCTAAACATTCCCCCGCCCAACGAAATATCGGGGAAGGCCTTTCGGGCCGCGTTATAGATATCAGCAAGGGGCGGGCAGTCCGGCCATTCACTTCCTGGCGGCGTTGATTGCCGATCGACCGATGGGCACACCAGCAAACTGTCCGGCTTGAAACCAGCATGCGCCAGATCGTATTTTAGCGCCCTGAATTCCTGATCAAGATTGCCATCACAGACGACCACATATTCAAGTTCATATTGCGCATCAAATTGCTTTTGAAGAGCCGCAAATGACGATAAATCCTGCCCGACATGCCCAACAGTCCGATCGTAATGACACAGCAGAACCTGCGGGCTGACCTTTCTCAAAACATCCAGACACCCAAGAGGTTGATTTGCCTCTTCGGGCGTTACCACCAAGCCTGTTTTCGGGAAAACGTTCCCTGAACCAATTTCTGGGATCACATGGATCGCCGTATCCTCTGCCTTGCCTTTCCTTGGGGGCAGTCCTGCTGCCGATCGGGCCGAGCTGCCTTCGATTGAAAGCTCTATCGATTGCGTGTTTGTTTTCGCACCGTCCAAAAGATA
The DNA here is from genome assembly GCF_056161285.1 of Thalassospira sp. ABL2_045. NCBI lineage: Bacteria > Pseudomonadati > Pseudomonadota > Alphaproteobacteria > Rhodospirillales > Thalassospiraceae > Thalassospira > Thalassospira sp. ABL2_045. The sequence continues at coordinate 119,466 of NZ_JBSWYV010000010.1, read as the reverse complement.
CGGCCAAGGAAGTTCAATCGGGCGCACATAGCTTTTAAAAGAGGCATCAGACCAGTTCCGCTGATCCTCCATTTCAAATTCGTCCCCCAGGAAACGACAGATCGCCGTCAGTCCCGCATCGGGATAGTGCGTCAACGCGCGGATGGATTTGAAGGGTTGCCACGGCTCAATCAGATCGGGAAAAATGGTATCTTCGAGATCACCATTGCAATGCTCAACCCTCACAGGCTGCCCGGCAACGCCCTCAATCGGATGAAGCACATTAAAGCCGCATCGATTGGTTTCAAAACCTCCATCGGGCGTGGCATCAACACAAAAACGAAGCATCCCATCTGCAGAGCCGCTGATTTCAGCTTTCAACACAAGTTCAACACCGCTGTTGCAGCATGTTGCACCATAGGAAATGCGAAAACTGTCAGAGTTTTCGTCAATGACGATATCTGACAACACCAGCGAAAGTGTTCCCCAGTCCCGATCTCGCACGACATAGGAAATGGCCCGCAATATTTCTATCCCGTGATAGCGGACATATCTCAGGTAGCCATGTTCAAAGCGCACTTGCAGCGGCCCTGCTTTGAGGGTCCTGACAGGACTTGCTTTGCTGACGTTGCTCATCAATTCATAACCTTTGGGTAACCTGGTAAAAGATGATCATCCATTTCCGACCTTGACCACCTGCAGGCCATTATCCGCCGACTGATAGGCACCATAAACAAGCGCCAGTGTTTTCAGATTGTCATGCCCTGAGGTTTCTGGCTGCCGGTTATCGCGCAGACAATCAACAAAGTGTTGCTCGATATTGAAAACGCTTTCCTGAATGTTGTGCCATGGCTTTTCTGCCCAGTGCAAAAGTGGCGGCGCGACGTCGATGTGCCGTGTGCCATCATGGTTGTGACACATCAGCTGATACCCAGAATTCAGGCGCAAACTCCCTTTGCTGCCATCAACCTCAATCAGGGTTTCAGGAAAATTTTCGACCGGCAGGCTTGTGGCATAGCTGCAATCAACAATACTCGTGATGCCGTTGTCATGATCCAGCATCATGGTTGCAACATCTTCGGCGCGAATATTGGGATTAACGCGTTTTGTCCTGGCAGAGATTGAACCAACATCCCCGAACAGGAACCGGGCAATATCCAGAATATGGATCCCAAGATCCTGAATGATGAATTTTTCATCCGTCGCAAGATATGGCTGCCCGGAATAAACATCATAGGCAGACCGGAAACTGACACGTCCCCAAAAAACGTCTCCGATGCCCCCCTCGTCGATATGCGTTTTGACGGCACGAATTGCTGACTGCCAGCGGAAGTTTTCATGCACCATCAAGGTGACACCGGACTTATCGGCCATTGAAACCATTTTGGCCGCATCATCCATCGACGAGGCAAAAGGCTTCTGGCAAATGATATGAACGCCAGCTTGTGCCGCCATCTCAACCAATGGCAAATGTGTTTCTACTGTCGTCGCGATATCGACAAAATCCAACTCTTCGTTGGCAAACATCTCTTGTGCGTCGGTATAAGTGTTTTCGATACCAAACCGTTTCGCGGTTTCGCTCAGGCGTTGTTCATCGCGGTCACACAGTACGGTAATGTTAACATCATCAATGTCACGCCAGGCGCACAGATGATTTTGTGCAAAGAACCCGCATCCAATTAAAGCACCTTTTAACATACAGATTTATCCTTCCTGTTTGCTGAGTGCTGCCTGCTGCTGCAAGGCGACTTTCGCCTGCAGACGCTGCTGTGCCTGATCGACGACCACGGCGGCAATAATTACCAGCCCCTTGATCACGGTTTGCCAGAACGAACTAACCCCCATCATGACCAAACCGTCAGAAAGAATACCGATCACAAAGGCACCGATGATGGTTCCGGCAATACGCCCCCGTCCCCCGGACATCGATGTCCCACCAAGAACCGCCGCAGCAATTGCGTTTAATTCGAATGTCTCGCCGGTTGCCGGATGGGATGCGACAAGCTGGGATGAAATCACCAACCCGACAATTGCCGCACAGAACCCGGAAAACATATAGACGAACATTTTGACACGGTTGACCTTCACGCCCGACAATGCGGCCGCGTGTTCATTTCCCCCAACCGCATAGATGTGACGACCAAGCGGAGTCCGACCTGCGATATAGGCAGCACCGCATCCAACCGCGATCAAAATCCAGATTGATACCGGTATCCCCATAAACGCACCCGACCCCAGCACACTTAGCCCGTTAGACCCATATTCCGGGTTACCGACTAAATTCGGGAATGTCGCCCCATCAGAGGACAACAAGGCGAGCCCCCTTGCGACATATAGCGTTCCAAGGGTCGCGATGAATGGCGCAACATTAAGCTTGGTGATCAAGGCACCGTTTATCGCCCCGAAAAGCACACCAACAAAAAGCGTGATCGCAAATATTTCAAAGATATTGAAATAGAGCGTGTACCCGATTCCGAGATCAACACCGTTCAGGATCAGCCACCCCGCAACCATGCCGCAGAGCCCAACAATTGAACCAACCGAAAGGTCAATGCCCCCGGTAATGATGACAAAGGTCATCCCAATCGCAAGGAACGCGTTCAAGGCCACATGTTTTGACATGATGACAAAATTTGCCGCGCTTAGGAAATTCGGGGCTGCAAACGCAAAAAACGCAAAAACAAGAATAAGCGCAATAAATGTGCGCAGCTTCAACAGAAGCAAAAGCCAAGTCTGATTGCTGTTTCCTGACGCCGTTCCGGCCGATGCGATAGATGTCATATCTGCAACTCCCTGTTCTCAGCCGTTTTCTGGCTTGTTGTTGTGTGACCGACTGCAGATGCGGCAATGATCTGTTCTTCGGTCGCTTCTTGCTGGGTAAATTCCTTGATCACCCGCCCCTTTGACATCACCAGAATTCTGTCAGAAAGAGACATCACCTCTTCAAGGTCAGAGGTCACAAACAATATCCCCAGACCATCCGCGGCAAGCTTGCGCATTTCTTGAAAGACTTCGCCCTTTGCCCCGATATCAATGCCGCGACTTGGTTCATCCATCAGCAGCAATTTGGGGTTGGTCATCAGGGCTTTGCCGATGACGACCTTTTGCTGGTTGCCACCTGACAATGAGCTGACCGGATTTTCGACACTTGCAACCTTGATAAACAGGTCGCGCACCATATCTGCGACGGCCTTACGCTCTTTCTTGATGCTCAGGTACCCGCGTTTGGTAAATTTCATCAGGCTGGACAGCGACATGTTTTCACGGATCGGCAAGATTTGAACCAGTCCCGCACCTTTTCGGTCCTCCGGGATCAAGGCAATTCCGCGCTCTATTCGCCCCGCCACGCTGGTTTCATCAAGGGGCTTTCCATCAACATAGAACTTTCCGGTGCACATCGGATGCTGGGCCATGATGCATTCGAAAAATTCAGACCGCCCTGCCCCCATCAATCCATAAATGCCAACAATCTCGCCAGCCTTCAGGGAAACAGAAACGCGATCAACAACAAACCCGCCATTCTTGCTTGGCAGGCATATGTCTTCGGCCCGGAATACTTCTGCACCAAGTTGATGGGTCAGTGATTTTGAGAAATCCTTGGACGCAGCACCGATCATGTTGCGCACAATCCAGCTGACCTCCACCCCCGCCATCGAACGCGACCCGGTAATGCAGCCGTCACGCAACACCGTGATGTAATCCCCAATCCGGATAAGCTCTTCGAGCCGATGGGAAATGTAAATGATTCCCACACCAGACTTTTTAAGATCCTTGATCACACGGAAAAGAATTTCCACTTCAGCAGCACTGAGCGCCGATGTTGGCTCATCCATAATCAGAATGCGTGCATCCTGTGCGAGGGCCTTGGCAATTTCGACAATCTGCTGTTCGCCGATACTTAATTCGCCCACAAGTGCATCGGGGGAAATGTCGTGTTCCAGCCGTTTCATCAAGCTTGCGGCTTCTGCCTGCTGGTTGCGGCTGTCTATGTCGACACCTCCGCGTGTTTTTTCCCGCGCAATGAAGATGTTGTCGGCCACCGTCATGTTCGGGAACAGATTAAGTTCCTGAAAAACGATGCCGATGCCATGCGCCGCGGCAGCACGTGTATCGGCAAACTGAACCCGTTTGCCATCCACCGCAATCTCGCCGGACGTTAATTGTTCAACCCCGGCGATGACCTTCATAAGGGTCGATTTCCCGGCACCGTTTTCACCGACAAGGACATTCACAGCCCCCAGCCTGACATCAAAGTCGACTTCATTCAGGGCCAACGTTCCCGGATAAACTTTCGTTGCCCCCCGCACCGTCAGTCCGATTTGATGTTCTTCGTTATATGAAAGATCATTCATTTCCGGCCACCTCGATTTCAACCGGGGTAATCAGAACGGTGTCGTCGGGTTTTCGCATTGTAAATGCGCCGGTAGCAGCAACAGATTTACCGACCAGGCCCTCAAGCGACAGATATTTCAAAACAGTGTCAAAGGCCTTGGTATTTAGAGCACGCGACAATTGCGCAAACTCAATCTGATCGGTAAAGGACGTAAAATCGAAGAATGGCAAAACATCACGCAACGTCGTACCACGGATGACCGGGCCAAGCTGTATGACGGCGTCTGCACGCCCATCCCCATCGATATCAACATCTGCGGTCGCTGCCCGCGTGTCTGTTTTTGCAGCGACGATTTCACCCTCAATCCGGGTGGCGAAGTTCCACGGGCTGCCCTCGCTGGATGGACGATATCCAAAAGAGTTACCGGCAGCATCGAGGTCATCCCCAAGCGCTGCCGAAATGTCAGCGAAATCAGCACCCGAACTCTTAAGGTGCGGGACAACCCGATCTTCCCAAATCCCCTCTACCAGGGCAGGCATATCTCCATAAGACGAACCTGAAACAGTTGCCTTATTATCATTTTCTGCATCGTTCTTTACCAGTTGGCATGCCTCAACCGAGAACACCAAAGGCAAAAGCAGAAGCAATTTTATCATTGGCCCAACGCGCTTCAAGCTGGCCTCCTTCAGAAGATTGCACAACTCAATCTCTGCGGTAAGCGGGGAACGCAGCCCAAGCTGCGCCCCGCCCATCCGGCACAAAAGATCGCGACCGACGACATATACTGTCGTGGTTGCTCACTTACTTAAGTGCGAAGGTTTCCAACTGCTTGGCGTTGTCAGCAGTGATCAGGACACAATCCATCAACTGCTTTTCATCATGGCCGGTTGAGCCGGTTTTCAGATACAGGTCAGCTTGCTCGACCGCGATCTGTGCCTGACGGTAAGCAGGCTGCAGAACCGTCGCCTTGATACCACCTTCAAGAATGGAATCACGAACGTCATTGCTGCCGTCGAACCCGACAACAATCACATCATTGCGACCGGCTGCCTGAAGCGCTGCAATAGCGCCCATCGCCATGGTGTCATTTCCTGAAATCACACCTTTGATATCCGGGTTGGCCTGAAGGATGGTTTCCATCTTTTCATAGGCTTCGGTCTGGCTCCAGTTGGCAGACTGCTGGGCCACCATTTCCATGTCTGGATATTGGTCAATGATATCGTGATAGCCCGAAGAACGAATACCGGCATTGGTATCGGCTTCACGTCCAAGAAGTTCGGCGTATTTGCCTTCTTCACCCATCTGGCGAACGAATTCCTCCGCACCAAGCTGAGCACCCTGATAGTTGTTCGAGACAATCTGCGACACAGCAATCCCCGATTCCTTGATCTCGCGATCAATAAGGAAAGACGGGATACCGGCTTCTTTCGCACGACGCACCGGTGCGACCGTTGCTTCTGCACCGGCGTTATCAAGAATGATCGCCTTTGCACCGCGGGCTATTGCCGTATCGTAAAGCTGGTTTTGCTTGTTTGGATCATCATCATGCACCAGAACAAGGGTATCATAACCCAGTTCCTCGGCCCGCTGTTTTGCACCTTCAGCTTCTGCTTTAAAGAAGGGGTTGTCGTGAGACGGGGTAATAATCGCAATCAAGTCTGCTGCGGATGCTGACATCGGCATGGCAGTAGCCAAACCCATCACCATTGCCACGCCCGCAAAAAGTGCTCTACGCGTAAACGCCATTTGTACCTCCCTAGATACATAAAGTTTATAGTCACCATGCGACATGCTTCTGTTTCGAAGTTCTGTTGTCGCGCCTTATCAGGTGATCCGACGGATACTTTCTTTGATTTCGTCCGGTTCGAATACCCCGATCCAGTCATCACGCATCAAGCGTGGCTTTCCGTTATTGATCGCCTTGTTACACGCATCAGAGAATTCACCCTGTATTTCGCCCATAACAACAGCACCAAGAATATTAAGATGCCCCAAAAGGAAATCACGTGCCGCCTGCTCATTGACGCCCCGGCGCACGACCTCGTCAAGCGCGTCTTTCATGACAACCAGCAAGGTAGCACAGACCGTTTCGGACAACCCGGGCTCAAGCAGGGCCATTTCATCAACTGACACGCGATGAGACCTGAGAATCGGCTGGAAAATTACCTTTGCAATCTCTTCGCCAAGCGCAAAGTCCTCTTCGGGACCTTGCATCAAGGCGCTGACAATAGCCTGTCTTGCCGCAACACCACCGAAATAGTCGCGCTTGGCGGCCATGTCTGTTTCTTCATTGAAAATTGGCGGATGACAAGGATGTGTAACGAAATAGGTCACATCATCGCGCTTTGGGAAATGGCCCGCAAAGGGTGCAGCCGCATCAAGTGCAATGATCATGGTTCCAGGTGCAACCTTATCGATCAAGCCATGTGAAACGGCCTTAATCGCTGTATCTGGAACAGCAAGAATAACGGCACGTGCACCGGCCAAAGCATCATCTAGCGCAACACAGCTGACACCCACCGCATCCTTGAGGCGGGCCTGCCCGGCTTCGGTGATTTCGACATGTGCAACATCAAAGCGCGAGCCCTTGAGATTGGCCGAAAGCCGAACCCCCATTTTGCCACCGGCGCCGATCAACGCGATCTTCATGCTTCCTCCTGTTGGTGTTTTTGTTTGTTAAAACGAGAATTACCGACATTCATCATATTGTCAACTGGTATGATGAGATGATAATTATGACCTCAATTCAAAGAAGATTGACCGTCAGGAGGACTACACCAATGGAAAGACTGCGCGCCCAGTACGAGGTTGAAAGCCCCAAAAGCCTTGAGCACGCCGCCAAAGTCATTGCTGGCGAACAATCATCGGGAACTTTTTTGAAACTTGCCGGGGAAACAGACGCATTGCGCCAACGATCCGGTGCCCGGGTTGAACTCATCGAGGAACAGTCGCAATCAGCCTCACCATCCCTGCCCACCAGAACGCAGGGATCGCAGTATTCACGCGGGGTTATCACGCTGTCCTGGCCTTTGGACAATATGGGCACATCGCTTACCAATGTGCTTGCGACAGTCGCAGGCAATCTGTTCGAACTGGCAGATGTATCGGCATTGCGTTTGATTGACGTCGAATTCCCGGATGCATTTTCGCAGGCCTATCCCGGCCCTGCATTCGGGCGTAAGGGCACTCTTGATCTTGCCGGTGTTTCCAACCGCCCGATGATCGGCACAATCATCAAACCCAGTGTCGGCCTGTCACCAGATGAAACCGCGCAACTTGTTCTTCAATTGATCGAAGGTGGAATCGATTTTATCAAGGATGATGAATTGCAGGGAAATGGCCCCCACTGCCCATTCCCCGAACGCGCCCGAAAGGTCATGCGGGTCATCAATGACTATGCCGACCGTACCGGCAAGAAGCCGATGTATGCCTTTAACATCACAGGCGAGGTCGACGAGATGAAACGCAATGCCGATCTGGTACACGAACTGGGCGGTACATGTATCATGGTCAGCCTCTTTTCGATCGGATTGGCAGGGCTAAGTGCCATTCGCGCGCACGCCGCTCTTCCCGTGCATTGTCATCGCAACGGTTGGGGCATTTTCTCACGATCACCCGACATCGGTATTTCGTTTCGCGCCTGGCAAAAATTCTGGCGGTTGGTTGGCGCTGATCATCTGCATGTCAACGGGATCGCCAACAAATTCACTGAAAGTGACGAGACGGTCATGGAGTCAGCCCGCGCGCTTGGTGAAAATGTGACCCCCAATCAAACGTATCACGCAATGCCGGTTTTCTCATCTGGCCAAACTGCAGTGCAAATGGCACAGACCATCGCCGCACTTGGTCACACGGATTTCATCTATTGCGCAGGCGGAGGAATCATCGGTCATCCAGGTGGTGTTTCAGGCGGTGTCGCAAGCATTCAGCAGGCCGCTGCAGCTGCAGTTCAAGGCATCCCGGTTGATGAATTTGCCAAAGACCATGAAGAACTCCGCCTTGCGCTGTCGACTTTCCGGAAAAATTGATCATGTCCAACACTTCATTCGCTCAGGATCTGTTTTTCTCCTTTTACGGGGATGACTTTACCGGCTCCACCGACGTTATGGAGGCACTGTCTTCAAACGGTATTGAGACCGTTTTGTTTACCCGCATCCCCGAAGCGCATCACATTGAACAGTTTAAAAACTGCAGCGCCGTTGGTCTGGCAGGGATCAGCCGAAGCCAGCCCCCTGAATGGATGGATGACAATCTACCTGATATTTTCCGCTGGTTGCAGCGTCTGAACGCAAAACACTGCCATTACAAAACATGCTCCACTTTCGACAGTGCCCCCCATCAGGGATCAATCGGACGTGCCATAGAAATCGGCAGAACCGTCTTTGACCAAAAGCAAGTTCCGTTGATTGTCGGCGCCCCCCAGCTTCGCCGATACACCTTCTTTGGGCATCTGTTTGCCGCATATCGCGACCAGACCTATCGCATTGACCGGCACCCGGTCATGAGCCAGCACCCCGCAACACCGATGACGGAATCTGACCTGCTGGTCCATCTGGGCCGACAGAGCTCGTTGTCATCAACCTGCGTAACTGCAGATCAAATGAAGACCCTGCTTGGTGAGGCGTTTGGCCAACACAGGGAGAAACACACACACCCGGAACAACAATGTCTCCTTCTTGATGTTTACGATGATCAAAGTCAGGCGACCGCTGGCACGTTTTTGCATGTTTTTTGTAAATCACTGGGCCCGTTTGCTGTTGGATCATCAGGTGTTGAGTATGCTTTGCTGCGGGCATGGCAGCAGGCTGGCCTCATTGGACCAGCACCGCAAATTTCCCGCCCAAAAAAACTTGACCGCATTGCTGTTGTGTCGGGGAGTTGCTCTTCGACAACGGCAAATCAGATCGAAATGGCCCTGTCAGAGAATTTTGCAGGCGTCCCGATTGACTATCATGCCTTGGTTTCCGGGCAAGGAACCGAGCTTGCCCTTGAACAAGCCGCAACTTCTGCGTCGAAACACCTAAGGGATGGCAAAAGCCCGATCATTTATACAGCCCGCGGCCCTGAAACTGTCACCAATGTTCAAACCGCTTCTGCGGACGTCGCCGGGCGCCATCTTGGGGCCCTGCTTGACAGATTGATCCGCGAACATCAGTTGGAACGCGCCATTATTGCAGGCGGTGATACGTCTAGCCTGGCTCTAAGCGAAATGAACATCTACGCCTTAACGCTGCGTCATCCGATACCGCAAACACCAGGCTCGCCTTTGTGCAATGCTTTTCGCCAGGATGGAAACCATCTGGAAATAGCCCTCAAGGGCGGTCAAATCGGTAAGGACGACTATTTCATTTCTTTGCGGGATGGAAAGCTCACCACTTAGAATACGAGCAAAGCTCGACCTGACAACCCTTATCAACACCCACCAACGATAAAAGTCTGATGATTGAAGATGGCCAGATCAAGCAATCATACTACAATACGATGATTACTGCCTTTGCAAATCTGTCATCCGATGCGGTGAACCAACCCGACGCATCACATCGGCAATCGTTTTGCCCGCTTGGTGCGGGCACAGTGATGCAAAAACTGAGAATTAGAGAGGATACCTACACCGGTCCCGGATCTATACGCCGTAATAGGTTGCGATCATTTGCCCGTTAATATTTTGGACCTGAAACGGTGTATTATAAATGTCGGCAAGAACACCAGCATCAATGATCTGATCCGGCGATCCCTGCTCAGCCAACTTGCCATCCTTCATCGCGATAATATGATCTGAATAACATGATGCAAAATTGATATCGTGGATAACGACAACAACCGTCTTGCCAAAATCGCGTGCGGCCTGCCGGAACAGTTTCATCATTGAAACTGCATGATGGATATCAAGATTGTTCAACGGTTCGTCAAACAGCATGTAGTCCGTATCCTGACACAACGTCATTGCGACAAAAGCACGCTGCCGCTGCCCACCCGATAGCTGGTCAAGAAAACGGCCCGACAGATCAGTCAAACCAAGATAGGTCAGCGCACGATTGACATGCTCCAGATCATTCTCATTCGTGCGGCCCTTACTGTGGGGATACCTGCCAAAGGCAACCAAATCACGCACTGTAAGTCGCGCAGTTATATGGTTATCCTGACGCAGCACGGCCAAGCGTTTTGCCAATTCAAGGCTATCGGCGGTCGCGATGTTCAAACCATCTACTGTAATTTCGCCACCATCCATGTTTACCAGTCTGGCAATCATGGACAGCAATGTGGATTTTCCCGCACCATTTGGGCCAATGATTGATGTCAGCCCGTTCCGCTTTAAACCAAGTGTCACATCATCAACCACAAGGGTTCCATCATACGACTTGGTCGCATTGCGTACATTAATCACCGAACACCTCTACGCAAAATAAGCCCGATAAAGAACAATCCGCCTGCAAACTCGATCAAGATTGCCAATGCTGTGTTGAAATCAAACAGCTTCTCAAGCACCAATTGCCCGGACGACAAGCAAATAAAGGCGATCAAAACGGCACCCGGCAGAGTATGTTTGTGCTTGGCCCCTGGCAGCACGATGTAAGCCAGATTTGCAACCAGCAACCCAAAGAAGGTTACCGGCCCAACCAAGGCGGTCGACACAGCCACCAGAACAGATGCAAGCGCCAGGATAATAACTGCAGTGCGAGTGTGATTGACGCCAAGTGAAATCGCGCTGTCGCGCCCCAACAGCATGACGTCAAAGCGGCTGAATATCTTGGCCCCGATGGCGCTTACCAAAATAATCACAGCAACCGACACCCCCAAAAGAGATTTGTCGACACTATTGAAGCTTGCAAACAGGCTATCTTGCAAAACGACGAAATCATTCGGGTCGATAATCCGCTGCAACAGCCCTGAAACACTGCGGAACAAAAGCCCGAAGAACAAACCGCTCAGTAAAAGAAGGTGCACATCCCGAAAAACACCAAAGAACAGAAAGCGATAAAGGATCAACGCAAAAACAGTCAGACAGACTGCCTCGATCAGGAATTTGATTTGCGGATCCAGCGCCGATATCGCCTGCGCCCCAAAGACAAAAATCAAAACGGTTTGCAAAAGCACATAAAGCGCATCAATTCCCATAATCGAAGGCGTCAGAATTCGGTTGTTGGTTACTGTTTGAAACAAGACGGTTGAAACCGACACGGCATAGGCAACAAGCAAAAGCGCCAGAAGCTTGGTTCCCCGAAATTCAAGAATGAACCCCCAATTGCCACGCGCCCCAATCGTCATAAAGCCAATTGCGGACAACAACGCCAAACAAAGCAAGATCATCAATACTCTGTTCGGGCCAAGTCGGCGCCTGACGGTTTCGGTTCGCGACATCACATTATCTGGCATATGCGTTTCTGCCCAAAACCAGATACAGGAAGAACAGGCTTCCGATCACACCAAGAACGGCACCAACCGGCACTTCAAATGGCTCGATGATCAGCCGTCCAACAATATCGCACACCAAAACAATTGCCGCGCCAAACAAGGCGATCCAGGGCAGCGTCTTCTTCAGATTATCGCCAAATGCAATGCTGACCAGATTGGGCACGATCAGACCGACAAACGGAATCATACCCGCCGATACGACCACAGATGCCGTGACAAGCGAGATAATCACCAATCCGAATGTCATGACCTTGCGATAATCCAATCCAAGACTGACCGAGAATTCCTGTCCCAAACCGGCCATCGTCAATTTATCTGCCCCGCGATAGGCGATGATCGCCAGCCCAAAGGCCAGCCAGAGCACTTCGTACCTTCCCCTCAAGACTGTCGAAAAATCGCCACTGGTCCAGACATTCATGGCCTGCATCATATCAAACCGATAGGCGATGAACGCCGCAAAGGAACTGATCACTCCTCCCAACATCATTCCGACCAATGGAACGATGACCACGGAACGCAATGGTATTTTGGTCAGCAACCACAAAAACAGCCCGGTGCCCGCAAGGGCAAATACGCCCGCCACCAGCATCTTTCCGACAACCGGTAAATCAGGCGCAAACAATAACACCACCAACATCCCCAGCGCTGCTGCTTCAACAGTGCCGGTTGTCGCCGGTTCAACAAATTTGTTACGTGCCAGCATCTGCATGATTGCACCAGCGACAGCCATACTTGTCCCGGCAAAGACAAGCGCCAGGGTTCTTGGAATTCGCGATGTTTGAAGAACCAGCCAATCGGTTTGACTAACCGTGCCATCAAGGAAATCGATCAGCGAGATGTTGGCAACACCAACAAACAAGCTGGCGACAGCCAAAGCCACCACCGCCACACACGCAATGACGTAGATTTTCTTCCGGGAAACCGCACCAGCCAAAATCAGCGACCTTTGTTAACTGCCGGAAACAGCAACAAAACGCTGAGCCAACTGTTTGATATTGCGGTGAAGTGACCCGATCCCCGCATTGACAAGATACCAGGACGCAGAGTCCAGATAGACAATCTGGTCTTTTTTCCACGCACTCGTTTGATGGATCAGGTCATTATCCAGCAAAGCCTCTGCAGCAGCGCCTGATTGGCCGATGGCAGAATCGCGATCAATGACGAACAACCAGTCCGGATCGGTTTCCAGAATATATTCAAACGATACCGGCTGCCCATGATTCCCGGCTTTAATATTCTCGTCCGCGGGAACGACGCCAAATTCTTTAAACAGTATTCCGAACCTTGAATTCGGGCCATATGTGCTCATACGTGCGCCGTTGGTCATGATCAGCAATCCGTTACCCGCCTTTGCGGACAAAGCCTGCAAAGAGGCTATGGATTCTTTCAAACCTTCAATTTCGGCGGTCGCTTTTTCCGATTTATCAAAGACGGTGCCCAGAACCCGGATATTGCGAAAGACATCTTCAAGAAAATGATCTTGACGCACAGTCAAATCGATTGTTGGTGCCATTGCGGAAAGTTCGGCAAACTTTGGCGCGGCACGACCCGAAATGATGATCAGGTCAGGTTCCATGGCGTTAATCGCCTCGAAATCAGGTTCGAACATAGACCCAATTTTTGGCAAATCCCCAAATTGCGCCAATATTTCAGGCAGCGCGATTTCCGGTATTCCGTCCACAGGCTCTTCAAGAACATTCAGCGTATCAAGTGCAGACAAATCAAAGGTCAGCACAGTTCGCGGTGTCAATGGAACGTCACTCTCACCTTGTGCATGAGTAACCGTGACCACCGCCCCATCGGCATAGGCAGGCGCACCGGCCGCAGAAAATGCGACTAGGAGTAATCCGCAAAAAATGCTTACAATAGACCGAAGATTCATGTCAAATCACCTTATCTGCCAGACTCGCATCATCAACTTGGCATCTGCTGAAACAAGTTTCTTATTCAGTTACCTGCCTCTGCCTTGATTGTTCAACCGAACAATTTTTTAATAATTCCAAATTGTGACCATTGAAAATTGCAGCCTAAACTACCGAAAAACAGCCACACCGCAACAGCTGAGAATGCAAATCAGCATCAAAAAAGCGAAAAAAACAGCACACTGATGCAAAAGACCCGTTTGTTGATTGCATTTGATGCTCTTTTACGAGTTGGCAGCGTCACACAAGCCGCAGAAGACGTTGGCATCCAGACTTCGGCTATGAGCCGCATCCTGTCGGAATTGCGCAAGATTTATGATGACGAGCTGTTTATTCGCACCGGTCAAGGGATGCGCCCTACGCCACTTGCAGAATCGCTTCGCCTGCGCGTCAGAGCCTTGGCGTACGAAGCTTCAGAGTTGCTTTTTCCCACAGCAGATCGCAATCAGACCTCATCCGCAGCAGAGGAAAATGAATGGCAACACCCCACGGTTTTGCCGATGCCACCACTGGCTTCAAGCCGCGAACCAAAACTTGATGTATCGCCGACGCCCGAAACCCTCTCGAGAAAAATCTCAGAGATTGATCACCGCGCATCCCCTGCCAAGCGTCTGGCAAAATACATTGCCGTCACCTGCCCTGGTCCGGGAAAAAGCCGGCCACTGACGCAACGCGAAGCCAAAGACTGTTTTGATATTATCCTGAATGGCCATGCCCATGAAATTCAAATCGGCGCGCTGTTGATGACCATTCAGCACCGCGGCATCACGGGGCCAGAATTGGCCGGGTTTATTGAGGCCGTGCGCGCAAACATCATATCGACCGCGCCGGTTGGCATCCAGCCGGATCTTGATTGGCCGGCATATATCTCTGCCAACTGGCGACATGCACCATGGTTTATCCACTCCGCGCGGCTTTTGGCAGAAGCAGGTCACAAAATTCTGTTGCATGGCTATTTTGGCAACGGTTCACATAGCGGAAAGCTAGAACTGGCAATGAACGACTGCGCCATTCCGGTATGCACAACGCTTGAAAACGCCAGCGAGGTTCTCAACACCTCAAACATCGCATATGCGCCGCTGGGTGCGATTTCTCCGCAAATGCAAGCATTGCTGGATATTTACCAGTTGGTCGAAACCCGGTTGCCGGTTCATTATATTAGCCATCTGGTAAATCCCCTGAATGCAAAATCCGTTATCTTGGGGGCCGCTCAGCTTTCAAAGCGTGATCTTTACCGGGACGTTGCACATCTGTTGAAATACCAAAACGCGACAATTGTCGGCTCTGTCAGAGATTTTGCGCAAATCGCGCCTCAAAAGACAACGCCGCTTTACCGCATCTGTAACGGACAATCGCTTGACACCATCGCACCGGGAAATCGCACGATCGCTGATGCGCCACCAAGACATATCTTTACGCAGCGCGAACATTGGCAGGCTGTCTGGACCGGGTCCGCAACAGATGAAATGGCGGAAAATATCATCACATATACAGCTGCAACGGCCCTGATCAGCTTGCCACAGCATTCAGACATGTCATTTGAAACTGCGCTGTCCCATGCCCAGCTCTTATGGCGAGATCGCAATCGGGCAATGTCCAAATAGGCACTTTCATAGTTCGCCAAATACGGATGCGACTTCATCTCGCACCAGATCTGCAAAAGCATATGCAAGTGACATCGCGTCAAACTGACGACCAAGTGCAAGAACCAAAGGGATACGACGCAGGTCTGATGTGGCGGGAAGCTCCACCAGTCGCCCAGCCTGCAAGTCGTCTTTTACACTATGACATGGAACGTACCCGTAACATTTACCCGAGCGAATGGCAGCAATTGCAGCATCAAGCGAATTGACCCGCCACTGCCCGGGGAGCAAAAAGTCATGATTGACCTTATCTTCAACGTCTATGACCACGCGTGGGATCGCTGCTAATTGCTCTTCAAGTTCTGATCTGGTGACCTGTGCGATTGGATGATCTGCTCTTACAATCGGGCGAAGCGCAATATCGATCAAAGGCGTCGCGTTCAAACCGCTATCATCCCAATATCCGATCGCGACATCCCAGCTTTCCGGCTTGAAATAAGAAATCGGTTTCCGGACAAACTCCTGAACCGAAACCTCGGTCTGGGGATGCTGATTTTGCAGCTCTGTAATCGCAGAAAAAAGAACATCGCGCGGAAATAGACAATCGCATAGAACCCGTAAAGAGGGCCTCTGCCCGCTTGCCATCAAAGATGCACGCTCTTCAAGATGGTTCAGACCGTCAATCAATGGAATGGCCGCCATCAAAAGACGCTCTCCCGTTTTGGTCAAAACAGCACGGCGCCCGACTGTCTTGATAAGGTCTACATTCAGTTTCTTTTGCAATTCGGCAATTGCATAGCTCACGGATGATTGGCTGCGGTTAATCTCAAGCGCCGCCTTGGCAAAGCTCCCCGATCGCACCGCAGCGCGCAAAACCGCCCAATGTTCAATGTCGGTACGTGGAATGGTATTTTTCATCAAATTTTTCGATCAATATGAACAGTTATTCTCGCTTTTCGTTCGGTATTTTTGATCATAGATTCAGTTGAGAATAAAGATTAATCTCACAAACAACACGGTAACTTCATGAAGACCATTGGAACGGCCTCAGTGATGTGTTTGATGCTTGCCCTTGCATCAACTGCTGCAAATGCGAAACCACTGACATCAAAAGAACTGGCTGACAAGGGCCTGAAAGCAGGTGAAAACTATCCCGGCCTGCATAACCTTTGTGATCTATCATCGCGCTTTCGTATCGCCGGATCCCGCCCAGCCGGAAGCACCAAAAAACGCGAACTTTCTGCCGAGGAACGCGAAAAAAGACGGCAAGGCGCCTATGTCGAACCGACCCGTGTGTTTGACAACCTGTACTTTGTCGGCAACCGGTCTGTTTCAAGCTGGGCCATTCAGACCAGTGACGGCATCATTCTCGTTGATGCTCTGAACAATAATGATCAGGCGGAACGCTATATCGAAGACGGCCTGATCAAACTTGGCCTCAATCCGGAAGATATCAAATACCTTGTTATCACCCACGGCCACGGTGATCACTATGGTGGCCAGGAATATCTGGTTAACAAGTTCCACCCCAAAGTCGTGATGAGCGATCAGGACTGGAACATGCTCGAAGATCCGGAACAGATGATCCAAAATCCGCGCTGGGGTAAACCGCCGAAACGCGATGTCACGATCAATGACCGGGGAACCGTAAGTCTGGGTGATACCAATGTGATGTTATTTGTTACACCCGGTCATACGCCTGGTACAATATCGTTGATTTTCCCGGTCCAAGACGGCCAAACGCGCCATCATGTCGGGCTTTGGGGTGGTACGGGACTAAACTTCGGCCCCAAAGAAGATCGCATCCGGGAATATGCCCAATCAGCAGAAGACTTCGAAAAAGCAGCCCAGCATCACAATGTTGATGTGTTTCTGTCAAACCATCCGCGCCGTGATGGTTCCGTTGAAAAGATGCAAAATCTTCAAAGCCGTGCTCCTGACACCACACATCCCTTTGTTGACGGCGAAGATGCCCTTGGTGCGTTCAAGTTGCTCCATTACTGCACCTTGGCCCAGGCGGAAAGACTGGCTGAAAGAGACCAGTAACCCTGCACGATAAATCACGATTTTCAAACAAAGAAAAGGCCCCGAAAATACTGCTGTTCGGGGCCTCTTCTTATGTACAAGTTATCTTCTGAAAGATCAGCCGATCACGGATCAGAACGTCGCCGTCACAGAAAGATAGTAAGAGCGTGAACCTTCATTGAAGGTGTTTGCACCAGCTTGGGCTCCGCTTGCGCGGCGTAATATTTCCGTATTCAGAATGTTATTGATCCCGGTCGACAGACTGAAGCTGTTATTTAGCGCGTATTTCAGGCCAATATTGAACAGGTGGTATGGTTTGCGTGGCTCGCTGTTGGTCAATTCCGCACCGGTTGCACCGTTAATGGTCGCCGCATTGGTTTTGCCATAACGTGTGGCCGCAAACACCACATTCAGATCATCAGTTGCCTGCCAGTCAAGCCAGCTATTTACGGTATATTTCGGAATTAGGCTTAGGGGCTGACCATCAGACTTGTTCTTGGATTCCGTCATATAGGTAAAATTGGTGGTCCATGACAAATTTTCAGATACCGGATAGGTCAAATTACCCTCAAATCCTGCCACGACCGCTTCGGGGACATTTTCCCACTGGAAAATCCCGACGGTTTCGGCGGCATTCGCATAGCCCAGCAGCTCCTGACCAGATGAAATACGGTTTTTGTAGGTATTGTGGAAATAGGTTGCACTTGCCGCCAAACCGTCGCGATCAGCAAAGGAAACACCAAACTCCTTGTTTAGGCTGGTTTCCGGTTCAAGGTCCTCATTACCAACAACATAGCAACCGCCCGACAATGTGTAACCCGCAGCACAACCATTGCCACGTGAATAGAACAAGTATCCCGGCGTGCCCTGATACAGGTTTGGTGCCTTGAAAGCGCGCGCAACACCAAGCTTGAAAGCGACTTCTTCAGTCATCTGATAGCTGGTATTCAGGCTTGGGCTATAATGAATCCCGAAGCTTTCCTGATAATCGGCGCGAAGCCCCGGCGTCAGCATCCAGTCATCAGACAACATTATATTGTCTTCGACATAAAGACCTTGCATCCAGGCCTCTGCATCCGGATCACGGTCATCGGGATCGCTCGGAATACCAGGAATACTCGACGCGCCGGTTATTTCCTGACCGATTGACACGGGGTTATGCATCCACTCTCCGCGGAACTCTGCCCCCAGCGTGACATTTTGGTCAAAGCCCATATGGAATGGCAGATCCCATTCGCTTTTGGCTGTCAGGTTATCAACCGTAATTTTGCTGAATTCCAGATCACTGCCAATCACCCCTTCGGAACCGCCCGACAGACCTTCGTTCAAACGCCGGTTCTGCGTATTTTCCCATTGGATGTAGCTAAGTGAATCACCGAAATCGTAAAAACCTTCATGCGTCAGAGATAAGTTGCGCCTCTCCATCGAATTGGTTTCCGTCCCGGCAAGTTCCGTCAACCGGTCTTGTGATCCACCGTTTGGCGCACGCTGGCTATCGCGCGTATAAATATTGCCTTGGCGACTGTATCCGGCTTCGACATCGAATTCATGATCCATGCTGGGCATCAGGGTCAGTTTGGCGCTGACATCTTTATTGATGACACCTTCTCGGCCCGCAGCCGGAAAGTCCGACACAGAATCAGATTCATTGATGGCCTGATCATCTGCATCCCGGTGGCTATATCCACCAATCAGCTGCAAAGAGACTTTCTCATGGACAGGTCCACCAACCACGAAATTGGTTCGAAATGTTTTACCTTCCTCCGGGTTTTCCGGAATATTGGCAAATGTGGTGATGGATCCTGAAAATTCGTCTGGCTTTTTGGTAATAATGTTGACGACACCGCCCGATGCCCCTGAACCATATCGTGCCGCAGCCGGCCCCCGGATCACTTCAATACGCTCGATTGCTTCTGGTGGCACCCAGCTGGTATCGCCACGCGTATCACGTTCTCCTGATCGACCTAGCCGGACTGCATTTCTTGACATTACCGGTTTTCCATCGATCAAAATCAAGGTATTCTCGGGTCCCATCCCGCGAATGTCAATCTGACGCTGGTTCCCGCGCTCACCACTTGTCGAGGCCCCGGTAAAATTGACACCGGGCATCTTGCGAATGATCTCGGATATATCATTCACCACAGGTGTTTTCGCTAAATCGTCTGCTGTAATCGTCGAAACACCAAGTGACTGCTTAAGCTGATCCTTCGTCGCAATCACATGCACCGTATCCAGAACAGTCTCGTCATCCATCGACAGATTGTCTTGTGCCAGCGCCTCAAACGACCACGTGCTCATCAACGCGACCAGGCTCGTTTGCATCAATTTGATCCGATATCCGCCAGGTTCTTTTTGAATTTTTTTCACAGTTAGACACCCCACTTTGCAAATGCGAGGTATTCTTATTATCGCCACTCCTCTAGTGCAATAATTGTTATTTAGAATTATTCTAAATTATATGCAGAGCAAAACCCACGACCAAACCAGTCAGTTCCATTCGTTTTGACGATACCCTTGCAATTGCAGCCCCTGGCAACACCCTCGAATTATGACAAAGGTCCAGGAACAAGCTATCGTTCAAAAATATGATGATTTCGGAAAGCAAAAAGATGACCACGGGAAATAGTTATATAATATGATTGATTCCCGTCCGGCGTCACAAAAGGTGAAAAAATCTGCAGAATTGGCAGAAAAGGTAACAATTTCATTTGGGCAGAGTGTTTCGGGATCTGCCCAAATAATCATAGTGTTACTGGAGCGACCACACAGTTAGATATCAAAGTTTGTTGGCAGGACTATCATATCGCGGATGGTGACAGTGCGAGGGCGCGACAGCATATAGATCACGGCGTCCGAGACTTCGCCTGGATCAAGCAATGCTCCGTTTTCCTTGGCTTTACGCGGTTTTTTTCCGGCCAATCGGCCAGAAGGGCTGAAACGACGGGTCCCGGCGAGACCTGAGCAACGCGAATGCCGTGTTTATTGAGCTGACGGCGCATGGTCTGGACAAAGCAGGTCATCGCCCATTTTGACTCGGAATAGTGCCACCCCATGGGAATAATTTGCCTTCTTGTGTCCGCTTGCGTCACAGACCAGGCAGACGACCAACCACACAACCTACCAAAGCTCAATCTGCTAGTTAACCACAGAGAAAGAAAATTTCAGTGACAGGGTTCGTCGCTACCATGATGAAAGAACATGGAGTGACTTAAACATGACGCCTGAGACGAAAAGATCAAAATGGCTAATGCCCGGGCTCAAGTTAGCGTTGGGAGCCCCTGCATGAGCACACCGTTATTTCTGACATCACGGCAAGTTTCTGACCGTTGGGCACAGGCTGGTATTCTTGGAAGATGCAATAAGCCTATCTCAACTGCGACCCTAGCTTTCTGGCGCAGCGAGGGTACGGGCCCCAAACCTGTGAAGGCGGCAGGTGCAATCCGATATGGCATCAAGGCTTTGCGGCAGTATGAACGAGAGAACTTTGGTCAGGAATGTGACGTCATCCCAAGTTCCGACGTGCCCGGATAGCTCAGTTTTTTGCTACCTTTTGCTACCTAGACCAAAAAAGGCTTAGAGGGCAAAACCTCTAAGCCTTTGAATTTTTGGGGCGAGTGATGGGACTTGAACCCACGGCCCCCAGTGCCACAAACTGGTGCTCTAACCACCTGAGCTACACCCGCCATCGTGTGGCGCGGTTTATATGGCCCGAGGCCTGCGACGTCAAGCGCATATTTTCACTTTTTTCCCGCCAAAACGGGCAAGTCATTCAAAGCGCCGAATTTTGCGGGATTGCGCTTTGCCATCACGGCCTAAAGCCTTAAATCCTTCAGTTTTTTGCCCACCCTGACCTTTTGGGCATCTTGCATGTCGTGACATATGGCTTAATTAGATCAATTCGATTACGGACCCGCAAAGCTGTTGGGATCACCATATAATACAGCAGGCGGGCTGCCTGACCCGCGGAAAGTGCACCGGGACACAGGCCACAAAAGAGAAAAAACAGACGGAGTATCGGAATGAAGTGGGGCGTTCTTAGCACCGCCAAGATCGGCACGGAAAAGGTCATTCCGGCCATGCAGGAAAGCGATCAGCTCGAAATCCTGGCCATTGCCGGACGCGATCTTGAAAAGACCCGTGAGGTCGCAGAAAACATGCGCATTCCGCGCGCCTATGGCTCCTATGAGGAACTGCTGGCCGATCCGTCGATCGAGGCAATTTACAATCCCCTGCCCAACCATTTGCATGTCGAATGGACGATCAAGGCGCTTGAGGCCGGCAAACATGTTCTGTGCGAAAAGCCGATCGGCCTTCATACCGAAGATGCCAAACGCTTGATTGAGGCCCGCGACAAAAGCGGCAAACAGGTTCTCGAAGCCTTCATGGTGCGTCATCACCCGCAATGGCTTGAGGCCCGCAAGATCGTTGAAAGTGGTCAGATCGGCACGCTTACGACCGTGCAGAGCATCTTTACCTATTTCAACGCCGACCCGAACAATGTCCGCAACAAAAAGGACATTGGCGGCGGCGGTTTGCTTGATATCGGCTGCTATTGCATTGTTGGCCCACGCTTTATCACTGGCAAGGAACCGGTGCGTGTGGTGTCGCTGATGGACAAGGATCCGAAATTCGGAACCGACCGTTTGGTATCGGGCATGCTCGATTTCGGGTCCGGCCTGCAGGCAAGCTTTGTGTGCGGCACCCAGTCGGCGGCGGTTCAGCGCGTTCACATTCTGGGTACCGAAGGCCGGATTGAAATCCTGATGCCGTTCAACGCCGTACCGGAAAACGAAGCGGTCATTCGCGTTGCCGGCCAGAAACAGCCGGGTTTTGACGAAGCCCGTGAAATCAAATTCCCGGTCTGCAACCAGTACACCCTGCAAGGCGAAGCTGCGACCGCAATCTTTGCCGGCGACAGCCCGGTCGATTACCCGATTGAAGACGCCATTGCCAATATGCAGATTTTGGATGCCTTCACCCGCTCTGCCAAAACCGGCAGCTGGGAAATGGTCAAATCCTGACCCTTACCTGCGACAGACGAAAAAGGAGCGCCAATCATATGTTGGCGCCACTTTTTCGTTTTGATCGTTGATTGGCGGACGGATTACTTGGCAAACGCCTTTTTCATCCGTGCAATCGCCTCGTCCATCTTGGTTTCGTCCTTGCAGAAGCAGAAGCGCACAAAGTGGCGCACCCCGCCATCTTCGCCCTGATAGAAGGCCGAGACCGGAATGGCGACCACACCGGCTTCCTTGATCATAATCTGACAAAACTCGACATCATCACAATCATATCCCAGCGGACGGAAATCACAGGTGATGAAGTATGTCCCCTGGGAATCGAGCACTTCAAACCCGACGTCCTTAAGGCCCTTCATCAGGTAGTTGCGCTTGGCTTCCATTTCGGCGGTGAAGTTCGCGAAATAGGCATCATCCTTGTTCAGCCCGAACGCCACACCATGCTGAAGTGCCGGCGATACGGTAAAGACAAGGAACTGGTGCGCCTTCTTGATCGGCTCCATCAGCTTGGCACAGGCCGTGATATAACCGATTTTCCACCCCGTAAGCGAAAAGGTCTTGCCCGCCGACCCGATCCGTACGGTGCGTTCATGCATGCCAGGGAACGTCATCAGCGGCGTGTGTTTGCGCCCGTCAAAGACAAGGTGCTCATAGACCTCGTCACACAGCGCGATCACGTCATGCTTGATGCAGAGATCGGCGATGAATTGCAGCTCGTCCTCACGATAGACCTTCGAGCACGGGTTTTGCGGCGAGTTCAGCAGAATCAGCTTAGTCTTGTCGGAGAAGGCCGCTTCAAGCTCTTCGCGCGGTAATTCCCATTCCGGCGGGGTGACGCGCACCAGCTTGGGAATGCCGCCAGCCAGCTTCACCATCGGAAGGTAGCTGTCATAAAGCGGCTCAATCAGAATGACTTCATCGCCCGGCGCAACGAGCCCCAGAATGACATCGGCCAGACCTTCGGTCGCACCGACGGACACCAGCACTTCTTTTTTCGGATCGACCTCGATGCCATAGAAACGCTTGTTATGATCGGCAACAGCCTGAAGCAGTTCGGGCACACCGGCCAGCGGCGGATACTGGTTGGACAGATCGGTCAGTGATTTGGCCGCGGCCTCGCGAATATCGGCCGGTCCATCTTCATCTGGTGCGCCCTGCCCCAGATTGATGGCCTTATGCTTGATGGCCAGTTCGTTCATCACTTCAAAGATCGTAATCCCGCCCGAAGCGAAAAGCGGATTGCCGACGAATTCAGTCATGAGGCGTCCTTTATATTATGGTCAATCACCGGATTGGTGGCCTCCGGTCGAGTCCCGATCATCGTGCACATTTTCGCGCCCGATAGAACCCTTTCATCGCAAATCCTGTTGCATGATGGCCCATGATTGGCAAGCGCGTAACCGATTGAATGGGCCTGCCTGTCTTCTAAACAGGCCGTTTGCATATTTTTTGAACATTTTGCCTAAAACGCAGTCAGCGATATGCCCGAAAATCTTAAAAATTTCATGGGTTTTGCTGGGTTTTCGCTGCGAGAATCCTTAGAATGCCGTGGCCGGTGAAAACTGGCATGGTCCGTGCAATAGTCAGCGGGCGAAGCATTACGCTTTATAGAGTTCAACGCAACTCTCGCCAAAAAGCAGAGGGCGCTAATGAAAAAAATTGAAGCCATCATCAAGCCGTTCAAGCTTGACGAGGTAAAAGAGGCCCTTCAAGAGATCGGTCTCAAAGGGATTACCGTTACCGAAGCCAAAGGTTTCGGACGTCAGAAAGGTCATACGGAGCTGTATCGCGGCGCCGAGTACGTTGTGGACTTTCTGCCGAAGGTAAAGCTGGAAATCGTCGTCGAGGACACGCTGGTCGAGCGTGCGATTGAGGCAATCCAGCAAGCCGCTCATACCGGGCGTATCGGCGACGGTAAAATTTTCGTTTCCTCACTCGAGGACGCGATCCGTATTCGTACTGGTGAACGGGGCAACGACGCGATCTGATCGGTCACGCCTTAAGAAGAACACCATACGGTAACTGTTTATGAGTTTTAAAGGGTTGCATCATGTCTGACGCTGCTTCTGTACTTAATCTGATCAAAGAAAAAGGCATCCAGTTTGTCGATCTGCGCTTTACCGATTCCAAAGGTAAATGGCAGCACACCGCGCAGGATATCTGCACGATCGACGAAGACGTCTTTGTTGACGGCATCATGTTCGACGGTTCGTCGATTGCCGGCTGGAAAGACATTAACGAATCCGACATGATCCTGATGCCGGATCCGGCCACCGCTGTTGTTGATCCGTTCACCGCTCAGCCTTGCCTGATCCTGTTCTGCGACGTTATCGAACCGGCCACCGGCCAGGGTTACGAGCGTTGCCCGCGTTCGACCGCGAAACGCGCACTGGCTTACATGAAAGCCGCTGGTATCGGTGACACCGCATTCTTCGGTGCAGAGCCGGAATTCTTCCTGTTCGACGATGTTCGCTGGAGCACCACCCAGGAAAGCATGGCTTACGCTGTTGATTCCGAAGAAGGTCCGTACAACACCGGCACCGAATTCGAAGGCGGCAACCGCGGCCACCGTCCGGGTCCGAAGGGTGGTTACTTCCCGGTCCCGCCGGTTGACTCGGCAAACGACATTCGTGCCGAAATGGTCAACTACATCAACGAAATGGGCGTGCGTTGCGAAAAGCACCACCACGAAGTTGCACCGTCGCAGCACGAACTGGGTATCGCATTCGGCACCCTGATCGAACATGCCGACGCCATCCAGATTTACAAGTACTGCATCCAGATGGTTGCACACCAGTATGGCAAAACCGCAACCTTCATGCCGAAGCCGATCTTCGGTGACAACGGTTCGGGCATGCATACCCACCAGTCGATCTGGCACGAAGGCAAGCCGCTGTTCGCAGGTAACGGCTATGCTGACCTGTCTGACACCGCTCTGTACTACATCGGTGGTATCATCAAGCACGCCAAGGCCCTGAACGCCTTCACCAACCCGTCGACCAACTCCTACAAGCGTCTGGTCCCGGGCTTCGAAGCACCGGTTCTGCTGGCATACTCCGCCCGTAACCGTTCTGCATCCTGCCGTATCCCGTACACCGCATCGCCCAAAGGCAAGCGCGTCGAGATCCGCTTCCCGGATGCGATGGCCAACCCGTACCTCGCCTTCACCGCGATGCTGATGGCTGGCCTTGACGGTATCGAGAACAAGATCCACCCGGGCGAAGCAATGGACAAAAACCTCTATGACCTTCCGCCGGAAGAGCTCAAAGAAGTTCCGACCGTTTGCGGCTCGCTGCGTGAAGCGCTTGAAAGCCTCGATGCAGACCGTGACTTCCTGAAAAAAGGCGACGTTATGACCGACGACCTGATCAGCGCGTATATCGAGCTGAAAATGGAAGAAGTCATTCGCTTCGAACAGGCTCCGCACCCGGTCGAATTCGACATGTACTACAGCGCATAACGCTAAAACGTTGTTTCTCAATGATTATTTGAGATAGACGTTAGACTTTTAAGGCCCCTTTCGCCCAAATACCGTCAAGGAAACTCAACGAGTCCCAAAACGGTGTCTAACGCGGAAGGGGTCTTTTTATTGGCTTATGGTCCTCAGAATGGAAGATCAAACGATCTTGGGCGGGGTTTGCTTATTGCGCGTTCCGAACCACCAAAGGAAGGCGGTCGTAAACAGATACAGGAATGTGGAAACCATAAGGCCCATCATATCCATGGCATCCGAAGCGCTTGGCTGAATCGCATACGTTTCGATCATGGCCTGGAACTGCCAGTAAATCGAAGTTGTCAGCCCGGCAAGATAGATGGTCAGACCCGGGCGAACACCGCCGCGTACAACATCAAGGAAGCCAAGCAACAAACGGACGATCCAAGGCGCATTCTCAAAGTCCGAATAGCGCTTCGGTTCCATTTGATAGCTGGCAGCAAAGGATTCGTCAGCGGCAACCTGCTGCTGCGTTTCACCCTCGACAAGCGCAAGGCGTTCGCGCCCCTGCCATTCCTGTTCCATGATCTTTGCGTCGGCATCACGCAGCTTGAGTTCATGCTCGTTATTGATCTGCAGAACCTTGATGTCTTGCTGACGCTGCTTGTATTCAGCAAACTTTGTGATGGCCGCGCCAAACAGACCGGTAAGACCGCCAGAGAACAGGCTGGTCGCACCCATGAGAATATCACTGAAATCCATCAACAATCTCCAATTTGAACGGCTCACCGTGAGCCCATTTCTCCAAAGCCCTGACGGCAGGTCGTGAGACAAGAAGAGCCTTCTGCCCCTTCATTGCCCCGATCCGTTCACCAAGCGCGATGCAGCCGTACAGATGCGACCGGAAACCTTTGTCTCGGTCGCCCATCAGGTTTGCGGGGTGGATGCGAATGCCGCTTCTGCCTTCAACCTTGCTAACCAGATGCATCATGCGGCCAAATGCTGGGCTATGTGTCCACAGCACGATATAGACCCCGGCAGGAATGCATGACCGGTTCGCCTTGTTATCAAGCCAAGGCTGCTCACCTGTATGCTTGATCGTGCCGCCGAACTCGATTTGACCAAACGTCCCGTGATCGCCTGTTTCAAGCCGGTAAAGAAATGCTTCTTTCATTTCCGATCTTCCTTTCGGTCGATCTTGTCTTCAATGCGCCGAAGTGCGCTGCGGATCTCGGAGAGCGCCGCATCCGTGCGGTAGGTTTCCCGGTTGATGCGGCTTTCAATGGCGGCAACATTCGTCTTCAGGACTTCGATCTGCGTTTCCTGTCTGACGAAGAAGATCGTCGCCCCGACAATCAGGGTTAGGGTTGTAAGGAGATGACCGAAGCTGATGCTTCGCTCGATGTGAAACCTTTGCGGTTGATTGGTGTTGTCCGCCATCTACTCCCCCAGCACTAAACGCGCATAAAAAAAGCCGCTCTAAACGGCCGGTCCTTTGAGTTTGTCTTCGAGTTCTTGCCATGCCTCGCCAGAGGCGACGAGACAGCTTGGCCCAGATGGGTAGGTGAACAGGATCGTCCATGTACTGTTGTCCGGGGCCTTAAGAACCTCGATCACGCCGCCATTGCTGGTGACACCAACAGCAACAGGTGCCTCGCTGTATTTGGCGCGGAGACTGTCGATCACCTTTGACCGATCCCCGCAGACCGGTGACGCCTCGGCCCCAGATGTGAGGGGCCAAGGCAATAAAAAAAGGACCGCTGCATAAGCGATCCCGAAACAACGGACAATCGTTTTCATGGCGTCACTCTTTCTTTGGCTTGGGGATGTCGCGCTTGACTTTGTCGCAGTGGTCAATGAAATCCTGCATATTCTGCGGAATCTTCACTCCCTGCGATTGAAGCGATTTGACCATCGAGTAGACCGCTTTGCGGAACATAGCCTCGGGAAAATCGAAGTACGATTCTCGCCTTTTCCTTGAAATACTCTTGCTCATTTTCACCTCAGTACAATGGGATAAGGCCGATGCAATCGTGATACCGGATGCTTTTCGTGTTGAAGGTTGTGATTTCGTAGGTGAGAGATGATCCTGATTGAGCGGAAACGTCAGCGTCCAGCCGATATAGTTCTTTCCCAGTACTTCCCAAATCACCTACTTTTGTCCACGTTCCTGCTTCTTTTGTTGTGCCACCGTCCACGCTAACTTTGCCGACGACATCTGTCCCAAAAGTTGCGACATCAATGGGCTCGAAGACAAAGTATCCAACGATATCTGATGGATCCGCGACACTGATTGCAGATGCCGTTGGGGCAAGTGTCATGTTATCAGGGCCGGTAATGTCCACTTCCCAGATTGGGCTTTCAAGAACGACAACGTTTGTCGTGCTGCCCCCGCCGAGATTGGACGCTCCGACAGCGCGATACTTGTTCCCTGTATCGATACTCCCAGGGAAGGTGTATGCCGTTTCCCCGTTGATTTCCAAGGTGAGAGTTGAGCCAGAACGACGCAGACCAATAGTATCGTTTTGCGAGATTTCGATATTGATAGCAGTTTCAAAAACGCCATCTTTAAATGGACGAACTTCCGCGCTTGCGCCAAATCCGTCGTAAAGAGTAACGCCCCAAGTAGTGCCAGAATAACTAGATAGCGGTCCCGTTGCTGTAGAAGCGGACGAGGAGACGCCGAATTCAAAACCTTTGCAGTCTGCTGCCGACAACGTGCCTGACCACACAAAATCTCCTGTGAGGTCCTGAGTGTCACCAAATGCTTTGACACCGTTTGTCTCTGGCTCCACGTCGCCGCCAGTCATTGTCCACCAGGTTCCGGAGTTGGCAAACTGCCAATCTGAGCTGGAAGAAGCAGCGTCGCTAGTTCCGCTATAGTTTGTATAGAAGTCACCGCTGGCGTTGTGTAATGCATTCGTGCTGGTCAACAACGTGTCTGATTGGAAATTGTCTGACAGCTTGAGGTTGCCTAGGCTTGCTCCTGCAACGGACAAAGAGTCAATTTGCGTAAGTTGCCACGCCAAAGCAGTAGCTGCCATGTCTCTGGCTACAGCATCGGCGCTATCCAGATTGGTCAGGTTGGCGCCACTAACCGAGGGCAATTCTCCCAGTTCGTTCAGCTGAACAAGATTGTTCGCGCCTGTGCCGATCGGCAAGCCGACCAGTGCCTTGTCAACCGCAACCCACGCGTCGCCAGCTTCATTGATTGTGAGATCAAGACATAGATAGTCGCTGGCATGAACAATGCTGGCGGCACCATTGATCTGTGCGCCGTCGTCTGCGGAAATCGTCATATCGCCACTTCCTGCGGTGCGACAAATGCCGATGTTGTAACCTGCGGCCAAGCCTGAAAGGGCGGGCAACGTGACTGCCGCCGCCGATCCGCTGTTATAGGTAAACAACGTCAGGCTTTCGCCAGCCCCTGGCATGAATGCGCCGGTTTTCTGTTCACCGCTGGTATAAGGATAAGTCGCTGCTGCAACGGCGCGATCGGCCTGCGCCTCGGCCTGATCTACATAGGCTTGGGATGCTGCCGCACCTTCGACCATCGCGAAATCGCTACCGTCTGCGGTGAAGCCAAGAATTTTGTCGGCGCGCTGGGCTTTGGCCGGAAGGGTCGGAATTTCTTCGTCGCTGCCGGGAAACCGAACGGTGCGGTTGATCTCGGACTGCTGGCGCTGGTTAATGATGGCTTGTGCATCGATTGCACGTTCAACCGTGGCCGGCGGTAACTTGTTGCCGGTAAACGCTTCGATCTGTGACAGTGGGGCGATGCTGTTTATCGTCACAATCATGCCATCTGCCGGGGCTGCGGCAAACGTAACGGTTCCCCCGCCGTCATCGCCAACGCCCGTCACGCTATCAATCTCAAGATCGCCGGTTTCACCCGTGGCAATGACGGTATACATGGCTGTCAAATGCTCTTCGCGCGTTACCTTGAAGTTGTATTCAAACGTTGTTGTCGTGCCGTCACTGTTGTTGTTGGTCGGCGGAAGGTTCGCTTGTACCGTCATGTCGTTTTCCCATTAAAAAACCCCGCCGTGTGGCGGGGTTGTTTTGGTCCATGGAATGTTTTTTATTCGTCGTCGGATAGCTCGGTCAGGCCGATCTGCCAGAGGTAACTGTGCATCCTTCGCGCCAGTTCGATCTTTTCTTGCAGTGATCCTGAACGTTCCATCAGTTCGGCCATCAGGCGCGGGTCTTTGGCCGCCTCGATCAGAAGGTCATTGACCTTGCCGCGTGGCACCTTGTCGAAAATCTTCCGCGCCGTTGATGCGCCGCGACCAGCTGCCACAAGTGACGCATTGCTCTGACTGGCCATCGCCCCGAACCGGGCACCGATGATGGATGAAACCATGTCAATCAGCATGTCAGGGCCATTTGACAGGTCATCAAGCGCACCAACACCTGACAGGGCATCAATGATACGCTCGGCCTGATCAAACAGGGTATTGAGGCGTTCGACTTCATCCGTTTTGAAGATTCCGGCCTTGGTCATGATATCCATGATCGATGGCTGGCCCGGTCGGATCGGAGCTTCAAGAACGCGACGAATGCCGCCGATATCAATTGCGCCAGAACTGGCTGTACTGCGCCGCACGGCATAGTCAAGAATGGTTGCCTTAAGCCCTTCAACCCCGTCAGCGCCGCCGCGCTTGGCGGTTTTGGCAAAGCCTTCAAGGGTTCGCAGCGGTGCGTTGCCAGAAGAAATAGCACGGCCCAGCGCATCGACTGGGTTTTCAAGGTTAGCCAGTTTCGAGAATGCGGCCTTCTGCTCAATCGCCTTGCTTGATCCGGTTGCGGCCCGCTCCATGGCCTTCATGCCTTCGCTGCTTTTAACAGCTTCAAGCATATCTGCCTTGGCCTGCGGGAACCGGTCAAGCACAGCACCATTGTCGCGGATGAACTTTGACAGGCGTTTGGCGTTGACCTGTCCGGTTTGTGGGTCAATGGAATCCGCCGCCGCGATGCGCAACATGCGTTCCTGGGCATCGATCATTTCATCCACGGCAAGCTGCGCATCCGGCGATGCCATGTTCATGTCGGGGATAAATCGCGTTGCCCGTTCCAGTTCATCCATACGCATCGCAGTAGCTTCTGCCCCACCTGCAAAGACGCGGCGCACCAGCAATTCAGGCGGGATGCGATCGGCCCCGTTGCGGGTCGACGCCGAAGCAGCGCCGGCAAAGGTGCGGCGGAATGTTTCGTTAAGCTGGCGCGAGAACACCCGCGCATCTGTCACGGTCTGGGCCACGTCGTCACCAATACCGGAAAGATCATCAAGGGCCGCTTCTGCCATCTGGCCATAGATGCGCGAGTCATTGAATTCCTGCTTGGCATCTGCTTCACGGGCAAGTGCGAGCATGCGCGACCGGAATCGCAAAATCTCCGATACGTCGGTGCGGCCCTGCCCCTCGCGCATGCGGGCGACAAAGCCTTCAACGATGGACGGCAGCTTTTCTTCCTCCAGAAGTCCTGCACGAACATCATCAAACGCCGAAATAACATTCCCGGCATTCGCTTCACGATCCACTGGGATACGACCCCACAATTCACGTTCAACGGATCGGGCCTCGGAAAGTGCGGTTTCAACCGCGTCACGCGCCACCCGGCCAAGCTCTGCCCGTGCCGCTGGCGTGTCCTTGGTGATCTTTTCTGCGGCTTCAAGCGCCACGCGCTGGGCGTCCTGCACCCGTGCCGTCAGAATGCCGTTGAAGTAACGCTGACGAAGCTGTGCAGCGGCGCGCAATGCCTCCGGGTCACCGGTTCTGGCAAGGGCGGTGATCATATCCCCGATGGATTTCAGACCATCTTCGGCACGCGCCTTTGCCTCTGCACCAAATTTTGCACTGCTTTCCGATAGCTTCTTTTCCATCGCAATCAGGGCCGGTGAACCGGTTTTCTGGCCCGCTGTCATATCAAGGCCCGGCAGACCGGATTGACGCAGGGCAAGGGCAAGCTGCTCCGGATCCTCGCCAAAGTCGCGCACGATTTCCTGAATGATCTGGCCGGCACGGGTTTCGCGCGCGCCGGGGCTGAAAGTACCTGCTACGCGACGAAGCGTTGACGCCCCGGTCGATGACAGGCTGGTTGCGATGCTGACCGGGCTCAAAAGTCCTGCCGTGATTTCGGCACCGATACGAACCGCGTCATTCCCCGGATAATAGGTTTCCGCAACACCGGACGCCACGCCAGCCGAGGCAAGCGCCGACACTTCCGCCATGGTGAAGGCCTGCGGGGCGCGGGCCGCCGTTTCAATGATCTTGTTGATACCATTGCCGATGAATGACGGCGCAAGACGCGCACCGGCACGGGCCGCCGCCAATGGTGCCGCGGCAAACGGCAAACCACCCCCAACAACCTCACCGCCAAAGCCATAAGGCCGCAATTCAGGCGGAAGGTCATCGACATTGCCATAGGTCATTGGCGCATCGGCACCGGGAAGCGTAACGTCAGACGCAATGTCACGCGCCTCATTCCCCGCCATGTTGCCAGCGATACCACCAATGATCGCACCGGCAGGGATCGTAATCGGCCAAGCAACAGGCGGCGCAGCGGCACCAATCGCCGCCCCTGTGCCCATCCCGGCAAGCGTGCCACCGGTTTCGATCATTGATCCGGTTGCGCCACGGCCCACGGTCGAAACCTTATCGGCAAGGCTGGTGGTCGGTTCCGGGTCGCTTTCCCATGGTGCAGCGGTATCGGATGCCTGACCGTTCTGGCCTGCCATTGCCTCGCCACTGTTTTCGGAAACAGATGACCGCGCCAAATCCGGTGTTGCCCCGCCGCCGATCAGGTTGCCATCGACATAGGCGCCATACCCGCCGGTATCAAGCGGGCGCACGTCCACGTTTGGCTGCGCAGATTGCGCAACAGCGGCACCCGCGACGGTATCATTTTCCCATGGTGCGTTACTGTTCGCCATTCTCGCCGCCTTTCACGCGGATAACGCCATTCGGATCAACATATTGCTGCCCGGCCGGGATGTTCTGCCAGTCCTGCTCGGTTTTCACCCGTGGCGGAACGCCAAGGTTCTGTCGGAAGTCGGCCAGCGCATTAAGGATGTTCATTGCCTGGACACGTTCCTCGCGCCCGACCTGCGGGTTGTTTGCCGTTTTATAGGCAAAGTCCTGCCGCTTCTGCAGCGCATCATCGATGCCGATCAAACGGTTGCGATATGCTTCCGGGTTGTCGATCAGTTGACCGTCGATATTGATTTCCTGCTCGATGGCTTGGCGCTCACCCTCGGCATAGCGCGGGTTGTTTTGCAGGACGCGCACCAAGTCACGTTGCAGGTTCGGGATATAGGACTTGGCTTGCGTCACCTGCGGATCGTCAAAGTTTTCGCCAACGACCGGCAAGCTGCCAAGGAAATTAACGGCGGCAGGCCCCGGACCTGTCACCTTATCGGCCAATGCCCAAGCGGTCTTGTTCGGGTCAACTTCGGTTTCGGTCGGCTGCATCTGTTGCGCTATGGCCTGTTGGTCGGTCAGGGCGCCGCCTTGACCGACCGCACCATTGACGGACTGACCGCCGGGGCGGATCAGGTTGCCACTATTAATGTCCCAGCTGTATCCACGCTGCTGCAAAGCATCGACAACGTGCGGAGGCAGGCTTGGCATTGTGATTGCGCCTGTGTCTGCGTCACGCTGCGGCGTCATATACGCCACAACAGAACTTTCAAAGTTGCGTTCTTCTTCCGGCGTCATCATGCCTGCGGCAAATTCAGCGCTGCCATTGGTCATGTTCGCCATCGCAATGCCGGACATGCCCTTGCCAAAGCCGAACCCGCCGCTATCAACATCGGCACCCGCCATTTTCTGAACTTCGGCTTCCGTGGCAGGCCTGCCGACAACACTTTCGAACTCTGTCACCTTGTCCGGCAGGGCCTTGCCACCGGTCGATGAAATTCCGGCAAGTCGCAGACGTTCCTGCGCTGTCGGAGCGCGGCCCATGATGGCGGCAAATTCGTTAACCTTGGCCTGACCAGCCAGCGCGGCCTTGTCAAGTTCAAGTCGCTGTGTCGCGACACGGGACCGGATGCGCCGCGCCGTGCCCGCGTCAAGGTTTTCAAGGATACCTGGCACGGAAAGGATTTCTTCCGCCCCGTCAACATCACCGCGATCAAGCAACGATGTCGCGGCCCCGACAATAATGTTCTGTCGACCGGCTTCCTGTGCCGCAAGGAAATCTTCCTGCGTCAATGCCGGACCCATATCGGCCAGTTCTTCGTCAAGCCGTTCGAACAACCCCGTCATTGCGCCGGGATCGGTATAGGCAGCATCGGCCAGTTCGCGGGTTGTACCGTCAAGCTGATCCGCAACAAGGCGGCGTCCCTCGGTAATCTGGGTAACTGCGGCCTGATCTGTCAGTTGTGAGCGGATGCCGTCAAGGCGCTCGAACAGGCGAACCTTGCTGTCCGGGCTGCCCTGCCAATCGTTCAAAAGCTGGTCTTGCGTCTCGCGAAGTTGACCGGCATAACTTTCGGCAACGGTCGGATCGCTGAAATCACCTTCGGTCAAAAGACGACGATATTCGCCTCTGGCCTGTTCCTCGAAGCCGCGAATGGCACGGGTCAGGTCAACGGCCTCGCGACGGGTGCGAATACGGTTTCCCGCTTCTTCCGCCGAACCGGCCAATGCCGCCACGCCCTGCGCGATGGCATTGCCCGCCCGGCCTTCCTGTGCCGCTGCTTCGACCGGAACCCGGACATTCGCATTTACCGGCTGTGGGATATTACCTGCCATGTCTTACCACCCGAAAAGAGTTTTCCAATTGTCATAGCCGCCAAGAAGGCTGCCACCGGCATCAAGCGTCCCGCCGATCATCGCGGCCCGGCCAGAACGACGCGCTGCGTCACTGCTTTGCTGACCGAAGTAATAAAGATCTGAAATATCCTGCGCGGCCATGCTGTCGGTTTCATCCAGAACAAGGTCCGGTGTGCCTTCAAGGGTCACGCCTGCTGCGCTATAGCGGGCCCGCTGGCTTGCCAGAAGTCGCTGGTTCTGTCTGCGGCGCTGCGCCACGTCGCGATCGGTCTGTTCGCGCCGCAACTGATCCTGCCGTTTGAGGCTACGCCGTGTTTCATTGGCCGCATAAAGCTTGGCCCCGGCCCCAAGAAGTGGCGCCGCCTTGGCCAGTGACGAAAAGATGCTTTCAAACATTAATCACCTGTAGCAATGCGCTGGACAAAGGCGCGGATGTTGCACGGCAACGGCCCGTCACCGCCAAAACCGAATGTTCCGTCCTCGTTGAACACGTCATTGATGGTAAGCTTCTCAATCCCGGTAAACATCGGCACCAGATCGCCGACAAGGGTCTGGGTGGTCATGAAACTTGCATCGCGCAACGTTTCCCGGTTCTTGCCGATCTGCAAAACGGATGTGTTGAGAAGGTCAAGACTTGCCTCTGTCACCCGCTTTTTCTTGGCCCGTCCGCTGCCCTGTGCCGAACCCGGATCAATTGGCAATGTCTGGCCGTAGAACGGCGCATTTAACCCGGCAAGAAGTTCATTCGCGGTCAATCCGTCCGGCAATTCGATCTCGCCGTCGCCTTCACCATCATCCGTAACCGTCACAGCCGGAAGGGCCGCACCATCTGCCAAGAGCTCAACGCTTTCGCCCATCAAATGCGCAATACCGCCAAACGTCGAAAGCGCTGTTTCCTCGGAATATGAAAGCGCACAATCCAGATACCGTGCTGATCCGATATCGGTGTCATTTTCTGGATCGTGGAAGTCCTCAAGGATCTCGAGATACCGCACCGTTTCCTCGTTGACGGTGCGCACCACTTGAAGCCAAAGAACATCGCGCCCATCCATGAAGACGGCGCCGATATCCTCGACCTTGCCCCAGTCATTACCGCCATAGGATCCGCCGATCTTGTGGCGGGTCCAGGCATACACGCTGTTTTCCTTGTAGGTCATCGCAACAAGCTGGCCGTCACCGCCGCGCACGCCCCAAATGATCGGGACCGGGTCACGCGCAATGGCAAGCTTGATGATTTTCCCGTTCTTGCCCGGCCCTGCGATATGCTCGGCCCAAGCCGTGATGTCCGGCGCGTTAAACGCATCATCTTCAAATGAATAGTTAAATTCATGAACGCGCTTCTGCGACTTCGACAGGAAAAAGAACGAATTGTTCTTGCGCACCGGCTTGATCGCGGCCGAACGGTCATTGGCGTGGTCACGGTTCAGAATTGATGTCGGGGTGATCGGCTCGTAAAACCCGCCTGCACCCGATACGGTTCTGGCTTCGTCACTGGTGCCAAGATAAAGCGCCCGGCCAGATGCCAGCCACGCAATGGCACCCTTCGCTGAAATGTTGAAGACAAGCGCGTCTTCGTCATCTGTGCCGGTGGTGAAGTTCAGCAACCTTGGCCCGCTCGTATTCGGCGTCATGCTGACCCACATCTTGCGTTGTTTTGCCGGGGTCGCGGCCAGCACAAGGCGCTGCTGATGCTCGGTGATATAGGCAGGCCAGTTTGTACCGGTCCATTCCGTCGGCTTGCCGGTGATCGTCGGGCTGTCGTCAAACGTCCAATCGGCATGGTCGGTGCGGGTCAGCGTCGCAATCCCGATTGCCGGATGCGTCAGATAAAGAACGTCTTCGACCTGCTGATAATCAAACCCGAAAATCTCGGTGTCGTCATAGGGCGTCGTGACTTCATAGATGTCATCGCTGCCGTCAAGAATGTGTCCGATATTGCCTTCGCTGTCGGCGCGGAAAAACCGGACATAGCTATCTCCGAACTCAAGCATATAGGTATCATCGGCGCTATATTCGAACGGGACAAGGCGCACCCGCTTGCTGCTGTCCTTGACCTCGGAAATGAACCGCGTGCCGGGGCGGCGCGTCAGAATACCTTGCGGCAGAACGATGATGTTCTCGCACAGCGCAAGGCTGCGCTGATACCGCTCAAGGTCGGAGTTCCCGGCAAATTTCGGGCTGACCTCGCCGCCGTCAAACCCGAACTGGGAAAGAAGCCGAACTGCCATGTCAGAGCCCCATCTCGCGCTCGAAACCGGACTTGTCGGGCTCGCTGCTCTGGTTCTGCCAAAGCTGATCGTTGGTCTTGGCAATGGCAAGGAACCGGTCATAGGTCACTTGCATGCGCTCGACCCCGGTATTCGATCCTTCGGTTGATTGCGCCACGGCAAGGGCAAGCGATGCCCCCATCACATCGGCAAGATACTGGTCAAGGCGGGCATAGCTGGTGCGGCGGCATGAAAATACGGCCTGCAAGGGTGCTGAAACATTGGTCAGAAGGTAATCGCCCTCACGCTCCCACTTCTGCGACACGCCAAGATCAACACCTTCTTTGGCAAGCGACCAGATGCGCAAACAATCGGCCGGCAGCAGGTATTGATATGAATACCCGAATGCCGGTGTTTCGGTGGCCTCGGCCAACAGGGTGCGTTTCTTCGCCCATGTCCATGAATGGGCGGCAAGGGCACGGTCAACTGCGCCCCGGAAATAAGCTTTGGCAAGGCGCGCCCGGTCGCTGTCCTCGTCAAGCGACGTGATCGGCTGTTCCCCGATCAGTTGCATGGCGATATTGGCGATTTCAGTTTCGCTCGGCATGGCGCACCTTCATCAAAGGGTCAAAAGAAAAGGGCCACCCGAACGGGCAGCCCTGAGTTTTATGAGGAAAAAGAAAACCCGCCTTATTGGGCGGGTTTGGTGTCGGGTTTTGCTGCCGGTTTGGCCGGTGGTTTATCAGCGGCCTTGTTGGCGGGTTTGGTGTCGGGTTTTGCTGCCGGTTTGGCCGGTGGTTTATCAGCGGCCTTGTTGGCGGGTTTGGTGTCGGGTTTGACCTTTTCCATCCACGACTTAGCGAAAGCTTCCTCATCGATGGTGAATGTGTCGCCCGGTTTACGCAGGGAACCAACAAAGCCCAAGCCAGTCGCTTTAACAGTGATCTGTGCCATGACAGTTCCTCTTAGCTGTTGGTTTGAATTGCGGCAACAAGACCAGCCGTGATCTTGCCTGCCGTCATCGGGCCGGTTGCGACTGTGTAATGCAGACGCGCATATTGCAGGTCGACACCTTCCGGCAGGTAGTTCCAGTGGAACCGCTTACCAGCTACGAGGTCTGCGACCGGCACCGCCGACGCAATCGGGATCGACTTGTCCGGGGTGAAGGTTTCCGTGCTGTCAAGTTGCAGCGCAATGGTAAGCGTTGCAGAACCGTCAGCGGTGAAGTCTTCCACCACTTGGATAAGCAGCGGAACAGGATTGCCAGGGCCGTAATCGTCACCAGCCGAGCCAAGATCAATCGCATTGGTCGAGGCGGCGGTAGCGGTGACGGCCTGCGCATCCGAAAACAGATTTTCTGCATCGAAAAGCATGGTTATCTCCATTCTGTGAAGTGATTACCGGTCACCGGATGATCAGGTTACACGGCCTTCGGCATTGATGAGCGAGTCATCGCGGCGAATCGGATAGCCAAGGAACTTGGTGACCGGTTTGCCTTCGAAGTTCTCAATGGTCAGATTGACGTTCTTGCCATTCATGGCCTGCTTGTGCAGGAAGGTTTGAATGGTGCGGTTGCAATAGATCGCAACCTTGCCAGATGCCTGTTCCGGGTTCTGGAGGCGGTAGTATGCGTCGATCATGTAATCGATGAGATCGGCGCCAGACTGGGCGTCTTTGGTCAAGTCGCCAACGTCAATATTGGCAACGCGCGAAACACCACGCCAATCCGGAACAGAAAGCCCGATATCCTGACGGAAGTGGTCACGCAAAACCTGCATCATGGAACCGTCGCTAAATTCCTTGGTCTGTTCGCCAAGGTCTTTGTTCTGGAAACCAACGACCGAGTTTTCCGGATAGATCAGATGGCAAGTTTCCTCGCCCCAGGTCACAAACCAGATCGAAGTGTTTTCGCTTCCAGTGCCCTGTGCATCGACAACGTTTGCGCCTGATGGCGCAGACAGATCATCAAAACGTGGGGCGAGACCAAGGAAACCTTCCGGTTCAGTGGCCGTGTTGCCATAGAAGCAGTACCGCGAGGTCTTCTGGTTAAAGCCAAGCAGCTTACGCTTTGCCTGCTGGGTGCGATAGGCACCTTCATCAGCGTGCTTGCGGGCAAGGGCCGCGTCGACTTCGCCATAATCTTCCATCATGGCAGTCGTGTCTTCGACCTGCACCTGCCCGCCGTGCGACGGCTGAACGCCTTTGTTGTATTTGCGGAATGCAGGCTCCGGGATACCAGTGCTCATCGACGTGATGTGCTTGGTTCCGTTGTTGCATTCCACATAGATTGCATCCATGAGGATGTCATTCCACTTGGCCTTCTGTTCGATGATCTTGAGGGTGCGCCCCTTCGGATCACGCGTTTTCATCAGGTCAAGCAGGGTCGGAAGATCGCTGCCAATGGTAGCCATCTCTTTACTCCTTACGTGATTTTAAGTGAGAAAGTTGCTCAATCCTTCGAATAGAGCGCTTCTTGCAGGGTTGCCGGGGCTTTATCCCCACCCTTGCCTCCGTCACCATCGACAAAGGCGCTTTCGCCCACGGCACCCGCGAGTGCATGGGCAAACTTGATGAACCGGGCGTCCTGGTGGAGGCCGGTCTTTTGCATGAATTCGCCAAAACCTTCGGGCGCGTATTTCTGCACCACACGGTTGGCAATGGTGATGTTCTGGGCCGCGTCCTTGCCCCACTCTTTCTTGAGGGCCGCGGCGGTGTCTTTCTGTTCCTTGGCCGCTGCGGCTTCGAGTTCCGCCATGTAGCTGGCGGTATTCTCGGCATCGGCTTTCAGGATGGATTGCAGGCCAGAAACCGGGATATCGGCGGCAAGGGCTGCTTCGGCGAGATAAGCAGGCGGGGCGTAGCCTTCGGGCAGGTCCAGCCCTTCAAGGTACCCTTCCGCCGTTTCCGGCACGCCAATCGCGGCACGGTACGCGGCGCGGTCTTCGTCGGTCGCGTCTTCGCCCGGCACCTTGAAATAGCCCTCTGGAATGGTCGGGGCTTCGGTGTCGCCACCTTCACCGCCATCAGTGGCCGGTGCATCGCCTTCCGGCAGTTCCAAAGAAACACCCCCGTTCTGGTCATCAGAAGCGGGGGTGTTGTTTGCGTCGGTATTTTCGGTCGTCGTATCCGGTGCGGGCGTTTCCGTGCCCTGACCCGGATCAGTCGTTTGATCGGTCATTTTTCTGATCCATTAATAGTGTTGCGTTGTACTTGGCTTGCTCGTTCGCGGCCTCTAACCGCAGCTTCGCCATGTCTGATTCAGAAAAGCGAAGCAGATTGAGGATGTGATGGGCGATCTCGCGCTTTCCTTCGTTGCGCTCTATCGGCCCGCCGTGCGGGGTGATATCGGCCCAACCGGCTTGCAGAAGGATGTCTTCCAAAACCGCCTTGCCGTTCTCTGTCGAAAACACCTGACGGTATTGATCGACCAGCAACACAGCATCATTTGGCCGTTTCTTGTGCGGCCAGAACCAGAACAGGGGTTTCATTATTGCTGACCTCCACCGGTCATGGTTTCAATCACCGGGGCCATCTTCGCGGCCTGTTCGACCTGCATGGCCTGTTGTTCCTGCGCCTGCATTGCTTGGGCCTGTTGCGCCTTGGCTTGGCGGATGGCCTGAACCGCTTCACGGTCCCGCCAGACAGACGGTGCCGCGCCGAACGACTGGCCGACTTCATAGGCCGCTTCATCGAAATCAACGATATCAAGCACACCCGGATCAAACTGCGCGATCTGGCCCACGGCATTGATGGCCTGCATGTTGTTGCTGGCCTGACGGGATTTGCGCAACTGCGACAACGGGCTGGTGAATTCAAGATCGATCCCGCCATTGTCACGCAACACATCTGGCATGGCCGGAAGGTTCAGTTCGCCATTCTCGACCTTGCGGTTAAGGATACTGACCTCACGCGCTACAAGACGGCCAAGCATCGCTTCCTGTTGCTCGAACGGTGGGGAAAGCAGGTCGGCGCGTTCCTGTGCGCGAATAAGTGCCTCTGTCGCAGTGGTGTCGGGCTTGTTCAGGAACACGGCAAACAGGTCAAGATACAGGCTGGCATTGACCTCGTTGGTGAACATCTCGAACATTTCATTGCCAAGGCTGGGATTGCCACCCATGGCAAGGGGTTGCACAAGCTGCTGACCGCGGGCATTGATCGCGCCCCGGTTCTTGGCGCCGGCATTGATGTTCAGAACGCCTTCAAAGTCCTGATGAGTGGCGTATGGCGGATCGATGTTCTTTTCAGCGGCCCGCATCAAAAGCTTCTTGGCGTGGTGCGCCGCCTTCATGTCCGGCAGGGCGCGCATGCCAGGGCTGTAGCCATACGGCAAACGCGGATCTACCCGGCCAAAGCTTGAGAACAGATAGGGCATCTCATATTGCCCGCCCTCGCGCATGACCTTCTTGTTGTCGACATCGACATAGACATCATCAAATTCAAAATCGGTGCGGTCGTTGGTGCTTGGATACACCGCGTGAATGACATCGAAATGCTTTTCACCGCGCTGCTTCGGATCTTCCAGTACACGTTTGACCGGCTCGGCCAGATTGCTCTCGCCAAACTTCTGCGCCATCTGCTTCGCGGTCATCGGGAACTTGCGATAAACCGTGTCCTCGATCCCGGCCGCATTGACCGTAAACACGATCTGCTCCAGCGGGATATATCGATACAGGAACGGCGCATCTGATCCGAACTGTTCCTCGACATGGATGCATGGCACGCCATAGGCCATCATTTCCCGATATGCCGGGCCGATGGCGGCCTGAAAACCGGCCTTGCTGTCATAGCGATAGGAAAACAGACGCTTGCGATAGGCGCTGGTATATTGCTGAACGGCCTTGTTATCGATCAGATCGTCATCGATCGGTTTCAGGTCGTGCCACATATCACCACTTGGCACCAGCAACGACAACGCCGCAGATGCCGACCGTTCCAACGCAATCACCGGGCGCGAGTTTCCGATCTTCGCCAGTCGTTCAACATCCCATTTCGATGACGGCGACGTATCGTTGAACGACGACAGAGGATCGCAGACCTCCGCCACGCGCCGCCAGATCGACCGGAACCCGACACGGTCGGAATTCAGCGCATCGCGGCGAACGATAATGTCATTTGCCAGTGAATCGGCCATTGCGTTTTCCCAAAGAAAAAGGCCGCCCCGGTTGGAGCGGCCTTGTGTCAGTGTGGTTGGTGTGTCTGTGGTCAGGTCAAAGAAAAAGGCGGCCCGTGAGCCGCCTTAGTC
Organism: Thalassospira sp. ABL2_045; assembly: GCF_056161285.1. Taxonomy (NCBI): domain Bacteria; kingdom Pseudomonadati; phylum Pseudomonadota; class Alphaproteobacteria; order Rhodospirillales; family Thalassospiraceae; genus Thalassospira; species Thalassospira sp. ABL2_045. The sequence goes on along the minus strand of NZ_JBSWYV010000010.1, from coordinate 77,537 downwards.
GCAGTATTTGGTGTATCCAGAGCCGAAGCAGTTGATGTCATCAACCTCCTTTCCTCCACCTCCGAAGATCGCTGTCAGCGCGAAGAACACGACAAAGCCGATAATGAGCCACCAGGTTTCTTTGGTCATTTGATCACCACCACCCCGTCGTCTTGAGTAATATAATCATCACAAACGAAACTGCTCCGCAGGCCAACATCATCAAAACAAACAGCCCTGCCTTTGCAAAAGCATTCGTTTGTCTGTGGATGATCGGAAAGCATAGCCAGCACACTAGCAAGGCGCTTAAACCAACCAGAACAGCACTCACCCGCCCCACTCCAGCTTTTCAGGTGCACCGTTGGGCACTTCAACGGTCTGGTAGGCGGCATGCGTGATAAAGCTCACTCCGCGCGAAACCTTGCCTTTGTCGAAATCGAAGGACGAGAACAGCACAACGAAGTCGTGCCCTTTAATCCGCCCATACCCGGTTTGATTATCCAGCGCTGACGGGCGAAAACCGCCGTAAACCTCAGCGCCAAGGTTAATCTGTACTGCGTCAATATCTGCAACGTTGTTCACGAATGTAACGCCACAGCTTCCCGGCCCACCAATCGCAATAAACGAAACGTTGCGGCCATCTTCCACGATCTGATAATGCCATACCTTGATCGGGCCGGTCGCGTCGACAGAATCAAACTCCTTGCCACTGTCGCCGGTATATTCCATTGCCGCTTTGCGCAGCGCCGCTGCATCTCCGACATAGGGCATGCAGACCCTTTTGGCCGCGTCGGCAACGGTTGCGGAATAATCCTTGTTGGCCGGCGCTTGTGTCGTCTGACACGCGGACAGAACCACCAAAACAGCAGCAACAGCAATATTACGGATCATCTGATATCCCTCCATTGATCCCTAATATTACCTTTTCAACTCTGGCGCGTCCATTCCAATCATCTCGGCGTTTTCTACAGCAGTTCTTCAATGCCGCGTAGACGGGCATAGCTGATATTGAGCGGGCTGAACGTGCGACGGATCGTATTCGGGTTCGGTTTGGGCTTTGCCGGTTGCGCAGTTCCGGTGCGGGCCGATGCCAGCGCGGTGTTGGCGGGAAGGATAGGGTTATCTCCGCCCTGTCGCCCTCCGGGGAACTGGTTGCCAAGTGTGGCTCTGTTGCCTCCCGGTGAGAAAAGAGATCCTGCAGTATTCGTGCTGGTCGCCGTTGTCGAAGCCACTTCATCCAGATCCAAAACATTATCGTCAAACAAACTGACGGCGGACCCAACCATACCAGCCACCCCCGGCGCACCGATACCCAGCGCCCGCGCTGCATTGCCAATCATGTTCGGCTTGCGGTCGGCATAGGTGCTGTGGGCAAAGTTCGCCACACCGGCACCGACCGGACCGCCAAGAGCAAACCCACCAACCGTGGCCAGCCCCGTGGCCACATCCGACTTTGCAAACCCGCCAGGATTATTCACACCGAACCGGTCTTGCACCCACGACCCGAAACGATCCCGCGCTTCACCGATGGAATTGATGCCCTCTTCATCATCATTGAACGCATCAACGGCCATGTTCATGCCGCTGCTGTCATAGGCCTTAAGCGCGGCCTTTTCGCGCCGCGCAAGCTCATACCGGGCCGTGCGCATTGCTGCGGTGTCCCGCGACGGCGCCCCTGACCCGCCACGATCCCCCTGCGGCGCATTGTTGTTCCGACGACTGCCGCCGCTCAGGTTGACGTTGTTGCGGGCCGGACCTTGCCCGGCGCGATCACTCCCCTTGTCACCACGCGGCCCACCAAGCGCTTCACTGGCACCCCAGCCGCCACTACCACTGATCGACATGATTAATACTCCGGTTCATAACTCATTTCTGCGCGGTCGGACTGGCTGGCCGGCGTGACGGAAACAGGTGTCGTTGCATGCGCATCAATCAGTGCATCGCCGCGATCCGGGCTGCGTCCGATACGCTTCTTGATGTCGGCCTTTTCTTCGATCTGTATCTTGCCGCCGCTCAGTTTCCAGCGTGGCGCGGCAAGGTCTGCTGCCAACGCCCGGTCTGGCGGAATGGCAAGTTCCATACCTGATTTCGGGTCAAGCGCCTCGCGCAACATCCAGTGGTCATAGGCACGGTCATTCTTGAACTCCAGCCGACCGGAACTGTCTGTCTTGCCATCGCTTCGCCGTGTCGATGCGCCGTTTAGTTCCTCGACACGATCACCGATCAGGTCTTTGAGGTGGTCATAAACGCTGGCGCCAATCCCGATGACATCAACACCGATCCGCGTGCGTTTCTGTGCATTCGCAATACAAAGCCCTGCAACGGTCTGACCATCCGGCGCGCCAGTTCCGGGAATAACGATCTGCGTCCCGAAATACCGTGGGCCATACTTTGGCGACATCACGGTTTCATCCCGCCCGCCGCGCGATGGATCAACGCCAAGTGTCGTCATCGGCGTGTCACTCGGTTTCTGCTCAGTCCAGCGGGCCTGCGCCTGTTTGATCCATTCGGTCGGGATCACCTGCCAGACATCATCGTCAAGGCCTGCACCAAATTCACCGTCGCGCATCATGGATCGCAACGGTTCGGGCAAGGCCTCCAGCGTATCTGCGTAACCTGTATCCATCAGAAACTTGTTGTCCTCTACACGGGCCGGGATAAAGGTGCGCGATTTGGGCCGGATAATTCGGATGCTATCGCCGCGTTTGACCTCAAGCGGCTCGTCTGTTTCAAACTCCTGTTCCTTGCCGTCAATCATGGCAAAGAACCGCAATTCACCGGGTTCAGCCGGGTTGCGATGCCCGTCATCAAGCCACGGCGCAAAAAAATCGACAATCCATTGACCTTCTGCCGTGGTCGGCGGGTTGAAGCCAAGGAACAACCGGCAATGATGGCCTGAAGCTGACCTGTTCCAGGCCATCAGCTTCCTAACCTGCATTTCCAGAAAGTTCGCGGCCTCGTCAAATGCCAGAAGGTCGTTCGGCTGCCCCTGGTATTTCATCCAGTCATCGGCCTTGGGCAGGCCACCGAACCGGATGCGCTTGCCGTTTGGCAGCTTCCAGATGTTTTTGGACCCGTTAAACCATTTATCGTTTCCGATGATCTCTGTTGACCGCTCCACCAGACCGTTAAGCTGTGTTGCTTCCCGGCGCAGGATCAGCGATCTGTGATGCTCAAGCACCGAAATGCCAAGCATTGTATCGGTTTTGCCGCCGCCGGCCGCCCCGCCATATCCGATCTGCGAGGCTGGCGTCATCATCGCCATCAACTGCGGCACCGAATGCGGCATCCACAGACGATTAGCAATCTTCTTCGCCATCTCCATCTTCTGCGAGCTGTTCAAGCAGCCCAAACGCCGTTTCAACTCGGCTTTCGTCAGACCCGTCGTCATTTTCATCTGATCCGTTCGGGTTGGCCTTTTCGAGTTGCATAAACGTTGCCACGGTGCGCAGCGATCGGTCGGCCGCCTTGGTCAATTCGATCAATCGGCCGTCATAGATAACCTGCTCGGCCTTGGCCTTTTCGTCGTCAAGCGCCGCCTCGCTTTGCAGCGTCTTTGCCGCGCGCATCAGCATGATATTTGAAATCAGGTCCGCCCGATCCTTTGCCGTCATGCCCTTGAACTGCTCAAGCAGCGGCAGATCTTCAATCCTGACATACATGCTATGCGGCTTGTCCGGCTTAACCGCGTTCTTGCTGCCCTTGGGCGGGCCGTTGCTGGCCCCGCCGTGCTTGTCGCAACACGCCCCGACCTCGCCTAGTCGTTTGGTGCCTGATCCAGCGATCTGCTTGCACTGTTCGCCTTGCTGCCGCGACCATGCCGGGCAACGTGGTTTGCTTCGGCGTTTGTTATCCGGCCAATCATCAGGGAAATGGGATTCCGGCTCGAAGTCATCCGGCTTCTCGATCTTTGTGTATTGCTGCTTCGCCACATCAGATCGCCCACTACTGCCAAGGGTCAGAAAGGTTCATTTTGTCCAGCTTGTTCAATGCGCGCCACATGCAGACACCACCGAGCGCGAGGCATAGCAGCACCAGCAGCGAGATCCCTGCATATGTTGCCGCGATGTCTGCGAGATCTGCCATCAGTTGCAATCCGATGCTTTCTGACCAACACGCACCCACTGCCATCCTTCTTTGTTGAACGAGGCCAGCAATGTGTCGACCCGGCCATTGTCGTAAACAGATAGAACCCCATCGGTCACGGCAATCTCAATTGCCTCTCCCTCAAAGTTCCACTCGCGCCGGCCATCGCTAACCTTGCAGTGCTTCCAATGTGTTTCCATCACTTCCACCCTGCCAAATCCTCATAGCGCAGCAGCACAGCCACAACGGGCCGTTCACCGCAGCTTGAGCAGCGGAGCCTTTCTCGTATTTGTTTCAGGGTTTCACCGCCACGGTGTCGCTTGCAGATGTCCTGCCAAAGCATTACGCGGCGTTTGCGACCGCAGGCACATTCACAGCCTATCGCGGCGTAGACACGATGGTTCCAGATGGTCCCTATCGCGGTGTTGTCGAGTTCTTCCATGTCGGGCCTCTTGGCCCTGTCCCTGCTTTCAGATAGCGGAACGGATGGGGAACTTCAAGGCGCTTCGGGACCGCAGGTCAGGCGGCCCCTACTGATCGCGAGCGTGACGATCAGGATTGGTCGGCAACTGCCTTTGCCATATCCGAAAAGAAGTTATGAACGCTGCTCGCTTCGCTGACGATTTCGCAAGCGCTGGCATAAAGGCGGGCGTCAGCATAATCCCTCATCGGATCTGCCGAACTAAACAGCTTGATGTCTCCTGTCTTGCCTTTGAGGTCGCGCTCAACCGAGAAACCGGAATAGCTTTCGACATCGAACTCGGTGTATTTGCAGCTGATCAGAGCATGCGGTACCGACCGAACATTCGTTGCTGAATGCGTCGGGTAGATCTTATCCACCGTCTGCCCTTGCTCGTTCATCACGTAGATCAAGCCGGCAACATTCGGGTTCATTGGTGCCTGCGCAGCATCGCCCTGCGCCACGGGAAGATAGATATCCTCGTTCGACAGCATGATCGACCTGTCGCTACAGGACTGACAAGAGCAACCATTATCGCTCAAGATCAATTCGTTGTGCTCAGGAACAAACTCAATCGTCTTCGTGGTAGTGGTCTTGACGCGACCACTACGCATCATTGCTTTGATAACCAGCATCTGACTTCCTTTCTGTCTGAAACGAAAAACGGCGGCACGCTCTCACGTAACCGCCGTCTGGCCCGACGATGTGCCGGGCTATTGCGTCCGCATAAGGGCGGACTTCACTCCCCACAGTGGCACTATGGGACGAGCAATTTGCATAATCTGCAATTTGGTCAAAACAAAACCCGCCCGGATTGCTCCAGGCGGGTGAATGAGGACCGGGACGTACCTTTCGGAAGAGGCCCCGGCCATGTCATCTGGTTGCGCGGGACGGATTTGAACCGCCGACCTCTTGGTTATGAGCCAAGCGAGCTACCGAACTGCTCCACCGCGACACAGGAATCAAAAAGCGCCCGGTTTTCCAAGGCGCATTGATCAAAACTTATCTGGTTTGTCTCACAACTGATCCAGATTGTCAATTGATCTGATCTCAGTGGATGTGTGGACGCCATTCAGTCGGGACCTCTCGCCCCTTAAGATCAGGGAGCCATGCTCTTGTCTCTCGGCCAAGACGACTCAGCCAATACCCGCACCGGATATCCCATCGCATGCCCTTCATTTCACGATTAAATCTTCCAACCCTGCCGCGCAAATCCACCTGACTTCCGTCCCGTGGCGCTGTCTCTATTGATTGCCACCCGTCTTGCATCACCCTTCTTCCTCTGGTGGCGTCCACCCTGCGGCGATCAGCGCCTGCCTGACGGCTTCTTCCTGAAGGTTGACCATGTGATAGGCAACCGTGCCCATCATATCCGTCTCCACCAAAATACGCTGGCCGTCATCAGAGACACCTGCTCTAACTGAGATGCTCTCATTCCAGTGATCTTTATCCCATGCTTCGGATGCTGGGCTGCCGTAGACCAAAGCACCAACATCCTTGCCTTCCTGAGCATTTGCCCGGTAACGTCGCTCAAGCTCCTTGTTGAGCTTCTCAGACGTGGACGGGCTCATGTTTGGTACGCCTGCCAGAAGGTTTATTTCTTTCTCGATTGCTTTCTCGCTCATCTCATCAATCACCTTCACCAACCGTTCTTTCCCGCCAGTCCAACCGTTACCCGCCAATTCAAGAAACCGGTCACAGTTATCATCGAACTCTTTGCTATGCTCGGCCATCACTTCCCATCCCATCCCGGCTGCCGGTTATCGTGCATCATGTCGCAGTAGACCTCAAGCATGTTGACCAAGTGCTTCTTTGAAGAGCCATTCGACGTGTGCAGTTTTGTATCGGTCTTGCGCCACTTCGCATCGGTCTGCCGGCAGGATAATCCGAACACGATGATATCGATCGCTCTGAGATAGGCATCGTTCCCGCCGTGGTTTGCGATGACTTCATCGGCCCACTGCAGATAGTTCCGCTCCACATCCATGAACCATTCCTGGCTGGGCGGTTCGCCTGCTGCTTCGGTCAGCTTATCACCGTATCGGGCAATGGTGTTCTGCACGTCAGCTGTCGCCAGCGTGAAACCGAACTCGATCATCTCCAAGGCCCTGACCAATGGCTTCGGGTGCCGTTCAAGGCTATCGAACAGCCGGTCATCCTGTTTGCGTCTGGCACAGACGGCTTCCTCAACCACCTCGACGCCGGTCTTCTTGCCCTGCTCTGTCTTGACCTGGGTTCGGACCTTCGACTTGATCTGCTCGGTTTCTCTGCTCTGGTCAAGATCGATCTCGACAACGCGGAACCGGCGCAACACCTTTCCAGTATAGTGATCTCGTTCGAGATTGAACATGTTGCCGCCGCTGACAACGTGTTCGATCCGTGTTCTGGTATCCGGGTCAATTGCTGACATCTGGCTTGTTCCGCTCTGTTGCTGTTCTGCTCGTGTTCAACATCGACGCTATGCGTGTTTTTCTGCCCGTGTGGCGCGTTTGAATGGAAAATACCCCGTTATAGCCAAATTCTCTTTAAACAGCCGCCACCGGGCAAAATACGCGCCGCAATCGCTATTCCCTCCGCCCAATCGGCTCCGGCCCGCTGCCGTAGGGGTTGAAGCCGTCTTTGCGTTTGCCGACCTTTGCCGGCACCTCGTGAGCAACGGGAAGATGCCAGTAGATCCCGACAGATTCCTCCATTTCGAGGATTGAGCCTTCGATGGGGCTACCAACAGATCCACCATCCCGATCAGGTGCTTGGTACGGGAATGTGACGCGCTCAACAAGCGACGCCCTATGCTCTGCTGATTTTGCGGCAAGGACATCCGGGGAGTCGCCAAGGCGCATGAAGTCAGGTTTGGTTTTCGACGACACGGTGACCGGTGTGTAGGGCGCGAAGCCGGTTAGGTGTTTGCTGTCCATCACTTCCTCCAAATGAACCGGACGCCGAAAACAGAGAACGACCAGAAGCCAGATGACATTTTTGGCTTGTTGTTCCGCACGAAGAACAGTTCCTTTGCGCCAAGATCTCTGCGGATGACCAAGGTGCGCCACCACATCGCAATGACAAGCGACCACCTGAGTTTTTCTGCGACCTGACCTTGCGTTAACTCGGCTTGTTCGCTGTGCAGAAAAACGACGCCAATTTGCCTTTGCATCACGCACCGCCTTTCAGGGCTTGCTGAGTGCGGTCGTGCACCCAAGCCATCAACCCGGACCCCGGCTCACTTGCACGGTCAATTTCTTCCAGCGCCGCCCGCAGCCTGATGTTGTCACCTGACAATTCCGAAATCTTTGCGCGATCATCAGCACGGCGAACAAGCGGACCATCACGCCATTCCCCGTCGATATTTTCGACGGCGGCCAGCACCAAAGACAGGTCGGACGATGTGACGGCTACTATCTTCCCATCCGGCTTGCGTGCCTGCATCAGAGTGACGAGGATTTCTGTGTACCCGCAGCGGCCATTAAAACGTTCGGCGTCAAGAAATTCGCGGATATTCTCGATGGCACACAGGTATTCTTTGCGTTCAGATCTGTTCACGACTGCCCTCCTTTCAGGGCTTGCTTGGCCCTTGCTTCCCATGCGGCCAGATCATTCTGGTAAGCCTGCTCAAACCACATTGGCAGGTCCGGATTCTCTGACTCCTGCTCCGACATGCGACGGGCGCGGACACATAAATCGAGCCCATCGTTCAGCGCCGCCCGCAGCCGTTCGATCTCGGCGGATTGGTTTTTTTGCATAACATCCATCGCCGCTTGCGCCTGTTCGATAGTGAAGCGGTAAGCCGAATCCCCGAAGCCATCCCTGAAATCTTTGGCCTCATTAAATGTGATCTCGTTTTCGCTGCAATCCCAAATCGCACGGGCCACATCTTCGATCAGCTTGACGTCATGTTCCGTCGTGTCCTGCCTCATGGGGTTATTCCTGCCGTTTTCGGTGTGGTTTGTGGTCATGCGATTGCTCCTTGTTCATGAAACTGCTGTTCCTTCTCGAAGTTATCGACAGGCACACGTTTCACATCCGGCTTTGCGCCGAACCCTTCGTCTGTCTGACGTTTGAAGTGATCCATGGCGCGGGCCGGAACTTCGATCTCGATGCGGCCAAGGCGCTGACCTCGGCGATACAGTGCCCGTGCTTCGTGGAGATCGTTTTCCGCATCGGTCCAGACCATGTAGCCGGTTGCGATGCGATCAAACGCCATGCGCGGCGGATCGGATAGCTGGGTCGAAAGCACACCTTGCGCCATCACCCATGCCGCGGCTTGGAGATATTCCCGAAGCATCATCTGCCCTGATCGGGTCTTGATCTGCTCAAACAGCGGCTTGCAGTTCGCAATCACACGGCCGCGTTCACGATTTGCAAGTTCGCGGGCCTGGTCGTAGAAATGCTTCGGTTTGGCGTTGTCCATCTTGGCCGCTGGTCGCAGCTTGGAATATTCAAGCTTGATCCGGTTCACTGTCACGTCGCGGCGGTTCGGGACGTTGCTGATCAAATCCGTGACGACGCGGTCAAGCGTTACCGGGTCCAGACCATTGAGCGCGAACTCAAACTCGCGCATGGTTTCCGGCTCAAGCGGGTATTGCGGCCAGCCGTTGTTGATCCGTTTGACGATGGTCACGATTGCGGGATTAACCGACATTGCCTTGGCCCTCCGGTTCTTGGTTGCGCAACGCATCGAGCTCGGCCAGATAGTCGTCGCTGCGGCGTTGCTCTTCTTCGGCCTTACCTCTGGCCCGATCATTGGGGAATTGCTGCAGGTTCGATCTTGGTCCGTTGCCCAGAACCGAGTTGATGTAGGACAACGGCTTTGACGCGGCCCTGACCTGAGCCGTCGCTATCGCGTCTCGGACCTGCTTCGGGGGGTAGGCTTTCAGCCAGTCATGAATCAGGATATCGACCTGGGCCTCTGATGTGGCATAGGCCTCCATCCACTTCCGACCATCCGAATTGATCCAATCAACATTCTCGTCGCGCGCCTGCGCGTCAGAGAGAGATGATAGTTTACTATTATCTCTCTCTTTAGTTGGGTTGTTGGGTTGTTGGGAAGGATATTCCCCGGATTGGTCCGTGGTTGTATCCGTGGATTGATACTGATCGTTATTATTCAATGGCTTATCTGATTTTTTACCTTTTTTTCGGTCAGACTGTTGCTTAACCTGTCGTTCAACGTAACCCGCTTCTTCTCGTAACCTGTTGCTGAAAATCACGTCGTTTTCGATGGTGAAAAACGCGGTTACGGCAGGTCCAATTCGCGACTTCCAGAGCCGTGTCGATACCCGCGCAATGCGTGCCAGGCGCATGTCGTCATCTGGCAGGTCGCAGCTTTCACGGGTCCACATCGCCATAAGAAGGCAGATATACGCCCCCACCTCGTCGGCCTGCAGGTGTTGTGTGTCACGCTGGAACGCATCTACCCATAGCGGGCAAGGGCGTTTTGAACGGGATTTGGCGGCGTTAAATTCGGTCATTCCGCCGCCTCCACGTCGAACTTTCCGACCTCATTACCCCATGCGTCCCAGCCCGGTCGTGTCTGGCGCGCGAAAAGCTCCAGATACGGGCCATCAAAAAGGTTCTCGATCAGGTCATAGGTGCAATCAGGCTTGCGACTGTGTTCGCGTACTTGTGCTTCGATAAGGTTGCGAGTGGATCGGTTGTTGATAGATGGTTTGCCGCGTGTCCCGACAAGGAAAAGCTCGGCAGCACTGCGAAAAACGTACCCGGTCCCGAAATGGGTCTTTCCGTGCTTGGTCTTCTTGTGCCATGCGCCGCCAGATTTGTATTTGAAACCCCAAGCCGCCATCAGATCGATTGCTTCTGGCAGCATCAGGAATGTCGCCCACATGAAGCAGACCGAGTCATCTTCTGCCGCAAACTCGACGGGGATGCGCTTAAGCTCTTCAATCGATGTGCATTGGTAGTGCGCGCTCGCGTTTCGATAGGATCCCGCAGCGGACCAGTTGTTGAACTTCCACGGCGGGTCGGCATAAATCACGCCATATTTGAGGGATGGAAACTGCGTCACTGCGGCAACTCCACCCCGGCCTCGGCCAGAAACTTCATCGCCGGATACGGAAAGCCGTTCAGGAAGCACACGCCGTCCCGCACTTCTGCGGTCTTTCCCGGCATTTCGTCAAGAATGCGCGCCGCGATATAATACGGGTGTTTCCCGGTATCTATGTTGGCGCTCATTGATGACACAAGCTCGATGTGTTCTTGTGCCTCTTTCGCTTTTTTTCGGACTTTCTTGGTGTGATAATGCTCCTCTGGAAACTTGACCCCGTTTCGCGAAAGAGATGTGGCCGCCCCGGCGCGGCTCAAATTGAAACGCTTGCCAATCCGTTCAAGAATTTCGTTGCGGTCAATACCATCATCCAAAAGACCGTGCGCCATTTCCACAAGGCTTTCACGTTGCTTTCGCGTCAGGCGCTTGGACTTTCCGGGTTTGGTGCTAATTCTCTTTGCTCTTCCAAGCCCGAAGTTAAGGTACGTTTTCAGCGCCCATTTAACACTTTGGGGGGACCGCCCGATTTTCGGTCCGATGTGATCGGCCAAGGGCTGTCCAACAAGCCCCTGGGCAACTGCATCTGCGTGAACCTTACGGAGTTCTTCTATTTCGTCTTTAAACCAGTTCGCCATCACTGACCCCGCCCGGCATTGACGTAATCAGTATCGGCCTTGCCGACATAGCCAACCGCATTTGTCGCGGCCAACTCGTCCAGAAGCGAATTTGCGCAACGGCTGCGGTATTTGCCCATGGCACGTTTGTCTTTGCGTGCCCGCGCCGCCTTTGCCTTCTTGCAGTTTTCGCGATGTTTGCGGCCTGCTGCGAATGCCTCGGCATAGGCCTGCCGTTCGTCTGGGGTGTAATGGTTCATAACAAAACTCCGTTCTGTTCCTTCGCCCAATACAGAAGGGCGATGGCGTCTGCTTCGTTGTCGTCTTTCGGGGAGTGACCGCGACGTTTCGCGGCATCGATCATCGCGTCTTTGTTCGCGTTGCCTTTGCCTGTCGCGTGCTTCTTGATGGTTCCGACCGGTACGCCTTGATAGGCAATGCTCTGCTCCTCGCACCACGCCGTAAGATGGGCCATGAGCCCGCCATAGACGTGCGCCGCACTTGTGCCGGTATGGCGTCGGACTTCCTCGAAATACACGGCATCCATGCGACCGTGCATATAGAGAATTTCCTGCAACCATCTTCGAAATTTGAGGTATCGCATCCCCCCGCCCTCGAAACGGCCGGCGGCAAAGTTCTTTGTTCCGCTATCAATGGATTTCGCGCCAAAGGTCGAAGCCCAGCCGGTTGTCGTTCCGAGGTCGAGGGAAAGGATTTTCATGATCAGGCCGCCTCGTTTTCTTCGTCGAGGTTGTCGACTTCTTCGCTCTCGCCTTCACCTTCGAAGCCTTCGCCGTCTTCTGTTTCGCCTTCCAAAAGATCGCGCTGGTCCGGTTCGGGCTGCGGCATGTCGCCGCCGGTGTAATCTTCACGCTCACCGGCGACGACCAACAAAACGCATTGGCCCTGCGCATCAAACAGGGCATGACGGTCTTCGGCACTTTTCGACATCGAAACCACGCCCTTGATCCCGTCTTTGATCGTCACCTGATCAAGCTGGGCACTGATGACGGTGCGACCCTGACGGGCAATGGCGCGAATGGCTTGTTCGATCAGGTTTTCGATGTGTTCGGAAAGACGGGCGATAAATTCTTTCTGTTCGTCTTCGCTCATTTCCTGCCAGGTCTTCGGCGCATTGCGGAACCAGTCACAAACGGCGCGGGAATAGTCGCCCTTGAGATTGGCGGCAACTTCGCCGATTTCGTTCTCTGTCACTTCTTCATGGGTTTCTGACATTCTTTTCCTCGGTGTTATGTTGTTTCGTTCTTTGCTCGTTTTCCCGCCAAACTCGGCGGTGTGGTGCGGGCCGGTCGCTACTCCGGCTTACCTTTCTGGCGCACTCCATCAGGAACCGAATCCCCCCGTCGCTCATGCGATAGCCAAAGGGGGCCGAGCGTGTCTGCTTTCCACGCCGCCGCACCAATCAGCAGACCTTGATCTGCTCGTTGCTGAGGCAGAAACCGGGGCAACCAAATGCTTGCAACAGGCTGGGCGCCCCGGTTTGTGTGACTTGCCGTTTCACCAGACATGCACCATTGGCGTGCGGTGAAGGCGGGTTGCGTCTTTCGGAGGGTCTGAACCGTGCATGGTGGCCTCCTTGGTTGTTGGTTAGTTTCCCGCAAGCTCGCAGTCGTCCGGGTCAACCCAGTCCGGATTCGCCTCTGGCACAGCCTCGTAGGTCTTCTCGAAGATGTCCGGCTTGCATGGGTAGAACTCGCCATGAACGCCTTTGATGATCCAATCGCCAATACTGGCGGTCATAACGCCTTCCAGTGTTGCGATTTTCACCTCGTCACCGATCACGAAACTGGTGCCATCGCCATGGTCTGCTTCGGTATCAATGAAATCATCAATGCGTTTCGCGTTGGACCCATCCCAACAGACCGCCTCAATCACCACGGGTTTCTTTCTGAATTTCGCCATCAACTGGCCTCCTTCTTGCTGTTAAGGTTGTGGACGTTCTCATTCTTGCGCAGCGCCTTCACGTCGCGGAGCTTGGCTTCCAGCGTTTCGATAGCCTCGCAAATAGCTGTTTCGATACGATCAAGCTCATAGGGAACGACTGCTGCGCCTCCCGGCCCGCTCGGGTCATGTGCCGCGCGAATTTCGCAGGCAATATTGCCCATGGACTCAGTGGCTTCTGCCAGGCGCTCAAACAGGTCTTTGGCCTTGTGCGGAATATCGCCGCCCGCGGCCTCCTGAATGATGCTTTGCATGGCTTCGAGGAATTTTGGCTCATCACCAGCGCGGATCAGGGCTGCATCCAATTGTGCCGCGTCACGAAAGCTGATGCGCACATCTTCGTCTTCCGGGTTGCTGGCCCGGCGAAGCGTGGAAACGGTCTTGCCGATGGCTTCTTTGATGGCGTCGCTTGAAAGCTCGGCAACGCAGTATGATGCGGCACTGAATTCCGTTCTTGGCTGGCGTCGAATGGTCATTGGAAAAACTCGCTCCGATTGCAAAAGACATAAACGCATCAATTAATTATTGTTCGACTTGTCCGGCTGCTCACCGGACTTCTGCTCCGTGAAAAAGGGCCGGGACTTCGCGTTGAGGGAACAACAAGTCCCGGCCTAGTTTTTCGGGAGGCTTCACGTCTGGAAGACGTAGGACCCTCTCGGGCCCTGCCACATATCGGAGTGGCCACGATGCCCGGCGCGACAAAGGGTCGCCGGGAATTCAGGCGGCAGGCTTTGCGAATCGCTCTTCTTTGGCTGCTTCCCACGCTGCTGGGTCGTTAAATACTGCTTGAAACTTCTCATAGGCCCCGGTGGAGCAATCGCCGCCATCTTCGAGGCGCTTGAAGAAGCCGCCATGGTTCATGACCACGCGGGCAAGGTGAGATTTAGATACCCCCTGCTTGACGCAAAATTCCTCGGCATCTTCAATCAGCTTTTCTCGAAGGGTTTTGCTTTCAGCCACGACGGGATTCCTCAGTTGGTCCAGTTGATAACCTCACAATGTGGGAACTTAACCACAATGTCAATGGTAAAAATACCACATGCAAAACAACATCCGTTGTGGGATATTCCCCACATGGAAGAAAACCCTTTATTCACGCGGATTAAAGCCCGCCTCGATGCACTGAATCTGTCATCCAATGCCGCCAGCGAGGCGGCGGGCTTGGACCGGACATTCATCAAGCAGATCGAGTACGGGAAAAAGAAAGGCATGCGCTCGGACAGCGCATCGCGCCTCGCGCGTGTGTTGCGGTGCGACGTGGGCTGGCTGATGTCAGGCGAAGGTGATCCGACCCCCACCCTTGCAGATAGCAGCGAACAGGACACCCCAAACGCTAAGATGCCTCATTCCAGCGTTGATTTCGTCGCAGGCCCAAGAGACCTGCCCATTAGAGGAAATGCACGCGGCGGATCAGACGCGTTCTTTCTGGACAATGGGGATATTCAGGGAATGGCACACAGACCAGGCGCATTAGTTGGCGTTAAGAATGCCTTTGCTTGCTATATGACAGGGGATTCTATGGAGCCGCGATACGAGGCGGGCGACCTTCTTTATGTAAATCCGATCAAGCCTATTCGACCTCGTGACTATATACTGCTAGAGCTTGATGACCATCAGGCCTACGTGAAACGCCTCGTGCGGCGCACACCAGACAAAGTGATTGTCGAACAGCTCAATCCACGGAAAGAGCTGCATTACGACGCCAACCGCGTCATTCACATATATCGGGTAGTTGGGCAGATCACAGAATAACCAGCCATACATACCATCCGATCACCCGCCCACGTGGCGGGTTTTTCTTTGCCTAAACCTCAAAAACCACATTTATGGTATTTTTCCCACATTTCTTCTTGACGTGGTAAAATAACCACATTACCGTAAGTCTCATCACAGCGAGAACCGCGCCACGATCAATCAACCGGCGCAACATAGGAGCAAGTGATGAGTGAAGTTTCCAAACATACGCCGGGGCCGTTGCGGGTTATCACCCCAGCAAACAACGACGGTGAATTTCCGATTGAAAAAGATGACGGATCAATGGAGCCGGTCGCGTTTGTCGTTTCGAAAAACGAAGCCGATGCGCATCTTTTTGCCGTCGCACCTGAACTGCTGGCAAGCGTCAAGCTGTTCCGCGACACAATTGAATATTTGATCAAAGCTGATCGTGTCGCTGGCGATGACGAAGGCGCACGACTCAAATCGTTCACGCTTGAAGGCGTTAAAGACCTGATCGCCAAAGCCGAGGGCCGGTCATGAGCAACACCTATTATGACCTTGATGAAGTCGATTGCGCCGCGCAAATCGCATTGCTCCGGGAAGAGCAGACCAAGTTCAAACGCATGATTTTCAATCTGCAATTCGAACTGATGCCATCAACGATCGATCCTGCTGCTGCCGAAAAGCTGCGCGAAATCCTCAGCAACCTCGAAAGCGACATGTTCGGTCAGGTCGATGATGAAATCATTGCCGACCTGCAGGCCCGGATCGATGAAATCCGCGAAGAAGACGCCCGCGAAGATTACCGCGCCGAGGTCCGTCACCAAACCGCGCAATACGTCTTTCTCAAAGCCGAGATTTAACCCTGATCGAAGCGGGTCACGGCCCGCTTTCTTGAGTGTTTTACGACAAGGGTATTTGAAATGAAAATCGACCTGACGCCAGAGCGCAAAGAAATCATCGCAAACACCTACCGCGAGTTTCTTGAGTGTGGTTTTTCAACCGAACCCGCCGATTTTGATCGGGCGGAAACGGCGATCACGTCTCTTTACGAAAGTATCGGAAAGAAAAAGCCGCATTTTGTTCGGTTGTCGTCACCTATGGGCGCTGAGATCTACATCAATTTGGCCTGCAAGGCTTGGCCTGCAATGGTGAAGGGTAACCAGCTCAGGGACCAGCTCGGGGACCAGCTCAGGGGCCAGCTCGGGGACCAGCTCAGGGGCCAGCTCGGGGGCCAGCTCGGGGGCCAGCTCGGGGACCAGCTCTGGGACCAGCTCTGGGACCAGCTCGGGGGCCAGCTCAGGGACCAGCTCTGGGACCAGCTCTGGGACCAGCTCTGGGGCCAGCTCGGGGGCCAGCTCTGGGACCAGCTCTGGGACCAGCTCTGGGACCAGCTCTGGGGCCAGCTCGGGGGCCAGCTCTGGGACCAGCTCTGGGACCAGCTCTGGGGCCAGCTCGGGGGCCAGCTCAGGGGCCAGCTCAGGGACCAGCTCTGGGGCCAGCTCGGGGGCCAGCTCAGGGGCCAGCTCAGGGGCCAGCTCAGGGACCAGCTCTGGGGCCAGCTCAGGGACCAGCTCTGGGACCAGCTCTGGGGCCAGCTCGGGGGCCAGCTCAGGGGCCAGCTCAGGGGCCAGCTCAGGGACCAGCTCTGGGGCCAGCTCAGGGGCCAGCGACTTTCTTACATGGGAACATGGTTCTGGGGGAATCAGGATTATATCTGGGCGTGGCTTGAAGGTGGTCGGCGCGTTGGTGCCGCTTATGATGCAAAGCAGAACGATCAATTATCAGCACATGTCGAAATATTGAAGTCGTGTGGGTGGTGGTACCCGTTCAACGATTTCTGCATCATCACCGACCGGCCAGAAACCGTTTCATTCGATTTCGAGGAGCGACGTCTTCACAGCGAAACAGGCCCTGCGATCAAATATCGCGACGGTTATGCGCTGTACGCCTTTCGTGGGACACGCGTTCCAGGCCATTGGATCGAAAATAGCGACACCCTTGAACCTGCTGAGGTTCTTCGCGCCGACAATGTCGAACAACGTGCTGCCGGTGCCGCAATCATCGGCTGGCCGAAGATGCTTGATGTTCTTGACGCGAAAATCATCGACAGCGACGAAAACCCGGATCACGGCGACCTGATTGAACTGACCCTTCCCGGATTACCCGAACCAGGTCTGTTTCTTCGCGCCTATTGTAAACGAAACGGCCTGATCGTCGAGGGCGTCCCGCGTGTTTCAGACATTGACGGCAACCCCATCAAAACCGTTCGTGCCGCACAGGCATGGAGTTTCGGCAAAGCAGAAGCCGATTTTGAATACCCCGAATTCGTCAGCTAACAGGAGATTTGAAATGACGATTATCCGCCAGGGTGAAGTTCGTATGCAGCCGATTGCAGAGCTTCCGAAATGCGAAATGAAGCCGATTGAAGTCAAAGACGGTGTGATCGTGGTCGGCGAAAGCGAAAGCCACCACCACCACGTTCTCGAAGCCGAAGGCGTCACCGTAATGGAACGCACCAGCGACGTTCCGCAGGGCATGCGCATTCTTTATGCCGTGGTCGAAAAGGCAACGGTCCTGAAGCAGACCGCAGGCAATCCGCACGGTGCGCACGAGATTCCCAAAGGAACTTACGAAATCCCGATCAAGCGCGAGTTTGACCCGTTTTCGGAACAGGCCCGTCGCGTGGCCGACTAACCCCTACCAGATGCCGCTCTGCGGGGCGGCATCCAGAAGAGGTTTAGCAAAGGAGCAGGTTATGAGTGACTTCAACTGGCACCAAACCGGCGAGTTCGAAAAGCACATCCGATCAACGCCGGAAGTTCATGACTGTGAGTGGGTAGATGAACTGTCACCCAAACATGACATCAAGAGGGTTGCAGCCATTGTCGCTCCCCTACTGATAAGTATCACCGCGTTCCTGTACGCAGGCCGCGAGATCGTATCAATCATTTCCGGGTGGCTGTCATGACGCCCCTTCCCTTCGAACTGGTCGCCCGTTGGCGCAAGCAGGCAAAGGCGATCCTCAACGACACCAGCGCCGGAACGCATAGCAAGCGGCTGGCATGGCGCTTTTTGAAACAGTGGGGTGTGTGATGGCTATTGCAAATGAAGCAAGCACCAAAGAAGTGATCTCATCAATTCCAGAGGGCCACGAAAAACGCCGCAAACTGGAAGTTATCGCTTCACACGGCATCAACATGCGACGCGCCAATATCGGGAAATTGAAGGTCATCGAGCTCTATTTCCCAGATACAGGCGGCTATTACGAAGTGGTCAAAATCCATTCAGGATCACAGCTAGACCATCCGTCATTCTTGGCCCGCATGCACAGCGTAATTCATGGCAATGACGGCCTTGATGGTCTACGCGAACGAGTTTGGGGGCCAGCACAATGACCGCCCTCCTCCACAAACTCACCCGCCCGATCAGAAAGTGGTTGGCGCACAGAAGGATGTTTCAGTGATGAGTGAACCGAAAATTACGGGGTTTCGTTCTGTCAGCTTCTCGCTGGGTCAAGTCGACACAATTGCATGCAGCTACGCAACCAGTGATGACCATCAAGAATGGGCAGACATGAAGCACATTCACGAGCTGGTATCCGATGCGAATTACGAGCTTCATGATGCTATCGAAGCCCAATCCACCCTCATCACTGAACTGGTTGGGGCGTTGGAGTGGTACGAAGAACAGGCGCGGAATTGCAAGAAGATCACGCAAGAAGGTCAAACAGCGCGGAGTGCGCTTGATGATGATGGTGGAGAGATAGCCCGAGCCACCCTCACCAAAGCCAAGGGGGCGGAGTGATGGGAAAGCGTGCCTATCCGACCACCGTCAAAGACTTTGAAGCCCTGCGCGACCGGTTCGTCGCATGGCTCGAGGCGCGCGGTAGTCAGATCCATGCCACCACCAACGATTATGAACTGATCAGGTTCACAACGTTTCGCGGCATGGGTGTGATTTATCGCAACAAAAAGGACTGGGTTTCGAGCGCCAGCAATGGCGCCGCTCAGGCCCTGAGCGCCTTTCTCGACGGTTCGGAATGGCGTGCGCAAACAAAGCCATCACGCGGCAACCGAAAACGGCACGGATTAATCATGTCGCTGATCGAACGTGACGGCGAAACCTGCGCCTTTTGCGGACGTTGCCTGACAGTCGAAACGGCGACCATCGAGCACTGGGTGCCGGTCACCCAAGGCGGTCCAAACAAACTTAGCAACATGATGCTGGCCCACGAAGACTGCAATCAGAAAGCAGGTCATCTCGATGTACGCGCCAAACTGGAACTGGCGATCAGCATGAGGAAGGCACAATGATCCAAATCACCAAACCGGGCCTCTATCCCGATATCAGCAACGAGGACTATCACGCCGACCCTTGCCCGGAGCCGAGCCTTTCATCATCGCTGGCAAAGCTGATGGTCAACAGAACGGCGTCGCACGCCAAGCTGGCGCACCCGAAGTTGAACCCGGATTATCAACCGAAGGTCCGCAAGGATTTTGACCTTGGCTCTGTCGCGCATTCCATGATGCTGCATGACGAGCGCGACATTGCCGTTCTGGATTTTGCTGATTACCGCAAGAACGCGGCAAAGGATGCCAGGGATGAAGCGTATGCCGCTGGCCTGATCCCCATTCTGATTGATCAGTATGAGACAGCCTGCGCCATGGTTCGTGCCGGCCGCGCCCAACTGGACCGCCACGAAGAAGCATGGGAAGCCTTCCGCAAAGGATACGGCCAGCCCGAGCAAACCGTGATCTGGCGCGACGGCCCGGAAAATTTCCCGATTTGGTGCCGGATGCGCCTCGATTGGAAGCCGAACAACGGCAACATCATTTGGGATTACAAAACCACGGGCGGCATGGCGGGGCCGCTTGATTGGCGCCGTACCCTGCTTAACACCGGGACGGATGTGCAGTCTGGTTTCTATCGCCGGGGCATTACCAAGCAACTCGGCATTGAAGACCCGCATTTCCGTTTTGTCGTGCAGGAAACCGAACCGCCCTATGCCTTGGCCGTGCATGAGCTTGATCCGTACTTTAACGGTGTTGCGTTCCGCAAGGCAGACGCCGCCGTCACGTCATGGGCGTGGTGCCTGAAAACCGGCAACTGGCCGGGATATGTCGGGCGCGTTCATTACCTCGAATGCCCGACATGGGAAGCCAACAAATGGGAAGACCGCAATCTTGATCACGATGATCAGGAACTGCTCGAAATCTCGTTGCGCTGGCAAGCGCCAGACGCGGCAACCGAAGAAGCCGCAGTTAACCTTTTCCGAGGAGAAAACAAATGACTTTCTCATTCCGTCCCGCCGTGCGGGAACGCACATCGCTTTTGATCGGCATTGCCGGTGCGTCCAGTTCTGGCAAGACCTATACCGCCCTTTCCGTCGGCACTGGCCTTGCCGGTCCTGATGGCAAGATCGCGGTGATTGACACAGAAGCCGGTCGCGCCCTGCACTATGCCGACCAGTTCAAGTTCGATCACGGCGACATGAAACCGCCATTCAGCCCGAGCCGATATGTCGAGGCGATCAAGGCCGCCGACGATGCCGGGTATGACGTGATCATTATCGACAGTTTCAGCCATGAATACGAAGGCGAAGGCGGCATTATCGAATGGGCGGACCGGTTGGCCGAAGATGGCGTTAAAAGCCCTGGAAACTGGAAAGAACCGAAAACTGCACACAAGAAAATGGTCGGCAAGCTTTTGCAATGCCGGGCGCACCTGATCTTTTGCCTGCGGGCCGAAGAAAAGATGCTGATGCAACCGGTGCCAATCACCAACCCGGACGGCAGTCCGAAGATCGGCCGCAACGGCAAACCGATCATGGCAACCAATGTTATCCCGGCCGCCGACCGACCGATCAATGAACGCTGGCAACCGATCTGTGAAAAACGGTTTCCGTATGAATTGACCGTCAGCCTGTTGCTGCTTCCGTCACAACCCGGCGTTCCGATCCCTCTCAAGCTGCAGGAACAGCACCGAGAAGCATTCCCGGAAGGTCGCCATGCAGGCAAGCAGGCCGGTGAAGTTCTGCGTCAGTGGGCCGTTGGCGCAAATGCCAAACAGGCGCAGTCAGAAGCGGCGCAACCGTCGCACGGGATACTTCCACGATACACCCCGGAAACAGAGGAAGAATGGGTAACAGAAGCCCTTGCCGCGATGGATGATTGCTCGGCAGATGGTGGCGACCTTGCCGCCCTGTGGCGCACCGAAATCTGGCCGACCTATCAATATCTGCGCGACAGCGAAAGCCCGAACGCGTCCAAGATTTGGGACAAAAAGGAACAGGTCAAAGAAAAACTTTCACAGGATGCAGCGTGATGGCCAGTCAGGCAATCAAGGATGTAATAGCAGAACGTGAGCGTCAGCAATCGGTGGAAGGCTGGACGCTAGCGCATGACGACACGCACACCAAAGGAGAGCTTGCAAAGGCCGCCGCGTGTTACGCCGGTTTCAGTAAGGGTGAAGAAATCCGCAACGATACGATTATGCAGCAAGCCCTTGCGAAGCTTTGGCCTTGGTTCAAGAAATGGTGGAAGCCGAAAAGCTACCGCGAAAACTTGGTTCGCGCATGTGCGCTGATCGTTGCCGAGATCGAACGGCTCGACCGTATCGAAGCAAAGACCGGAAAATAACAAAGCGGCGCTGACGAGGCGGCAACCTCGCCAGCGCCCGAACACAACCAATTCACTCCATCCAAGAGCAGGAAAGAATCATGTCCAACAACGACAATACCACCGATATGATCGGTCGCAACCGTGGACGGTCAACCGATATCGACAAGGCCGTCGGGGCGCAGGTGCGGCTTCGACGCACCGAACTTGGTCTGACGCAGCAGGAATTGGCCGACAAGATCGGCGTCACCTACCAGCAGGCGCACAAATACGAACGTGGCGCCAACCGGATCAGTGCAGGGCGCCTTTATGACATCGCCGTCGCGCTCAAGGTTAAGCCGGAATACTTTTTCGAAAACCTTGGCGAGATCGAAACGACCTCTGATCGCGGGCTTCTGGACCTTGTTACCGATTACCGATCGGTCAGCAGCAATGACAAGGCGTTTATTCGGCAAACGGCACGGCATCTGAGCCGGGCGGTTGGGGGTGTGGCATGACCATCACAGCAAAACCAATCCCGTTCAGCGCGCCGATGATCAAGGCGCTGTTGCGCGAGATCGAAAACCCAGGCACGGGGAAAACGCAGACGCGACGCGAATTTAAGCTGCTTGGATATCCGGGCCATTCCGACTTTGGCCCGAGCGACACCAAAGGCTATGACTGGCACTTCCGCGACAAGGAAATGCGGTTTCATGATTTTCGCCATGACGAACTGATGAAGCGTTCACCTTATCAGGTCGGGGAACTCCGCTATGTACGCGAACACTGGCGGACATGGATTGACCGTGATCCACTTCCACCTCGTGAAATGCATCCAGAGCATTGCCCGGTCTTTTATGAGGTTGACCGTGACAACTGCGCTCGACACGGCCGTTTCCGTCACGGCATGCACATGCCCCGCTGGGCAAGCAGGATCACGCTCGAAATCACCGATGTCAGACCGGAACGCTTGCAGGATATCAGCGAGGAAGATGCCAAGGCCGAGGGCGTCGAACGCCTTCATGACGGATGGTTCCCTTATGGAATTCAGACCTTCATGACCACCATGGTTGATGGGCGTGAAGTGCCAGCCCAGTTTTGCCGGGAAGCCACAGGCAGCTTCCGCATGCTCTGGGAATACATCAACGGCCCCGAGAGCTGGAAGCGCAATGACTGGATCTGGGCCGTGTCCTTCACCCCTCACCTGATCAACGTCGATCAGATGATCAAGGAAAGGGCTGCGTGATGCTGATGAAAGTATCAGACCTCGACGGGCGCGCGCTGAATTGGGCGGTTGCGTTTGTTGAGTACGGTCAGTCTCGGCCCGCTGGGAATTGGCATTGCTTCGACACCGGCAACCAAGATGAGCCGCAAGTGATCGTCCGAGAGCTTCCAAAGGCAATTCAGGACGATGAGTACAACCCATCCGGCAATTGGGCACATGGAGGCCCCTGATCGAAGCAAGCGGATGTAATGTCGGCGTCGATATCGCAGGAGTCTGCTATTGCAGTGACAATGATGTTGTCTGCATGGAAGGTGAAACAGTGCTTGCGGCGCTATGCCGAGGATATGTCTATCAGTATATCGGCCCTGTAATCGAAATCCCCGACGAACTGTGCGAGGTATCGCCATGCAAATGACCCCAGACGAATATGCCGATTACATCGCGGATGGCAGCAAATATTCAAGACACGGCGTGCGCTGGCAGTTCCTTCGTGATCGGGCGATGAAGGTGATTGAGGAGATCGTCGCAGAGAACGCTCGGATGCGAAGGGAAGTTGAGGCCGTCCGAGACGATCTGATCGAAAAAACCAAACCAAACGGAACAGCAGTTGTCGGCGGGCCTTTTCGAAACAAGATCGATGCTGTCTTGAAAGGCGGTGCGAAATGACAGAAGCCTATCCCCTTTCATGGCCGCAAGGCTTCAAACGCACCGATCCGGCACGTCGCCGCATGGCACCGTTCGGCAAGGCTGACAGGAATAACGGATATAAGCGCCGTCTCACTGTTGCCGACGGACTGCAACGGTTGATCGAACAGCTCGAACTGATGGGTGCGATCAATTACGTGATCTCGTCCAATGTCGAATTGCGTAACGATGGTCTACCGAGATCGGGTCGACGCAAACCAGATGATCCCGGTGTTGCGGTCTATTTCCAGTTCTGCGGAAAGGCACATTGCTTGCCCTGTGACCGATGGGATTCCGTTGCCGATAACCTCGCCGCTGTTGCCAAACACATCGAAGCACTGCGCGGCATGGATCGCTGGGGTGTCGGTGATCTTGAAATGGCCTTTGCCGGGTTCAAGACCCTGCCGCCGCCAGGTGGTGTTCCTGTCGATGAGTCCGCTCAGCGCCGCAACTGGTGGGATGTTCTTGGTATTGATCCTGATGCCACGCCAGACAAGGTGCGAGAGGCTTTTCGCCGCCTTGCCAAGAAGCACCACCCCGATACCGGGGGAGACCCCGAAACAATGGCAGAACTGAACATGGCATATCAGGAGGGGATGAAGCGATGACTGGATTTGACACAAACAGCGGTGCCGTCATCAGTGATTGCGGCAAATACCGTTATCGCCTCTGGCGTGTCTGGGACAAATCAAAACCGCTTGTCGGCTTCTGCATGCTCAACCCAAGCACCGCAGATGCAAGCGTTGATGATCCGACGATCCGTCGCCTGATCGGGTTTGCAAAGTCATGGGGATATGGCGGGTTTATCGTCGTCAACCTGTTTGCGATGCGGACGCCAAAGCCGGTGATGCTCAAAACTGCGGACGATCCGTTTGGCCCCGACAACAGCAAACACATTTCCGAAGTTGCGGATCTGGTCGACACGATGGTTTGTGCCTGGGGAACTCACGGCAAACTTGCCATGGCAGACAAGCTGGCTATGGCTTGCATGCACGGGAAGGTCACAACTAAAGCCCTACACATCAATGCTGATGGCTCACCGAAACACCCGCTATACATCAAAGGTGATGCTGTGCCGGTTCGGTTTACGGGAGGTGATGAATGAGCGCATTACCAGTCAACATCCCGCCGCGTTGTATGTCTGAAGAACAAGCCTGCGAATATGTCGGCTTGACAAACCAGAATACTTTTCAAAAGGCGGTCGATGCGGGGATTTTCTGTCCGATCCCCTACCGTGATCGCGCCGGGATCAGAAAAAAGGTCTTTGACCGCAAGGTCTTGGACAAGGCCCTTGACGAAATGGGAGGTCTTACCAACGATGACGACATGGCAAAACGATTGCTGCGGGAAGGAATCAATGGCAGGGCCAAGCGGGGAAAAGCTGCGGTATCTCACCGAGCGGCGCAACACTGACGGAACGTTCAGGTATTACTGGCAACGGCGCGGGCAACCTTTGACGCGGCTGCCCGATGACCGGTCGCAACGGATCAAGGTCTTGAATGCCCTGAACGATTTGGCAGACAAGAACTATGAGATCGACCGAAATCTGTTGCTGAACCTATCCAAAAGCAATCAGCTGACCGCACATTCCGTATCTCGTCTGGCGACACTCGGCCAAGTGGTCGAGAACGAAGGTCAGAACTGGCCCGGATCAATCGGCTGGGTGATTGCCAAATACAAGAACAGTCGCGGCTTCAAGGAACTGGCCGAAGGAACGAAGAAGTTCTACATCCAGTACATGAACGAGGTTCATGCGCTTGGCCCCGACCTTCCAATATCAGCTTTCACATCACCGATGCTTCAGGACTTTGTCGATACCTTTGACGGTATCAAGGGGGCAGACCGGAAACTGAAAACCATCCTGAACCTGCTGTTCAAAACGGCAATCAAATGGGAAGTGATGGACAAAAACCCGGCACAATTCATTGAAACCACGCAAGGCAGCCGCAGGCAAATCGTATGGGCACCGGCAGAGATTGAAGCCTGGTATCATGCCGCTCAGTTCGGGGATCGCGCCTTTGCGACAACAACGGCCTTCTGTCTTCTGCAATATACCGCCCAGCGGCCAATTGATGTTCTCAAGATGCCGGTCAGTCATTTCAACCCGGCAACGAACATGATCCGTGTCCGTCAACAGAAGACCGGTGCATTCCTTGAAATCCCACTGCACCGTGACGCAATCGACCGGATCGCTGAAGCGGTCAAACTGGCAAAGGAAGCCGGATGCACCACCATTGTTCAGCATGAGGGTCGTCCGGTGCCTTACACCACGTTCCTGAATAACTTCAGACGGGCCACAGGAGATGCCATGCAACACCTTCAGCCGCGCGACCTCAGAAGAACGGCAGCGGTTCGGATGTCAGAGGCCGGGGCAACAACAACCCAGATCAGTGCGGTTGCTGGTTGGTCGATTGAGCAGACATCAAAAATCCTCGAACATTATGTCCCGAGAACAACTGAAATGGCGCGTGGCGCAATCACCGCATGGGAAAAGAGTGTCTAACGCGTTAGACTTTTCAGTGGTGTAAGTTATTGTTTTTATTAATTGGTAGTAGTTCGACATGTACTACAGCGCATAATCTTCCACTCGGAAGACAACGCTTACGGGAAACGCCCGGCCGATTGGCCGGGCGTTTTTCGTTTCGACTTAAACCGTTTGATTACCCCTTACCGATAGGCTTGACCCAACCATTGGTATCGGGATTTAATCAGAATTATGAGCAAGGCAGCGTCCACGCCCAGTTTTGCGGAAAAACGCAACCGCCAAAAGGCCGACAAGCTGATCCGTGCAGCACAAAGCGCGCTGGCATCGGGAAAGGCTGATGATGCCCTGACACAGTCGCAACAGGCGCTCTCGCTTGCTCCTGATTACGGCCCTGCCCTCTTCATTGCCGCACAAGTTCGCCGTGCGACCGGCAATCTGACAGAAGCCGCAAAGCTGCTGCAAACGGCCTGCAACCTTCCCGATACCACGATTGAGTATTTCCGGGAGCTCGCCGGTATTTTTGCCCAAAGCAATCGGTATGACCTTGTCCAGCAAATCCTGTTTGCCGCCATCCACAAATTTCCAACCCACGGCCAGACATATAGCGACCTTGGGGTTTACCTGATCCAGGGTGAACACATTAACCAGGGCATCAGCATTCTTGAAAAGGCTGTGGCCTTCAGTCCCGATGACTGGCGTGCGCTGAACAATCTGGGCTCAGCTTTGCTCAAGGTCGGGCGTGAGACAGAGGCACTGGAATATCTTGCCCGCGCCGAGGAACTCGCCCCGGATGATCCGGAACGCCGGGTTAACAACCTGCTTCAGATCGGTGAAGCCAAGCGACACACTGGCGACCTTGAAAAGGCCATAGAATACTTCCACAAAGCCATCGCCGAAAAACCCAGGTCCGGACGTGCATGGCATGGCCTTGCCGATGTCACGAAATTCACCGCCGACAGCCCTGATATCACGACCATGGAAAAGATCCTGAACGAGGGTACTGGTGATCTTTCAAAGGCGGATCGCGAAATGATCGGCTTTGCACTCGGCAAGGCCTATATCGACAGCAAGGACCCCAAGCAGGCCATTTATTACCTCGATGCGGCAAATGCGCTGCGTCGCCAAGACTTCGCCGAAGACACCCCGACCCACAAGGCCTATGATTCCAAGTCCGCCTGTGCGCGTGTGCGCGCGATTGCTGACTACTTTCCAGCCACCCTGTTTGAAAACCTGCCAGAAAAAGCAGGCGACGGTCCTGATCATGCCTTTATCGTCGGCATGCCGCGTTGTGGCAGCACACTGACCGAACAAATTCTTGGCAGTCATCCTGATACGCTGGCCACCGGCGAAGTGCGCAGCTTGCCGAAATTCAAAGACCGACTGTTTGGCAGCCTTTTCCCCAGTCAGCCCGAGGACCACGAAAAGATCAAAAACCCGGCATTGCGGGCGGAGCTTGCGAAATCCTATCGCGAAGAACTCCTCGCGATGTATCCGCCGTCCCCGACGACCAAAACCATGATCGACAAGATGTTGGGGAACTTCGCCTGGGCCGGATTGATCCTGCTTTCAGTTCCCGGCGCCAAGATCATTCACTGCCGCCGCAATCCGGTCGACACCTGCCTGTCATGCTATTCCAAGCGCTTTGCCAGTCTGCAGGTCTATGCCTACAACCAAACCGAACTGGGACACTATTACCGCGCCTATGAAGACCTGATGGCGCATTGGCGGGCTGTCCTGCCCAAGGACCGGTTTATCGAGATCAATTACGAAGACCTTGTTTCCGATATCGAACCCGAAGCCCGTCGTCTCATCGATTTTCTGGGGCTGCCCTGGAATGGTGCCGTCCTTGATTTCCACAAGACGGAACGCTCGGTCCGCACTGCCAGCGCCGCACAAGTACGCCAAGGCCTGTATCAGACCAGTGTCGAACGCTGGAAGCCCTACGCGCCCTACATCCAGCCGCTGCTCAAAGCGCTTGGCACCATCCCGGACCAACTAAAATAAAACCGGTAGAAGCGCCAGTTTCTTCTGGCTAATCCGTGTTTGCACTAGGCGGCCTACCGTCACACGAACGGCCAAAACAATCGAGCAAACAGGATGCCCGCAGATGATTGATGATCAGCTCGTCGGACGAGCCAAAACGCGCGCAGCGAACGTCAATGCGAAAGCCAATTTCGTACCAGCCCAATCTTGTAAATTGAAGACTGGCCTGGCGGAAATTCGCAAGCAATGGTCATCAGGGCACCGCCGTACCGCTCGCAAGATATGCAACAAACTGATTAGCGAACATCCTGAAAACGGTGAATTGATGCAGCTTAACGGCTTGATTCTTTACGAAAACGGCCAAATAGATAAAGCGATCAGAAGTCTTGAAAGCGCCTGCAACAGCGCCGAAACCAAACCGGCTTATTTTACCGATCTTGCCGCAATTCTTAGCAACTCGGGATACGGCGACCAGGCCCGCACCGTTTTGCTCGCCGCACAAAAGCGGTTTCCTCTTGAGGCAAAAGTCCATCTGCAATTGGGGCTTCTCGAAGCTCGCCTCGCTGGAATACACCGTGCAGTTCAACATCTAAAGCACGCCATTGCCCTCGCGCCAAAGGACTGGAATACGTGGAATGCAATGGGGGCGATTCTTTTATCCCTCGACGACATTCAGGCAGCCATGCAGCATTTTGGCAATGCGTTCGCGCTGGCCCAGCAAAACGGTGAAACCAAGGCCTTGAACGATATCCAAATCAGTTTGGGCGAATGCCACAAGGAACTTGGCAATTTCCACGAAGCACGCAAAATATTCGAGAAAGTCCTAAAGAGTGAACCCCGTAACGTTCGCGCATGGCACTGTCTGAGCCTGATCTCGAAAATCCCGCAAAACCACCCGACCCAGTCAGAAATGCGGGAAATCTATTCTTCCGGCAGACACAAGAACCTGCCCGCCAAAGACCGCGAGATGTTCTTGTTTTCGATTGGCAAGACGGAAATGGACCAGAACAACTACGGGTCCGCCATGAAGGCGCTCGAAGAGGCTAACCGTATCAAGCGTCAAAGCATCACCTATTCGCCCGAAGCAATCGAGAACATGCTTGATGACATGCAATCGGCATTTCCGGCAGAGCGTTTTGCGCAATTGGGTCCTGTTAGCGACCAGGATGCTGAACCGCACCATGTCTTCATTGTCGGTATGCCACGTTCCGGCACAACACTGATTGAGCAAATTATGAGTTCCCACCCCGCGATTTTTGGCGCAGGTGAACTTGATGTTATGGCACGTCACCATCATGGCTTGATTGAACACAAGTTGAAATCCGGCACCAATCACGAAAGGCCCACACAGTACGACGACGAATTTGTTCATTTGATTGGCAAGGCATATCGCAAAGAGACAATAGCGCGCATGTCACGCATTGCGGCAAACAGCCCCAACCCTGATAAAACGCGCCGTATCATTGACAAGCTTCCCGCAAACTTTGTTCGGGCGGGCATGATCGCATTGATGCTACCGAACACCCGCATCATTCATTGCCGTCGCAACCCGGTCGCGACCTGCTTTTCGATTTATAACCGCCGTTTCGCTGGCATTCAGAATTTTGCCTATGACCAGAAAGAACTGGGCCATTATTACAATGCCTATCTGAAGTTCATGGATCATTGGCGTCAGGTACTCCCCGCAGATCGCTTTATCGAAGTCGATTATGAGAATGTTGTCGACGATCTGGGAACCGAAGCCCGGCGACTGATCGATTTCGTCGGCCTTGAATGGGACGACACCTGCATGGAATTCTATAAGACGAAACGGCAAATCCGCACCCACAGTGCAATGCAGGTGCGTAAGCCAATCTATCGTGATGGCCTGAAAAACTGGGAGCCCTACGCAAACTATCTGCAACCGCTGCTCGACACGCTCGGCCTGGATAAATCAGGACGGCCTTCGAACTCTTAGGCACCGGAACGGGCCCGAAAAGCCGAAGGACTTATTGTCCCTCGTCCTGATGCAGGTCCGGTTCGAGCTCGGGGGTATAAAGGCAATATTGCGCCTTGCCCGCCGCCTTGGCTTCATACATTGCTTTGTCCGCGCGGCGGAGTTGTTCGCTCATATCACATCTGCCTCCATCAAACACGGCCAAGCCAATAGACGCTGAAATGCCGCAATCCTGTCCTTCCCAGACAAATGGTTGGCTCATTTCGGCAAGTATGGCATCAGCAGCCTCAGACATTTCCTTTTCGCCGCCCTTGTTCAAGAACAGCAAGGTGAATTCGTCACCGCCCAACCGTGCGACTTCTTCTGCCCGGCGTGCAGCCCGTTTCAGGCGCTTGCCTGTTTCGACCAGCACCCAATCCCCTGCCGCATGGCCCTTTGTGTCGTTCAGCCGTTTAAAGCCATCCAGATCAAGGATAAAGATCGCCGCTGGCGTATCGGTACCGCGCAGGACGTTTTCGCACTGATCCAGCTTCTGCATGAAGCGCGCGCGGTTGGCCAAGCCGGTCAGTTCGTCATTATTGGCCTTGTTTTGCAGCTCGCGCGCGGCATGCTTTTGCTTGGTGATGTCACTGGTCCACCACAAGACCGACTCTTCGCCTTGAAACGACAAAGGTTCGATCGATGTCTTAAGCCAGCGCGCATCGGCCATATCCGGGCGCCGCAGGCGAATTTCGACATCCTGAAGTTCGCCAAGCGCATCCATGTCCTTGAGCGATTTTTCGCGGTAACGCTCGGACAGAAGGATGGCATCAGACGGCTCCTTCTCGTCTTCGATGCCAAGCATCTTGGAAAACGTGCTGTTAAAGAAGGTAAAGACACCGCTGTCACGCTTTGAAATCCCGACCCCGACCGGCGCACTTTCAAGCAGCCCTGTCAGGCGCTCAGATGCTTCGGCAACTTCGGCCTGCGCCTTTTTCAGGCTGGTGACGTCAATCAATGAGCCGATGGTGCCGGCAATGGCCCCACTTGGCCCTCTGAGCGTGGATGCGGCAAAGAGTGCGGTGCATTCGTTGTCATCAATGGCAAAACTGATCTCGTCCCGAACCTGGCCTTCTTCTTCACGCAGGGGAGCTTCAAGTCCGCCGATGGTCTTGGCGAGTGATTTTGGCGCGAAATCGGCCATTCTTTTGCCAATCGCATCCTGCGGGTCCAAACCGAACAGTTCGGCAAAGGCGCCGTTACAGCGCGTCAGAACGCCTTCACGGTTTTTAAGGCAAACCGGGGTTGGCAAAACATCGATCAGGTGCTGGATAAAGGTTTTATGCTCAGCCAATGCCTTGGCAAGTTCCTGTGCCCGGCCGGCATCGCGCAGCACGAGTGCAACCGTACCGGACGGCCCGACATCGCAGTACCAAAGAAATGGCGTCTTCCCCAAACGAAAGGCCGGAAGATCGGAAAACGCGCCTGAAGCAATGGCTGCAAGGGCCGTGCGCACGGCCGAGACGGCATCCCCGTCGGTAAACGCGCCATGTTTGGCAAGATAAGCCAGAAGCTGTTTGACCTCTGTGCCCGGCCGTAAAACGGACTTAGCATCACCAAGCTGCTTTTGGGCAGCAGCATTGACATGCACGACCTTGAGGCCATCCGGATCAAGAAAAATAAGACTGTCGCGTGACAACGCTGCAGTTGCCACCACATCCGCACTGACTGACAAGACACCCGGCGCGCCGCAAAAGCAGCGCTCTCCCTTTATTCGTGTTTTATGTGATGTCCCAAATCAGACCTTTTAAGGTGGTCTTGTATATTTATGCCCAACCCATTGCATATACTGGAGAATAAGTCATTATTTTTCTGATCATCAGAATGTCGAATACAGGTATTAGCCGACTAATCCCTATTTTTTGGCCGGAAGATCGATATAGCCGCGGTCAATGCAATGTTCGAGTTCCTTGGCCACCGCGAGCATTTCCTGAAAACATTCGCGCAGGTGTTTGAGCTTTTTCAACTCTTCGGCCGTCGGGTGCTCATCGGCGCGATCATCGCAAAGATGGAAGGCGAATTTCAGGTAATCTGCCCGAAGTCGGGCAACCGTGATCATCAGCGGAACGGCATTTTCAACAGACATATTGGGAATGGCCGGACTTATGATCTCGTGATTGATCTCACGCAGGACATGCTCCATGCCCATCATGAAACGACTTTTGCTGCGCGTCGGGTCCTGTGTCATGTCCGTCACTCCTGAACCATATGGATCTGAATATTTGCATCAGTATCCGCTCGGAAAGTAAAAACTCCTATAACAACTTACCACTCATGGTCGCCGATTTCACCATCGCACGTCCGATTGTCCGTGATCACACCTTGCAGGCACATCCAAGGCGGGCTAGAGGTTAATGCAACAGTTTTTAGAGATGGGAATGCGAATATGGAAGCACGTGTAAAGTGGCTTGAAAACCTGACCTTCACCGGCACCAGTGGCACGGGCCATGGCGTTGTTATGGATGGCGACAAGGATAACGGTTTCGGCCCCAGCCCGATGGAAATGCTTTTGCTTGGCATTGGCGGATGTTCGTCCATCGACGTTGTGCATATCCTGAAAAAAGGCCGCGAAAACGTTCTGGATGTCGAAACCGACGTCAAAGCAGAACGAGCCGAAACCGACCCGAAGGTCTTCACCAAAATCCATCTGCACTTCAAGGTAAAGGGTGAAAACCTCAACGAAAACAAGGTCGGGCGCGCGGTTGAACTTTCGGCGGAAAAATACTGCTCTGCCTCGATCATGCTGTCCAAAGCCGCAGAAGTTACCCATAGCTGGGAACTGATCGAGTAAGCGGTTTCACCAATCGGCATGCCTTAAAAAAGCGATCTGTTCACAGGTCGCTTTTTTGTTGCTCGCACCATACGGATCGGCGCGTTAACATCACGCAAGACACTAGGCTCAGGACCCAAACGGAGCAGACATCATGGGCACGCCCCGCATCCTCAAAACCGGCCTGGCTTCACTTGCAATATGCAGCTTGTTGGCGACAGGTGCCTGCGCGTCGTCGGAAAAGGCCCTTGAACCATCTGGTGGCGCCATTACGGCCCCGGCTGCTGGTACATCATTTGATGACTATGTCAAATCCACGCGCCAACAATTGCGCGACGTCCTTTCCCAAACCCGGTTCACTGAAAAAGAAAAACCGTTCAACACCCACTCCCTTGATCAGGTTGTCGACATGCGCGCGCCCTATGCCTTGAGCCCCGTTGGCGCCACATGCGAAGGGGAAGACGCGAGCCCGCGGGGAAATGGTGTTGGCTTCCTGATGGTTCATGGCCTGACCGACAGCCCCTATTGGCTCAGCGACATTCGCGACGATTTGCGTGATCGTTTCCCGTGTGCTGCTTTCCACGGCGTTCTTTTGCCCGGGCACGGCACCGTACCGGGTGACTTGCTTGATGTGGAATATGAAGACTGGCTTGAAACAGCGCGCTTCGGGTTCAACAGCTTTGACGAGGGCGTTGAGCACATCATTCCGATGGGCTTTTCCACCGGTGCGGCCCTGATTGGCCGGGTTTATAGCAAACATCCTGACCAGGACCGGGTCAGCGCACTTGTCATGCTCTCGCCCGGCCTTGCTGCCAAAAGTGGTCAGGCGTGGCTCACCCCTTATGTCCGCTATGTCAAAGACTGGGTTGGTGTGGGCGAAAACAACGATCCGGGCAAATACGGGTCAATAGCGATGAATGCCGCCGCAGAGTTTTATCTGCTGACCAAGCCTTATGGCGATGGCAGCCTGCCGGATTTTGATGTTCCGGTTTTCGGGGTTGTCAGCTCGGACGATCAAACGATCAACCCGGACGTCATGCTTGATTTTTATTGCAACAAAGTCACAGCCGCCCGAAAACAGCTTGTCTGGTATCAGGGCGAGATAACCTCTGCCACGAACCTGCCGGACTGTTCGGGCATTGATATTGTGCGCTCAGAGAATCATGAGCTCCGCACGCTCAACCACGCCCATACGGCCATCACCATGAGCCCGAAAGACCCGATTTACGGGCTGGACGGCTCGGCACCGGATTGCGGGCATTATGATGACGCCGATGCCCTTTCGCGCTGCCAGTCGGGAACCGACATCATGTATGCCGAGCGCAACCTGTTTGACACGGCCCCGGATGGCGTGCTTCGCCGCGGTACGTTCAACCCGGACTTCACCGGCATGATGGACAAGATGTCACGTTTCATCGCGACGTCTCTGACAGCTCAACAGTAAGACCGACAACCACGCATGACCATCAAGACCGAAATTTTCGAAACATCTTGCGGTATCAACATCCGTTATGGCGTGCAGACACCGGAAAATGCACGCCAGAATATCCTGATCCTGCAGGGACGCGGGGAATATATCGAACGCTATCAGGAAACCGCGGATGAGCTTGCTGAGCGTGGCTTTGGCTGTGTAACCTTTGATTTTCGCGGCCATGGCGGCTCATCGCGGGAAACCAGCGATCCGGTCATGGGCTATATCCATGATGTCGCCCACTATATTGCCGACACGCGCCATGTCATCGACCATGTTCGCGAAACCCACGCGATCACCTACCCGATTGTGCTGACGCATTCGACCGGCGGTCTGGTCGCAATGGCGATGATGCTTGATCAGCCAGATCTGTGGGAAAGCGCCGTGATGGTCGCACCCTTTTTCGGTCTGGGTGGCCATGACTGGTTGTCGCTCGCGGCACAATTCGTTGCAGACAGCATGTGCCGCTATGGCTTTGACAAGCAATACCTGCCCGGTCAAAGCAAGCTCAGCCCGCTTGCAAAGTTCGAAGCTGATAACATTCTGACATCCGATGAGGCCCGTCATGCCAGAAATGTCGCGATCCTGCAAAAACACCCGAACCTTGTGGTTGGTGGTGTTTCTGCCGGATGGCTTGATGCCTGCTTCAAGGCACAGGCATCGGTCTCCGACCGGATCGAGCAGATGAAATCAGGCCAATGGTCGCTGCCGCCGATTACCATGGTTTTGGCTGGCAATGATCAGGTTGTTTCCAACCAGACCACCGAAGACCTGTTTGGCAATATGCCATCCGTTACCATCACGGAAATCCCCGAAGCCCGTCACGAGATCCTTCAGGAACGCAATCTTTACCGCGACAAGTTCTGGCAGGCTTTTGATGCGCATATTGCGCGCTGCCAGACCGCTTGACGATTACAGCTTGGCCAGAAGCGTCGCCTTGGTGTCTTCATCAACAAAGGCCGCAGCAATGGCCGTACGGGTCAGGCCGGTAAGCTCCGACGGGCTAAAGCCAAACAACTCCTCGGCCCGCTGATATTCATCTGCCAGCGAGGTAAAGAAGAACGGCGGATCATCCGACCCCAGGGTCACCTTGACCCCGGCCTCATACAACTTCCTCAACGGGTGGGATGCATAATCCGGGAACACCGAAAGCGCGATGTTCGATCCCGGGCAGACTTCCAGCACGATCTCGCGTTTGGCCAATGTATCGACCAGTTTCGGGTCTTCGATGGATCGCACACCATGGCCTATCCGGGTGACGGGAAGTTTTTCAATCGCATCCCAAACGCTTTGTGGTCCTTCGACTTCGCCGGCATGGGTCGTGCAGCCAAGGCCGCCGTCTCGCGCAATTTTGAAGGCCGTATAGAAATCTTCCTGCGTAAACATGCTTTCATTGCCGCCCATGCCAAACCCGACAATGTATGGATGGCCACAGGCCACCGTTTCGCGCGCGACCTTGACCGCCACATCCGGGCCGACATGGCGCACGCATGTCATGATGATCCGGCCAATGATGCCGGTTTCCTTTTCGGCCCGATCAATGCCCGCGACCACCGCTTCCAGATGATCGTCAAAGGACAAACCGCAATCCGCCGCATGGGTCGGCGAGCAGAAAATTTCGACATAAAGCGTTCCGACCTTTGCCTGCTCCACGAGATACGAATGGGTCAGGTCGGCGTAATCCTGCTTGGTGCGGATGGCCGCACTTGCCTTGTCAAAGCTTCTGAGGAATTCCGGAAAATCGTTCCAGATATAACGATCCTGATCATCGTAAATGCCATCTGGCAGGGTCAGGCCATTGCGCTTGGCAAAGCTCCGCACAAGCGCGGGCGTCATCGCCCCTTCAAGGTGCAAATGCAATTCTGCCTTGGGAATGGTGCTGGTCATCGCCGTACTCCGGATATCTCGGTATCTGTTTCCATTTGATACCTTCTAACCCGAACAACAACCAAAGGTCACGCAGCAACCGCACGTCGCGATGACTTGGTGGCCGCACGCCATGCACGGATTTCAGGATCATCAGCCAATGCCGCCAAGGGTCCTATAAACGGTTCAAACCTTTGCCATTTCTGAAGCGAGTCCTGATTGATCGGCCGGCGCACCTGGATCATGCTGGCCGTCGCAGCCGTTTTGTCTGCCCGATAAAACTCCAGACATTCCGGATGCCAGTCCAATCCGCAATGCGCCAGATAGTCCCGCGCCACAGCCTCTGGCGCCGACACCAGGTCTTCATAGGACAGATCATAAATCTGGCCATTCTGATCGGCTTCAAGCGCTGCCTTCATCAGATCAACATAAGCGCGATAATACTCGGCAAACTCGCCCAGATCATCGGAATAGCGCATCGGGATCGAAAATGGCGTCGTGTAAATCGAAAGACAGGTCGCCAGCGGATGACGATGGGTATGAATGATCGGCGCATCCGGAAAAACACGCCGGATCATCTCGATCCGCAGGAAATTGGCCGGCGTCTTGTTGGTGACAAAGCGTTTGTCGGGTGCACAAGCCTTCAATGCTGCCAGATACTGCTTGCGAATTTTGACAGCGGCCTTGCCATCAATCAGCTCCAGTTGCTCGGATATCTGGCCACGCCCGACGACATCAATCACCGCCTTGGCAAAGTCACCAATTTCACCCGCAGCATGCACATCGGGATGCGCCCCCAAAATCCGCTCTGTCAGGGTCGTGCCTGATCGCGGCATGCCAACGATGAAAATCGGCCTGGGCCCGCTTTCCTGTGCAGGCATGGCAGTGCCCGAAACCGACGCTTCAACCGTGATCTCGCACAGGCGGGCAAGCTCCTTGAGCTCACGCACCATGTCGAACGGACGTTCTTCGCGGCTTACTGCATGACCTTTCATATAGAAATCAAAGGCCGTTTTCATATCGCCTTTGATTTCCTCAATCTTGGCTCTCGCGAACGCGGCTTTGTATCTCTCACCTTTCGCTGCATCTGGCTTTTTCAACATTGTATCCAGATACCCCGACGCATTTTTCGGCATGGATTGGGGTCGCATGAATGAAACAACAACATAAGGATGCGCACTATAGGCAGGATCTGTCTCAATTATAGCCAAGCTCGCGGTAACGGCTTTTTCCGTTTCGCCCGCCAACGCATAGGAGGATGCCAAAAACATGCGCAAAGAAAGATCATCAGGTTCATTTACTACCAGCTTTTCAAGCACATCAAACGCCTGAGTGTACTTTTCCTGATGTAGATAGATACGAGCAAGCAGCGTCTGGCTATCTCGGTATTTCGGGTTTGCGGCAGGAAATGTACTGAGTATTTCAACCGCTTTTTCAAGTTGCGGCGCGTGACTAAGGCCGGGACTTCTGAATACCTCGCTCCGATAAATTACGTCTGCCAACATGTAGGCCAGCATCGCATTTTGCGGCGCAGCATCCAATCGCCTTCTGATCGCCGTTTCCAGTGAGCTAAAGTCATTTGACGCATAAGCGTATTGAAGAAAGTTTTGCGCAACAGGCCCGAAAAACCGATCTGTCACTGGCAAGGAACCAAACAATCTTTTCAAACGCCTACCGGCATTCTGAGGCGAACCACCCTGAAGCTCGCTGACAGCGGTCATGATCTGGATGTCGGTTCTTTTTGGATGAAGGCGTAAAAGTTGCGCACCAATCCTGGCCGCCTGGTCAAATTGGGCGGATGACATTGCTTGTTTCATTTCTATCGCAATGTCGTTTTTTGGCTGCATCATTCGTCTGTCCCTGGATACGTAATTTATATACTACGCCCCTCCCCAAGCACATGACGACTATAGGTCATTTATTTAATATCGCACAGCACAAAGATTTCTGTTTTTAGCTCCAATCACACTAACGTGACCATTTTGTAACAGGTGCCCAGAACACTGCTCCGTTTGACAGGATACGCACGATGGCACTTAAAGGGGTAAAAGTTCACCCAAGCCAACCAGCACCACTGACAATCAGAACGCACCTCGCCCCCTAGGAAGGCAGGGTCCCCATAAAATGGCCGCCGCTCATTGCGTTACAAAGCGTATTTTTTGGCAAAGCACAGTCCAACCAGTTGAAAGAACAATGTGAATTTGGGTTTCCGCTCTAGGCAACCGGCGTTTCCGGACCAACCTTCCTCGGCGCATAGCCAAACCGGCGGGAAAAGGCGCGGGAAAAGGCGCTTTGATCGGTGAAGCCAACCATGTTTGACAGATCAGACATCGAAAGATGGATGTCGGGATCGCGCAACAGTGCCAAGGCCATCTGCAAGCGTTGCTCGGTCAGCCAGCGCATCGGACTTGTGCCGACATAGTGCTGAAAGGCACTGAAAAGGCTGCTTTGGGACTGTGTGGCGACGTTGGCAAGATCATCAATCGAAATATCTTCGCCCAACCGGGCCTCGGCCCATGCCATGGTCCGAAGAAGGCGCGATGGCAATTCCTGTTGGGTGACAGACCCCGCGTTGCTTGCCCTCTGACTGCGCAACAACAAGGTTTTCAGGCACATCACCCCGTTTGCATCGATATCCACATTCGCAGCGGCAATGCCGCCAAGCAATCTCGCCAGTCCCTGTTGATGACCAGACCGGACCTCAAGATAGGGTCCGGCACTGCCATGGCGATGCCAGAGCGCTTCGATGCCGGTACGCTGTGCGAGGTCGGTATTTACATCGAGCACCAGGAAGCGATTCAGCCCCTCTGCCCGATAGGCGTGCGTTTTTGCAGCTTCAACAAAAGCCAGCTGACGGCCCAAAACTTCCCCACCCCGACCTTCGACCTCCAACTCGAGCTTGCCAAGGTCGGAGATGATGATCTGGTGAAAATCGCTGTGGCTGTGGCTTTCGACTTCGGCGCGGTATTGCCGTATGCTGTAGCGCATTTGGTCCTCAAAACGACACGTGTGGTCCAGACCATATCAGTGCGCCGGGCAATGACCAATTCTTTCGCACAACACAGCAGTTGATCACCTATCCGCACTTTTGTCGTACATGGTAGAAGGTGGAGCTAGTCCATTGATTGCCATGTTTTCTGTGCTGGATTTTTTGTCGCACAGAGCCATATGTTACGCTAGATTCAGACAAACAAAACCAGTTGGCAAAAGCCAATAGCAGCACGACGGACGGACCGGGGAGAATGAGGTGACCTATTGTGAAAAATGTGATTCGGTTCCCGAAATCGCCCCCGCAAACGGGACACTCTATCTCTGGCCGCCGGTCGCCCATACGACGGGTAAAATCCTGACCGGTGCGAAGTCCGCTGGTGTTGGGGTGGAAAAGTCGCCCTCTGTCGCAACGCTTTCCATCCATTATACCCGGCCTGGGCTGCGCACGCTGATTGATGCCCTTTCAAAAGATCTTCTGCCCGAAGAGCTTGCCGATACCAAGGCCCTGATCATGCCGGGCGAAAAACGCCCCGAGATTGATGATATCGCCGATATCACAAGCCTTGGCGCGATTCAGGCCGCCATTGGCGCCGAATGGCTGGGCGACTTGTTGCGCGATAACCGGCTGAACTCGGTGTTCCAGCCGATTTTCGCCATCAACGATCTTGGCAACCCCTATGCCCATGAATGCCTTGTCCGTGGGGAAAGCTCGACGGGCGATGTGATCAATCCTGGCCAATTGTTTGATGCGGCCCAATCGGCCACCCTTCTGTTCCAGCTGGATCGCGCGGCGCGTGCGGCCAATGTACGCAATGCGCACAAGGCCGGAATTAACGGGAACCTGTTTATCAACTTCACACCCAGCTCGATTTATGATCCGGATTCCTGCCTGCGCTCGACGATCGAGGTCGTCGAACAATGCAATCTGGACCGCAGCAATGTGGTGTTTGAAGTTATTGAAACCGAGAAAGTCCGCAGCACTGCCCATCTGAGCGCCATTCTGGAAAGCTACCGCGCATCGGGTTTCCGGGTGGCACTGGATGATGTCGGATCAGGCTATTCGACGCTGAACCTGCTGCCGGAACTACGCCCGGACATTATCAAGATCGACCGCGAACTGGTTGACCATGTCGATCATGACAAGTTCAAACAGGCCATCGTCAGCAAACTGATCGCACTGGCCAAACAGCTTGATATCCAGGTCGTTGCCGAGGGGATCGAACGCGCAGAGGAGCTCGATTTCCTGCGCGACCATGAAGTTGATTATGTGCAGGGCTTCCTGCTTGGCCGTCCTGCCCCAACACCGTTTACGGCCAAAGCCGGCTAAACGCACCAACCGGCCCAACCACCCCACACGAGCCTAAACGCGGGCCATCTCGGCCAATTCGCGCCCGACCATGCGCTTGTAGCTTGCCACGATCTCGCGCCCCTCAGCACGGGGGACAGAGATGGCAAGACGCATGGTGGCTTCACCGGAATACATAATCAGAAGACAGCGCACGGCGATGGTTTTGAAATCCCCATCATTGCCCCGCACGCGCAGGATCGCTTTGGCCAAAAGGCCGGCATTGGCGCGACTGACTTCCAATTCCATATCGCGCAGGGTCTTGTCGGCCTGGGTGCCGGTCCAGATATCGCAAATCACCGGTTCGGCCAGAAACAGCTCGTAATAGGTATCAATCAGCTTATCGAACGCGGTTTTCAGCTCATCTGCCGTGCTGACCTCGGCAAGGCCGTCTTCGATGCAGTGCAGGGATTCGTCGTGATACCGATCGGCAAGCGCATGAATGATCGATGCCTTGTCGGGGAAGTACTGATAGAGCGACCCGATGGAGACTCCGGCCTTTTCCGCGACTTCCCCCATCCGGATGGCATCACTGCCCTGGGCCGAAATCAGATCGCAAGCGACCTTGAGGATGGTATCGACCCGTTCCCGACTTCTCTTTTGGGTTGGTGCACGGCGCATATTTTTCGCGTTATCGGTCAATGCCTTGGATCCTTTTTCGCACAGCACTCAAGCATACCTGCCTGGGTTTCACGGGCTTTTGATCGCCCGAATCTCTTGACGATCAAAATATGAGGATTTATCACATTTGGCAAATGTGAGGATTCCTCACATTTTGAAACCCCTTGTCAGGAGCCAAGTTTATGTCGACCAATCCCCGCTTTCTTGTTCTTGGCGCAACGGCCAAAACCGGCCGCCGCGTTGCTGAAAAACTGCTTTCCCTCGGTCATGATGTACGTGCTGTTTCACGCAGCACCACGCCCGCCTTTGACTGGACCGATCCAAAAACGTGGGATGAGGTTCTGCGTAATCGCGATGCGGTTTACGTCACCTTCCAACCCGACCTTGCGGTGCCGGGATCAGATGAAATCATTGCCGGTTTTGCCAAGCGCGCCTTGTTGCACGGTGTTAAACGCATCGTGATGCTGTCCGGGCGTGGTGAAGAAGCCGCCCATCAGGCGGAAAACGCCCTGCATGGCTCGGGTGCCGATGCTACGGTGCTGCGCGCCAACTGGTTCTTCCAGAATTTCAACGAAGACCTGTTTTTGCCCTATATTCAGCAGGGCACACTGGCCCTGCCCGCCGGCGACACGCCCGAACCGTTTGTCGATGCCGATGACATTGCGGAATGTGCCGTTGCCTGCCTGTTTGACGACCGTCATATCGGCAAGACCTATGAACTGTCCGGCCCGACAGCCGTGACCTTTGCCGAGGTCACCAAAATCATTTCCGAGGTCGCCGACCATCCGGTCAATTTCGTGCCCATCACCCTTGATGAGCTTGATCATGGGCTGGCGGCCGATGGGTTGCCCGATCAGGTTCGGGGACTGATCCGCTATCTGTTTTCCGAAGTGCTCGATGGCCGCAACAGCCAGCCGACCAATGACGTCCACGCAATTTTGGGGCGCAGGCCCCACAGCCTGCGCCACTTTGCCGAAGAAGTGGCACGCACTGGCGTCTGGGATATTGCCAAGCGGGCCTGATCTGAAATGCAAAAGGCGCGCAGCGATGAATGCTGCGCGCCGTTTGGGTTGCCTTTTGCCATTGATCCGGCTGTGAGATGCCCCTCCGACAGATCAGGAAAACAGGGTTTTGTTTTCCTCAATGATTTGCGGCAGGCGTTCCATGGTGCCTGAGAGGTGCTGGCGCATTTCGGCACTGGCGGCATTGCCATCGCCCGACTGGATCGCATCAATGATTGCCTTGTGGCCTTCAAGGACGGAAACCATTTTCCCCGCACGCGGCAGATCAAGGGTACGCACACGCGCCAGATGGCCACTGCGTGCCGTGATCTGGAGATGCAGGTTTGATTGGCTCACACCGTTAAACAGCGCGGCATGGAAGGTTTCATCAAGCTGCTTGAAAAGATCAATCTGTTCGATATCGCCAACCAGGGCTTCCTGCATTTTGACAATACCCTTGGCCTTGACGACGGCCGATGATTCACCCGCCTCGGCCAGCTGGCGCACCACTTCGCATTCGGCAGCAACGCGCAGAAAGTGCTCCTCGCGGATGCGGGCAACATCGATCTTGGTCACCACCGTGCGCGACTGGGGATAGGAAACAACCAGGCCATCCTGTTCAAGACGCATGATGGCTTCGCGGACAGGCGACTGGCTGACATTGAAGCTTTCGGCCAGTTCGGCCCGCACCAGCGTCGTTTCAGGCAGAAGCAACAGCGAGATGATCCGGTTGCGGACTTCTTCATACACCAATGCCGATGCCGGCACATGGGCGCTGGTTTTAGCCGCCCCATCATGCATCGCAAGCAGTCCGCCTGTGGTCGTATTCATCTTTCTCTGTCTCCCTGGCATCTGTGCATATGCCCGTGTTCGTCTGAAACTGTCACTACATCAATGTATTGG
Organism: Thalassospira sp. ABL2_045; assembly: GCF_056161285.1. Classification (NCBI taxonomy): domain Bacteria; kingdom Pseudomonadati; phylum Pseudomonadota; class Alphaproteobacteria; order Rhodospirillales; family Thalassospiraceae; genus Thalassospira; species Thalassospira sp. ABL2_045. The sequence continues at coordinate 34,803 of NZ_JBSWYV010000010.1, read as the reverse complement.
GCAACAACAATGTCAAACTTGGTACCGCTGCCATCAGAATGAAAAACAGCACCATCGCAATAAAGAACGGAATGGATGCCCGTGTATAAGATCCGGTCTTAACACCCAAAATCCCGCAGACCGTAAACATGATCACACCCACAGGCGGCGTCAGGCCGCCAAAATTGATCAGGGTGACAATCAAAATGCCCATATGCACCGGGTCATACCCGGCACTGACCAGAACCGGCATGACAATCGGGGTTACCAGCAGGATGTTGGCAGCCCCCTCAAGGAACATGCCACTGATCACCAGCACCGCGACGACAAGGATGAGGATCGCGGTTTTGTTTTCGGTCAGGGTGGTGACAAATTCCGTGATCTGTTGCGGCGCGCGTTCAATCGTCATGGCGTAACCGAGTACCGCCGCCATGATGATCAGCAACATCACCATGCCCAGATCAGAGATTGATCCAAAAATGGCTTCCTTCAGCCGAGCGAAATCGAGCTCGCGATAGATGAACAAGCCCACACCCAGCGCATAAAACACCAGAAACGCCCCGGCTTCTGTCGCGGTAAAGATGCCAAAGCGGAACCCGATGATCAGAATAACCGGAAAGGCCAGCGCCCAGATGCTCTCAAAGAAGCTCGCCGTCAGGTCCTTGGCCTTGGGCAGTTCCGGCAGATCCGGCGTATAGCCATTTTTGCGCGCCACCAGCCAGGATGTGATCATCAAGACAATGGTCAAGAAGATGCCCGGCAGGACACCCGCCAAAAACAGACGCCCGATGGAAACTTCATTAACAAACCCAAACAGGATCAAACCGATGCTCGGCGGAATGGTGGCGGTAATGACCGAGCCAAAAGCCAGAACCGCGGCCGTATTGGCCTTGGAATACCCCTTTTTGATCATGCTGGGACCCAGCAGGCGCGCCTCCATCGAGGCATCGGCCACGGCCGACCCCGAAATGCCGCCCATCATGAAGCTGAGCACGATGGAAACCTGTGCCAGCCCACCGGCCATCCAGCCGGTCAGAAGGCTTGCGAATTTGACAAGGCGATGGGTAATCCCCGTTACATTCATCAGGTTGCCGGCAAGGATAAAGAACGGCACGGCCAGAAGCGGGAAGCTTTGGGTGGCGGTGACCATTTTCTGGATCACAACCGTTGGCGGCATGGCGCCGGTCATGACAAAGACCGGGATGGAGGCAAGCCCCAGCGCAAACGCAACCGGCAACCCACACACCAAAAACAGCGTAAACAGCCCTGCAATCAGCAACAGCATTAGTTCGCCTCCCTGTTGCGGATGCGACGGATAAGCTGGGAAACCATTGTGCGGATCATCAAAAGAATGCCGACAACCATCGAGGCATGAATATAGGATGCGTTAATCTGTGCTGCCCCGACCAGTCGCGGATGCATCAGAACCATGTTGGTCCATGCGTAATTCAAAAGGAACGCAAGGAAAGCGATGATCACCAGAATATTGATGATCTCCATCCAGTGGCTGGCCCGATCAGAGAGGATTTCACGCATAACCTGAAGACCGAAATGCCGGTCTTCCTGCATGGCGATGTCGGCCGCCAGCATGCAAAGCCAGGCAAAGATCAATTGCGCCATTTCGACCGACCAGATGATCGGCGATCCCATGGCCCGCGCGACAGAGGCCACCGCCACAAGAATGACCACAGCGACAAGCAACATGCCCCCACAGGCAAACTCAATCCGCTTGAGCATCAATTCAATTTCCGTTGTGAAGTTTGAAGTGCGTTGCCGCGCATCCGGGCAACGCACGCTCATTTGGCAAGATTGGCGAACCGGGTCTTAGCGCCCGAGGACCTTGTTAACGATCTCAGCCTCGGCTTCGAGATCAAGCATCTGATAAACCGGTGTAACGGCTTCCTTGAACGGTGCCAGATCCACTTCGCTGACCGTAACGCCGCTTGCCGCAACATCTTCAAGCGCCTTATCACCAAGCTCGATCGTCAGGGCAGAGGCATAACGACCGTTTTCCACCGCCAGATCACGGACGATTTTCTGGTTTTCCGGGGAAACGTCGTCCCAGGCATCTGCGCCAACCACAAGGGCGGTCACCAATTGGATATGGCCGGTTTTAGTGACGTTTTTGATCACTTCATAAAGCTTGGCGTTCCAGATCGCAGTCGGCTGGGCTTCGGCAGCGTCAATGGTGCCAAGCTGAAGCGCGCTGTATACTTCGCCCCAGGCAATCGGGGTCGGTTCAGCCCCCATCGCACGAATGGTTTCAATCCAGACCGGCGCACCAATGGTGCGCATGCGCACACCCGAAAGGTCTGCCGGACCGGAAATCGGCTTTTGCGTCAGGGCATGACGCGCGCCCTGATACCAGTTCGAGGCAATCATCACGAGACCGGATTTTTCGCGCAGCTCTTCGCCCCAGGAAATATATTCGTCAGACAACGCGAATTTGTCGGCCTGCTCATAGGTATCAAACAGGAACGGTGCCGACATGATCGCCAGTGACGGCACGAAGCTCGACAAGCGGGCGACATCGGTCACGGTTCCGACAGCGGCCCCGGCGCGAGCCTGATCGATCATTTCCGTGGTATCGCCAAGCTGCGAGTTGTGAAACACCTCAATGACGACATCGCCATTGGTGGCCTTTTCCACATCTGCTTTGAACTTTTCAAGTCCCTGCCCCATCGGATCATTGGGCGCCAAAACGGTGCCGATCCGCAATGTTGTTGCTGCTGTTGCCGGCATACTGGCCGCAAGTGCCCCCGCCAGTACGGCGCATAGTCCGAACGTTTTCCCGAGTGATTTGATAGTGCGCTTCATTTGGATGTCCTCCCGATGGATTGGCCTTTGCCAAAATTGATATTTTAGTTTCTTTGAAATTCTAGATATCGCGGATCAATCTTGTCAACGGATTTCTCAATCCTGTAAAAATGTTTTCTTTCAACGCATTGAACTGAACAGGCTTGCTTGTGCATAGTAACTTGTCATCAACCCAAACACGATTTGGACAGGCCTGACGTTCTCAAAACCAGTTCCAAACTGCCCCATGCGGCAGTTAGAAAACCGATCGCGAACACGCCAACAAAGCCGGAACGCCCGTGGCATCACCGGGCATTGGGCAGCGCTATTTGAAGCTCAAACAGGATTAGCGGGAAATATTGCGATATTTCGCGGGCGTCAGGCCGGTGAAGCGGCTAAAACGCGTTGTCAGATGGGCCTGACTGGAAAAGCCGGTCGCAAGTGCGATTTCGGCAACTGGTGCATTGCTTTCACGCAGCATATGCATGGCCCGTTCGATCCGCCGGCGCAGAACGAATTTATGCGGTGCCTCGCCGACGGTTTTTCTAAACATCCGGGCAAAATGATAGGCCGAAAGACCGGCGACCTCTGCCAGTTCCTCGATGGTCAGCGCCTGATCAAGGTTGGCATCGACAAAATCAAACGCCCGGCGCTTGATTGCGGGTGACAATCCGCCGCGCACCTTGAAGCCAAGATCACGGCGCGTCGAATAACTGCGCAGCATATGCCCCATCAAAAGCTGCCCGGCATTGGACATTGCCATGCGATCAGCGGGCACATTCCAATCAAGGGGCAGCATCGCCTGACGCACGGTCTGCTCGATCAGCGGATCAAGGAAGAACGTCTTTTCCGGCACTTCGACCGCAATGGGTTCAACATCAAATGCCTCGACCACGGCGCGTTCCCACGATGCATGTGGGATATAAAGGTGAAACAGCTCCACCTCGCCATGCACAACCCAGTCCGATGTCAGATGGGCTGGCATCAAACAAACCCGGCCAGGGCCACCGCCGCTCATGGGATCAGCGCCGATCTTGCGCTGAATACCGGTACCCCCATTGACATAGAGACTGATCGTGTGGTGATCCGGGTCGGTGTAGCGCGTCAGGACATCGGCCTTGCGCCGCCAGTGGGCGACCGAGATGCTTTCACCAAAATCGCCCGCGCGCAGCAGATTTGCATCCCCAATCAACTGATTGAAGACTTCAAACTTCTGATAGCGCCCGTTGGGCTGAAAATTGGTGCCAGCTTCTTCCATGACCTGTTCCTGACATTGAAGCGCGCATCATCGCATCGCGGTGACATTTTTCAAAGCAAGGCGAATGCAATGCTGCCCTGTTTTGCGCAAGAATGTGAAAATCCCGCCGATTGCCAAACACTTATCGCCCGAAATGGCGCAGCCAGATTTGTGTGCGTTCCGCATCGCGCGCCTCATAGGCGGCTAGTGCCTGTTTGAGATCGTCAAATTCCGGCATTTCCACGCCTTCTGCCAGCGCGGTCAGGCGCATTGTGTACCATGCGGTAACTCCGCCTGCCGGGGCACTTTCAAACCGGGGGAAGACTGGATCTTGCAGACCGCCGTCTTGCCAGATCGCTGGCAATTCTGGTTCGATCACCAACGCACGGCCCAGACCGACAACATCAATGACGCCACTTTCGATGGCGTCTTCTGCCTGCGCACGGGTTTTAAAGCCGCCCGTCAGCATCAATGGTTTGGACGTCAGTGTGCGGGCACGTTGGGCGAACTTGAGAAAATACGGACCACCACCCGCCCCGTCTGAGGCTGCCTTGGCGCCGGGGAAATAGGTACCGCCACTGATATCGATCAGATCAATTTCGGTGTCATCAAGAGCGGCAACGACAGCCAACGCGTCCTCTTCGCTCAATCCGCCTTCAAGCTGATCGGTGGCATTAAGCTTGATCGCCACGACAAACTCCGGCCCGACGGCGGCACGCACCGCATGGATCGTTTCAAGCAGCAACCGCATGCGATTGACGATTGATCCGCCATAGTCATCACCGCGCTTGTTAAACAGCGGGGAAAGAAACTGACTGAGCAAGAAGCCATGCGCGGCATGGATTTGCACCCCGCCAAACCCGGCCTGTTGGGCAAGCCGGGCGGTCTTTGCGAAACGGGCAGGAATTTCATGGATTTCATCACGGGTAAGTGCCGCGCATTCAAGCCCGGGCAGATCAAGGGCACTCGGCCCCTTTGGCGTGCTTGTCGGGGCATAGGCCAGCGCACCGGCATGACCAAGCTGCAGCCAGAGGTGGCTGTCATTTACCGACCCCTCGCGGGCCAGCGCCCGAAACCGGTCAAGATCGGCATTCTCATTCAGCACAAGATTGCCGGGCTTTTCGGCATATCCCGGATGTCCCTGTACCTCGCCAATGATCGAAACACCCACACCGCCATCCGCCCATCGACGATACAGCCGGTTTTGTGCCTCGCTCGGGTGGCCGGTGCCATCCCCAAGGGAGTCCGACATCGCCGATTTCGCGATCCGGTTTTTGAGGATGACACCACTTGGCAATTCAAGCGGTCTGAACAACGGGTTTTTCAGGATCATTGATCATTCCGCCCGGTCTGGGGTGAGGACATATAAACAGCTGACATCAGTGCTGCCGGTTTGAGGGCGACGGCCAGTTCAAAACCAGCCCCGTCAGGACATCGCCGGTTTCAGTAAGCCCGCCCGCAGCATCACGACGACTTTCATAAAGCTCAGCCGCCGTCAGATGCGACACGCTGTTTGATGGGACGTCATGATGCTCTGTCGTTGCGTCGATGGCCTTTTGCAACGCGCGTTCGTTCTGCCAGGCCTCAACCGCGGCACGCAAGTGACCGACAAGGCCCAACGGAGGATGTTCGAAAGATAGGTTCGCTTTCATGATGAGAATCTCCAATTGATGTTTTCTTGAGATTGAGGATTCCTCATTGATTAATCAAACGAGAAGATCTAATCTATGCTATTAGAAAAACTCACAGAAACGATTTTGCTGTTTTGGTGAGCGTGAAAAGCAACTGCCCCTGGAACCCGAAAGGCTGGTCATGAATTCCCCGACAAGCGTTATTCACAATCTTGATCTTGATCTGGCGCGTACCTTTGTTGCGATTTGTGAAACCGGGAATTTTTCGCGAGCGGCCGAAAAGGTCCATCGCAGCGCATCGGCCATCAGCCTTCAGGTCAAAAAGCTTGAAACCATGGTCGGCCGGGAATTGTTCAAACGCGAAACCCGCAAGGTCACCATGACCGAGGATGGCGAGGTTTTGTTGGGTTATGCGCGCCGCCTGCTCAAACTCAATGACGAAGCGATGTCGCATTTCCATGCACCGGATTTCGCCGGGACAGTGCGCCTTGGTGTGCCCAATGACACCGGCGTGGTTGTCATTCCCGAAATCCTCAAGCGGTTTGCGCAAACCCACCCGCATGTTGATATCGACGTCAATTTTGGCCCGACCCGAACCCTGCGTCAGCGCGTCGAGACCGGGGATGTCGACATCGCGGTGTTCAGTTTCGATGCGGAGCTTGATCGCCAACCGCCAATTCATACCGAACCGCTGGTCTGGCTGGGCGCGCGTCATGGCACGGCCATTGACAAGCGCCCCCTGCCCGTTTCGATGGCCGAACCGGGATGCTATTGGCGGATCATGGCGCTCAAGGCCCTTGATGAGGCGGGAGTAGATTACCGCATCGCCTATACCAGTGAATTCTGTCAGGCCCAGATTGCCGCCGCACGCGCCGATCTGGCCATTGCCGCCGTCCCGATCAGCGTGATTTCAGATGATCTGGTGCATTTGGGCGCCGCACACGGCCTGCCGGAAATTGGTGAATACCGCATGACCCTTGCCAAACGCGATGGTCACGGACCGGTTGAAGATGCCCTTGCCGAACATGTCATCGCCGGATTCCGCAAAAGCTCGGAACGCGGTATGCGGGTATTCGCCTGATCGCTCGCCAAGCCGTTGTTTATCCGCGATCATCAGGTATTTTTATCGCCTGATTTGCGTTCCGAATGAGGATTCGGTTCACCTAACCATTTGGCGCCAAAAACAAGCGGCAAAACGAATACCAAACGCTGAAAACTGTCGCACACATCACAACCCAAAGATAAAGCGTATCGTGTACCTTATCAGGGCTGAATCCCTTGAAATTCCGCGCTTAACGGCAAGAATTGGGTGACGAATTCAAAACCTGCAGTTAAGAAACTGGAAACATGTAGCGTTTTCTGTATACTGCCCGACGAATATAAAGGCCCAATAAAACAGGGAAGGCTACACTATGGGAAAACTCTCTACCCTCCTCTTTTCGGCAGCACTTTCGACGGCAGTTGTCGCCGGTGCAGCTGCACAGGAACCGGTAAAGATTGGCATGCTGCAAGGCTTCACCGGCCCGACTGAATCTCTCGTCAAGCCGATGGCAATGGGTGGCGAACTCGCCATTCAGGAAGTCTCCGACAGTGGCCTGCTGCTTGGCGGTCGTGAAGTTGTTTCGGTACGCGGTGATAGCACCTGTATCGACGCGGCAGCAGCTACGGCTGCAGCAGACCGTCTTGTGACGTCTGATGGCGTTCACGGCATTAATGGCGCAACCTGCTCGGGTGCGACCACGGCCATCCTTAACAACGTTGTCCGCGCAAACGGCGTCGTCATGATCTCGCCGTCTGCAACCTCGCCGGCACTGTCTTCAATCGAAGATGACGGCTACTTCTTCCGCACCGCTCCTTCGGATGCACGTCAGGGCCAGATCATTGCAGAAATCCTTGATCGTCGCGGCATTGCTTCGGCAGCACTGACCTATACCAACAACGACTATGGTAAAGGTCTTGCAGACGCCATTCAGGCAGCCTACGAAGCAAAAGGCGGCAAAATTACCGCGGTTGCAGCACACGAAGACGGCAAGGCCGATTACTCTGCTGAAATCGGTACGCTGGCATCTGCCGGTGGTGACGTTCTGATCGTTGCGGGTTACCTTGATCAGGGCGGTAAAGGCATCATCCAGGCATCGCTCGATACCGGTGCGTTCGAAACCTTCGTTCTTCCGGACGGCATGGTTGGTGAAGCACTGACCGACAACTTCGGCGATGCGCTTGATGGCTCCATCGGCACCAACCCGGGTACCGATAGCCCAGGCGCATCGATGCTGGCTGAACTGGCATCAGACAAAGGCTTCAAGGGCGACGATCCGTATGTCCCGGAAGCTTATGACAGCTCGGCTCTGCTTCTGCTTGCCATGCAGTCTGCAGGTTCGACCGACAGTGCTGTCTATAAAGACCACATCATGAAAGTTGCCAACGCACCGGGCGAAAAAATCTTCCCGGGCGAACTGGCCAAAGCGCTTCAGATTCTCGCCGATGGTGGTGAAATCGACTATGTCGGTGGTACCGCACTCGAACTGATCGAGCCGGGCGAGTCTGCTGGTAGCTTCCGTGAAACGGAAATCAAAGGCGGCAAGTGGGAAACGGAGATGTACCACTAAGCCGATCTTCCTTTGATCGCTAACGACGCTGGAACTGTCAGAGACTACGGTCTCTGGCAGTTCCTCTATTACCGGACCTTTATTGCGGCGCGACGCACAGGCACCCGGTACTGATAGAATGACAAGGGTCAAAAAATCCCCATGATACGGGTCGAAAACATCGCCAAGAATTTCGGCGGCATCCAGGCGGTCGATGGCGTATCGCTATCGATCGAAAAGGGCTCCATAACCGGCCTGATCGGGCCGAACGGGGCCGGAAAAACCACGCTTTTCAATATTATTGCGGGCGTCTTTCCGCCGTCTTCGGGGAAAATCTTCCTTGATGGCGAAGACGTTACCGAGTTGGAACCACACCAGTTGTTCCACAAGGGCCTGCTGCGGACATTCCAGATTGCGCACGAATTCTCGACACTGAGCGTGCTGGACAATCTGATGGTGGTTCCGGGCGAACAACCCGGCGAGCAACTCCGTCACAGCTGGTTCAACTTCTCTCGCGTCAAGGAAATCGAGGCACAAAACTACGAGCGCGCGCTCGAAGTGATTGATTTCCTTGAGATCGGCCATATCAAGGACGAGCTGGCGGGCAACCTTTCAGGTGGTCAGAAAAAGCTTCTTGAGCTTGGCCGTACCATGATGGTCGAACCGAAGATCGTCTTCCTTGATGAAGTTGGTGCCGGCGTGAACCGTACGCTGCTCAATACCATTGCCACCTCGATCAAGCGCCTCAATGAGGAGCGCGGCTATACCTTCTGCCTGATCGAGCACGACATGGACTTCATTGCACGCCTGTGTGACCCCGTCATCGTAATGGCCGAGGGCAAGCTCCTTACCCAAGGCACGATTGAAGAGGTCAAAAACAACGAGGAGGTCATCGAGGCCTATCTCGGAACAGGTCGCAAGCATGAACGGAAGGTGCCGTCATGAGTTTCTTAAGCGCAACCGGCATGACCGGTGGCTATGGCGGGACGGATATCCTGCATGACTGTACGATCACCGTCGAAAAAGGCGAGATCGCGGTCGTTGTCGGCCCGAACGGTGCCGGCAAATCCACCGCCATGAAAGCGGTATTTGGCATGCTGAACCTGCGTGAAGGGTCGGTGGTTCTTGATGGCAAGGACATCACCAACCTTGCCCCGCAGGAACGTGTTCCCCAGGGCATGGGGTTTGTTCCGCAGAACCGCAACGTCTTTGTCTCGATGACGGTCGAAGAAAACCTCGATATGGGGGCCTTCATCCGCAACGACGACAAGATCGAGGAAACCAAGGAACAGATTTTCAGCCTGTTCCCGATCCTTGGCGAAAAACGAAATCAGCCGGCCGGCGAGCTTTCCGGTGGTCAGCGCCAGCAGGTTGCTGTGGGGCGTGCCTTGATGACCCAGCCGAAGCTTCTCATGCTTGATGAGCCGACAGCAGGTGTATCGCCAATCGTGATGGATGAACTGTTTGACAAGATCGTGGAAGTCGCCAGAACCGGCGTCGCCATTCTGATGGTCGAACAGAATGCCCGTCAGGCATTGGAAATCGCCGATCACGGTTTCGTTCTGGTACAGGGACGCAACCGGTTCACCGATACGGGCGAAGCCCTTCTCGCCAACGAAGAAGTCCGCCGGTCCTTCCTGGGCGGATAAATGGGGTATTGAATGGAAATCCTTAACGCACTTGCGCTGTTTGCCAATTTCGTGGTCGTTCCGGCGACTGCCTATGGCGCACAGCTCGCCCTCGGGGCGCTTGGCGTCACACTTATTTTCGGCATCCTGCGATTTGCCAACTTCGCACATGGCGAGTTGATGTCATTTGGCACCATGATCACCATCCTGGTCACCTGGTTCCTGCAGAATATGGGCGTGTCGATCGCACCGTTCCCGACCGCCCTTCTGGCATTGCCGTTTGGTATTCTGGCTGCAATCAGCATGGCGCTTGTCACGGACCGGATGGTTTTCCGGTTCTATCGCAAGCAACGCTCCAACCCGATTGTGTTTGCCATCGTTTCGGTCGGTGTGATGTTCCTGATTGCGGGCATCATCCGTATCGTCATCGGCCCGGCCGATCAAAGCTTTGCCGATGGTCAGCGCTTTATCATCGGCGCGTTTGACAGCCGTCGGGCCCTTGGTCTTGATGAAGGCATTGCGATCAAGCAAAGCCAGCTGATCACGGTTGTTGTAACGGCCATCGTTGTGGCCTGGTTGTTCTGGTTCTTGCAGAAAACCCGTTCGGGCAAGGCCATGCGCGCCTATTCCGATGACGAGGATCTGGCACTACTGTCGGGGATCAACCCGGAACGCGTCGTCATGATCTGCTGGGTTATTGCTGCGGCACTCGCGGCCATTGCCGGGACGCTTTATGGCCTTGATAAGACCTACAAGCCCTTCATCTTCTTGCAGATCCTCCTTCCGATCTTTGCGGCCACCATTCTGGGCGGCATTGGTCAACCGGTCGGCGCGATCCTTGGCGCGTTCATTGTTGCCTTCTCTGAAGTGACGGTGACCTATGCGTTCAAGAAATTCCTCGCCTATCTCGGTCCCACGGACTGGGCCCCCGAAGGGCTCGTGCAGCTTCTGTCGACTGACTACAAGTTCGCGGTCTCCTTCATCATTCTGGTCGCGGTTCTTCTGATCCGGCCAACCGGTATTATTCGTGGGAAAGTGATATGACGAAGAGAGTTGCGCTCCTATATGGCCTGATGTGCCTGGTGTTGATCGCGATCGGCTTTCTTCAAAGCTGGAACGTCGCCTTTGGCATCTTCAATCTTTGTGTGATCTCTGCTGTGATGGCGCTCGGCGTCAACATGCAGTGGGGCTATGCCGGCCTGTTCAATGTCGGTGTGATGGGCTTTACCGCCCTTGGCGGCCTGACGGCCGTTCTGGTTTCGATGCCTCCGGTGGGCGAAGCATGGTCGGTTGCAGGCGGGGATATTGCCCTGTCGCTGCTTAGCCTTATCGCGACCATCGTTGCGGTCATTTACGCACGCCGTGTTGTGCCACCGGCCTTGAAGCTTCCGATCACGCTTTTGCTGCTTCTTGGCGGCTATTTCCTGATCGGTGTGTTCTTTGGTCCGGCAACCGATGCGATTGAAAGCATCGACCCGGCGCTGAGCGGTTACCTTGGTGGTGCGGGCCTGCCGGTCCTTGTTGCCTGGCCGATTGCCGGTCTGGTAGCTGCGGGTGGTGGCTGGCTGATCGGGCGTATCGCGCTTGGTCTGCGTGCCGATTATCTCGCGATTGCCACCCTTGGTATTTCCGAGATCATCATTGCGATCATCAAATACGAAGAATGGCTGTCCCGTGGCGTTAAAAACGTCACCGGCATTCCGCGTCCGGTGCCTTATGAGGTCGACCTGATCGAAAGCGAATGGTTCATCAATCTGGCGAACTTCTTTGGGGCCGCCGAGATTTCGGATGCTGCCAGCCTGTTTGTCAAACTGTGCTATGCGGTGCTGTTCGTTGTCGTGCTGGCGATCATCATGTGGTTTGCCGAACGCGCATTGAAGTCCCCGTGGGGCCGTATGATGCGCGCCATTCGTGACAACCGCGATGCGGCGGCTGCGATGGGCAAGGATGTCAAACGTCGCCATCTGCAGACCTTTGTTCTGGGCTGTGCCGTTTGCGGCATTGCCGGTGCGATGTTGACCACGCTTGACGGTCAGCTGACCCCGACCAGTTACATTCCGCTGCGCTACACCTTCCTGATCTGGGTGATGGTGATCCTTGGCGGTTCAGGCAACAACTGGGGCTCGATCCTAGGCGGTTTCATCATCTGGTTCCTGTGGGTCGAAGCAGAGCCGTTTGGCAACTGGTTCATGTCCACGGTCACCGCACCGCTTGGTGAAGAGTCAGAACTGGCACAGCATCTGGTCGCCGGTGCGGCCTATATGCGCTATCTGATGATGGGTGCGATCCTGCTGGTTGTAATGCGCTTTGCGCCAAAGGGGCTGATACCCGAATCAACCAACAGACCCGCCGTCACGCGGGCATCCTGATAAAGCATTCTCAAACGGGGCGAGTACTTGAATGTACCCGCCCCGTTTCTTTATGGCTGATTGCCTTTGCGTCCTCCTCCCCAAACACGCCGACGCCCCATCCACACCGGTCGCAAGAATGTGAAAAACAGCGCAAGAACGTGAAAGCCACGTGGCGCTGATTGTGGCCTATTATCAGTCGTTGGCTATGCCCCACATAGCCCAACTTCCCTGATTGGTCCCCGCGCGCCACCACCCCGCGTGACCAGTTCGCGCAACCCTTCGTGCCACCAACGCCTTTGCACGTGCTGTTTTGAAAGCCCCGATGATGACAGCCCTTTTATTCGTGATCGTCACTGCCTGCTGGGGATTTACCTGGTATGCGATCAAACTTCAGATCGGCCCGATCCCGGTCGAAATTTCGATCTTCTATCGCTTTGCACTGGCGGCAGTCGTTCTGTGCGGCTTCCTGTTGCTCACACGTAAATGGCGCCCGGTGCCGTGGCGGGCCCATCCGTGGATCGTGCTTCTGGGCTGCGGGCTGTTTGGCATCAACTTTATCCTGATGTATTCCGCGACCGGCTATATCGCGAGCGGTATTGTTGCGGTGATCTTTACCACCTCGACCATTTTCAATGCGCTGGGCAACTGGGCCTTTTATGGCAACCGTCCGGGTTTGCGCTTTGTCTTTGGCGCGGCATTCGGGCTTGCCGGTATTGCCTGCATGTTTGCCAATCAGATCTACGCCCTGTCGCACAATCCGCACGCCATCACCGGCATGATTTTAGCTTTATGCGGCACGGCGGTGTTTAGCTGCGGCAACATGGTGTCGGTCAAGCTGCATGCCATGGGCATCCCCAACCGCGATGCGGTCGCGCGCGGCATGATCTATGGCACGGTATTGCTGTTCATCTTCGCCATGTTCAAGGGCCAGACACCGGTCATGCCGAGCGAACCGCTTTATATCGGTGGATTGCTCTATCTCGCCATTCCCGGCTCTGTCGTCGCCTTCATCGCCTATCTCGCCCTTGTGAACCGGGTCGGTGCCGGGCGTGCCGCCTATGTCACCGTACTGTTCCCGGTGGTCGCCCTTACCGTCTCAACCTTCCTTGAAGGCTATGTCTGGACACCGATTGGCGCCACCGGGCTTGCCATGGTGTTACTCGGCAATATCACGATCTTCGCCAAACTGCCGAAATTCATTGGTGTGAGGAATAAAGCCCTCGCCACGGAATGATAGATCTACTTGTCTGATGATAACGCGGGGCCTTTGTAGCCCCGCTTTTTTGCGCGCACGTACAAGTCCGAAACTGGCGAGCAGCATTCGTCGCATTTGCCTAACCTTCGTCCGTCACCAACAGATGGATGGAGCCCGCGATGTTGCCCCACAAAAACACCACGCGTCTTTTACCGCTTGAGAACGAGATTGCCGCACGACCGGCGGGTCGCGGCATTGATGCCCCATCCCGCGCGCACACCACCCACGCCTCGCGGCCCAATGCGCCCGCCCCTCTGATGGATCGCACCAGCTGGGTGATGCTGATCAGTTTGTCGATGCTTTGGGGTGGTTCGTTCTTTTTTACTGAAATCGCACTGGTCGATCTGCCGCCGCTAACCCTTGTGCTGTGCCGGGTTTCAATTGCGGCCATCGTGCTGTGGTGGGTAGTTTTGCTGCGTAATATTCCGATCCCGCGTGATGCGAAATTCTGGGGTGCGATTGGTGTGATGGGGGCGCTCAATAACCTTGTGCCGTTTTGCCTGATTGTCTGGAGCCAGACACATATCACCAGTGGCCTTGCCGCGATCCTGAATGCCACCACCCCGCTTTTCACCCTGCTGATCGCCCATATCGCGACGGACAGCGAAAAGCTGACGCTCCGCAAAACCATGGGCGTTCTGATCGGATTTGGCGGCGTGGTTGTGATTTTCGGAATGCCGACATCCGACACTACTGTTGGCCTGCTTGCCCCAGCGGCGGTGCTGCTGGCCGCGTTCAGCTATGGTTGTGCCGGGGTGTTTGGCCGTCGCTTTGCCGCCACCCCGCCAATCCTGACCGCAGCCGGTATGACGAGTGCCTCAAGCCTGATGCTACTCCCGCTGTCACTGATGATTGATCAGCCTTGGCACCTGCCCATCCCGACGACGAGCACCATCCTTGCGGTTCTGGCCTTTGCCACGCTAAGCACTGCACTTGCCTATATCCTGTATTTCGCCATCCTCAAACGCGCGGGGGCATCCAACCTGCTGCTGGTTACCTTCCTGATCCCGGTCAGTGCGATTTTGTTGGGTGTGGGTCTTCTTGGCGAAGCATTGATGATACAGCACATCATTGGCATGGTTGTTATCGGGCTTGGCCTGCTGGTCATTGACGGGCGGTTGCTGATTTGGCGCTAACACCCCTGCCCTGTGAACAATCATTCACAAACAAAGGGACCAGAAATGTCTGGTCCCTTTGCTGTGGTGTCAGACTACAACCAATGCCCTCAAACGCGATCGCGGCGCAGCGGTTGGGCCATGCAATGCACGCCGCCGCCCATCATCGTGATCATCGAGAGATCCGGGTCATAGACCTTAAAGCCAAGCGCGCGCAGCTTTTCATTCAGATCGGTGCTGGCCGCGGGGGACAAGACCCGGTCATTGCCCAGAGACATGACATTGCAGCCAAGCGACATCGCATCCTTGAACCCGATCGGTACAATTTCAATCTTGCGCTGCTTGAGCCAGGCCAGAACATCATCGGGCACGGTATCGAGGCACACCGCCGCACATTTCTCGGCAATCATGCAGACCATGATGTCGATATGGACATAAAATCCGTCAATCGGGGCGTATTTGACGTCCCAACCTTCTTTTTCAAACCACCCGCCGATCTGCTTGGCAGCCACTTCTTCGCAGCGCAGGCCGGTATAACCAATCAAGGCAGCGCCCGGCTCGATAATCTGAAAATCACCGCCTTCGAAGCTTCCGGCATTGACCATGTCATAAATCGGAATGCCCGCATCCATATGGAAGCGGATTGCGGTTGCGTATTCACCCCGGCGGCGCGGATTTGCCAACTGGGTGATCACTGCGCCCCATGGGGTCATGAAGCTCGAATCACGGGCATAGAGGCCATATTTAAGGTTCTCGTCAGCCGGCAGGGTATGAATTTTGACCCCGGCATCGTGATAGGCATCGCACATTTCACGGTACTGACGCACGGCAACCTGATGATCGAAATGGCGTCCCTGCGCTTCGGTTTCGCGGTAGACAGAGCTGAACTTTGCATTGTCCATCGGGCCGAATGTTTCGATCGGGCCCAGCAGGACATCGCGCAAGGTGCCGTATTCGGAATTGATCCCCCAATCGTCAAGCTCCGGCGTGCCGCCATTCGGGTTGCGCGCCATCAATGTGCTGCTCATTCCGCTCGATACCATATTCATTCCCCTGAAAGTCCGTTTCTGACTACAAGTTTCTACTTGAATTGAGATTGCGCATAGTGATGATTATTAATCAGCTTGATAAGTTCAGATCATGAGTAACTTTGATGAAAATTGGCGACCGATGGATATCGCTCAATGCGCTGCATACCTTTGAGGCCGCCGCCCGCCACGGTCACATGGGTCAGGCCGCACGCGAATTGAACGTCACGCAAAGTGCGGTCAGCCATCAGGTCCGCACGCTTGAAGACGCGCTTGGCGTATCGCTGTTTGAGCGTCACGGCCGCCGGATCGAGATCACACCGGCCGGCGCCCGGTTCATGAGCGCGATCCAGACCGGATTTGACGGCATCAGTGCCGCCGCATTGTCATTACAACAAGATGCGTTTTCCGGTGTTTTGACAATCATGTCGCCGGTGTCGTTTCTCAATGAATGGCTGGCTGCAAAACTGGCCGATTTCCTGACGGTCTTTCCCAATCTCAGCTTGCGCTGTGTGCCGATGGAACGCGGGCGCACCACCATCGCAAGCGAGATTGATGTCGCCATCGCCTTTAACACCTATGAATTTTCTGGTCGTGTTGTCGCGCCCTTGCTGGAAATCGATGTGTTTCCGGTTTGCGCGCCAAGGCTGGTCGCAGGCCCCTATCCGCTAAACCCGACCATCATTGAACGCCATACCCTTATTCACGAAGACAATGGCAATGTTTGGTCGCGCTGGTTTGCCGGTGCGGGCATAGCACCGCTGACACCACGACGCTACATCTATGCCGGTTCGCTGCATGATGCGATGGCCTTTGCACGCAAGGGGGCGGGATTTGCCCTGTCTGACAGAGTTCTTGGCCAGGAAGACGTTGCGTCGGGCACCCTGGTTCAGCCGTTTGGCTCCAATGCCCTGAAACTAAGCGGCTATTACCTTGCCACCCGGATCAACGAGCCGGAAAACTCGGCCGCAAGTGCGTTCACGCGCTGGCTTAAGCGGGAAGTTTCGAAAACCGACGTAACGCCCTGAGGCCCTTCATGCGCTGTGGCACGACCTTTCGCGGTCAGCCTTCAAGCGGCTTCTCATAAACCACCCAGTTTGAGGCCTCACCGATCTGGTCATACAGACGCCGTGCCGCCGCATTATCCGCCGCCGTAATCCAGGTCAGCTTGAACCATCCCCGGTCTCGGGCGATATCGCCCAGCTTGGTCATCAGGGCCTGCGCCACGCCCTGCTGTCGCATTTCAGGCGCAACATACAGATCATCAAGATGACCAAACCACGCCCCGGTCAGGGTTTCCGGCACAGGGCGATATTGCGCAAACCCGACGACCTGCCCGCCCTTGACGGCCAGCAAGCATTCCATGGGGCCGTTGGCATCCATGATCCAGCCCCATGTCGTATCGAGGGCCGTTTCAGAAACCGCACATCCATAAAACACCATATAGTCGCGAAACAGACTGGCCCAGGCATCGCGGTCATTGTGGATTGCCGGGCGTATGTCGATGTTATCGGCCATCAATCTGCCATCTCCCACCCGATGTGATAAAGGTTTGTGCCCTCTGACTTGGCAGCATACATCGCCTGATCGGCAATATGGATCAGGGTATCAAGTGTGCGGGCATGTTCGGGATAAATGCCGATACCAAGGCTGGCACCGACGCGATAGGTGCCCTCCCCCAATTCGAGCGGTGCTGCGATTGCGCCAAGGATCTTGTCGGCAATGCCATGGACCTCGGCATCGGTTTCAAGGTCTTCGAGAATGACGGTAAACTCATCGCCGCCAATACGGGCCACGGTATCGGACGCCCGGACGGAATTCATCAAGCGCTGCCCGGTATTGATCAGAATGTGATCCCCCGCGACATGGCCGAGCTCATCATTGATCTGCTTGAACCCGTCAAGATCGATAAACACCACTGCAACCTGCTTCTCGTTGCGCTTGGCACGGTCCATCGCCTTGCGCAGCCGGTCTTCAAAAATGATCCGGTTGGGCAAGCGGGTCAGCGGATCATGGAAGGCAAGGTTACGGATCTGATCGGCTTCTGCGCGTTCCTCGGTAATGTCGCGCACAACCCCCATCATCTTGATGGTTTGGCCAGCCTCGTTCTTGGTGACATTGCCGGTTTCACGCAGCCAGCGGATGGTGCCATCGGGCCAAACCACGCGGTATTCCTCGTCATGGTTTTCGCCGGTCTCAATGCAGCGGATTTCACCTGCACGCACGTGTTCCTTGTCATCGGGATGCACGGCATCGCAAAACAGGGAATAGGTCGGCGTTACCTCGCCCGGTTTATAGCCAAACATGCCATAAATCGCGTCCGACCAATAAAGCTCGTCGGTATCAATCCGCCAGTCCCAGGTCCCGATGCGCGCGAAATACTGGCTTTGCTTGAAGCGCTGCTCTTCCTCGGTCGCACCCGGCCGGATCCGCGAAAGATCGCGGATAATCAGCACCGTCTCACTGCGGTCACGGAGCGCCAAAAGCGTCACCGTAACCGGAAAAATCGACCCGTCCGCCCGAACAGCATCGGCCCGATATTCGATTTGCGGCCGTGCGTCGGCCGTGCCGGGAAAGCCCCGTAACAGGTCGGCGACATTCAGCCCTAAAACCTCCCGATCGAACATCGCTTTGGCAGCTGCGTTGAGACGCTTCACAGAACCATCCGCACCAAGCGTCACGATACCGTCAGAAATCGTCGCCATCACGGCATCAGACAGGTCTTGGCGCGCACTTTCCCGCCTGTGCAAACGGACCGCATAGCCCCCCGCAAGAACGGCAAGGACGGCGAAAAACAGGGAAACGAACAAATAAACGGCGTCAGGCATCGGTGGGCGTGGGCTTCCCAAACAGAGTATAGCTCTGACTATAGCTATATGCCGGTAGAATGAAAAGCTAGGAGGAAAATGAAGTCGAATGACAGCACATTAATGCGCATTATGCGCATAGAAATTGACATTCTGGCCAAAATACGCATAATGCGCATATCAGTAATGAAAGGGGGCCATGGATAGCAGACAAATACTCAAACAGCTTAAAGATGATGGCTGGGAAATCGTTCGCACGAAAGGCAGTCACCATCAGCTAACGCACCCGACCAAACCGGGTCGCGTGACAGTGCCACATCCCAAGCGGGATATCCCAAAGGGCACCGTCAAAAGCATTGAAAGGCAATCGGGTATAAAGCTGCTGTAAATGGCTTTCCGGTTCCTTACGGGAAATGGGAAACAGGATTACAACAGAATGAAACAGACCTACTGGGGTTTGGTCCATACCGACGATGACGGCGGCTTCGGGATTTCCTTTCCGGATTTTCCGGGTTGCGTCAGTGCGGCAGAGACGATGACGGAATTGGTGGAGTTGGGCACAGAAGCCCTTAACTTCCATATCGAAGGCATGCATGCCGATGGCGAAGACATCCCGCCCCCCTCGCCGGTCGTCGAGCTTGAAGATGGAGCCGTCGGTATTGTCGCCATTACCGCGACCATTCCGGGTAAAAAGCGCCGAATCAACCTGACGCTTGATGCAAATCTGATTGATCTCATCGAGGCGAAATACGGCAAGCGCGCGGTTTCAAGTTTCCTTGAGGAAGCTGGGCGGAAGGCGCTTTGACACGGCAGTGTGTTATGAAAGACAGAGGCAAAAAGGGTCTGTCCCCTTTATTTCAAGCAAGTGCTGGGATCGGATAGGTCTGCCGCTCTTGATTAGCGCAAAGGGGATAATTGGAAGCGTCGTCTAAGACCGCCCCTTCCAACTCGTACTGAAACTTTCAGTTTTTTACAATTTGATGTTTAATACCCCAAATCCACAACCACTGGTTATTCAGCATTGGGGGTTCTTCTTGGACGTAAATGATGACGACCTTCTCAATCGTCAATTCTGGACGAAAGATCCTATGAGCTTAGATGGCTTAATAGACCATCGACCAGATAGCAGCGAAGTGCCAATTATCGAATTCCAGTACGATCTGAGGCAAACGGATCCGAAGAAAACGCGTCTTGTCAAATGCGTACACTGCAAAGTAAGCAAGCCAAACCACTCAAGAGGGTTTGTACTTAAATTGCCAAGTACAGATGAACGATTTCTTATTGGACATGATTGCGGCAAGAAACATTATTCAGCCCATTTTGAACAAGTTAGCCGAGACTTTAGGGAACAGAAAAAACGGAGCCTTCAGCTAGTTAGACTTAAGAGAGTCCAAGCAAGGTTTTCAACCTTCCTCGAATTCCTCAACAGCTTTAAGCGAAGTGACTTATTCACGGTCTATGATGAATTACACATAAGTTTGATTGACAAGCTTCCCGAGCTGCAGCGCTTCCTAGCTCAGTCTTCTGGCGAGCTTACCATTCCGATAAAAGTTCGAGATATAGACCGAGAAGCGCGAGAAAATTCAGGCTATGAGGAACAGAAGGAAGAATGGGATAGCCTCACTACAACAGAAAAGAAAAAGAGAAGGCGTGAAGGCATAAAACCTCCTCAGCCTAAAAAGCACTTCATCACTCAAAACAAGGTTGTTGGTCGGTTCAACGGTCGAGATTTTGTTGTTTGGCAACACCCAATTGCGGAAGAGCTTGTTCAAATCTCAAATCATCTAAAAAACTCATACGTTGAAATTCGTGAAATTCAGACAAGTAACCTTACAACTCAACAGTTGCGAACCAAACTAAACCTGATCGAAACCTTAGCAAAACAGATCAACGGTCTCGCTGAAAGAACGCAGGCCATGAATGCGTTTTTTGAACCTGCTAACCTAAAATCAATTGCGAATTGGGCGAATGAACACCCTGAGATCAGAGAGAGTTATTCAGCGTCTGGATGGAGCATGGTTTGCGAGGACAAACGATATGGTGGAAAAAGATACGTGGTCTCTTTTCCAAGAAATCGCTTGCCTACCCTAGAATTGGATGAATTGCATCAGTTCATCGATATTTCGCAACTCGGTGAAGACTAGCCTTCACCTCTCAACCCGTTTTGTCGCCCTTCGTGTCAGGCTTTCTCATTCTGTTCAAAGCAAGGAGGGAATTGTAAAAACCAGCCTTTGGGCTGCTTTTTATCCTTGGGCTTTGCCCGGCGGACCATCGCCCGATGGGCGATGTCTCTCGAAAGCTGCGTGCCTCGCTTTCTCGCGAACCAGGGGGCTCAAGCCCTCTCCTGCCGCGCACAAATGAAATAAGCCCTGCATCAGGGATGCAGGGCTTATTTAATTGGTAGCGGAGGAGGGACTTGAACCCCCGACACGTGGATTATGATTCCACTGCTCTAACCAGCTGAGCTACTCCGCCTCAAGCAATTTTGTGGTGTTCCGTACGGTGCGGAACGAGGCGGTTTTTAAGTCAGGGAGCCGTCCCCGTCAAGCGCCTTTTTGACGATTTTGTCAAAAAAGATTTCCGCAAATCCGCCAAACAAAACCAACGGGCGAGGATCATCTGCCCTCGCCCGTGGCTATCGGTGATCAGGCAGCGCTTGCGGTGTTGCCGATCTGCTCTTCGCGGGTGATCCAGCCACCGCCAAGGACGCGTTCGCCCTGATAGAACACACCGGCCTGCCCCGGCGCGATGCCGAACTGGGCATCGTGCAGTTCAATGCGCGCTTCGCCAGCGGCTTCGGGGTAGATGGTTGCTGTGGTCGGCTGCATGGCCGAGCGCAGTTTGACTTCAACCTCAACCCCGTTTTCATCAATTGCGTCGCCATCAAGCCAGTTAAGCTCGCGGACATAGACCAGTTTCTTGCCAAGGGCGGCTTTGGGGCCAACAATCACCTGACGCTTTTCCGGCGAGAGTTTGACGACATAAAGCGGTTCGGCCGTCCCACCGATATTCAGGCCACGACGCTGGCCGACCGTGTAATGGATCAGGCCGCGATGATCGCCCAGCACATTGCCATCAAGATCAACGATCTCGCCCGGCTCGCCCGCCTCGGGACGGAGCTTTTCGACCAGACGGGCATATTTGCCATCCGGGACAAAGCAGATGTCCTGACTGTCGGGCTTATCGGCGACTTCGAGGCCGTATTTGGCGGCAAGTGCGCGGGTTTCGGCCTTGCTCATCAGATGGCCCAGCGGGAAGCGCAGGAAATCGAGCTGTTCCTGGGTCGTGGTGAACAGGAAGTAGCTTTGATCGCGGTTG
Organism: Thalassospira sp. ABL2_045; assembly: GCF_056161285.1. Classification (NCBI taxonomy): domain Bacteria; kingdom Pseudomonadati; phylum Pseudomonadota; class Alphaproteobacteria; order Rhodospirillales; family Thalassospiraceae; genus Thalassospira; species Thalassospira sp. ABL2_045. The sequence goes on along the minus strand of NZ_JBSWYV010000010.1, from coordinate 13,070 downwards.
GGATCAGCTGCACGGTGCAGTTCGGCGCGGCCATTGGTACCCAGTTTACGCTGCACATAATGGCCGGTCGCCATGCAATCCGCGCCCAGGTCATAGGACGTTTCAAGCAGATCGCGGAACTTGACGGTCTGGTTGCATTTCACGCACGGGATCGGGGTTTCGCCGCGCATGTAACTGTCGGCAAAATCATCGATCACTTCTTCGCGGAAGCGGGATTCGTAATCGAGCACGTAATAGGGAATGTCGATATCCTCGGCCACTTTGCGCGCGTCATAAATATCGCGCCCGGCACAGCAGGATTTCGCACGGGTCGGGGCATTGGCCCCCATATCATAAAGCTGAAGCGTGATGCCGACTACGTCATAGCCTTCTGATTTCAGAAGGGCCGCAACGGCAGAGCTATCCACCCCGCCCGACATGGCAACAACCACGCGGGTATCTTCCGGGGCTTTATCAAAGCCAAGAGAGTTCATTTTTCCCACCCATCTGCGGGTCAAGGCCGCAGCGACAAGAAGTTGTACAAAGATCGATCTCAAACGACCAACGGGCGGCGCATACGCCACCCGTGACGGTTTATTCGGGCTTATATAGGCGATATTGGCCTATTTTGCCAGATCAAGTCCCATCTGCCAAAAATCGGCTTCAAGGCGGCTTGCCATGGTAAAGGTCTCAACCAGCCCTTCGAGGCGGCGATGCCCCCCGCGCGTAGCACAGGTATGTTCAAGCAACTCGATTTCGGCCTTTGCCACGTCCTGGAATTCCTCGGACGCATACATTTCAATCCATGCCCGATATGGATTGCCGTCAAGCACAGTATCAGAACTTGCCATCAAGCGGTTTGCGATTTCGGCATAGCCCACCATACAGGGCATCAGGGCGACCTGCAGGTCGACGACATCGCCCTGATGGCCGCGATCAAGCACATAGCGGGTATAGGCGATGCAGGCGCGGGCTTCGGGCTGTGCGATGATATCGGCCTCTGACAATCCCCAACCTTCGCAGAATTCCAGATGCAGCTTCATTTCCATATCGAGGATGGCATGGACCGTGCCGGAAAACTGGCGCATCGCATGCAGGTCTTCGGCCTTATAGACCGCCAGCGCATAGGCCCGCGAAAACTGGATCAGGAACAGGTAATCCTGAATGAGGTAATGCTTGAACGCAGCTTCCGGCAGCGTGCCCTTGCCCAACTGCCTGACGAAGTCATGGCAGACATAGCTTTGCCAGGCATCGGGCGCACAGGTGCGCAATTTGCCAAATAGGCTGTAGGCCGGGATGATGTCGTTGAAGGTGGCGGGCTTGCTCATGGATGTCCCTTCCCTTTTTCTTTTATCTTGGCGCAAACAAAAACGGACCAGCCCGCAGATGCAGGCTGGTCCGGTATTTCGTGATCAGGGTGCAGGCCGCTTTGGCGCACATCACGCTCATCAAAATCAGTCTTCGCGTTCGTCGATCCAGGCCATCTGGATGGCTTCGAGAATCTTCTCGTTCGATTTCTCGGGATCGTCTTCGAACCCTTCAAGCTCGGTGACCCACTTATGCAGGTCGGTAAAGCGAAGGTTGAGGTTATCCTTGTCCGGATGGGCATCCTCAAGCTCGATCGCGATGTCCTGAATGTCTGTCCAACGCATATCCGTCTCCTTTGGTGCCGGGGCGGAATACCGCCCGGTCAGCAGAAGGTGAAACTTACTTGTCGACCATCATGTTGCGGGTCGCGGACGGCAGGGTCACGCGCAGACCGTCGAGCTCGTCGCTCATGATGATCTGGCAGCCAAGACGCGACGTTTCGGTCAGGCCGAAAGCAAGATCAAGCATGTCTTCTTCGTCTTCGGACGGCTCGTCGAGCTTGTCGAACCATTCTTCGTCAAGAACGACGTGGCAGGTCGAACATGCCAGCGAACCTTCGCATGCGCCTTCAAGGTCAATGCCGTTCTTGTGGGCAGCTTCCAGTACGGACAGGCCGTCGGCAACTTCGAATTCCTTTTCGGTGCCATCCGGCTCAACAAAAACGATCTTAGGCATCTGTGCCTTTCTCCTCGGTAATACTTGTCGTTCGATCTCTGTTTATACGAAGCCGTGCTTCGCACTTGTCCGGCCCTGACCTTGGCGGTTGTCGGGGACAATCGCCGCAGTTCGCCGGTTTGTCAATTCTACCGGTGTCGATTAATTCACTTCCTAGTTCACTTCATCGACATTCTGCCCGGCAAGCGCCTGGCGGATCCGGCTATCCATGCGGGCCTCGGCAAACGGGCGCGATGCATTTTCAAGCGCCTCGGCGGCGTCATTGATGGCTTCGCGGTCCTCGCCGGTCGTGGCCATTTCAAGCTTGCTAATCGCTTGATTGATATTAGTTTCGTCTTCCTTGGTCAGAAGCGCGTTGTCGGCTGCCATCGCGGCATTGACCGCCAGAATGTTCCGGCGTGCTTCAACCCGGGCTTCGGTCAGGACGCGCATTTCCATGTCTTCACGCGCATGCACCATGCTGTCGCGCAACATGGTCGCCATATCGGTTTCATTGATGCCATAGGTCGGCTTGACTGCGACTTCCTGTTCCGTGCCGGTGGTTTCTTCGCGCGCCGAGACGGTCAGAAGACCATCGGCATCGACATTGAACTGCACACGAATGCGCGCGGCCCCTGCGGCCATCGACGGAATACCGGTCAGAACAAAGCGCGCCAGCGAGCGGCACTGATCAACCATTTCGCGTTCGCCCTGCACCACATGGATCATCATGGCCGACTGACCATCCTGATAGGTGGTGAATTCCTGGGCCTTGGCGACCGGAATCGGGGTGTTGCGGTCAATGACCTTTTCAACAATCCCGCCCATGGTTTCCAGACCAAGAGACAGCGGCGTGACATCGAGCAGAAGGTTGTCAGAGCCACCGGTCAACGCTTCGGCCTGAAGGGCAGCGCCAAGAGCAACAACCTCGTCCGGGTCAATGTCGGAAAGCGGTTCCTGTTCAAACAGATCGGCGACGGCCTTGCGCACCGCCGGCACACGGGTCGACCCGCCGACAAGCACGACACCCTTGACGTCTTCGGGCAGAACATCGGCGTCATCAAGAACCTGTTCGGTGATTGCGGTCGTGCGCGCAACCAGCTTGGCAATCATACCATCGAACTGTTCACGGGTGACGCTGTGTTTGGTTTCCGTGCCGTTGAGCGCCACGGACACTTCGACACTGTCCTGATCGGTCAGGCTCTCCTTGACCGTACGGGCCGCCTTAAGCAGGCGTTTGGCGTCCGACGCATCAAGATCATCGGTTGCCCCGCCGTCTTTGCGTTCCGCCAGAAGATGCTCGGCAATCGCATGATCGAAATCATCGCCGCCAAGGGCGGCATCACCGCCAGTTGCCTTCACCTGGAAGACGCCCTTCTGCATTTTCAAAAGCGAGATATCAAACGTGCCGCCACCAAGATCATAAACGGCATAAAGCCCCTCTGCCCCGTTATCAAGGCCATAGGCAAGGGCAGCGGCCGTCGGTTCATTGACCAGACGCAGGACTTCGATCCCGGCGAGCTTTGCGGCATCCTTGGTCGCGGTCCGTGCGCCATCATCGAAATAGGCCGGAACCGTGATCACGGCCTTTTCAACCGACTGATCAAGGCTTTCTTCGGCCCGCGCACGCAAGGAGCGCAGGATATCGGCCGAAACTTCGACCGGGGTCAGAACCCGCTTGCCGACATTCAGGCGCACCATCATCGGTTCGCCGTTTTCGGTTTCAGATTCTTCGGGGACTTCAACGTGATAAGGCAGCGTGCCTGCGACCGATTTGACATCTTCAAGCCCACGGCCCATCAGACGTTTGACCGATGAAACCACGCGGCTGGCATCGGTATTGATCTGATCGCGCGCCGCTTCGCCGACCACCGGGGTCTCGTCGCCGTAATAGACGACAGAGGGCACAATCGCATTGCCACCGGATTTATCGCGCAGCACTTCGGGTTTTTCCGAGTTCGAAATCGCGACAACCGAGTTGGTCGTACCAAGGTCGATGCCAACAGCAACCTGGCGCTCATCCTCGTGCGGGAGTGGCGTTTCGCCCGGTTCGTGAATTTTTAGCAGAGCCATCTTTACGTCCAGTCTTTTTCTATGATCAGGCAGCGGCAAGGCGTGATTTCTTCGCGCGCGCTTCCTCGGTCATTTTCATCAGGTATCTCAGACGGGTGGCCAGTTTCTTGGCCGCGTCATAGGATTGGCTATCAAAGGCGGCGCCCAGGTCCTTTTCACAGGCGCGTGCCTGTTTGCGGGTATCCTTGATCATGGCATCGATGGTGAGTTTGTCATCGGCATCATCAAGGGCTTCACGCATTTCCATCGCTTCCATCAGAAGCTCTGGATCATTGACCGTGTGGCCTTCGTCGCCTTCGGGCTCGTGACCGGCCAGACGGAGCATGTAATGCGCCCGTGCAACCGGGTTTTTCAGGGTCTCGAAAGCTTCATTCAGGCTCGCGGCCTGTTGCGATGACAGGGCCTGCTCGCGACCGGATTTTGACGCAAACCGGTCGGGATGGAGCTTCTGCTGCTGCTTGAGATAGGTCGCTTCCATCGCATCGACATCAACCGCAAAGGATTGTTCCAGGCCAAAGCGGGTAAAATGATCCAGCTGGCCCGGGGGCTGAATAGCGTTGCAGGTTTCGCAAAACAGTGCGCTGACATCGACCGGCCCCTTGCAGGACCAGCAAACCTTGTGCGCCGATTGTTCGGTGTTGCTCACGCGATGCACTTCCGAGGATTAAAAGACAAAAACAAATCAATTCAAAAAGGCGCAAAGTGACCGGCATTCGGTCAAATCACCCTTTTTCAGGCGATGGCCCCGGCGATATCGCCAGGGCCATAACCATTCAGAAAGCAGGGAAAGCCCGGCCTGATCAGACGTGGAAGGATTCCCCACAACCACAACGACCTTTTTCGTTGGGGTTCCGGAAAACAAAGCCTTCTTCCATCTTGTTGACCTCGTAATCCATCTCCGTGCCCAGCACGAACATAATGGCTTTGGGGTCGATCAGGATTCTCACGCCGTCTTCAAGTTCGACGACTTCTTCGAAGCCATCGGCACCATCAGCATATTCCAGCGTGTAGGACAGGCCCGAGCACCCTTTGCTGCGCACACCAAGCCGAATGCCGTGCGAAGGTTTCCCGCGGCTATCTAGCAGTGCCTTGATGTGATCAAGGGCAACCGGTGTGACAGAAATCGGTGACGGTAGAGCCATTGTATTCTCCCAAAATTCCGAAAACGATGGGGAGTGGGCGCTGCTTATTCAGCAGCGTCCACATCCGCTGCGCCGTTTTTGGTTTTGTAGTCGCTGATTGCAGCTTTGATCGCGTCTTCGGCCAGGATCGAGCAGTGAACCTTGACCGGCGGAAGTGCGAGTTCCTCGGCAATCTGCGAGTTCTTGATCGCGCCGGCTTCGTCAATCGACTTGCCTTTGACCCATTCGGTGATCAGCGAGCTCGACGCAATGGCCGAACCGCAACCGAAGGTCTTGAACTTCGCATCTTCAATGATGCCTTCCGGGGTCACCTTGATCTGCAGCTTCATGACGTCGCCGCAAGCCGGTGCGCCAACAAGGCCGGTACCAACAGACGTTTCGTTCTTGTCCATGGACCCGACGTTGCGCGGGTTTTCGTAATGGTCGATCAGCTTTTCACTATAAGCCATGATAGGAATCCTCCTAAAAAGTCCTGTGTCTCTCTCACGAGATTGATTACGTCAAACGTTCGTTTTCAGCCGTGCTTAGTGTTCAGCCCATTCGATCGACTTGATGTCGATGCCTTCCTGCGCCATTTCCCAAAGCGGGCTCATTTCGCGCAAACGCTCCACTGCGGTGCAGATGGCATCAACGGCTTCGTCGAGCTCTTCCTTGGTGGTGTAGCGACCAATGCCGATGCGAAGGGATGTATGGGCCAGTTCTTCGTCAACACCAAGAGCCCGCAGAACGTAAGACGGTTCCAGCGACGCCGAGGTGCAGGCAGAGCCCGACGACACGGCAATGTTCTTGATGTCCATCAGAAGGCTTTCACCTTCGACATAGGCAAACGAAATGTTCAGGTTGCCGCAAACACGTTCGTGTTCGTCACCATTGACATAGATGTCTTCAAGACGGTCACGGAAACGTTTGAGCGTGTAGTCACGCAGCTCTTCGATGCGGGCGTTTTCTTCGGCCATTTCGTTGGACAGAATGTCACACGCCTTGCCAAGACCCACGATCAGCGGGGTCGGCAGCGTACCCGAACGCATGCCACGTTCCTGACCACCACCGGTGATCTGTGCAATGACACGCACACGCGGACGACGGCGAACATAAAGCGCACCAACGCCTTTCGGGCCATAGATCTTGTGACCGGAAATCGACATCAGGTCGATTTTCATGTCGTCAACGTCAAGGTCGATCTTGCCAACCGCCTGCGCACAGTCGGTGTGGAAGAAGACTTTGCGTTCACGGCAGATCTCGCCGATTTCCTTGAGCGGCTGAATAACACCGATTTCGTTGTTCACGCCCATGACGGACACGAGTGCGGTTTCGTCGGTGATGGCAGCCTTGAGTTCTTCAAGGTCGATCAGGCCGTTTTCCTTAACGCCAAGATAGGTCACTTTGTAACCTTCCTGCTCAAGGTGGCGGGCACTGTCGAGCACGCATTTATGCTCGGTGACAACCGTGATCAGGTGCGGCTTCTTTTTGCCGTAGAACTTCATCACGCCCTTGAGTGCGAGGTTGTTTGATTCGGTCGCACCCGAGGTAAAGATAATTTCCTTGGCCGATGCGCCGATGATCTTGGCAACCTGGCCACGTGCCACTTCGACCGCATCTTCTGCTTCCCAGCCAAAGCTGTGGTTGCGCGAATGCGGGTTACCGAATTTCTCGGTGAAGTATGGCAGCATTGCCTCCACGACCCGCGGGTCGGTCGGCGTCGTCGCCTGGTAGTCCAGATAGATCGGCTTTGCTTTAAGCTCGTTCATTTTAAAGGCTTCCTCACTCACTCTTTCTCAGGCAGCGTGACGCGCTTTCTTACGCGCTGCGTTACCCCTCATCCGGCTCCAAACTCGGACAAATGTATCAATATCTTCATCGGTGCTTTCCAACCCCAGACTGACCCGAATGGCCGAGCCCGGCTCGTCAACACCCATTTCTTTCAGCACGTGGCTTTCACGTACCTTGCCTGACGAACAGGCTGATCCCGAACTGATGGCTACACCTGCCAGATCCAGTGCCATAACCTGGGTTTCCCCGGGCATTCCTGGCAGGATCAGGCAACTTGTATTCACCAGTCGCTCCGTTCCTTTTGCGGCGATCAGAAGCTCTGGCGCTTCGGATGCCAATTCCGTTTCAAGGCGATCGCGCAATTTCGCGATATCTGCCATTTTCGCCATGTTGGCCTCGGCACGTTTGGCAGCGGCTTCAAAGCCTGCGATCCCGACAACGTTTTCAGTACCACCACGGCGGTATTTTTCCTGCCCGCCGCCCCGGATCTGGGGGACCAGCATCACACCCTGCGCAATCGCAAGGGCACCAACACCTTTCGGGCCGCCAATCTTATGGGCCGAAATCGACACCATATCGACCAGCATCCGCCCCATATCGACCGGCACACGTCCCAGCGCCTGAACGGCGTCACAATGGACCTTGGCGCCATATTCACGGGCCAGCAGGCCGACCTTGGCAACCGGCTGAATAACGCCGGTTTCGTTATTGGCCAGCATGACCGACACCAGAACCTTTTGCCCGGCATCCGATGCGTCTTTGAGCATCGCTTCAAGGGCAGCCAGATCAATCACGCCATTGGCATCCACCGGGATGCGCTTGGCATCGGGTCTTGCTTCGATAACCGAAGGATGTTCGACCGCACTGGTAAATACGGTGACATCTTCCAAACCGTTCAGCGCCAGATTGTTGGCCTCTGTCCCGCCGCTGGTGAAAACGATCCGTTCGGAATCGCCGCCCACCAGGTCGGCAATGGTGCGACGTGCATGATCAACAATCTTGCGGGCCGCACGACCACTGGCATGAACCGAAGACGGATTACCTGCCACATCCATCGCAGCGATCATGGCCTGCTTTGCTTCCTCGCAAAGCGGCGCGCTGGCGTTGTAGTCGAGATAAACCTGCTCGGTCATCAGTTTAAAATCATCCTTATTCGCATCTGCCCTCGATATAGAGGAGCATTTACTGTGCCGCAACCTGTGACGGCTCTTCGATTTGGGTTGTTTTACCCTGGAACGTCCGAAGCGTCCCCGCCACATTGCGATCGACCACATCAGCCAAGCTGACAGAGGCCAGATAGAGATAAATCTGGTTGCCCAGTTCTTCCCACAATTCGTGGGTCTGACAGCGACCACGGTTGGCCTTGCAGCCCTTGGGAGATCCGGACTTGCAACGGGTTGCGCGGATCGGCTCGTCGACAGCCAGAATGACATCGGCAACACGGGTTTCCGTGGCATTGCGTGCCAGCAGATAACCACCACCCGGGCCGCGCACCGAACGGACCAGACCGCCCTTGCGCAATTTGCCAAACAGCTGTTCAAGATATGACAGTGAAATTTCCTGACGGTCCGCAATGTCTGCAAGTGCGACCGGTCGGTCCTTGCTGCTTTCAGCGAGATCGACCATCGCCATAACGGCATAGCGGCCTTTGGTACTCAGCTTCACGGTGCGTCCTCCTGCCTTGCTTTCGGGTTACCCCATAAGCGGGCTTGTTCGTTTACATTGCGTAGTATGACACGCAAATTCTATTCCGATGATGCGACAATGCGCGGTTTCTCAGGCGTGTCGTCTTTGCCGGCTTTTTCCGCCTCAAGTGCGACAACCTTGTCACGCAGCGTCTGAACTTCACGACCGAGTTCATCAAGCGCACGCGCCACCGGATCGGGCAAATCGCCAAGCGGCGTACCATAAGCGCAGAACCGGTCATCTTGTTCGCGGCGCACCATCTTGGCCGGAATACCGACCACGGTGGCCCCTTCCGGTACTTCGCCCAGAACAACCGCATTGCCGCCAACACGGGCATTCTTGTGCACGGTGAACGGCCCCAGGATTTGTGCGCCGGACCCAACAATCACACCGTCCTCAAGGGTCGGGTGACGTTTCAGACCACGCTGACCATCGCTATTGACGCTTGGCGACGTCCCGCCAAGGGTAACCCCCTGATAGAGCGTGACATCATCACCAAGTTCGGCCGTCTCGCCGATCACGACACCCATGCCATGGTCGATAAAGAAGCGTTTGCCGATCTTGGCCCCCGGGTGAATTTCAATCCCGGTCAACCAGCGCAGAATCTGCGACAGGAACCGTGCCGTCAGGCGGAAACCGCGTTGCCACAGCCAGTGTGTGCCACGATATCCCATGATCGCATGAAACGCCGGATAGCTGATCACGACTTCCCAACGGGATCGCGCAGCAGGGTCACGGGCGATCATCGCGTCAATTTCCTGACGAATTAGCTTGAACATGGGGCGGTCCACTGTGTAATTAGTAGCTTCGATTCCCGGCACCCACGTCCACGCCCGGCCTCGCGCAGATCGCGAAAGCGGGTTGGAAAGGCACCATCGGGTTAGCCGGAATATAGGATAACCGAGTAACTTGGTCAAGTATTTGCCCAAAGCAATTTATGCGCAAACACGAAAAAACTCACAAAAACACTCGGATATTTTTGTTGCACACATCTTTCCATTCGTGGACAGGAGCAGTCTGATCCATGCCTGAGGTCATTTTTAACGGCCCCGAAGGTCGCCTTGAAGGTCGCTACCATCATAACGGCGCTGACGATTCGCCCATCGCACTCATCCTCCATCCGAACCCGCAACAGGGTGGCACAATGAATAACAAGTTGTGCTTTAACATGTTCAACATGTTCAAGGATCGCGGCTATTCCGTCATGCGGTTCAATTTCCGCGGCGTGGGTCGTTCGCAGGGTGTGTTCGATCAGGGCATCGGCGAACTCTCGGATGCGGCATCCGCCCTTGACTGGATGCAGACCTATAACGCCAATGCGCGCGCAACCTGGGTGGCTGGCTATTCGTTCGGTTCCTGGATCGCGATGCAGCTTCTGATGCGCCGCCCGGAAATCGACGGCTTCATTTCGGTTGCAGCCCCGGCAAGTGAACATGACTTCACCTTCCTGGCCCCCTGCCCGTCATCCGGCATTCTGATCCATGGCAGCCAGGACACCAACATTCCGGTCGCCTCCGTCAACAAGCTTGCCGACAAGCTTAATGCCCAGAAGGGTATTGAAGTTGATATGTGCGCGATTGACGGTGCCGATCATTATTTTGCCAAACAGCAAGATGACGTGATCAAGCATTCGGCTGCCTATCTCGACAAACGCGGCGCGTAAGCACTGCTTGCGAATACGAACAAACGAAAGGCCGCCTGATCAGGCGGCCTTTTTTGTGGTGTAAAGCTTGCCACCGCAACAGGGCTCAGGAACCCCGGTGGTACCGGGAAAGCTGAGCGGCAAGTCACGCAGATGGCGCACGGCCAGGAAGCCGAAACATTCCGCCTCGACCGCATCCCCATCCCAGTCCAACTCATCGACTGATCGCACTGGTACAGCAAGGCGATTTTCCAGCGTTGCCATGATGTAATCATTATGACGCCCGCCACCGCAGACAAACCAGCTTTGCGGGGCACGTGGCAGGTGATTGACCCCGGCGACGACGGCCGCCACCGTGCAATTGGCAAGGGTTGCCGCACCATCCGGAACATTCAGCTTGGCCTCAACTACCAGTCCATCGATGCGTGCGGCCATATCTTCACGATCCAGCGACTTGGGCGGGGTGCGGTCAAAATACGGGTCTTCAAGGAATTTGACCTCGACCATCGGATCACCCGTACCCGATGCCGCCGTCGCCCCGTTCAGATCAACCGGATTGCCGGTATGGCGCAGCATCCAGTCATCAAGGCGTGCATTGCCCGGCCCGCAATCAAAGGCCAGCAATTCATCATCGACGTCAATATAGGTGACGTTCGACACACCACCGATATTAAGGACCGCAACGGGTAAATCGACACCGGCACTTTTGATCAGGGCGGCGTGATAGATGGGTGCGAGTGGTGCGCCCTCCCCACCGGCCGCCACATCGGCCAGCCTGAAATCGGCGACCACCGGAATGCCGGTTTGCTCCGCCAACATATGTGGCGTTCCGATCTGGCGCGTGATGCCATTGCCCGGTTCGTGAAAGACGGTTTGGCCGTGAAAGCCGATGACAGCAATATCGCCCGCCGCAATACCGGCTTTATCCAGCAACATGTTAACAGCATCAACATGCACCTGTGTCAGTTCATCGGCAACGACATGTTCGCTGTTGGTCGCGCTACGATTGCCAAAACATGCGCGCATGCGTTCACGCAGTTCTGGGGCATAGGCCACAAAGACGGACTGGCCGGTGCGGCGCACTTCAACACCATCGGTTTCAATCAGCGCTGCATCCACCCCGTCAAGGGAGGTGCCGCTCATCATGCCGATTGCCGTGATCCAGCCCTGTGTCATGTTGTACTCCGTGCCGCGAAAACTGTTGGTTTGGCGCAGCCTAACGGGAAATTATCGCGAATTCGTTACCCGGATGGCAGATCTGTTCGCCGATGCGTTGCCGAGCGGATGTTTTCTGTGCTAGATCATCGCCTCCGCACATAATGGCGGCTCGAAATTTCTATCACAACCAACATAGCGCAAAAACCATGACTGAACTGAAGTCTGATTTTCTCCGCGTCATGAATGACCGCGGTTACATCCACCAATGTACTGATCTTGAAGGGCTTGATGCCTATGCATCGGATAACACGGTGGTGTGCTATGTGGGCTATGATTGCACTGCAGACAGCCTGCATGTCGGATCGCTTGTCTCGATCATGATGCTGCGCTGGTTGCAGAAAACCGGCCACAAGCCGATCGTCCTGATGGGCGGCGGCACGACCCGCGTTGGTGACCCGACAGGGCGCGATGATGCGCGCCCGGTTCTGACCGATGAAATCATCGAAGGCAACATGGCGGGCATCAAAAAGGTCTTCCAGCAGTTCCTAAGTTTTGGCGATGGCCCAACCGATGCGGTCATGGTCAACAATGCCGACTGGCTGGATAAGTTGAACTACATCGAATTCCTGCGTGATTTCGGTCGCCATTTCTCGGTCAACCGCATGCTGAGCTTTGACTCGGTCAAGCTGCGCCTGGATCGTGAACAGTCGCTGAGCTTCCTTGAGTTCAACTACATGATCCTGCAGGCCTATGACTTTGTCGAACTGAACCGCAATTACAGCTGTACGCTTCAGATGGGCGGATCCGACCAGTGGGGCAACATCGTCAATGGTGTAGAGCTTGGCCGTCGTGTTGATGACAAATCGCTGTTTGGCCTGACCACCCCGCTGATGACCACCGCATCGGGTGCCAAGATGGGCAAGACTGCGGCTGGTGCCGTTTGGCTGAATGAAGAACGCCTGTCGTCTTATGACTACTACCAGTTCTGGCGCAACACCGAAGACGCCGACGTCATCAAGTTCATGCGTCTGTTCACCGAGATGCCGCTTGATCAGATTGCCGAATACGAGAAACTTGAAGGCTCGCAGATCAACGATGCCAAAAAGGTTCTGGCATTTGAGGCGGTCAAGCTTTGCCGCGGCGAAGAAGCCGCCCTTGCCGCAGCCGAGACCGCGCGCAAGACCTTTGAAGAAGGCGTTCTGGCCGATGACCTGCCGACCGTCGAAGTCGCCAAGGCCGACCTTGATGCGGGTATTCCGGCCTTTGATCTGTTCCGTCGCGCCGAGCTTGCCAAATCGGGCGGTGAAGCACGCCGCCTGATCAAGGGTGGCGGTGCCAAGATCAATGACGAGAAGGTCAGCGATGAAAACGCAAACATCACGGCTGATGCACTGAACTCAGATGGTGTCATCAAGGTTTCGGCAGGCAAGAAACGTCACGTCCTGATCAAGCCGGTCTGATCCAGCCAGAACCGCAGAAAAACAAAAGCCCCGCCGATTATCGTGCGGGGCTTATACTTTGAGAGGCAGAAGGATTTGTTATGATCCTTCTGCCTCTTTTGTTTGAACGGGTGGTGGCCACCACCCGTTCACGGTGCA